>JANXTZ010000035.1 GCA_025352125.1 Deinococcales bacterium | reverse complement strand
GAATTTGGTCATGAGGTCGTCGATAATGACGAAAGCTGTTACGATAAAATGGTCGTCCATGAGTGATCTCCTTTGAGTGCGTTGGGTAGACACATTCTGAAGAGTTATTCATGGGCGATCAACTGGCAATCAGGGTAGCTTTGCAAACATTCATAGCATTTCACAGATCGAACAAATACGATTTTCTGGTGATATTGGCAGACAAATTCATGAGTTGCCTCATGGAACTCAGATACAGCTAAAAGTTGTCGAATAATTTAGCAATCGGTAATGGGTAAACTCGAATGCTAGAGATCACCTAAATTTGTCCCTGACGAAAATTCTCGAGAGTAGCATTCTTAGATACACCACTACCTAGCAATCCGACTTCAATCCTTTAATGCCCCCATCAGTTTCTCGAGGTCTTCCTTGGTGTTGTAATGCGCCACACTGACCCGCACCGCACCATTTGGCATCAAGCCCAGCGCGGTCATGGGCATGGTGGCGTAATAATGCCCCGCAGCAACGCCCACACCCGCCGTGGCAAGCCGTTCGGCTACCTGTAGCGGCTCGAGTCCTGGCATGTTGATACAGAACGTTCCGACGCGTCCTGAAGTGCTGGGTTCACCGTAAAAACTCAACCCTGGAATGTCTTTGAATTTCTCGAGTGCAAATTCCATCAGTGGTTGCTCGAGATTCTCGATTTGGGTGTATGCGGCTTGCAAGCCAGCGCGTCCCGTCGCGCCACCGCCCAGCACTGTCCGCAGGTACTCGAGCGTCCCAAGCCAGCCTGCGAGGCATTCGTGGTTGGTTGTGCCTGGTTCGAATTTTTGCAGGCTGTCGTCTGGAATAAAATGCAGTTTGTCGGCTGGCAACTTCTCGAGCAATCCTTCTTTCACGAACATGAACGCGGTGTGGGTCGAAAAAACCTTGTAACTCGAGAACACCGCGAAATCCACGCCGAGTTTTTGCACGTCTGGCAGGTGATGTGGGGCGTAATGCACCATGTCGGTGATCGTCCATGCGCCAACGGTTTTGGCAATCGCGGCAGCGCCCGCCACATCTGGGGCTGTGCCCAAAGAGTTGGCGGCAGAGCAAACCGCCAGCAATCGTGTGCGGCTCGAGATTAAACTGCGTAAATCATCTAATTTCAAACGGCTTTCGGGAAATGTTGCCCGCCAGATTTTGATGACCACACCTTGCGCCTCCAGGCTGCGCCAGGGACTGGCGTTGGCTTCGTGCTCGAGTTCGGAAATAATGATTTCATCGCCTGGTTTGAAGATTCTCGAGAAAGCCCGTGCGAGTTGAAAAGTCAGGGAGGTGGCGCTCGTGCCAATGACGACTTCGGTTGGTTTGCAATTCAAAAATTCGCTCGTCTCGAGGCGGGTTTGAATTTTGATGTTTGTGGCGGTTTGTGAGCCTGGATACGGCATCCCGACATTGCACGAGGCGCTGCTCAAGAAGCTCACAATGGCATCAATGCACTGCTTTGGGACTTGAGCGCCAGCCGCGTTGTCCAGAAAGCTAAAACCGTTTTGAAAAGCTGGGAAGTGCGCTCGAGCGTCAGTATTTTTCATGCTCGAGTTTAATACAAATTCTCGAGCTATGATTGAGCATGGATGTCATCGACGCGCATCAACATTTTTGGAATCTCGAGAAAGTTGCGTACCCTTGGCTCAAACCCGAACATGGCGTCTTGAACAGAACGTTCACGCCTATGGACCTCGAGCCTCAATTGTTGGCGGCGGGCATCTCTGGGACGGTCTTGGTGCAGGCGGCGAATGGTTTTGAGGACACGCGATCCATGCTCATGCAAGCCGAAAAACATGACTGGATTAAAGCGGTGGTGGGCTGGATTCCGCTCACCGAACCAGAAATTGCAACTCGCGCACTCGAGGTTTTTGGGGAGCATCCCAAATTTAAGGGTGTGAGGCATCTCATTCATGACGAACCCGACGTGAATTACTTGTTAAAACCTGAAGTGCTGGCGACGCTCGAGGTTCTGGCAGAACAAGGTTTGACGTTTGATGTGGTCAGCGTTTTGCCGCGTCACCTCGAGCTAGTTGCCATTGTCGCGGCAAAAATTCCAAAACTGAAATTGGTCATCGATCATTTGTCCAAACCGCCCATTTTTGCGCGTGGTTGGCAACCTTGGGCGGATTTGCTGAAAGCAGCCAGCGAATTTGAGAATGTGTTTGCCAAAATTTCTGGTTTGAACACCGCTGCCGATTGGGAAACTTGGAACGCCAGCCAGCTCGAGCCTTATACGAATTTTGCGCTGGATTGTTTTGGGGCGGAACGCCTGATGTTTGGCAGCGATTATCCGGTGGCGATTCTGGCTGGGAATTACGCCAAAGTTTGGCAGGAGACAAACGTGTTGCTCGAGAAACTCATCCCCAATCAAAAAGCGCAAATCTTGGGTGGGACGGCGGCAAGGTTTTACGGATTCTCGAGTACCGAAATGGGATTACACTAAAACCCATGACCGAAAGTATTCTGCGCGTGACCGCCAAAGCCAGCCAGGAAATCAGCGCCAGCCTCGCCAAGCTGCATTTTGCGGTCGAGGGCGAAACGTTTTTGTTTGGCAATGCGGCACTGGACCGCTCGAGAATCCTGAAAGAACTGGTTATAAGATTTAAAGAATTTGGTGCGACAAATGCGGATTTCAACGTCAAATCGGTCAGTGCCAGGATGGATTCTGGACTCTTGGGCAAGAGTTCCAAAGCCGAATTCAAACTCGAGTTAACCGTGTCTGATTTTTCCAAACTCCCAGATTTTTTGGGGGTGATATCCACCGCCAAAAACGTGCAGCTCGAGCAACTCGAATGGATTTTTGAAACCGAAGCTGTGATGCTCGAGTTGGGTGCTGCCGCCATGAAAAAAGCCTTTGACAAAGCCACGGCGATGGCGAACGCGGTTGGGCATTCTGTGCTGGGCATTCGGAATGCCAGCGACTCGGGTCAGATGCCAGAACGAATCCAAACCATGAATTTTGGTGGGGATTGGATGGCGCAAGAGACGGCTCGAACCACGAAAAGAAGGCTGGACATCGGCACGGAATTCAAAGCCACCCGAGAAATTGCAAGTGAAGTGAATGCGGAATTTTACCTCGAGAAAAACTTGTAATCCCCAGAGCTTTGTCATTCAAGATTCTGACTATACTGAATTTTGGGCGAACCCCAGGAAGTGGGCACAAATGAATCACGTTGGATTGTTGGTGCGGTTGCAAGCCAAAGCGGGTCAGGAACAAACCGTGGCAAAATATCTCGAGGGAGCGGTTGCACTGGCGGCACAAGAAGCTGGAACGCAAGTCTGGGTGGCGTATCAAATTGGGGATTCGACGTTTGGAATTTTTGACATCAACCCAGATGATTCGGGGCGGCAAGCGCATCTTGCGGGTCAGATTGCGGCAACCCTGATGGCAAATGCACAAACCTGGTTTAGCGAACCACCACAAATCGAGTTTCATACGGTGCTGAGTGCAAAAAACATTGACTGAAACGGTTTAAACGCCCTCTAGTTCTGGTACAAGCTCGAGATCGAGAGTTGATGGCAGGAACAAATCCAGCAAGGCGCAACCCGTTCGGCTGAGGCTGTAATAGACCGACCTGCCGCGCCGATGCCCTTCGACCAGCCCCGTTTGCCGCAGCACGCCCAGATGCTCTGAGACGCCGCTGGAGGAGAGTCCAAGGCGCGTGGCGACTTCCAAGGTGCTCAAAGGCGTTTCGAGGCTTAAGAGCACCTCTGAGCGCCCAGCACCGAGCAACATCTCGAGGGCTTGGTTGGCGGGTGGCGGTTCGTTCATCCAGAGGTTCGCCACGCCGCGAGGGGTGTACGCCAGGACGGGTTGCCAGGGCGGGTCGAGGATGGTCATGAACTTGGGAAAAACAAACGCCGAGGGCATGAGCAGCAGTCCGCGACCTTCCAGGTCAATGTCCGTACCGTCATCATTTTGGCAAAAAGATTTATCCAACTCGAGCAACCCGTCTTGGTAACGCACCAAAGGATTTAAATCTTGAAATAAAGCTTTTGCCCCTCCAAGTGCCAAATTTCGTGCTCGGGTCAGCACATCCGATTCGAGTGTGGCACGAATCTTCGTCCAGTGCGGCTCGAGGGTGAGCGCCCAGAATGTTTGGAGTTCGTGCGCCAATTGCTCGAGGGCGGATTGGGGGTCATCAATAAAAGCTTGTACAACTTTTGGCAATTCGGTTTGATCTTCCCAAGTTCTCTTCACCTCACGGCGCACGATTTCATGGTCGGTGGCAAGCAAAGCCCGAATTTCGTCGGTAAATTCTGGAAGTGGCGTGCTTGGTGGAGGCGTCAAAAAATCTGGAACATAACTGGCTTTTGGTGTGCGTACCAGGGCATGAATAAACTCGAATTTGAGATGTTCGGTGGCTTCTCGAGCCTTACAAATCCAGGGCAAATGAATGGCGTGGCGGCTCGGGTCGTGCATCACACCAAAACCCATTGCGGTTTCAAACAATGGACTGAAGGCAAACCGTGTGCGGGTCAGGTCGAGGGTCGAGAGGTGAAGGCGCTTTTTCATGACATTGTTGTACTCCCAAATCAGGCTCGAGCCAATAGATTCGGGGTTTACCGAATTGATACCAATGCCAAAGTATTGAGACTACAGTTTTGGCATGAACTGGTTATTCACTGAACACATCGCCCGCGAACGTCAACAAGCTTTGCTGGAAGAGAGCCACAACCGTCATAGGCTCGAACTCGAGACGCCAAGCTTCAGAACCCGAGTGGCGCACTGGTTGCGTAAAACTGCCGATAAGCTCGAGCCGATCTGTCAGGAAGCAAGGCAAATCTCAAATTCAGAACCTGCAAGTTCAAAATGAAGCTCGAGCATCAAAAAAACCGCGCACATGGCGCGGTTTTCTGTTTTACGGATTTTTTACTTGCCAACAACAACGATGTTGGAGGGCAATTTGCGCATGGCGCGGGCTGAAAGCCAAACGGTTTTCTTGATGCCGTCAACCAGAACGGTTTTCTTTTGAAGGTTCGCGTATTTACGAACCTTGGAGATGCCAGTGGTTTTCTTACCAACGCCGCCCTCGGCTTTGGCTTTACCGCGCCGTTGCACGGTGTTGACCACAATGCTCGAGACGCCCCTTACGATACAAGTCTTCGCCATAATGATGTACTCCTGAAAATGAAGCCGTGAAAATTAAGCCTGTGAAATTAAGCCCGTGCGGATTTAGCCATGGTGACAAGCGCTTCAAAAGCGACTGGTTCACGAACGGCAAGGTCGGCGAGCATTTTGCGGTCTACCTCGACGCCAGCCAACTTCAAGCCGTTGATGAACAGGCTGTAACTCATGCCATGCAAACGTGTTGCGGCGTTGATACGTTGAATCCACAGACGGCGAAAATCGCGTTTCTTGTTCCTGCGGTCGCGGTAGCTGTAGGTGGCAGCGTTAAGAAGAGTCTGTGAGGCGTTCTTGTAGTTCTTGGAACGTGTTCCCCAGAAACCCTTGGCGCGTTTTAGAATCTTCTTGTGACGACGACGACGGACAATACCAGTCTTGGCGCGTGGCATTATTTCACCCCGTAAGGCAACATGCCTTTAATGCGAGGTTGATCGTGATCGGACATCACGTAGGCGACACCCTTGCCCTGAATTTCTCCGCCTGACTTGTGGTACGAAAGGTGACGTTTGCCAGCTTTCCAAGCCATGACCTTGCCGGTACCCGTGATTTTTACACGGCTGGCGGCAACTTTACGAGTCTTTAACTTACCCATTTTTTCCTCCGCTCGAGGGTGTTGCAGTGGTTCTGCGAACCCTGGAGTGCGGCGGTCTTGGGTTTCCCCTTGACACTTAAGCCGCGCTCGCTTGGAGCCGTAGGAATATACCCCATAAACCAAAGCTGTGCAAGGGAATTTTTACAATGGTTTTTTGTAAAACCGTTTTTTCATCCTGTCCGTATACTTTGTCTGAAACAAGTTACAGGAGGTCAGTATGAACGAAGTCTCGAAATCCCGTCGTGAAGTCCTCAAAGTGATTGCTGTTGGCAGTGCGGGTGTCGCTTTCGGAGGGCAGCTTTCAACGTTTGCCCAAACCGCCGAAATCAAACCCGTGAGCATCGGCAAGCTCGAGAAACTTGCCAAAGATTGGGATGTGGTGGCGTTCGATTTTCAGGGTGCGGCTTCGCAACTGGCTCGGGTGCCAATGCCCAAAGACGAGAAACTCTTAAAAGCTGGTCGGGTGCTCGAGGTGACGGTCGACAAAACCAAAATTTATTTGACCGCCTACAGTTTGAGTTGCACCCATCAGGGTTGCAAAATTGGCGCTCAGGACAAGGAACATGTCATGACCTGTGGTTGTCACGGTAGCGCCTTTAGTGTTGCCGACGGTTCGGCAACGCACGGTCCCGCCAAAAAGTCGTTGTCGGGCATCAAGCTCGAGGTCAAAGACGGCGAAGTGATGGCTGTTGGAATGCTGGCTTAAACATTGTTGATCGTTAAAAGCTCGAGTGTTATTGCTCGAGCTTTTGTTGTTAAAAAACAGCCACCAAATTGGTGGCTGTTCTGAATTGCTTTTGAAACTCGAGATTTAGACTTTGCCCTTGAGGGTGCTGGATGCTTTGAACTTCAAGCGTTTGCCAGCAGGAATCTTGATCTTCTCTTTGGTGCCTGGTTTGACGCCGGTACGGGCTTTGGTTTTCACCACGCTGAATGTACCGAGTCCTGGGAGCGTGACGCTGCCTTTTTTGACGCCAGCAATGATTGCCGCAATCATTGCGTCAACGGCATTGCCTGAGGCTTTGCGAGTAACGCCAGCTTTTGCGGAGACTTCTTGCACCAAGTGAGCCTTGCCCATACGATCTGCCATTTTGTTACCTCCAAACAATACTTTGATACGTGGATACCTAATTTGTCAACTCCCCTAGGGTTGAATCAAGCCCGATTGACACGGGAGCGCTGTTCGTGTAATGTAAAAAACCCCTTCGCAGCCGATATGAACCCTGGATCGCATGTGTTTCGTCACGTCAGGCGCGAGCTTTGTGAAACCTTGTACAAAATGAGAATTTGAGCAATTCAGCCCAAACCGTAATTCAAATTTATCGCGTCCAGCACGGCGTTCCTAATCTCGAGACAGCACGTAAACACCGTCAGGCTCGAGGCTGACCGCGAAGGATTTTATGGCTTTTACGGCTGGAAGACAGAGCGCCTTGCCCGTCTCGAGGTCAAATTTTGCCCCGTGGCGCGGGCATTTGATGGTGTTGTCGGTCACCTCGCCGCCGAAGAGTTCATTGTCGTCGTGCGAGCAACGGTCTTCGATTGCCCAAAAACCCGAGATTGAATGCACCACCAGCACGTAATCATCCTCGAGTTCGACAATTTTTTGTGTGCCTATCGGGAATTCCTCCATTGTGCCCGCCAAAACTTTTTGCATACCAAAGTTTAACGCCAAAAAACACGTTAAAGTCGCTTTTCAAAACAAACAAACGTTCGGCAGTTGTATACTCAAACACGCACTATCTGTTCAAAGATTTCAGACTCGAGCATTAGCCTCGAGACTCGAGCATTGTGTCTATTGTTCAGCACAGTTTCTTGGAGGAAGGCGCATGACAAGACCCGAAGACAACAACCCATCACCGCCAGACCGACAGCTCAACCTCTGGCACGCGTTCCTCGAGCAAATAGAGGATACCCTGCCACACTTGAACGCCACCAGCGAAACCCTAGAGTATCTTCGCCACCCAAAACGCATGGTCACGGTCAGCGTTCCCGTGCGCATGGACGACAACAGCGTGCGGTTTTTCACGGGATACCGCGTTCAGCACAGCATCTCGAGGGGTCCAGGCAAGGGCGGAATTCGTTACCGTGCGGGCTTAAACCTGGACGAAATGCGCGGCTTGGCAGCCAGCATGACCATCAAATGCGCGGTCATGGGTCTGCCGTTTGGTGGCGCAAAGGGTGGCATTGACGTTGACCCCAAAAAACTTTCCCGCGACGAACTCGAGCGCATGACGCGGCGTTACACCAGCGAATTGGTTGATCTTATCGGTCCAGACAAAGACATTCCCGCGCCCGACACCGGCACAGACGAGCAGACCATGGCGTGGATCATGGACACGTACAGCCAGAACAAGGGCACCACCAGCACCGGCGTCGTGACCGGAAAACCCATCAGCATGGGCGGCAGCCTCGGGCGGCTCGAAGCCCCAGGGCGCGGCGTTGCCAACAGTATTTTTGGTGTCGCTGCACGTGAAAACATTGACCTGGCAAACTCGAGCGCCGCCGTGCAAGGCTTTGGTGTGGTTGGCAGTTACGCCGCCCTTGCCATGCTCGAGCGTGGCGTGCGGGTCGTGGCGGTGTCTGACAGTTCGGGCGCGGTTTACCGCCATGACGGGCTGGACATTCGCGCCCTGATTGCCCACAAGCTCGAGACCGGATCGGTGCAGAACTTTGCGGGTGCTAAAAAAATTGATCGGGACAGCATTTTCACGCTTCCGGTGGACATTCTTGTGCCAAGTGCTCGGGAAGGTTCAATTCATGCGGGCAATGCTGGTCGGGTCGAAGCCAGAATCATTGCCGAGGGTGCGAACCATCCGGTCACTCGAGAAGCCGATTTGATCTTGCGTGAGGAAGGAAGAACAGTCATTCCAGACGTGCTCGCCAACGCTGGCGGCGTGACGGTCAGTTATTATGAGTGGGTGCAGGATTTCAATAATTTTTATTGGAGCATCGACGAGATCAATGCCAACCTCGAGAAGCACATTGCCAGGGCATTAAACGAAATTTACGAGGTTGCCCTTGGTAAAAAGACTGACCTGCGAACCGCCGCTTACGTGCTGGCAATCTCGAGGATCAATGAAAGCACGAATTTGCGCGGATTGTACCCGTAAACATTTTAGTGGGGCGCGGACATGCGCCCGTGCACTTAACGTGCACTTGAGGAGTCACCATGCACACACATGAAGTTCCGTCATACCTGGCAAAAGACAACCTTGGACCCTGGGAAATTTACCTCGAGCAGATCGACCGTGTGACGCCGTACCTGGGGAAACTCGCGTACTGGGTCGAAACCCTGAAACGTCCAAAGCGCATCTTGATTGTGGACTGCCCGATTCAACTCGATGATGGCAGCATCGCGCACTTTGAGGGCTACCGAGTGCAACACAACACCTCTCGAGGTCCTGGCAAGGGCGGCGTGCGCTATCACCAAGATGTCACGCTGTCCGAGGTGATGGCACTGTCCGCCTGGATGACGGTCAAGAACGCGGCGGTCAACCTGCCTTACGGCGGCGCGAAGGGCGGCATTCGGGTCGATCCGCGCAAGCTTTCGATTCATGAAATCGAGAAGTTAACGCGGCGCTACACCAGTGAGATCAACATTTTGATTGGTCCCGACAAGGACATTCCCGCGCCAGATGTCAACACCAACGAGCTGACCATGGCTTGGATGATGGACACCTACAGCATGAACCAGGGGCGCACGGCGACCGGCGTGGTCACAGGTAAGCCAATTGCCCTCGGCGGCTCTCTGGGGCGACGTGACGCGACAGGGCGGGGTGTTTTCGTGGCGGGTGCGGAGGCGGCAAAGCGCATCAACCTGTCACTCGAGGGTGCACGGGTGATCGTGCAAGGTTTTGGCAATGTCGGCAACGCCAGCGCCAGGATTTTTCACGACCACGGCGCAAAGGTCATTGCGATTCAAGATGTCAACGGCACGATTCACAACACAAATGGCATCAATCCGCACGATGTGCTCGATCATATCGCCAAAACCGGCAGCATCGCAGGGTTTAAGGATGCAGAAGTGATTGACCCAAAAGACTTCTGGGAACTCGAAACCGAATTCCTGATTCCAGCCGCGCTCGAGAAGCAAATTACGGCGGCAAACGCGGGCAAAATCAAAGCCAAAATCATTGTCGAGGGCGCGAATGGACCGACCACGCCGCAAGCCGACGATATTTTGTCCGAAAAAGGCACAATTATCATTCCAGACGTGCTCGCCAACGCAGGCGGCGTGACGGTCAGTTACTTTGAATGGGTGCAAGATTTCTCGAGTTTCTTCTGGACCGAAGACGAGATCAACAAACGCCTCGAGAAAATCATGATCGAGGCGTTCAAAGGCATTTGGGATGTTGCTTTGGACAAAAAAGTGACCATGCGCACCGCCACGTTCATCACGGCTTGCACTCGGGTTTTGGAAGCTCGAGCCTTGCGTGGGTTGTACCCGTAAGCAGTAACAATTTAAAGATTTTTCGCAGACCGCATGAGCTTGTTCTCATGTGCAGTTTTATAGACTCGAGCCGTGAAACGCAGGTGTTTTTTAAAAATTATGCTCTCGAGTCTTGTCGCCGCGCCGTTTTTGGCTGGCGGTTACGGTTGGGCATCGGCATATTCCTTTGAAATATCAAGACACAGTTTCAAAATGCCGTACCTTCAAAAACCTTTAAAAGTTGTACACATGACCGATTTGCACTTTGGGAAATTTGTCTTCGAGAAGGAGGTTCGCGCTTGGGTCAAGGCTGCGAACCTCGAGAAACCAGATTTAATCGTGATCACGGGCGACATCATCGACCACGCGCTGGAAAACAAAAAGCTCGAGTCGCTGGCATTCGAGCTTGGGAAACTCAAGGCACCCCTTGGAGTTTTTGCCACGCTTGGCAACCACGATTACTACACGGCTTCAGGGACAAGATTTGACGCCAAAATTTTGATCGCCCATCTCGAGCGGGTCGGCATAAAATACCTGGTCAATCAAGGTGTGGCGTTGCGTCCAGATTTCTTTTTGGCGGGCGTGGACGATTACTGGGCGGGAACGGTGCGGGTTGTCAAAGCCACTCAACATGCGCCATCAGATGCGGCGCTGATGTTGCTTTCGCACAATCCCGATATTCTGCCCAAAGTCCCAGAACAGGTTGGCTTGATGCTTTCGGGTCACACCCACGGCGGTCAAGTTCGAGCGCCGTTCGGGCAGGGTTTGGCTTGCATTTCCAAGCATGGCGAACGTTATCAAATGGGTTTTGTACATGAAAAAACCACCGCATTTGTCTCCCGAGGTTTGGGAACGACAGGAGTTCCAATTCGCACGTTTTGTCCAGCCGAACTTGTGGTGCTCGAGCTGTTGCCAAGCTAAACTCGAGCTTCAAAGTACACTGACAAGCTCGAGCAAGTCAGCCACCACAAAATCAGGCTTTGGTGGCAAATCGGTGTAACTCGAGCCAAGTTTGCCATTGTGAGTAAATTCGTGTGCGGTTTGCTCAAAGATTGCGGCTTGAACGCTTTTATGCTGGGTTCGCTCGAGCACCGAAATTTCGCGCATGAATTCGGGCATCTCGCGCCAGACCCAGGCGGATTTCGCGCCCGCACGGTTGGCTGCCAGCACGTCCTGGGTCAGCAAATCGCCAACGTGAATCAAACCCTCGAGCGCGGTGGTGTCACCCGTCAGTTCTGGCAGTCGCTTCAAAAATTCGGCTTGAGGCTTGCAGGCGTTCACGGTGTCGGGCGCGATGAAGACATCGGCTTGAACCCCCAAACGCGTCAGGGCGTAACCCTGATATTTGGCATAACCGTTCGTTCCGCAGGCAATCTTCCAGCCTTTTGCCCGCAATTTCTCAAGGGCGGGTTGCGTGTCGGCGTAAACCAATTCTGGATGAAAGTCCACTTTTGCGGCAAACTCGAGAATTTTTTCAAAAGCGGGTAAACCATGCCGCGTTGCTGTCAGGTCATGGATGCCGTCCCAATCAAAGGCGTTTACAGGATCGCTCGAGCCTAAACGACTGAAATACTCTTGGCGCATGGCTTCAAGTACCTTCGGCTCGAGGTGCGCCCGCATTGGGCTGAAAACGGCTTTGTTGAAGGGCCAGTCGCAAATTGTTCCATCGAGATCAAAAGAAATCCAAGGCATCGCTTTTATTTTAACCTTGCCTTGTCTGTCGAATGTCACATGGGCATCTTGGAGTCATGTCCGAAGGATCGCTCGAGAGTGGGTGTGAGTATTTGTGCCTTGAGAATCTGACATAGCTCGAGGAATACCGAATCGTAGAGCGGATTGGTCCAGGCTGGACTTTGCACCAATAAAACCGCGCTAAAATCGGCTGGCTCGAGTTCAATCATTCCACGTTGCAAATCAGGAATTGCGTGGGGGATGGTCTCAGACCATCCCCCACTCGAGAAACGATTCGGAAGCTCGAGTCTTGTGCGGCTCAGATCAAATCCTTCTGTCACCCGCACGTTCTCGTGCCAAGCGGGGTAAATGCAGGTGTAGCTCGAGATCAAACCGTGCTCGATTGCCAGACCAGCCCAATTGCCAGGGCGCACACGCTTTGGGTCGCCGCTTGAAGAAAATAAATCATGGTGCGAATCGAGATTGATGATGCTCGAGATTCCCAAATCTTTAATCAAATCATAAGCATCGCCATGGGAAAGGGTGACGTAGCAGGGGAGACCAGCGAAATTTAAGAGTTCAAACGGATTTCCAAACAACGGAAAATCATCTCTTAAAACCTCAAAGCCCGAGCCGCCACGTTTGAAAGCCCGGGCTTCCCACGCCCCAAAGCGGTCAAAATCGGTGTCTCGGGTTCCCCAAAAAGGCGAATCGAACACGAGTTCACTGCTGCCCGAAAAATAATCCCAGTCAACGCTTAACAATGTTCGGGATGGTGACGCATTATTGCCCAAGGCGGATTTCTCGAGCGGAATACGCCCGAAGTGCGCGTAAAAAGTCGATGCGGCGAAAATCGGGCCAGTAGGCGTCACAAAAATAGTATTCGCTGTAGGCGCTCTGCCAGAGTAAAAACCCACCCAGACGCACTTCGCCGCTGGTGCGAATGATAAAATCGGGGTCTGGGATGCCAGCCGTGTACAAGTGCTGTCCAATCAGTTCAGGGGTTAAATTCTGCGCAATTTGCTCGAGCGTCTCGCCGTTTTTTGCGCCGCTTGAAAGCAGGTTTTTGACCGCATCGACAATTTCTTCGCGTCCGCCGTAACCCACGGCAATATTCAACAACATGCCGTCATAATGTTCGGTGGCAGTCTCGAGGTCACGAAGGCTGGCGAGCACATCTTCCGGGAACAAATCATGGCGTCCGATTGCCCTCACCCGAACGTGATTGTTGTGAATCCTCGGGTCTTTGGCAAGGTTGCGTGCCTCGCGTTCAAACAGGTGCATGAGGTGCTTGACTTCACTCGGGTCGCGTTTGGTGACGTTGTCGGTGGACAGCACCCAAATGGTTGCCGCTGGAATCCCAAGCTCGAGACACCAGCCCAGCACCTCGTGGGCTTTGTCCACGCCAAAATCGTAACCGAGTTTGCCGTCCAGCCCGAGCGCTTTGGCAAAACGGCGGTTGCCATCGAGAATCAAACCGATATGCTGCGGTAAGCTTGCCGCCCTCACTTCACGCTCGAGCCGCAATTCGTACAGACCGTACAATGGTTTGGTCAGTGCCCTGACAATATGAACCAGACGTTTTTTCAGGCTTGGGGCGGGTTGGGGTTTGGGGAGGCTGGAATCCACGGTCAGCATCAGTTTACTCCTCGGGTGGTGAACAAACCGAGAATGTCCCAAATTGAGGGGTCAATTCAAAAGCTTGGTTGTCTGGCTCGAGCTTAAATCAAAATCCGTGAGTTTGGTCTCATCACGTGTTCAGTTGTGCCACCACTTTCTCGATTCGACGCACTCGAGTCTGCTGGGTTTTCGCCTCCAAGACTTGACGCACGAATTCCTTGCGTTTTGAGGGCGCAGATTTTTCGAAGGCTGCCTGTGTGCCAGATGCCTCGAGTGCCGCCACCAAATCTTCGGGCAGTTCAACACCGCGCGGCTCGAGGTCAAGCTCGAGCGTGACCGTGACGGCATCGCCACCCTTCAGTTTTGAAGCCGCCCTGTGCGCGGCGCTGAGGGGAATCATGAACTTGCCGCCCATGACCGCCACCGTGCTCAGATATTGATAACCCGAAAGATCAACCCTGACCGCAGGCTTTTTTGATGACCCAAGCTCCGTCATGTTCTGTGTCGGAATTTCAATACCGGTGTTGTTGCCAATGGCTTTGACGGTGGTTTCAAAGATTGTTTTCATGCCCGATTTTACACGCTTTTGCACCTCGAGTCGCCAGAAAACTTGAGCCGCCAGAAAAAACGACGAACCTAAATTCGCCGTGTTCACTCGAGGTTCAATTCTTAAATTCCGATGTCAACAGAATTTGGAATAAGTTCCAGATCAGGATTTGAAATCAGATCAAGCGGTTGTCCAATAAAGGTAATGCTGCAACAAGGGATTCCAACTGTTTTGGTGTACTGAGGATGATTCTCGAGGTTTGGTTTGATGTAAACAGCGCGGTTGTCTGGTTGCGTTTGCACGTTGAAGGTTTGGTTGTTCATGAGATTCTCCCTACTGAATACGTTCTACTGAATACGTTCGCAAAATGTTAGCACAATGTTGAAAATTCACCCTTTAACTCACGTTCAGGATTGCTTTTTTGCGCAACCACCATAAACTGAGGGCTGCCGTCCAAGAACGCAGCACCCGAATGAGACACAACCCTTTCAACTTCAAAACCAACTTGCTCGAGTATGTTTTTAACTTCAGTAAAAATGTAAATTCGCTGCTCGAGCGGACATGTTTCACACTTCCAGCGTGAAAGTATTTGACGCCGCGCATTGCCCCGTGCTTGATTCAAACTGAGCCATGGTTTTGTGCAAAGCCTTGGGCTTTCTCTGGTTGGCGCATAAATTGGCGTAACCAAGCCCTTAAATTGCTCAATTGTTGACGTACCCTCAGCCTTGGACCCAAACCCCGATGCTGCTGGTATGGTCTGCTGTAGAGAATAGAACGGATTGTGCGAGTCGAGCAAAAAACGTCCGCCAGTTTTGAAGGCGCTGTAAATCTTTTGAAGAATACGCAACTGGTTTGATCGCCCCAGTAAAAAATCGAGTTGTAAAAACTGAACACCCCATCAAATTGGTGCTCGTAACGCAATTCCTGCATGTCACCAGGCACAAATTGAGCTTTTAAGTGAATGCCGGAGGCTCGAGCCTGTTCGATTGCCACAGCGCTCGAATTCCAAGCCTGTCACATGCTCCGAGCCTTTCTTGCCATTTACAGGCTGCGCCGACCATGCTCGCACGCCAAATTCAGAATCTGATCTGAAGATTTTAACCCGAGCAACCTGATGGCAATTTGGCACCCGTGGCGGGTGAGCTGAATTGTTAAACCTGAACCTTCGGTCTTGATGTAGGCACCGTCAAAAAGTGCTCGCGTCCAATCCGACATGCAGCATTTTGATATCAAATGCGTTTCAGATGCAATCAAACGCAAATTGCCATGAAATCTGAGAACGGCAAGCAGGAAGAGTATTTTGTTCTCAGACGCGTATTTTGAGGATTGCTTCGTACAATGGAATTCGGAGGTCAACATGAAAGTATCTCGAGCCATATTGGGACTGGGTTGTGCCGCAATTCTTGGTGTGGCATTCGCCCAGAGCATCAAACAAATTTCGGTCGCCCTAAGCGACAAAACCTTGAAGCTCAACAGCGTGGTGGTCAAAGGCGAAACCTATGTTTCATTGACGCAACTGAAAGCCGCTTTTCCGGTTGTTAAGGGCGGCGCGAATCAGGTGGCGGCGAGTACCGGTTGCAGCAATCAAATGCTGTTCAACGGTGCGTGGCGTTTCAGGGTGCAAAAATTTGCTTTCAGCGCCGAAAAAACAGCCTGGTTGTTGACGGTTGAACTGCGCAACGCCACGAACCGCAGCGCCCACGCGTACAACAGTGGCGCACAGGGACTTGGCGAGGACATCACGTTGACCCTGGCTTCGGGCAATACCTTGAACCTGGGAAATGCGGCGATGTTGCAAGCCCAAGACAACCTGATTTTGAAAGATTTGGCACCTGGGGCTGGCGTGGTCACCACGCTCGAGTTTGCTGCCGATTCGGACGTGGACAAACCCACGAAATTCTTGTGGGCGATGACGGCGGCGAGCAATTCTGACAAAGCGCCACTGGCGAAAGATGCGGCGTTTCGGGTCGATTTGACTTGCACGAAATAAATCAATCTCGAGAAACCAACTCAAACCTTAAAAGCAAGAACCCCGCATACGGCGGGGTTTTCTTTGGTGGAGCTGAGCGGGTTCGAACCGCTGACCTTCTGAATGCCATTCAGACGCGCTCCCAACTGCGCCACAGCCCCGAAACTTGGGATGCTCGAGCGGTGCCCTAAGCCGAGAAAGGATAGCACAAGGTTTTGACAAGTGCAAGAACGTGACTCGAGCGTTCACAAAGAATCCTCTCGTGAATGTCACGAGAGGATTCTGGGGAGGAGGGTATTTTGGTTTTGAAACCTATCGTCCTGGTCCAAAACGACCTCCACGTCCGCCGAAGTGCAAGCCAAAATCCGTGTCGGCTTCAGCATTCTTATAGATTTGGTCGCTTTGGGCTTGGGTCAGGCTGCCCGCTTTGACGGCGGCGGCAAGTTGGGTTTTTAAGCTTGCAAGCACCGCAATTTTGACCGTCTCGAGGCTGACTTTTTGGGCTGTGGCGATTTCGGTCAGGGTTTTGCCGCTGCGCAGTTCGCTATCGAGTTGGGTGATGCTGAGGTTGAGCGCTTTGGCGGCAGTCTCGAGCAGCGCGATTTGACTGATGCCCGCGCCCATTTTGCCGTCACCCATCATGCCTTCACCACCGTCTCGTCCGCCCATGCCCATGCCAGCGCCTTCACGTCCACCCATCATGCCATCACGTCCGCCGCGACCCCAGACGCCCAAGCCACCCTGAGCAATTTTGGCTTTGAGTTGTGTGGCTTGGTCTTTGGTGATGTCCTGGTTTTTCAATTGCTCGTCCACGGTGGCATTTCCTGCCGTTTTGATCGCAGCCTCGAGCTTGGCTTGGTCAACGCCCAATGCCGCCGCCAGCTTTTGAACAAAAATTTTTGAGTAATCCAGGGCTTGAGCCACGGCGCTGGTCGTGCCAGTGGTTTGTGCCATGACCAAGTTGTAGGTCAGTGGTGTGGCGATCAGGGCGAGGGATGCGAGTCCGATTTTCAATTTCTGGTTCATGTTGTTCTCCTTTTTGAACGCGGTCTTGCGCTCATGGATTAAAGGTATCTCGAGTTGGTAACTGCTGGGTTACATGGCTTGTTACCAAGTTGTTACCGTGCCAACAAAAAAACTGGAATGGCTTCAAACCCATTCCAGTGCGGTGTTGCTCGAGTTGTGGCATTCAACCAAGGTTGAGACCAATATCAAATGTTGCGGCGTAACCCGTACCATCTTTTTTGGTGTCCAAGAGAAGTTGGCTGCCGCCGTTGCGGTAAATGCCATCGCTGGCATTGCGGGTATTTCGTGAACCTCGAGCATTGTAAGGCGCGGTTTTATACACGGTATCGGTGAAGATGTCGTCAAAAAACAGTTGCGAGGTAAATTCTTTCTGGCTGCCGCCCGTGCCGTGCCGAATCTTGAAGTGAATGTGCACGGTTCTGCCTGGATACCAGCCAGGGTAAATCGTCAAAAAGCTGGCGACTCCTTTGGCGTCGCTGGTCTGGTAGCCGCGCAAGAATTTTTGCCCCACCGCGCCCTGCACGTCGCTGTACGTGCCGCTGGCATCACATTGCCAGATGTCAACCATCGCGTCTTTTAAGGGGGCGCAACCTTTGCTGCCGACGCTCGAGACCAGGAAGGTCAAACGCAGGGCTGCACCCGGGCGCACGCTTTTGCTGGTGGGGTCGCTGCGAATATCCTGGCGGTTGAGTTTCTCGTCCACAAAATACGGACCTTCGGTCTGGGCTGGACGCACGATGCACGACGGCAAAGCGCCACTCGAACTGGTCTGGGCGTTTGCGCCTGCCAGTTTGCTTGCCGCCAGCAATGTTCCCGCGCCCGCCGCGCCACCGAACAATCGAAGTGCGGTGCGCCTGGAGATCAGTGATCCCACCATTTCGTCGTCGTTGTCTTCGTGATCGCCTTCAACCGTTTCAAATTTATTCATAAAAGCCTCCTGACTCGAGTTTGCTCGAGCACTGAAAAAAGGTTAAAGATTTTTGGTAACGGGTCGGTAACAGCCAACTTGTAACTCAGGTGTTACCAATTTACATTAAGCTGGGAGCCATGCGTGTTTTACTGGTCGAAGATGAACCTGCCATCGCCATGCCCTTGCAACGCGCCCTGAAAGCCCAGGGACTCGAGGTGCGTTTTGCGGCGGACGTGGAATCTGCGCGTGAATTGATGCTCGAGTTGGAATCGGATTTGATGATTTTGGATGTCAGGCTGCACGAGTACGAGGACGGCGGCTTCATGCTGGCGCGGGAGGCTCGAGCGGCGGGCTTCAAGGGCAGCATTTTGTTTTTAACCGCCAGGGATACGCTCTCCGACAGGGTTCAAGGTCTGGACGGCGGCGGCGACGATTATGTGGTCAAACCCTTTGAACTCCTCGAGGTCATGGCGCGGGTGCGGGCGTTGCTGCGCCGCCCAACGGAAACGCGTTCGACCCAGTTGACGTTTGGTTCGCTCGAGATTGATTTGACGCGTCAAGAGGTGCGGCTGGCTGGGGTCAGGCTCGAGTTGAGCGCCCGAGAGTTTTCGCTTCTCGAGCGTCTGGCGCTCTCAAAGTCCAGAATCTTTTCTGCCGAAGAACTGCTCGATGCGGTCTGGGGTGAAGCCGCCTCGTCGGTCAGTGTGGTCAAAGTGACTGTTTACCGACTGCGCGAAAAATTGGGGGCGGACGTGGTGCGCAGTTTCAAGAACGGCTACCAGATGGGTGAGGTGTCATGAGTTTAAGGCTTCGTTTAGCCGTGTTTATTGCTGTCTTGATTGCCCTGGCAGTTTTGGCGCAGGGCATTGTGGGTTACAAGCGTTTTGAACGCCTCGGTTTGCTCGAGGTGGATCAGGCGCTTGTGGCGTATTTAGAGGACATGTCACACCGTGTCCAAAGACCGCCAGGAGGGCGTTTTGACAAGCGTAACGACGACCAGCCAGCGCCGCCCATGATGTTTGGCAACCTCGAGACTCGAAACCGTTTGTTGCGGGTGCGTTTGGTGCAAGATGACACGATCATTGCCACTTCTGGCGATGCCTTTCCAACGGAAATCCAGATTCCAAAGCAGAGTCTTGCCACGGTTGGGATTTGGCGAACCATCAGTCAAGATTTAAGCAATGGTTTGACCATTCAAGCCGTCATCAACCTGGCAGACCAGCAACGCGGTGTCAGAAATTATTTGCAATCGATGTTTTTGACCGTGCCGTTGTTCGCGGGTTTGGGGGCGCTGGCGGCGTGGTTTTTCAGCATGGCGGCGCTCAAACCGCTCGAGAATCTGATTGGTACAACCCAGCACGTTGCCGATTCTGGAGATTTGACCCAGCGCGTGCCGCAGCGTCAAGGTACTGGCGAACTCGAGCGTTTGACCAGAACTTTTAACCAGATGCTCGAGCGGCTGCAAGGTTTCAGGGAGCGCGAGATCGGTTTTACCCGCACCGCCGCCCACGAGTTGCGCACGCCGTTGACCGCCATGCGGGCGCAACTGGACGCCCAGCGCGAAGGCTGGGCGACCGCCGACGAGGCGCTGGGAACCGCCAGGGATCAGGTCGAACGCATGACCAAACTCAGTCAAGCATTGTTGGTACTTGCCCGTGAAGGACGGGCGGAACTCAGTTCAATCGATCTGGCAAGTTTGGCAAAAACCATTGCGCAGTCTCGAGGTGCGAGCTATATCGGTTTGGATTCACTGCCCTTCCAGGGGAATCAAATCTTGCTCGAGCGGGCGCTCGAGAATTTACTTGAGAATGCCACCAAGCACGCGCCGAACAGCGAAATTACAGTCAAACTCGAGCGGAACGTCAGCAAAGTCCTTCTCAGTGTGACCGATACGGGCGCGGGCATCAAACCTGCCGCCCTCGAGCGAGCCAGTGAAGCATTTTACCGCGCTCCAGGGACAAAAGCTTACGGCAGCGGCTTGGGCTTGGCGGTGGTGGAGAACATCATGAAAGCCCACGGTGGTCGTTTGCTGCTCGAGAATGTTGTGCCACACGGCTTAAAGGTCACGCTCGAGTTGCTTGGTTCGTAACCCTCGAAAAACCAAGCTTGATCGCGTAGAATTAGCTTCATGAATGCAAAACGTCTGGTGCTTCGCCACATGGGTCAAACCCTGCTGCTGGGAAGCCCCGTCAACCCCTCGGATTTGGAAACGCTCGAGAATTTTTTGCTGTTTAACTTTGGACCGAGCCATCTTTATGTCTCTAAGGTCGGTTTTGTCAGCGCCAGCACCCAGCACAGCGTCTTGAATGAACGCAGCATTGTGATTGCCCCGGGCGAAAGCAAAGTCGTGCTCGGGTCTGACACGTATCAAGAATGGTTGACCGAATTGAGCGACACGACCTTGCAAAACTTCAGGGACAACATCATTCCCAAAGAGGGCAGCATGATGAAACTTGCCATCGAAGGTTACTCGAGCATTGGGACGGAGCGGTTTGAGGTGGATGTTCGCCTGCACCGTTTGGGTAAAAAAGTGGCGTTTAAGCTTTGACGGGTACGATATGGGCTTTTGAAAATTGAATTCCAATTTCAGTGCCAACTGAGCCTTGGCGCTGGGTGGGATTGCGCACAAAAACGCTGGCTTTGTGCGCCGTGGCGATGGCTTGCACGATGCTCAAACCCAATCCCACGCCCTTCAAGCCTCGGTCAAAGGCGCTGGGCGCACGGTAGAAACGCTCGAACAGACGGCTTTGTACCTCAGTCGGAATGGCTGCGCCCGGGTTAAAAACGCCAAGCTCGAGCGAATCTTGATTGTGATTCGCAAACAATTCCAGCACCTTCGCATCGCCGTATTTCACGGCGTTGGAAACCAAATTCCAGATGGCTTGCTCGAGGCGTTCGGCATCGACGGACAGCGTTTGCGTCGGGTTGAGGTTGCCGAGGTTGACCAAAATGCGGTGCTCTGGCGCAAAATCTCGGGCGCGTTCGGCAAAATGCTCCAGCCAGGGTGCAAGCTCGAGGTTTTGGAGTTGCAAGGATTCGCCAGCGTCGAGCCGTGTGATGGTCAACAAATCGGCGATTAAACGGTTGATGCGTTCACCCTCGCGGCGGCTGGCAGCCAACAAACGCGCCCTTGTGTCGGCGTTGTCGGGCGCTCGAGCCAGCAATTCCAGATAACCTTGCAGCGCCGTGACGGGCGTGCGCAGCTCGTGCGAGGCATCGGCGGCGAATTGGCGCGTGCGCGATTCCTCGAGTTTGAGCTGCGCAAAACCAGCCTCGAGCCTGGCGAGCATGGCGTTGATGCTGAGGGCAACTTGCTGCACCTCATCGCCAGTTTGAGGCACGTCAAGGCGTTCGGATAGCGAATCGGATTTGAGCTGCGCGGCTCGAGCCGAAATGCGCTCCAGGGGTCTTAAACCCTGATTGACCAGCACCAGTCCGACGGCGGTTGCCATAAGCAACAACAATGCCGCCCCAATCAGATACGTGCCCCGTAAATCGGTCAGCACGTCCGAGATCGTCTCTCGAGTGGCAATCGCACTGATCACCCGCACCACGACCTGCGCATCGAGTGAAAAACTCGAGTTGCAAAATTCTTGAACGAATTCGGGACGCACCTGCTCGAGCAAACCTTGTGGCAAGGTATCCGAATTGTTGCTTGGCGTGCACCAACTCGGTGGTCTGAGAATCGTCAATTCACCTGGACCAGACCGGACCACCTGAAATTTTTCAAACAATTGTTGAATCCTCGGCTCGAGCAACGGATTGATTCCCACCTCGGCAAAATTTTGCACCCGCCAGTACAGCACAGCACCCATTGGAATCAACACCAGCAGGTTGACGATCAGCAAACCCAACAAGAGCTTGTTGCGAAGTGACCAGTTATTCATGGTTACTCTTGGCGTACCTTCAAAAGATAGCCCGCACTGCGCACCGTATGGACAATTGGCGGGTCGCCCAGGGCGCGGCGCAAATAACCCACGTAGACCTCGACCACATTTTCGTCGCCCAAAAATTCTTGTCCCCAGACGCCGTCCAAGAGCACCTCTTTGGACAGGGTACGCTCAGGATAACGCAATAAAAACTCGAGCAGGTCAAACGTTCTGGGGCGCAACTCGAGCAACATTCCTGCCCTGAACGCCTCGCGGGAGCGCAAATCGACGCTGATGTCCGAATAGGTCAGGACTTCCTTGAGGTCGGGACGGGTGCGACGAAGCACAGCCCGAAGTCTAGCCACCAATTCAGGAAACGCGAAGGGCTTGACCAGATAATCGTCCGCCCCCAAGGTCAAACCGCGCACCCGATCCTCGAGCGCATCTTTGGCGGTCAGCATCAAAACCGGCAACCTCGAGCGCAGCCGCATGTTTTCAAGCACATGAAAACCGTCCGAGCCTGGCAGCATCACGTCCAGAATCACGATGTCCGGCGGATTGGTCTCAAAAAGACGCAACGCCTCAGACGCCACGCCCGCGCTCGAGACTTCAAAACCTTCAAATTCCAGTCCCAACTCGAGGTATTCACGAATGCCTGGGTCGTCTTCGACAATCAAAATGCGTGGGCTGGCTGCCATGATGAAAAGTCTATGATTGCTGATTGAGCGGTTCCTGAGTGAGCCAGAGGGCAAATGGCAAAGGCGACGCTCGAGTTGGGAAAATCTGGATTAAAAATGAACCTCGGGTTGAGGTTCATGAATTGTCTGGACTTGCCTTGATTTTGGGCTGTATGGTCGTGAGAAGGCTCGAGTTGCTCTCAAATTGAGTATTTCTAAGACAAAACCTGCAAGGTGTTCTCAAATGGGTCGCGCACTTCTATCCCAGGCTCGAGCGT
Source organism: Deinococcales bacterium (assembly GCA_025352125.1). GTDB lineage: Bacteria > Deinococcota > Deinococci > Deinococcales > JAAFIG01 > JANXTZ01. The sequence continues at coordinate 5,705 of JANXTZ010000035.1, read as the reverse complement.
TTCAAATTTCCAGTTGGCTTGTCCCAAATGCCCGATGACGCCGACCAAATCGGTTTGGGGTGAAAGCAATTGAGGGTTAACAGTAGACTCGAGCGTCAAAGGTTTCTTTGGCACGCTCGGGTCACAAATTTTCAAACTCGAGCGAGGCAACTAAAATTTAGCCCTGAGTTGTGGCGTACAGAGCAACGGCGCTCAGTAACCCAAGCACAACGTTTGGCACGATTGGTTCTTTGCGGCGCATGTGAACCACTGCCCCACCGATCATGGTCAGAATCAAACCTATTGCGGCAAGGGTTGAAAGCCAGGGCAGAACGCCGGTCAAGCGTGGCAGAATCAAACCGATGGCGCCCAGCACCTCGAGCGCCCCAATGCCGCGAATCGTGTTTTGATCAAAATCCTCGACCCATTTCATCTGGGCTGACATTTTTTCTTTTGGTTGCGTTATTTTCATGATGCCAGAGGCAAGAAAGGCGAGGGCGACCAGGGCAGAAACGATCCAGAATAGAACGCTCATAAAAACTCCTTTTTGGTGCTAGTGAGTGAGGGTTTGGTGCTTGTGAGTGCGGCGAAAGTTGATAGATCGTTAGAACAATACCTGTTAAAACAGGTATTGGACACATTCTTTACCTTGATCGCCCTCGAATTTCGGCAATCACCTCAAGAAAAGCCTCGAGTTTCTGACTGGAAATGTGTCCAAAGTGTTGATGCAGTAAGTTGGCGAGTGGCTCGTCGAGGGCTTTTAGAATCGCGAGACCATGATTGGTGATTCGAGCGGTGACAATGCGCCTGTCAGCTTGGTCTCTGGTGCGAACCACCAGATTTTGTTTTTCCATGCGGTCCAGCAAACGGGTCATGTCTGGTTCTTTGTTGACTAGGCGCTCGCCAACCGTGCCACAAGGCAAGCCATCACTTTTTGCACCGCGCAAAATCCTCAGCGCGTTAAACTGCGCCAAGCTTAAACCGTGCCCACCAATCAGGGTTGACATCTCGTCCGCATTTTCGGTCAACAAACGTGCGAGACTGATAACCACTTCATTCTCGAGTTTGGTCCTGTGACTGAGGGCTTTGAGATTGCTTTTTTGGACGGTCTTCATGGAATTTCTCCACTTGAGAAACTCGGTTTCTCGATAACTGTGGTAACAATACTTGTTAAAACAGATATTGTCAAACCGTGAAAACAAGGGCTTGTGCTCAACACCTGAAATACACCAAAGACCCACCCAAGCTGTGCCGCAAAAACCAAGCAATTAAGGCTGTTGAATGCGATCCTGAGAATTCTTTTACAAACCTCAACCTTCAAAACCCGATATCGCATAGACTGTAAGCAATGCGTGCGCCGCCACCACAAACACCCCCCATCGTCAGTGGCAAAGTGCTCTTAAAGCCCTTGCTCGAGATGACATCGCGGGACTGGCAGTTGTTTTACCGTTATTTTCGTGACAAGGAGATAGCGCTCTTGAACGGCTCGAGTCCAATGTACATGCCGTTGTGGTTGTTCAAACGTGTCGTCATGGGTGAGGAACGCAGCGGCGAGCGCCAAGGATACGGCATTTACACGCTTCAAAATCAATTTATCGGCAGCGTCGAACTGTACGACCTCGAGCCAGTCAAAACACCGTACCGAGGCGAACTCGGGATACTGATTGGCGAAAAAACCTTGTGGAGCATGGGGTACGGCACGGACGCCATGAAAGGCATTCTGGAAATTGCATTTGGCAAACTCAAACTCGAGCGATTGCGCCTCAAGACCCTCGAGCACAACGCCCGAGCGCGAAAAGCCTTTGAAAAAGTGGGTTTTGTGTTTGAACGGGTCAGCGTCGAGACACGGCATTACAATTTTGCGCATTACAGCCTCGAGCGTTCCAGGTGGCTCGAGAAAAACTTAAAAGTTTGAGTTTGCTTCAAAACGTTCCAACCAGATTCGTGTCAAGATTCACCCATGACCGAAACTCGAGTGGCAGTGATAACAGGTGCAGCGCAAGGCATTGGCAAACGCACCGCCGAAGTGCTCGCCGCCAAAGGCTTCAACCTGGTTCTCAACGATTTACGCGAACCAAGCGCAACCCTCGAGAATCTCGGAGCTGCCGAAAGTCTGGTCGTGCTGGGTGACATCTCGAGCGAGGCGGTCGTGCAAACCATGCTCCAGCAAACCCTGGCAAGATTTGGACGCGCCGATGTGCTGGTGAACAACGCGGGCATCAGTTTTATCAAACCCGCCGAAGACATCACGCTGCAAGAGTGGCAACAGGTCATCAACGTGAATTTGACCGCGCCTTTCTTGCTCTGCCGGGAATTTGGAAGACACATGCTGGCTCGAGGTTGGGGCAGCATTGTCAACATCGCCTCGGTTGCAGGATTGCTGGCAGTCAGTGACCGCAGCGCATACAATGCCAGCAAGCACGGTTTGATCGGTCTGACCAAAACCCTGGCAGCCGAATGGGGCGGACGCGGCGTGCGGGTCAATGCGGTCTGCCCTGGTTGGGTTTTGACCGAAATGGATCACAAAGACACTGGGGTCGGCACATATTCCCACGCCGACATTGAAGGTCGAGTGCCGATGGGACGTTATGCCAGCCCTGAGGACATTGCCCAAGCCGTGGCATTTTTGGCAGATAGCACACAATCGGGTTTCATCAACGGGCACAACCTGTCGGTTGACGGTGGCTGGGCAAGTGACGGAAGTTGGGAAAGTTTACGCCTCAAAAAGCGCTGAATCTCGTGCGGTTTGTTCCCCAGACTGCAAGCCAAAAACATGTCTTTGCGTTAGGCTAAAAACCTATGGAATACAGACGACTTGGCGGCAGCGGCATGAAAATCTCGAGCATCTCACTTGGCGGCTGGACGACCTTTGGCGGCAGCATCGAAGACGCCAAACTTGCCGAACGCATCATCGACATCGCCCATGAGGGTGGCGTTAATTTTTTTGACCAAGCCGACGTGTACTCTGGTGGAGAATCCGAAAAAATGATGGGCGCGATTCTCAAAAAATTTGACCGCGACAACTTGGTCATCTCGAGCAAATGCTACTGGCCATTTTCCGACGATGTGAACGGACGTGGACTCTCGAGAAAGCACATCATGCAGAGCATTGAAGGCAGCCTGAAGCGACTGCAAACCGATTATTTGGACATTTACTTCTGCCACCGTTACGACACTGAAACCCCTCTCGAGGAAACCGTCAACGCCATGACCGACTTGGTCCGTCAGGGCAGAATTTTGTACTGGGGCACGAGCGAATGGTCGGGCGCACAAATTGCCGACGCCGTCGGCATTGCCAAAGCCAACGGTTTGGTCGCGCCCGTCACCGAACAACCACAATACAGCCTGGCTCACCGCACCCGAGTCGAAACCGAAATCCTGCCCGTCACCGAAAAACACGGCATTGGACTGGTCTGCTGGTCGCCACTTGGCATGGGTGTCTTGACCGGCAAGTTCGACGCTGGCGAGGTCGAAGGTGCACGACTCTCGAGCACCAAGATTGGGCAGGATTTGCGCACCCCAGAAATCATTGAAAAAGTCCGTCAACTCAAACAGGTCGCCGATGAACTCGGAATTTCGCGCACGACTTTAGCGCTGGCGTGGGTGCTCCGTCAACCAGGCGTCTCGAGCGCCATTGTCGGCGCAACCAAAGAAGCGCAAATCACCGAAAACTTGAAGGGTTCAGGCGTCAAGCTCGAGGCGGCTGTGCTCGAGAAAATTGATGGGATTTTTGGACTGAAATAAGCCTGTAAATTTCCCCAATTGAATTTGAGGCTCAAGCGTAAATTTACGCTCGAGCCTCTTCAAAATTCCGAACTTTGTCGTGAACACCCATTAAAAATGCTTTTCCGACGGTGCGCGTGGTGCACCCTATCAAACTCGAGGCTCGTTTAGATTTCACGGTTTTTTGCTCACATGTCAGGGTCGCGCCGACGGTGCAACAAACCTTCACGCACAAACGTTTCGACCATGTTCTCAAGCCCTGCAATGTCCTTCTCGAGCGTCTGCGCCACCTCGAGTGGGGTTTTGCCGCGTCCCAACTGTCCCAAAACCTCGAGTGCGGGTTTGCCGTAGGCGGCTCTGGCACGGTTGTAATGATCGGTGATCGGGTTGACGGCATCACGACCGCGCAAGGTAAAACCATATCGTTCGGTTGCCCACGCGCCAACGACCCTGGGCAGGGTCAAATGCGCGGGTCGAAGTGGCGCTGGAAATGCGCCCGTCTCGCGGTAATTGGCTTTAATGTGCGCCAAAATGCTGCCATCGTGATACAACGCCACGCGTCCGTCACCCAAGCCGCGAATGCCAGAAAAATTATCGCCAGGTTGCACGCGCCAGACCCGATCTGACAACCCACAAACCGTATGGATCAAATCTCGCTCGAGCGCACAGACCTCGAGCACTGCACCCGATGCGAAACGTTGCGCGAGTTCGATCAGTGCACCATCGCCCCAGAGCGTATGTCCATCGTTTAAGGCGCTGGCGCAGACCAGATTTCCTTCAAAAAAAAGTGCCATCGCACAAACGCTATCGTCAGGCTCGAGTGCCAGAACGTAACCATCAAAGTCAAAGCCGTTCAAGTGCGCTGCCAATTTTGAAAGTTCGACAAAACTGGCGTGCAAACCCTGCATCAACACCCGCCCTTGCGGTGTGACTCGAGCCAGCAGCAAACCCGAATCGCCTCGGGCAGACTCGAGCGTGTTTACGGGTTGTTTTGCTTTGGTTTCCGCCATTCCAAAATGAGCTTATCAGGTTCGAGCATGGCTGTGCAGTGAAAAGACTCGAGAAGTGTTTTAAAAGTGGCTCTTATCGGCATGTTGGCGGATTGAAACTCAAGAATTGAATGGATTGGTGCTGGCTAAACTCAAGTGTTTTACGGTTTTGTTATGGAGAATGGACCAATTTCAATTTTACGAATTCCCCCAGAGCCGATGTGAATTAACAAAAGTGCCACATCGCCGTTGATCCAAGCACACGTTGACTTGCAACTAACAATTTCACAACTACAAATTGCAAGCATTCCCAAAAAATTTCCATCTGCCTCGTATGCCTTGACAGCAGAATCCGTATACCAATTTCGAGACTCGTCTTGTTTTCCTTGAACTGGTAAAAAATCTCGAGGTGCGGCGTTATTGTCGTTCACTTTTCGAGAAAGTATTTCATTGCGTAACGTATTTTTGCTTATTACCCGCATCTGATATGTGGCGATGTCATAATTTACAAGACATGAAAGATCGAGGAATGAATTCAAATTTGCGTCAGGTTCGTACTCTTCAAAAAACTGCTCTTGTGATTCTTCAATAGCACACAGAATGACATCGCTTTTTGGGGGCTGACGAGTCCCTTCTCTTCCCTTTCGATCCTTCCATTTGAGTTTCATTTCCCAGGTAAGCAAACCCTGTTCTTGAAGCTGACGGAATTCATCAGCTTTTAGGGAGATTACGCGCTCTGGAACTAAAGAGTTCATTGCATAAACCTTGTCACCCATCTTCTTCAAGCACTACCAGCACAGGAAACGCTGGTACAAGCCTTGATTGCTCGAGTTTCCCAGTTGCGCCAAAAAATTGCATGTTCCCTTGAAGGTCGGGTAGTGGCTTACTTTAGAATGTTTTCCGCAATTTCCAAATTATACCGATGCACGAACAACTTCAACCTCGCCACATGCAAATCCCAACGCTTCGAGAAACTCAACGTCTTACGCACAAACTGCCCCAACCTCTGCCTGA
>JANXTZ010000008.1 GCA_025352125.1 Deinococcales bacterium | reverse complement strand
GCGTTAGCGCTCGAGGTGCGAAGATCGTTGTTTGCGGTGTTGGAGTGGGTTGTTCTGGAGCGTGAATCGTTTGAACTTGAACCGTATTTACGAGCGGCTATGCAAGATTATGCGTCTGGTACATAAGTGCAAGAAATGAGTCAACCGATGTTGCGGTTCTGAACTTGTACACGACAGGGTTCAAAGGCAAGGAATCGCTCAGTCGGGTCAAACCGGTCATGCTGACCTCGACCTGTTCACCAGGCTTGAAGGCAGTACCAGGGACGTAAGACAATATGCTGCCCGATCCCGAGTACACGCCATTGCTGGTCGAGCGCCTGCCCGTTTGCGAGCCGTTCACGACCATGCTCGAGCTTGAGGGGGCGTTCATGTTGTCACAAAAACTTGCCAGAAGGCTGGAGCCAGTGCTGGCAAACATGGTGTTCGGGTTTGGAAAAAAGCTGGTCAGTCCAGGTTTGGTACTTAAATAATCGGCTGCCAGGACTGGGCTGATGGTTGCCGCCGCCGTCTTGACGTTGCACAGCAACTCGCGTTGCACCCCGGTGCTGTTGGGGTTTGGATAACCGAACACGCCACTGCCAGGTAGTGTTCTGATGCGACGTTGCTCCCCAACGGGAAGGTTCAAATTCAGGATTTGCTCGAGTGATGTTTGACCGATCTGTTTTTGTTCTTCCAGACTTTGGGTACCGCTGGGCGAAGTTTCATTGGACACGACGAAGACAAAATTAAAGACGAACGGATTCTGGCTGCGCACGGGTTTACGGGCGAATTTGAAGGCAAACGTCACCCGCCCTGTAAAGCAGGAGGTGTTGTTCGTGACGAAGGTGTAGCCGTTGGGTGGTGTGGTCAGGGTGCTCGAGCAATTCGCGCTGGTTGGGGTGACGGCAATGCCGAGTGCTGTGCTCGAGGTTGGAATGCTGCGGGCGGTGTAGCCGTACTCGAGGACTTGCAAATTCGGGTAGGTTGGGTTCAGAGCGGTTTGGACGCTGCTGGCTTCAGTGGCTGAGAACACCTGCATGTCCGCCAGATTCGGGTCTACTTCCAGACCGCCCTCGGTATTTGGGCGCATCCCGTGGGCGGGTTTCAGTGCGCGGTAGGTGAGTTCACCCGTGGGAAGCGTGTCGGTGGCTGGGATCACGACCTCTGCACCATCTTTGAGGCTCGAGAACATCGTGCCGAGTTGGGTGTTCAAGCTGGTTGCCATGAAGTTGAGGTTGTTGAAGGTGGTCGGGCTGAAGTTGGCAATGTCGAATGTGCCGCGCACATACCTGGTTTGTGTCCCAAAAACGCTGAGTTCGTTGTCGTCAATGAAACTGACGCTGTGTCGCCTGAGGGCAATTTGTGAGGTGGTATTCCCACTCGCGCTGATGGCTCGAGTTTGAGGATTGTTCTGGTTGACAAAAGGTTTGAAGTTGGCTGTGCCTGTCGGGTGGGCTTCATCGCTGAAATCGAGGCTCACCTCGAGTAACCCCAACGCTCTGGCGCTGCCGGGTTGACTTGGCTGATTGCCGATATCTGGAATACTGTTGATGCATGAACACAGCAACACAAATGTCGAAACCGCGAGCCAATAAGTTATTTTCATTACTCCTCCGTTGTTCATCAACAGTCTAGTTCGAGGTCGGTCATTTTACGGTCACAAGAGTCTGGGATGTGTTGAACACGATAATTTCAGGGTTGGGGTATTGATGGAGCTTGACTCGCTTGTGCAAATCGTTGGTCGCAGCTTGGAACAGTTGCAAAGCATGACGCCGCCAGCCAGCTTTGAAGAGCTTGGTTCACTGTGGTGGTTTCGCAATTCAACCAGCCAAAATGTACTGCTCGCCAATCAAGAAGTATTGCCAACCCAGATCATCTCGGCGGCTCGAGATGTGGGCATTGTCGGGCGCATTGTGATCCATCAATTCTTGTTGCCTGACGCTGATGAAGTGAATCTGATACAACATTATGAAATTCAAGGTTTTCGATTGCACTCGCGTCAGTATTTGATGCGGCACATCTTGGAACCCAGCCCAAATCAAGCCTCGAGTTGGAGCATAATGCGGGTAGAAGACATGCGGCAAGTCAAACGGGTCTCGAGCGCGGCGAAACAAAAATTGCTGACCGCACAACACTTGCCGCCCACGCAATTGGGGGTGCGGTTGTACGCAGCGCAAGCTTTGGATCAAGTCATCGCCTGGGGTCGCATCACGCAAGTACAACGCGAGTCTGCATGGGTCAGCGATTTGTTCACCAAACCAGGTTTTCGCAAGCGCGGTGTCATGACCGCTATGATGCACAAATACCACCGTGACGCGCTGGCGTTTGAGGCACGAGAAATGTTGTTGTTGAGTTCGGTTTCAAATGTTGATTTTCATTTTAACAATCATTACAAAACGGTGGCGGTCAAGTTGCGTTTCGTACCAAAACCTGGTGCGCTCGAGCGATTAAAAGATTCAACGCAGGCAATCATGAAACAAGTGCTACGTCGGGCAAGCTTAAAGAATAAATGATATCGGCAAATACGTGCCTGACCACAGTCATTTATCACTCGAGTTTGATGGCGACCCTCGAGTGATAAATAGGGTGATGCCTTACGAGGGTGGGAAAATGCTGTCCTGGAATTATCAACGGTAAAAACCTGAGTCTCGCAGTGCTCGAGCGAAACCCAGGTTTTTATGCCGATCCTAACTCGAGATCAGGCTTTTACCTTGGCATCAGTTCGACGTGGCAGGTTTTGTCACTGTTCATTTGCACCGAGGTGGTTTTTAGCGTGCCACTGCACGATCCCGACCAGGTCACATCATAGGCTTGGGCTGGTGTGGATGGCGGCGTGACACTCAGTTGAACCGTGCTTCCAGTAGGGAAATCGGCGGCGAAGCTGTTGCCTTGCGCTGGATCGCCGTACTTGATGCCTGGGGGCGAACTGACAATCAACCCTCCCAAAGCCCCTCGAGTGACCGTCAGGTAGTGTTTGGTTGGTGGATTTTGGTTTGTGCCACCACCGCTACTGCCGCCGCTACTGCCGCCACCAGTAGTACAACAAAATGGGATGCCTCCGTTCGGATAAGTCACAGTACAGTTCGTCGTGCAGTTGTTCTGCCAGACGGGACTGGAACCGGTGACCGCAAACACAGTCGGAAAAATCACGTTGGTCACTCCACCCGAAGCGGTCAGTGCGCCACTGGTAATATTAACTTGAAAGGCAGAGAGTCCACCTTTGAAGTCGGTCGCATACACAAATTGCCCTTGCGGGTCTGCGATGACAGTCACCGCACCCACGCACCCGCCGCCGACACAGGATGTCAGCACTTCACTGCTTAGAAGAAGTCCACCGTTGTTGGGATTGATTCGGTACGATAAAAGATTGACGTTCAAGTCTGGAACTTTGCGACCCACATAGACGAATCTTCCAAATGAATCGGTTGCCAGTGCACTTGGATTGCCCAGGATGACCGTGTGTCCAAACGGAAAGAGATATCCATTGACGCTGTCAATGAAGTACGCCAAAATCTGATTTCCAGAGGGGCTGATCACATAGGCAAACTTGCCGTAGGGTTCAACAGCCACTCCAAACGAGGTGTTGTTGTCCGTTGAGCCGTTGCCAATCGGACCCGTCAATGCACCTGTCGTCGGATTGACCGAGTACATTTTGATTTGACCGCCGAAATCGCTGCTCGAGTATGCCGAATAGGGAATGAACGCCAGCGTCCCAGCAGGATTGAATGCGATAGCCGTGGGTGAATTCCCGTCATTGCCGGCAACCGTTGTCGGTTCGCTGAGCGCCCCTGTGGTGCCGTCAATCAAATAACGCAAAATGTTGCCACCTGCTGTAATTGCGGTTGGTTCTTGGTTTACCACATACAAGAACTTGCCTGAAGGATGTATGACCATTGCCACTGGTCCAGACGGCGAATCGGTACCCACCGAGCTTGTTGGTCCAGTCAGGTTTCCCTTGACAGAATCAAGTTGATACACCTGAATATTGTTTGGATTAACGCCATTCACGACTCCTGTGCCGCCATGCGAGATGTACAAGAAGCGACCCGAGGGATGTGCCACCATCGCTTTGGGTGAATCACCTGTGGGCGCTGTGCTTGTCGGACCAGTTAACACACCAGTCATAGCGTTTATTTTGAATGATGCCACGTTGAGTACCGCTGGCGAACCGATTTTTTGCAGCGCGTAGACGTTGCGTGGTCTGGTTGCGACGTAGGCTGGCAGCACCCACGAGAAATTACTGATGCTGGCAATCAGCATGTTGCCGTCCACCGTGGTCGGAATCGCGGCAAACGTGCCACCTATTTCGGCTTTGTACAAGGTCGGTACCGCATCGTCTGGAACTTGCGCGGGATCGAATGGAATCCGTACCGTGACTGGAACCGCAAATGTTGTCCCGTGCGGGGTTAGTTCGTAGGGCGCACCCGCAAAATCTATATCGGGCAGGGAAAACGCTGGCGCGTTGGTGCTGTCTCGAGCCATGCCAATCTCGAGCGTGCTGGGCAAAGCTCCGGCTGGAATGATGATTTGTGCGCCGTAATTTCCGGTTGCCGTTCCGCCCGTCGTTCCGATGCTGGTGATGACATTCGAGCCGCTCGAGGGAGTCGTGCAGGTGATGACGACATTGGTCATGTTTGTGCTGGCAATAACGCCCGTGTTTTTGGTGGGTGTGCAAGTTTGGTTGGGATTGATGGGTTGCGTCAACACCGTCACGGTATATGCCGTTCCATCCGCCAGGGTTTTGGCAAACGTGAACGACCCGTTCGCGGTGACATTCAGATTGTCGGCGGCATTATTTTGCAGTACCAATCCTGATCCGGTCAATCCAGTGACATTACCGCCCACACTGAAGTTGCTCGAGGTTCCTGGGTCGGTGGGGCAAGCGACGAAAAGCGTGGCAATGATGATTGCGCCGAGTTTTTCTTTGACGTGCATATTTGTGTCCTTTCGTGATCTCAGAACAAACAAAGCTCAAGCCCTGTGGTTAACGGTTTTTCGATTTCAAAATGGGCTGCGGCACTTGACAATTTTTCTTGAGGTTCAAATCGGGTCTTGCGTCGCTGGATTCGTACAAGAACGCTGCCAACTGATCTGCGCTCCAGAAGTAAAGGCGTTCTTGAGTGTTCGAGTCGAGCACCGAGGCACGCCAGACGCTCGAGCCTCCAGGGTTAGGCTCGAGCCAGACGCGCACAATGTATGTTTGGTTGTTCATGGGGGTTTCGGTGTTCAGGCTTAAAGTTTTGTGATGGTGAAATTCCAAGTCCCGTTCTTGATGGTCTGCGTGTTGTTCACGAACGCATCAGTCTTGAACGAGAAACCACTCGCCGCGCCAGCCGCTGTTGCAGGGTCTGTCAAAGACGTGGGATTGTTGGGATAAACCAAAGTACAACCGCTTGTCGTTGAAGTTCCTGTGAGCGTCACGATCACGTTCAGCGAATTGACTTTTCCCTGTCCTTCAGTCAGGTTCATCACCTCGAACGCGGAGTTCTGGGTCACGACCGCGCCCATGATTTGACCCCTGAAGTTCTCGTTCTTCGAGGCTTGGTTTTGGATTGCCTCGAGGCTGAAATCGACCCCGTTGGGCTTCAAATCAAACTCGATGTGGTCGCTCAGGTTGGAAATCCCATACAAGCAGACCGCAACGTCGCTCGAGCTGAAATCCCCCACCACCCTGTAACCCGTCACAGGGTTGCTGGGTGGCGTTGTCGGGCAGGCGACCAACGTCACCAACAGCGATGTGAACAATGCCAACTGGAATCCTTTTTTCATCTCAAACCTCCTCAGGCAATTCGTGCCTCTCGGGCGAAACCTCGAGTCGTGAGGCTCAGAGTTCCGTGATGGTGTAAACCCATTCGCCAAGTGGGTAAGGACTTCCCTTGACTGTCTGCGTGCCGTTGACGAATGCACCTGGCTTAAAATTTAAAAAGACGGCAGTATCAAACATTCCCCCAGGGTCTGTCACAGAATTTCCGCCCATGGTGGTAAATGTGCAAGCGCTTCCTGTTCCTTTGCCTTCCAGAGCCATGCCTATTTCATCGCCGCTCACTGTCGCTGCAGCTTGTGTCATGTTCATATTCAGAACATCGGCTGGTGAGTTTTGTTTCACAACATCTCCAGGCAGTGCCGCCGCCGTTAATCGAAAATTCGTTTGTATCGAAGCTTGGTTCTGAATGTCTTCGACTGTGAACTCGTCCTTGGCACTCAGGCTTGGGATCAAATTAAACTCAACGTGATCGCTCAGGTCTGCGACCACGGGACCAATACCACAGACGGTGTAAGCGCTCGAGGTGTAATTTCCGACCACCTTGTAACCTGCACCAGTGATGTTGACGCTTGCAAAGGCAATCAGGGTTTTTGTGCCTTTTGGATGAATCGTGACCGCCACTTGCACGGGGTTGTCTGGGGGGACGGTGGCGGGTGCGGTGTATGTCGCGCCAACTGGGTCGCCAATGATTTTGCCAACGCTCGAGTCTCCATTGTTGATGCCGTTCACCGTCCAAGTTTGAGGATTGTTTTCTGGTTTGATTTGAAAGCAATTGGACAGTTCGGGCACGAGTGGATCGAGGTCGTCGTTTGGATTTGATATGTTGAGCAGGTCGCAGGCTTGGAGTACGAAGTCTCGTGTTGCCTTCACTTTCACAGACGCGTGCACTGGTGTGACAAAGAGATTCGAGAATACGAAAATGTCATTTTTGCTGAATCCACGCCTCAAGACTCGGGCATTCAAACCAGTGGCGCTTGCCGGTAGTGTTTGGGCTGGAAGCGTCACACTGATCGTTTTTGTCGTTTCGTCCACAAGCACATGACGAAAGCCGAGCCATGCGCCTGATGGGTCCTGAATCGCAACGCCCAACCATGCGGCTGGAACATCATCGGGGTTCTTGAATTTGACTTTGATCGCCTTGAGTTGAACCTCGAGACCACCCAGCCGCCAACCGCTTCCTTTCCCCCAGGGCGCATTTGGGTTTGTGACGGGTTCGAGGCTGACCAATGTTGGATTCGAGAACGTTCCTGCCGGAATCTCGAGCGTCACGCTTCCATCAGCGCTCAAAAGTGTGCCGCCTTCCGCACCGATGGTTTTCGTCGGTTGAACGTTGTCCGGTGGCGTCCAACACGCGACGAGCGCAACGAGTACGGTTACAAGCAGCACGGTTTGAAATACGTTTTTCATCCAGCCTCCTCGAGCATTGTTGTCTGGGTCAGGTTACAAAATGATGCGTTACTGGAGCGTGACGCTCATAGGTCATTCGAGCCTGTCGTGTCTGTTTCGGTTTTGAGGGGATTCAAGCTCGAGTGAAGGACGGGTTCGGGTCACATCAAAAAAACTGGTTCGCTGAAAAACGAACCAGTCTTTGACGGTACTTGGTTGACCCAACCAATTTGAATGTCAACCGTTAGGGCACGTTTGCATGTTGCGATGGCATTTCATTGGGTCTAGCGGCATTGCCGCATTTGCCGAGAGACTTCCAACCACAAATGCCAACGCCAGCATTCCAAGCACCACCCGTTTCAAATTCTTGCTCATAAGAGCCTCCTGTCCCCATTCTCGAGGGACGAGCAGAGTTTAGAGGTTCGAGCGTTACTGGAGCGTGACGCGACTTGGGAACTCGAGTCCTGCGTTTTGGGCAGCCTCGAGAATCGCGGCGTTAATTGGATTGCGGGTCAGAAAGCCCTCGCGGAATTCGGGCGGGACATGATTGTCCGACACCTCGAGCAACCAACTTAAGATTTGCTCGAGGAATGGTTTTGCGTTTTCGTGCCGGTTCGCCTCGAGTGCGCGGTAATGCGTGAACAGGACTTCTCCCTTGTAGAGCATTTCTGGGCTGCTCGTGTCCAGCAATTGTATGGCTTTGGTGCTGTGCGCAAAAGCGGTTTGAACTCGTCCCAGTTCGAGGCAGCATTGGGCGTACCGTATTTCTTTGGTCAGGTTCAAAGGCGGATGGTCGAAGTTTGCCAGGATTTCATGGCAGTGTTGCGCCAGTTCCAATCCCTCAGAAGCGGGTAACAAAGGGGTTTTTGCAAGCCACAACCGCACCCAAGCCAGCGGTCGGGTCGAATTGACGAGCAGGCGTTCTGCAATATTTATGCTCTCGAGTCCTTGTGGCTTTTTTTGAATTCGGCTCTGGTAGATCAGGGCGTAAATCCGACTTCCACGAGGTGTATCCTGATCCTCGAGCAATCGGTTTACCGAGTTCTGAACTGTTTCAAACTGTCCCAATTCCAAAAAGATTTCGGCACGTCGGTGGTCAACCATATCCTTGTGTTTGTTGAGATATTGTACGCTCACCTGATCCAATTCTTGTAGCAGGATGAGGGTTTCGGTATATCGATTGAGGCTCAAGAGAACAGCATTTCGGTTTAGCGAAACTGCCAAGCGGGTGCTAAGATCGTCGGGGATTTGCTCCAGCAAGATTTGAACTTCATCCAGCGTTTGTAGCGCCTCCAAGGTTAGACCCTGGTTCACAAAGGCTGCTACCAGGCTCGATAAAGCATTGGCGAGTAACGGCGTGTTGTTGGTTTGACGAAATGCTTCAATGGCACGTTGGTAATGTAGGATTGCCCTCGAGTTCTGGTCTTGGCGTCCAAGGAGTACCCCAAGGTCATTTTCCGACTCTGCAATCCTTTCGTGTAAGCCAATGGCTTCAGCCAAATCTCGAGATTGTTCGGTCAGTGTGCTCAGTTCATCGGTACGACCACCTTGGATCAGAATGGCGTTTTTCAGGCTATTGAGAGCATTGAGTTTATAGGTGCTGTCCTCAATTTCCTCGGCGTGGCTGAGTGCCGTTCGTGCCGCCTGTTCTGCGGCTGCGCCGTCATTTCGGCTGGACAACAGTTTGGATCGGTACGTCCAGGCAGCGCAGAGTTCGTTTGTGGTGAGAGCCAAGCTGGTTAGTTTTTCTACGATCTGCCCATGCAATTCTCCAAGGTCAAAATTGCTGACCATCTCAACTTGTTTTTGATATGCCTCAAAAGCCTTACGGGTCTCGCCCAGTGACTCGAGAATGGCGGCAGCCTGCCCATAATTTGCCGCCGAGTTGCGGTTTTCATAGCGTGTGCCAGCTTGTTCGCCCGCAATCAGCAAGTGTGGCACGGCTCGAGCGTCCTCGCCTGCCCTCAACCAGTGGTACGCAATTCGGGCGGGGTTGCCAGCATTTATCTCGAGGTACGCTGCTGTACTTTTATGCACCAGGTTTTTGATCGGCACAGGCATCCCCTCACATGTCGCCTCGAAGATCAGATCGTGAGCAAACCGTTCGCCAACCAGCACCTGCGCCATCTCGAGTTCATGCAGTGGTTCGGACAACTCGAGTGCGCCAAGCTCGAGAATGCTTGTCGCAAGCCCGAGTGTGAAATCAGTCCCAGCCACCGCCGCCACCTGGGCGAGCCGCAGTGCGCCCGAGGTCAGCCGCTCGAGACGGCGGCGAATCAGTGACCCAACCTTGCCGGGTGGCGGCAAATGCGTGGGGAAATCGTTGGACATCTGGTTGGTTTCGATCAGGTGTTTGATGGTTTCAACAATAAACATCGGGTTGCCACCCGTGTACTGGGTCAAAGCCGGTGCGAGTCGCTCGAGATTTGCGACTTCGATTCCACCCAGCATCGCGCCAACCGCGTCCTCACTCAGGGGTTTCAGTTCGATCAATACGGCGTGACCAGACTCCACCAGTTCCTGAACCCGATTGGCAACCTCGGGCGTTAATTCGTGGCTGCGAAACGCGTTTAGACTGCGAGGGAATTGAGTTGAGTCCTCCAAAGAACGGCTGGCGATGAACGTGCCGACTTCAAAACTTCCGGTGTCCATAAATTGAAGGTCATCCAGGACGATGCTGACATGACCATGCTGGACGACACGTTGGGTCAGGTGTGCGATGGCTTGAAAAAAGCGCAGTTTCTCGGTTTCGTCACGGATTGGAGTTGGGGCTTCAAGCTCGAGTTCGGGCAGCAATCTTGAAAGTTCGCGTCGTACCCAAGGCTCGAGTTGCTCGAGCAATTCGGGCATGGAGGTCAATGTTCTTTTGAGGTTTCGGGCGTGGGTCGAATACGGTACGCTGGCGTCGCCCGAGCGACCTTCTATCGCCGAAAATCCGCCTTTGCTGCCGGCAAAATCAAGCATCAAACGGCTTTTGCCAGACCCCGGCGTACCGCTGATGAACACGACTTGCCGCGCCTCCCAGGCTGCCTCGAGTTGCGCCCATTCGCGTTCGCGTCCAGCCAGCACGGGTGGGCGCAGGACCCGAATTGGAATGTTGATGCGGGTTGGTGGCACACTCTGAGGCAAGCCCTGCCCACTCGAGATCAACGCTGCCAGGTTCTGGGTTTCTATCAGCGGTTCGACGCCAAGTTGAGCCTCGAGCATGGTTTTACACTGTTCAAATGCCTTCAACGCGGCGGGTCGATCCCCTGCCAGATAGTGAAGCCGCATCACCCGCCGGTTGGCATCCTCCGAAATGGGATTGCGTGTCAGAAGCTGTTCTGCACGTCTCAGGGCGGTAGAATAATCACCTGCAATCTCGAGTCGGCTGCTTTCGCTGCTCAGGGCTTCACGCGATCCAGCCTCGAGCCGTTCTCGGGCGGCGAGCACCCAATCGTTCAGGTCTGGGCTGTCGTCGTAATCGTGACCCGCCAACAACTCACCGCCCAGTTCCAGTTGGAGTGCGGCTTCAAATTCTCCCGTAAAAATCAGTGATTCAAACCGCACGGCATCAATCTCCAAACTTGGCTCGAGTCTGAGCGCTTCGTTTGAGACAATCAAATCTCTGCCAACCGCAACCCGCAAACGGAATAGACACTGACGCAAATTGCCCCGTGCCGTGTCCTCGGTCGAATCTGCCCACAATAACCCCGCGAGTTTTGAGCGCGACGTTGGTCCTTCGAGTGCCAGGAACGCCAGCAACACTGCGGTCTTGCGCTCGAGATGATACTCTGTGGAATCGTTTGCACCCTTGACCACCAGCCGAGCCGAGCCAAACAAGGTCAAGTGCCAGCCAAGCGCCACAGAACGTGCGAGACTCGAGGCGGGCAGCACTTGCGAGATGTCCATTTCCACCAGTCTACGGCAATGATTGTACCTACCGAAGAGAAACGTAAGCAATGCCCTTGATGACAGTCTACTGGCTATTTGAAACAATAAACGGTTGTTTGAATCTTCATCTGTAAGCTCGGGTTGCTGTGATCTGAAGGTCTTCAGTCGAAATTTTGGTTTAATTTACCAAAGGCTACGAGCAGATGGCGATCCGGGGCATCCTCAACAAACTCCAAATCTCGAGCGGTGTATTCCACCATGACTTCGATTCTCGAGAAAGCTCGCTGGAAGCACTCACCGAACGCATTCAACAGTCGGTGGAGGTAGCACGATTGTTGCCAATTATCGATCATCCAAAACCAAACGCCATCCAAAAGCTTCAAGGTTATTTTGACATCCTTGACGGCTCGAGGATCGCGCAAAAATTCCTTGGTGGTTGAACTTTTGCGCGTCTGGTGTTCCGAGGAGAATGCAATCGTGCGTCAGAAAGTGGCGAACTCCATTCTCGAACTTCGCGCACCACTGTTGACAAGAATTGTGTCTCCAGGTTGCCCCCGTGTACCGAATCCTTGATTCCGCTATTGCCGTTGGTGATGATCGACACGATGATCGTCCTCGGCGCAATCATTGATAAATCTAACGGCAGTGATGCTCGAGTGCTGCGCCTGGTAGAAACGGGTGTGGTGCGGCTTGCCTCGGGTGATGCTTGGTTGCGCGAACTTTCAGATACGCTCTCGAGACCCGAGATTACAAGTCGCGCTGCCCCAAATCATCAAGTCTCGAGCAGCGAAGATCGCGTTGCAGACCCGGGCGGCGACCCGCAACCCATCGCAGTGAATGTAGTGTAACTCAACTCATCGTGAATGTCCGACGCGCCCCTGCACGTCCGCTCGGGCGCTCCCTCGAATGCCTCACTGGGCTGGGAGCTTCCTTGCCGCCTCGAGGTGCATCACCACAATGGGCTGCGCGGTATTAATCACAGCCCAGGTATCAATGTTGGCCGAGCGACGCGCAAGGTAGCGTGCAAAGAAGGCGTGAATCTCGACATGGCTGGAAACCATCTGAGCCTTGTACTTGGCGTTGAACTCCATCCCCGAATTTTTGAGGGCTTCGAGCACCGCCCGGTACTTGGGGCTTGGTTCGGAGGGCAACATGAGGCTGGGATCGCTCTTCTTGACAGCAGCTTGAAGGGCGGTGCCGACGGTCTTGTGGTGAATCAGGATCATTTCGGCGTAGGTTTTGACCTCGGGGCTGGTGCCCATGGTCTGGGCCAATATGGCGGCTTGAAGCTCAAATGCATTGTAGTGTGCCGCCTCGAGCGCAAACCTGCGGTCGGCACTCGAGAAGGCGTGGGAGGTCGCCAAGGCCATGCCAACGATTAGACTGAGGATCACAGTAAGGGTTAAGAGAATTCTTTGCATGGTATTCCTTCTTGTTTTTGAGCCGTGAGAGGTTTGGAGTAAATTGATCGTCGTTCTGTCGCCGAACATTCACGATCTCGGGCGAGACTGTGTGGCGCGAGTTGGTCAAAGTCTCAAGACTCACGTACTGGACGGTGTTTTCTCGGTTTGTTCTCACTTGCTCATGCTGAGCATCTTGTTCGCCCAGTTCAAAATGGCACGGTTCGCGGCGGGCGCAGCCTCGAGAATCGCTGCGTGACCCGCACCAGGGATGACGGCAAGGGTCGAACCCGCAATGCCCTTGTGCATTGCCATCGAGACTTCGACCGGCAAGAGGTTGTCCTCCAGTCCGACCAGGATCAGTGTTGGCACCTTGATCGTGCCCAGTGTCGGGGTGGAGTCTGGACGTGAGGCGAGCGCCTCGCCGCCGCCAACCCAGCCGTTGACCGAGGACTGTTTCATCAGTCCGCCGATAAAGTCTCCCAGCGCTGGCTTCTTGGTGCGGGTCACGCCGGTCAGCATTCTCGGCAGTAAACTCGGCACCAGACTGGCGGGACCCATGTCCTTGGCCTGTTGACCGGTCGCTCGCCAGGTGGCAGCCTCAGCCTGACCAGAGGGCATGGGTGAGGTTGAGATCAGCACCATGCCCGTGAAGCGCTCCGGAACGCGTCGGTACAGTTCAAACGTGACCATGCCGCCCATGCTCATGCCGCCGATCACGGCTTTTTGAATCTTCAGCGCATCGAGCAGCCCGATGGCGTCCTGCGCGTAGGTGGCGATGCTGGCTTTCTCGTCGGGCGCGACGCTCTTTCCGAAACCCCGCAGGTCCATCGTCACCATCTTGAAGCGTTTGGAGAGCGCGTCACGGTTGTTCTTGAAGAGTTCGCTTGAGAGGGGGTAACCGTGGATCAGCAGCAGCGGCTCGCCACTGCCCTGAGAGGTGTAAAAGATTTTCGCGCCGTTGACTTCGAGCGTGCCAGACTGGGCCGCTCCAGATTGGGCAGTTCCAGATTGGGCAGTTCCAGACTGAGCAGTTCCAGTCTGTGCCAAGCTTGTCTGAGAGATGGCGAGCAGCAATCCACCGATCACCAGGGCGGTGATTGACGGGGCGAAAAAGCGTCTGGCGGCATTCGTTGGCATCATGATTTCTCCAAGGCAACGGGTTTACGCGGATCAAACTTGGTATATGACCGGGCGTTGCGGACTTGAAGAATAAAATCCCCAGTTGATTCAGACCCTACGAACCGTCTGAATGGTGGCTGAGTTCAGTGAAGCGCGACCGTTCCAAGTCAGCGACTTTATAACACCTATTTACGCGCTGCAGATCACTCAAGCTCGAGCTGACACGTGGACTCATGTTCCGAGACGAGGCAGTCCAATGGACGCTGTGGGTTACGTTCACTCGAGAATCGTCACTCAAACAGCGCTGTGCGCGATTTGCACGAGTTTCACCGCAATCTCCTCCGGGGAGAGCACGAAGTCAATGCAGCCGCTCGCAATGGCACTCTCGGGCATGTCGGACACCTTTGCCGTGTCCGGTCGTTGCGCGATGGTGATGCCACCGACATCACGTATGCCACACAACGCGGCTGCTCCATCACCGTCGTAACCGGAGACGATGACTGCCACGAGCTGACCGTCCCAATGTTCGGTCAGCGAATTGAGGAAGACCGTAATGACATCTGACCAGCCCCTGGGTTTCGAGAACGGTCGCAGGTGAAATTGTCCATTAATGACGTGCAAATCGCGCTGTTCGGGGATGATGAACACGTGGTTTGGCTCAATACGCAAAGACTCTGTGATCAGTTCAACGGACATCTGCGTGTGGCGCGGGAGAATCTTGTGCAATTGGGTCGCAAGGGTCCTCACGTGGTTGACGATGACGATGGCGACGCCCAAATCGACCGGCAAATGCTGGAGCAACCGAATGTAGGCGTCGAGACCACCTGCCGAACCTCCCACGCAGACAACTGGGCATGCCTTAACAGTTCCGGCATTGTCTAACATGTGGCGCTCCTTTTAAATCAAATGTTTTCGTGCCAATTGGGGTGGCTCAGGTGATCGAGTTTGTGGGCGATTGTGCTTTTGATCCAACCATAAGCCTTTTCTTGAACCAATATTCGCATTTCGGCGATGGCGGCAAGTTTGAGTTCGGTGGTTTCAGGTTTGCATCTGGGAATGATGGCGTCGATGATGCGAATGTTCTGGTCGTTCACAAAGTCTTCATGCACAAGATTGCTCGGCAACAACACTCAATAATTTCGTGGAAATGCGGCTGTTTCAAAGTCCACGATCAATGCCCGGTCACAAAATACTGAGCTGGTATCAACAAGGGGCTTGAATCACAAAATGTTGACGAATACCAGTTTGATCAAATGGATCCCAGAACTTTCCAGCAACCATCACGTGGTAGGTATTTGAATATCAACTTAAGAATCTCGCTTACGGTATACGCGGTAGGTGATCGGTCTCGCCAGTCGGATGATCTCGTTCTGATGCGCCCCGAGCCGTTTGCGCCAGTGGCGGGACGTGATGGCGTATTGGTCGTACAAGTTCTCAAAATCTTAAGCTTCAAAACCAGCCTTGTGCTTGGACAAGACCTTGGATTCAACTCGGGTAAGGCACGGAGCGTCACCAGCTCGAGGCTCACAGCAAACCACCGATCACGTTGAGCGTAAGCGCGAGAATCGCCGCGTTGTACCAAAATGAGACGATGCCATGCCAAAGTGCCGCCCAGCGCAAACGCGGACTGGTGATCTCCACATCAGAAACTTGAAAAGTCATCCCAAGAACAAAAGCGAAATACGCGAAGTCACGATCACCGGGCGCTTCGGCTCCGGGAAACTCGAGTCCACCGTCCGGTTCGCCGTCGGGATCGTCACTACTGTAATAGAGGTGCGCGTAGCGCAACGTGTAAACCGTATGGGTCAGAAACCAGGCGCTCACCACGGCGATGACCGCGATGCCCACGGCGATGCCGGGAGCAT
>JANXTZ010000062.1 GCA_025352125.1 Deinococcales bacterium | reverse complement strand
GGTCTTTGGCGTGGTTAACGCGGTGTAGGCGGTTGGTGCGTGATTTCGAGGGTTTACCTGAAGTCACTGAATCATGGGTGTATTTGGCGAATATTCGATTGATACTGAGGAGACTTGACCCTTCATAAACACGCTCTTAGAATGAAGTATCGAGTCTGAAACTCGAGCAAAGGAGATTCAACATGCCAACACGCAAAGCCGCAGCCACCTGGACTGGAACGCTCAAGGCGGGCAAGGGTCACATCACCGGACAATCGGGACTCGATATTCAGTATGCCTTCTCGAGCCGCTTTGAGGACGGTCCTGGCAGCAATCCAGAAGAATTGCTGGCAGCCGCCCACGCCGGTTGTTACTCGATGGCGCTGAATGCCGCGCTCGAAGCCAACGGTTTTGTGGCAATCAAGGTTGCCACCGAAGGCAATTGCACCGTCGAAAAAATTGGCGACGGCATGAGCATCACCAAGCTCAAACTCGTGACCCGTGCCGTAGTCCCAGGCATCTCGAGCGAGAAATTTTTGGAACTGGCGGAGGCGACCAAAACGGGCTGTATTGTTTCAAGGGCGCTTGCCAGCGTGCCGATGGAACTTGACGCCGCCCTGGAAGGCTAACATTCAAACTGAATCTCGAGATTTCAGATGTCTGAAATCTCGAGATTTTTCAATTGAGAACTTGAATTTTTTGTGAACCCAGGATTTTGATGATCTCAAGCAGGCTGTAAAAGAACAATCCGACGCAAGATACCAGAATCAAACCAAGGCGAATCAGACCAAGATTAAGAATTCGGGATTTACTCGAATGCAAAGGCTCGAGCATTGATTGGCGTGGCAAAAACACAGGTAGCAACAACACTATCGGCGTGATAAACGGCACAAACCAGATCAAACCCGTCAGAATTTTGTTGCAGCCTCGGGTCCCGTTCATACCGCAATTAAATTTCCAGGCTAGTCTCACATCGCAAACGGCACGGCAATGACGGTGCTCAGAAGTGGCTCGAGCAAATTCCGGACTTCCAGTTGAAGAACCCATTTGGAATCAGGTTGAGCTTTTGCAGCGAGGCGCAAGACTTGAACGCCGTACCAAGCACCATACAATGCAACAACAATGCAGCACCAGTAAACAAAAGTTCCATGACTCGAGCCTCCCAGCTTTACAGTGTTCCTTTGGTGCTGGGCAAGTCCTGAGTGGTGACTCGGGTGGCGGCAAACAATGCCCTGGCAAACGCCTTGAAAATGGCTTCGACCACGTGATGGACTTCCTTGCCGTTCAACAACCTCACGTGCAAGGTTGCGCCCGCGTGGTTGCAAAATCCGCGCAAGAATTCGCGCAGATGGTAAATCGTAAAGCCTCCCGCATCGCCGTAGACGCCCAAATCTTCGGGTTTAAACTCGAGGTGGGCGCGTCCAGAAAAATCGAGCACCACGTGTGCCAGGGTTTCATCCATTGGCACGAACGAGTCGCTGTAGCGTTCGATGCCACGTTTGTCACCCAAAGCCTGCAACACCGCCATGCCCAGCGTGATGCCCGTGTCCTCGGCAAGATGGTGCACGTCCACCGCCAGGTCTCCCCTACCTTCAATCAGCAAGCCAAGCCGCCCGTGACGACGAATCTGGTCGAGCATGTGATCCAAAAACGCATGACCAGTCTCGAGTTTTCCCGTCAAATTCTGATCGAGGTCGAGGGTGATCTTGATTTGGGTTTCTAGGGTGCTGCGCTCCACGGTGGCGGCTCGGGTCATGAAATGTCCTTTGTGGCGGCAATGAACGCATCGTTTTCAAAGGTCGTGCCAATGCTGACGCGAATACAACCCTCGAGATTTAAATATGAATCTTGACGACGCACCAAAATACCACGCTCGAGCAACTGGGCATGAACGCGTCTGGCATCGCCTGTACGAATCAAAATATAATTGGCATGAGACGGGTACGGGGTCCAATTGGGGTGAGCTTGCAACGCGTGCATCATTCGATCACGCTCAAAAATTGTTTGCTCAACCAGAGATTTCGTGATTTCAGGATGCTCGAGAATCACCTCGGCAGTGACTTGGTGCAAGACCGAAATGTTGAACGGCAAGAGCATTTTTTGCACATTGGCTGCCAAATTTGGATTTGACAGTAAATACCCCAAGCGCACGCCAGCCAAACCCCAAGCTTTGGAAAACGTTCGCAAAATCGCCACGTTGTCATGCTCAAGTGCCAGATGTTTTAAACTGGAATTGGTGTACTGGACATAAGCCTCATCGAGCACCACCAGCCATTCACCCCTCGCCGACTCGAGAATCTTCAAGATGTTTGAAGTGGAGTGCAACGCTCCGGTAGGCGCGTGCGGTTCTGCCAGGAACAGGATTCCAGGACCACCACGTTGCAACTCACTGCACAGATCATCGACAGGCAGGGAGAAATCAGGCTCGAGGGGCAATTCGGTCAGGTTGCTGCCCAGGAGTTTACCGGACAGGGCGTAAAGCGCGAACCCTGGCGCAACCGTCAAAACGCGCTGACCGATGCCCGCAATCTGCGCCAGGGCATAAATCAGCACGTTCGAGCCAGGGGCGAGCACCACGCCTGCAACATCCCAATCCTCGAGAGCAGAAATTTTTTGCTTCAAGCCCTCAGCGTGCATTTCGGGATAGCGATTCCAAGAAATTTGCTCGAGTCGGGCAAAAATCTCGCGTTTTAACCCCAGGGGCACGTCAAATGGGCTTTCATTCTGATCGAGCTTGATTGGCGCGTCAGTGGGCGTGAACGGATACAAGGGAGCGTTTCGCACCTGCGACCTGACAGGATTCTGGGCTGAATTTTTGACAGTCGAAATCGTCATGCAAGCATCGTACTTGCTTTGAGGTTTCGACTCAATCCACAAGCATAGCTGTCTCGAGGGTCACGATGTCAGCCACAACTCAAGTTCGGTTTGCCGCAAAAACCCCAAAACTTGGAATTAGTTTTTTGAAGGTCGCCCGAATCAAATTAGCATCCCGAATTTGTGCCGCATGAAACAATTCGTTCAAGCCCAACTCGAGGTCCAATTCGGGCATACCGGTTTTTTTTGCCGAGAAGATTTTGGCATATTTTGAAGAGGTTGTGCCCTCTTCTTGGGTCAGCAACTCCTCGTACAATTTTTCGCCAGGTTGCGCTCCGGTAAACACAATATCGATGTCCAAACCAGCTTCAAACCCCGAGAGGCGAATCACATCTTTGGCAAGGTCCAAAATTTTAACGGGTTCGCCCATGTCCAAGACGTAGACAGCACCGTTTGTTCCCAAACCGCCCGCCTGAAGAACAAGCTGTGCCGCCTCGGGGATGGTCATGAAATACCTGGTCATGTCTGGATGCGTCACCAAAACGGGACCGCCAGCTTTGATCTGCTCCTTGAAAAGCGGCACCACACTGCCCCTCGAACCGAGCACATTGCCAAAACGCACACTGACAAACACCTGCCCTGGCAAGGCTTTACCCGCCGCCCATTCGACCACGTACTCGGCAATGCGTTTGCTCGCCCCCATGACCGAGGTGGGATTGACCGCCTTGTCGGTGGAAATGTTCACGAATCGTTCCACGCGGAACTCGAGTGAGAGTTCGACCAGGTTTTTGGTACCTTTGACGTTGTTGAACACAGCCTCGTCAGGATTTTGTTCCATCAATCCCACGTGCTTGTGGGCGGCGGCATGAAACACCACCTGCGGCGCGAACTTTAAGAATACTTCCTCGAGCTTTCCCTTGTCGCGCACGTCACCGATGACATTGTGATACTCGAGTTCGGGCCACATGCGCCGCAATTCTTGAGCCATCAAAAACACGCTGTTCTCGCCGCGCCCAAAGAGCACCACCCGAGTCGGTTGAAACCTTGCCACCTGACGCACAATTTCTGAACCTATCGATCCGCCTGCACCCGTAATCAAGACAGTTCGCTTTTCGAGGTAGCCCGAAATATCATCGAGGTGAAGCTTGACAGGTTCGCGGCGCAACAGGTCTTCCAGGTCAACATCACGAATTTGACTGATGCCAACTTTGCCCGAGAGGATTTCAAACACGCCAGGAATGATGCGGTACTTTAGGTTTGAATCTTGCGCCAAATCCACCACGCGGCGAATCACCCGACCCGCGACGCTGGGCAGCGCAATCAAGATTTGATCGGCACCGGCTTTGGCGGCAAGGCGCGGCAGGGCGTCAATCACGCCCAAGACGGGCAAACCCATGTAACGCAGGTTCGCTTTGGCGGGTTCGTCGTCCAGAAAACCGACGGGTTCAAGCCCAGATGAGGGGTGACGCAACATCTCGCGGGCAATCATGATCCCAGCCTCGCCAGCGCCAACGATCAACACCCGACTCGAGCTGCGACCAGTGAAACTCCGGGCGTCCTCGCGTTCAAAGTAGACCCGTGTCATCAATCGCACACCGCCGAGCGCCAGAAGCGCCACGCCACCCTCGATGAGTGGAATGCTGCGCGGTATGTGGGTGATCTGAACCAGCGTAAAATTAAGTAAATATATCGGCACCGTGTAAAGACCAATAGCCCAACCCAGTTGATACAAATCGCGGATGCCAACCCGATGCCAGCTTTGACGGTGCAACTGAAACAAAAAAACCAGTCCAATTTTTATTGGAGCCGTCAGAAGAACAAACCAAAAAATAATGCGCTTTGAATCAAGAAACGGCAAGTCAATTCGCATAAAAAACGCAACCACTGCCGCACAAATCCACAAGAGAATATCAAGTCCCAGTTTTTGCTGTACGCGTTGCATCACTTTCATGTTACTACAGAATTTTCATTGTATGAGATTTATGCACTTTGCGCTCTTTTTAAACGGTTTACTTTCGCTATTTCGAGCGTCTCAAAAGTCGCTTCAAAGCAGGTTTTTAAGCAACTTCATCAAATCCCAATCAACGCCTCGGAATGATCTCGAGAAATTGAAAACCTCCAAGTCAATCGTCAAAACAAACAGCCTGCTCGAGTCTCAACGAACCCGAGCACCACCGTTCACCAGTTTCTCTGGCGTCAATAGCACCACATTGCCGTGTTCATCTTCGGCAGACAGAATCATGCCCTGTGATTCGACGCCGCGCATGACCCGAGGAGCAAGGTTTGCCACGATCACCACACGCCGCCCAACCAGTGTTGCAGGTTCGTACCAGGCGGCAATGCCAGAGAGCACCGTTCGGGTTTCCTCACCAAGTTTGAGCGTGAATTTGAGGAGCTTGTCGGATTTCTCGAGTTTTTCGCAAGCCACGACCTCGGCAATGCGCAAATCAACTTTCATAAAATCGTCAATGTTAATCAAATCGCTCGAGGTTTCCTTGATAGGTTCAGTCACGGCTGGTTTCTCCTTTTGAGGTTTGGGCTGGGGCGCAACTGGTGTTTCAGGTTTCTCGAGTTCAATTTTCGGAAACAGAATTCCACCAGGTTTGATCTTGATTCCAGATGGCGTCGCGCCCCATGAAAGTGAATTCACACCATCTCGAGTACCATGAACGCCAGTCGCATCGGTGGCTTCAAGCCCAAGTTGTGTGCGAATCTCGAGGGCTTTCGCGGGAATGACAGGCTCGAGCAGCAACGAGGCAAAACGAATTCCCTCGAGCAACGTATAAAGCACCGTATCAAGACGACTCGAGCTGGCAGGGTTGCGTGCCAGTTCCCAGGGCTTGGATTCGGCAACAAAACGGTTTAAATCGCGCACAAATTCAAGAACTGCTTCAATTGCCAAGTGAAGGCGTAAATCTCGAGTTTCTTGGAGCAAACGCTCAGGTAAAGCTTCTGCGGCTTGCCTTATGCCAACTTCACGTTCTGTATACTCGCTTGGAGTCGGAACAACACCGTCACGGTATTTTTCAACCATACTCAAAACCCGAGACAGCAAATTCCCAAGATCGTTCGCCAGGTCAGAATTAAGCCTCGAGATCAAATCATTCTCGCCAAAGGCACTGTCAGGACCGTAAGTCGTGTCGCGCACCAAGGCGTAACGCAGGGCATCAATGCCGTATTTCTCGAGCAAAGCGAGCGGGTTGATGGCATTGCCCAAGCTTTTGCCCATTTTCTGCCCGTCGGGCGCGAGAATATGCCCGTGAATGTTGAGGCGATCAAAAATTGGGTAATTGGCGGCTTTCAGCATGGTCGTCCAAAAAATCGCGTGGGGACGCAAAATGTCCTTGCCGATCACGTGCCAAGCTTTCTTCCAGAACATTTCTGAATCCGCAGGCAGTAAACCATCGGTGTAAAGTTGCGACAGGTAATTGATCAATGCATCGTACCAAACGTACACGACATGACCATCGTCCCAAGGAATTGGAATGCCCCACGGCAGTCGCTCGAGTGGTCTGGAAATGCTAAGGTCGCCTATCGGTTCGCGCAGCATCTCGAGCAATTCGTTGCGCCACTGGGCGGGTTGAATAAAATCTGGGTTTGCCTGCAAATGCTCGAGCAGCCACGGGCGGTATTTTTCCATTTTGAAAAAATAGTTTTGCTCGCGGCGCAACTCTGGCGGGTCCTTGTCCCCAGGCAGGATGCCGCCCACCAATTCCTTTTCGGTCACATACCGTTCCGCGCCAACAGAGTACAAGCCCTCATACTCCGCCAGGTAAATATCGCCCGCATCATAGGTTTTTTGCAACATTTCCTGCACAAATGCCTTGTGCCCAGCTTCGGTGGTGCGAATAAAACGGTCATAGGAAATGTTCAAACGGTCGTACAGCGCCTGAAAGCCGCTCGGCACAATTCGATCCACAAATTCTTGCGGCGTTTCATTGTTGGCTTTGGCAGCCTTGTAAATTTTCTCGCCGTGCTCATCCGTTCCAGTCGAAAACCGCGTGCGATAGCCCAATAGCCTGTGAACCCGCACGATCACGTCGGAAACAATTTTTTCGTAAACATGCCCAATGTGCGGGTTGGCATTGGCGTAATCAATCGCGGTCGTTAAATAAAAAACTTTTTCTTCCATAAAATACGCTCCAGAATCTCGAGAAACGCTATTAAATTATTGATTTCTCGGGAAGGGCGCAACGAGCAGCGCCCCTACAACACAATTCATAAAAAAACGGGGCAAACCAAAGCCCCGGTTTCTCGAGCATCAACTCAAGTCAACCGGTTACAGCCTGCATTCGCCATCCAATCACGACCTGTCCCATGACCCGAGTATACGAACCCAAAGCTCGAGACGCAAGTTGTTTGAATGGCTTATAGTGGTTTCATGACCTCAGACCGTTTGTATCACGTTGGTTTTGGACGCGCCGACCTCGAACCAAACCCGCCCACCGTGGCGCTGCTTTCGGGCGATCCTGACCGTGCCAAACTGATTTCCAGCACGTACCTGCACGATGTCACCACGCTGTCAGAACATCGTGGGTTGTTCTCTTATGTAGGGACGCTCGAGGGTGGCAAACGAATGCTCTCGGCAACTTCTGGCATGGGCGCACCGAGTTTAAGCATTGTGGTCAACGAATTGATTCAAGTGGGCATCAAAACAATCATTCGGGTTGGCACGTGCGGCAGCATTCAAGACCATGTCAAGGCGGGCAGCATTGTGATTTCCAAGGCGGCATTGTGCAGGCAAGGCGCAAGCAACGACATTGCACCGCTCGAGTACCCAAGTTCCGCCGATCCGTTTGTGACCGTGGCGCTTGCCAACATCGCCAAGGATTTGAATATCGAGCATCATGTGGGCATCACCGCCAGCGTGGACACCTTTTACGAGGGGCAAGAACGTTCTGGCGGCGCGAACCCGCATTTGATGCGCGTGAACCAGGGCATGATTACTGAATACATGAATTTGAACGTGCTCAATTTCGAGATGGAATCTGGCACGTTGTTTAAAATGGCGGATGTTTACGGTTTTCAGGCAGCTTGCGTTTGCGCCGTCGTCGCCCAGCGCCAGGACAATGAAAGCATCATTCTCGAGAAGAAAGACCAAGCGATTCACAATGCCATTCTGGTTGCCGTCAAAACCGCCGCCCAATACGTTTGAAGATTATTTCCGGTTTGCCAAATAAACACCCAGAAAAATCACCAATGCCGCAACCCCCTCGAGCAGTGTCAAAGGCTCGTGCAAGACAAGAGCGGCAAGCAGAACACCCACCACTGGGGTGATGTTCAGCATGACCGCCACCCGAGCCGCACCCAGGGTTTTTGCGCCTGTGAACCAGCCGATAAAGCCGATCACCTGGGCAAGAATCGCCGAGAGCGCCGCTCCAATCCAGTAGGGCGCGGCAATATTTTTGATTTCTGGCGTGAAAAATACAGGCAGGCAGTACAGAAGATACGGCAACGACCCCAGCGCAAAGGTAAAGCCCGTAAACTCGAGCGGCTGGAGGCGAATCATGATGGGTTTTGAAGCCAAAGTGTAAATTGCCCAGACAATTTGTGAACCGAGCAGCAGCAATACACCCAGAAAATTGACGCCCAAGTTTAAATTCTCAAATGTCAGCAGCACGACACCAAGAATGGCGACACCGCTTCCAATCATCTGGTTTTTTGAGAGTGTGACCTTAAAAAATATGCCAATCAACGCCACCCAAATTGGGTTGGTACTGCTGACCAGCGCCGAAAAGCTGGCGCTCGAAAGCCTGATACCACTCGAGAACAAAAACTGGTAAGCGCTCGTTCCCATGACGCCAACGACACCAATAATCAACCACTCTCGAGGCTCGAGTTTTGGTAAGAAAGTGGTGTTATGCCTGACGATTGCGGTAATAAAAAGTAAAATCACGGCGGCAACGGCAAGTCGAACGCCGTTGAGGGCAGCCAGTGGCAATATGCCCGTCAAAAATTTGAGCAGCACAACATTGATGCCCCAAAAGGTCACCGCCGTCAATGCCGAAAGGTAAGCAATATGTTCTGAATTGTTGGCTTTTGGGTCTGAATTGGCTTCAAGGTTCATGTAAGACTCGAGATGAAAGAATAAGACACAACGGACTCCAGATTAAAAGGTGTGGCAGGGTTGCAGGTTGTTTACAAGTGTTTTTTAAACCACTCGAGCATTTCATTCAAACGCCGCACGCGCCGGTCGGGTCTGCCACTTCTCGAGAGTTCGTGACTTTCATCTGGAAATCTGACAAATCGGGTCGGGACATTCAATCGTTTTAAAGCGTTGAACCACTGCTCGCCCTGTTCGATGGGGCAACGGTGGTCGGCTTCGGAATGAATGATCAGGCACGGCGTTTTGACATTCTTAACATGCTTGAGCGGTGAAACTTCCCACAGGTGCTCAAAGTCCTCTGGGACGACGCCGCGCAATTCTTTGGGGGTAAAACGATAGCCGATGTCGGACGTGCCGTAAAACGAGACAAAATTGCTAATGCAACGGTCCGTGATGGCGGCTTTGAAACGGTCCGTGTGCGAGATGACCCAGTTTGTCATGAACCCGCCGTAACTGCCTCCAATCACAGCGGCTCGAGAGGCATCAAGGTACGAAAAACGCTCGAGGGCGGTGTCAAAAAGTGCCATCAGGTCGTCGTAATCACCCAAGCCGTAACTGCCATTTGTGCCGGCAGTCTGGCGCTCAGTGTAACCGACGCTGCCACGAATATTTCCGTACAACACCGCATAACCTTGACCTGCCAGCAATTGAAATTCGTGAAAATAACCGTGCCCGTAAGCCGAGGCAGGACCACCATGAACCGACAACACCACAGGATATTTTTTGTGACTCGAGAAACCGACGGGTTTGAGCAGCCAACCCTCGACCACAAAGCCGTCACGCTCAAATTTGATGTGCTCCAACCCGCTCGAGATGGATTGGGTCAGGGCATTGTCGGAGATGTTGGTCAGTTGTTTGATCTCCTCCTGCGTCTCGAGGTACACCTCACCGAGTTCGTCGTGCGCCTCGCGGATGAAGGCAATGTTGCCGTTTGCGGCGGCAAAAGAATTGATGTTGGTGTCAGGCTCGAGGTGCACAATTTCAGTTTTGCCCTTCAAGCTGACGCTGGCAATCCCGCCCGAACCACCAAAGGTGTAACCGCAAAGTAAATTTGTGTTGTTCAACCACACGGGTTCCATCGGGTATGCGCCGTAGTGTGCGTCGCCTCCAACCGCCCCACCCGCATACGCCCCAAGTTTCTGGTCGATTCGCTCGAGCTTCGCACCCACCTCGAGCTTGGTGACGTGCAGGTGTGGATCGCCAGCTTGATTGTGCATGGTGGGGCTTGCCAAAACGGCAACCGTTTTGCCATCAGGTGAAACCACTGGCGAGGACATCACCGCATCCCATTTTGAGAGTTGAACCGTGCTCGGTTTTTTACCCTCGAGTTGGACTTGAAACATTTCGCTGCTCCAACGCGCACGCTGCGCCATGTTTTTGGGCGCGACAAACACCAGGCTCGAGTTTGACGCCCAGTCAAAACCCTCAATTCTGGTGGTGATGCTGGTGACGGCTTTTTGTTCGTTCGTCTCGAGGTTGTAAACCCAGAGTTGATTTGGTTCGTCGATGGCAAATCCAGGGCTGGGCATTCCATCGTTTTTGTACGGAACCTCTTCAAAAGCCCGAGCCTCACCATCCTCGCTACGTTTGTCTTCCCAGTCGCCACGGGACACAAAGGCAATTTTGTTACCGTCTGGAGAAAACTTAGGGCTGCTCACCCCAGATTTCAACAGGGTCAATTGCTCTGCCTCACCTCCACTAAGCTCGAGCAGGTACAACTGCATTTTCTCGAGTTTTTCGGGGTTGGCACGGTTGGACAAGAACGCCAAACTGCTGCCGTCGGGCGAGAATCTGGGGCTGGCGTCGCGGTACAACCCAGACGTGAATTGTTCGGCGTCCAGACCATTTTTGGAAAATCCGATGCTCGAGCGGTAAACCTTTTTTGGTTTCTCGGCGTGCAAACCCTCATCCTGGATGCTGGTCACGACAAAAGCGACCAGGCTGCCATCTTTGGACATTTGAGGATCGGAGGCGAATTGCAATTGGTAAAGACTTTCGGGAGTTAACGTTTTGGAAGTCGATTTTTTTTGGCTCATGCCCGAGTTTACACTGCCGTGTTAATTTAAATAGGTGGGCACGCAATCATTCACGCCATCAAATCCTATCGACTCGACCTGGTGGATCATCGACAACCCAACCGTTGCGGGCGAGTTGATGACCTTGAGGGCAGGTGAGATCAAATACGCTTTGGTGTTCAGCAGCTCCCCGTTGGCAACAGTTTTTTTGCACGGCATGAACGACCAAAATTTACAGATCGCCACACTCGAGACTTGGGTCATGAAAGACGCGTTTTTGACCGCCGCCAAAATCCTTGGCGCGACCAGAATCATGTTTGACTATGCCAGGGGACAGCAATCCGCGCAAAGTGCGCCGCTCGAGAACCTGATTGAACTGATGAAAACAAAGATTGGCACATGAAACCACGCGCTGGAGATTTGGGATTGGTGTTTGAGGGCATTCCAGGAGATTTGAATGCCATAACCGATGTCATGGGCGTTGAAGTCGGACATTGCACCTTGATCGAGGGCGAGCATGTCCGAACGGGTGTCACCGCCATTTTGCCGCATGGGCTGGCTCGAGGATTTGACGCCGTACCTGCTGCCTGGTTTTCCTTCAATGGCAACGGCGAAATGACCGGCACGGCTTGGCTGGACGAAACGGGCAGTCTGGCGGGTCCGATCATGCTGACCAACACCCACAGCGTTGGCATCGTGCGCGACACCGTGATTGAATGGGCAAATCAAAAAGGTTGGCTCGAGGCGTGGTCACTGCCTGTGGTGGCTGAAACCTATGACGGCTTTTTGAACGACATCAACGGCTTTCACGTCAAGCCGGAACACGCCGTCACCGCGCTCGAGAATGCCAGTGATGGCACGGTTCTCGAGGGAAACGTTGGCGGCGGAACGGGCATGATCGTCTCAAAGTTTAAGGGCGGAATCGGCAGCAGTTCCAGAAAACTCGAGCACAACATTTTTGAGCCTGAATTCTCAGATTTCACTTTGGGCGTGCTGGTGCAAGCCAATTACGGTATTCGAGAGGATTTGACCATTCTTGGGGTTCCGGTCGGGAAGCACATTCCTGACCTGATGCCACTCGAGCCTCAAATCAAAGACGGTTCGATCATCGTGGTGATTGCCACCGACGCGCCATTATTGCCACATCAATTAAAACGTCTGGCAAAACGGGCTGGCATGGGTTTGGCACGGACAGGCTCGAGCGCCTACAACAGCTCGGGCGATTTGTTCATTGCGTTTTCGACCGCCGCACCAGAAAAAACTGGCAAGCTCGACCTTTGGAAATCACTGCCTGAAGCCAGCCTAGACCCATTGTTTCGCGCCGTCACTCGAGCCACCGAAGAAGCCATTGTCAACGCACTTGTTGCTGCCGAAACGATGATTGGATTCAACGGTCGAACAGTTCATGCCCTGCCACATGATCGACTGCTCGAGATTCTAAAAACATACAACCGAATTTAGTCGGTAAGTGCGCCTCGCGCATCGGTGCGCAAGGCACACGCTACAAAATCTTATAGCTGAGCAATCGAGGCTTCTCGGGTCAATAATTTTTGTTGAATATCAGTCACGGCTTTGACCGCATCGACCTTGCCGTTTTCAATAAAAACCTGCCCCGTAAATCGCCCCGCATAAACGCTGCCAATCACGTACAAACCTTCCAAATCTTTTGATTCGAACGTTTCAGGGTGATACTGAATCCGTCCATCCTTGTCCACTTTGATTCCAGCCTCTTCGAGCATGGTCGTGTCAGGCGTGTAACCCACCAGTAAAAACGTGAAATCGGTTGGAATTGAGACTTCTCCCGCCGCCGTCTCGAGAATCACAGCATTGTCCGTGATTTCTTTGACGGTGCTCGAGAGACAGGCTTTGATGCTGCCCTCTTTGATTCGGTTCTCGAGGTCTGGTTTGACCCAGTATTTGATGGTGTGCCGCAAATCTGCGCCGCGATGCACCAGGGTCACGTTGACCCCGTGACGGTACAAATCGAGCGCGGCATCGGCGGCACTGTTGCCCCCGCCAACCACGGTCACGTTCAAGCCCCAGAACGGGTGCGCCTCGGTGTAATAGTGCGAGACATTCTCAAAATCTTCGCCAGCAATGCCCAAATGGTTCGGATTGTCAAAGTAGCCCGTCGCCACCATGCAAGTTCGGCACTCGACAGTTGTCATGTCACCATTTTTGGCATTCACCTCAAGCGTAAAACCAGCCGGCGCAGGATGAATCGCGGTGACCTCGCAATACTGGCGCAAATTCAGGTTCTCTCGGGCGCTGACCAGACGGTAATATGCCAGCGCCTCGCGGCGCGTGGCTTTTTCGGTGCCGGTCACAAACGGATGGTTGCCAATCTCGAGGCGTTCGGCGGTGGTGAAAAACGTCATGAAACTTGGGTACTCGAAAATCGCGTTTGCCACGCAACCCTTCTCGAGCACAACATAACTTAGTCCCGCACGTTTGGCTTCGATGGCGGCAGCCAAGCCGACGGGTCCAGCCCCAACAATGGCAACATCAAACATGAACAAAGACTAACTCGAGATGCTTAAAAACTCGAGGATAATTGCCACTGTGGTTACGGGATGACGTGCTCAATTGGTCGCGTGACGATCAAATCGTTTTTACCAGCCCGATCCGACACTGAAGCCGTTCCAGCCGCAGGAATGCTGTACGAATCGGCTTTGGACAGATCAATGTTGTAACCCAAGTCTTGCATCGAAGCCAAGGTCATCCTCGAGATTGGATTTGGCACGTTGGAATTCAGAATCCCTGTCATCAGTTCCGAACCAAATACACTTTCTTTCCAGTGTCCTTCGCATGTTCCAGGTCCACCGAGATTCTCGAGCTTGATGTTTCCAGTACCGCCTAGGACACGGTACTCACGGATGGCATTTGCGCCAATATACTGTGGGTCGGTTCCGCAATAATTACCGCCCAAAGTGTTGGCAGTTAAACCCAAGGCTTGCCAGTGGGTTCCCAGTCCTAAAATATGACCCATTTCGTGCATGACGGTGTCGGTCAGTTGATTGGCTTTTAACAGACCGTCCATTTGGGTATCGACAAATTCCATGTCACCAACCAGCGTCAATCGTGAGGGTTGCCTCGAGAAACACGGTCCAGCTTGACCCAAAAGATTTGGGTTTTTGGCGTCGTAAGGGATGGTGTCAACCCAAATGACCAAATCATCGACTCCAACCACATCTGTTTGACCAGTGACACCGCAATCAGCAGGATGAAATGTGTTCGGGCTGTCAGGAACATCAGCCCCAATAATATTCTGCCATCGGCTCGCTGCCGCTTCAAAAGCAGGCTTGAATTTCGCAGGGAAACTTGCCGAGTAACGTAGCACAATACTGTACGAACCTGGCACAATTGGAGGCGTAACGCCAATATTGCTTGTACGACTGATAGAAGCACCTTTGTTATCGCTCACGGTCAACCGCGCAACAAAATTTCCAGTGTTTTGATACGTAAAACTTTGGGTCGTGATTTTAGAGCAATCAAAATTTGGGAACTCGAGCACTCCGTCGTTGTTCATGTCAAGCGAACAAAACACTGGGTCATTGTCAGGGTCGCTGGCAGCAGTCCAAGAAAAAATGACTGCAAGCGGCGCAACACCAGAAGACTTATCAACGGTGAGCGATACTAAAACTGGACTGTTGTTGGCTGCGGTGTCTCCACCAGGACATGAAACGAACAACAGGGTTAATAACAAAGGCAAAATTCGAGCGAAAAAATGAATCACGATTTTAGTCTAGCCTGGAACCAAATTTCTGACGTGATTTTTGAGCACAAGCCATCTTTGGCAGCAAATGACCTGTAATCCGCGAATTGAGGGTCACTACATCTTTTCAAGGTCGCTCGAGCCAGTCTTAAGGCAATTCGTGTTCAACTGGTCGGGTCACGATCAATGGTTTGCGGATTCGCAAGGTTGAACCGCCAAGGGCAGAGATGCTGTAGGCGTTTGCCTTTGATAAATCCACGCTGTAACCCAAATCTTGCATCGATCCGAGGGTGATCCTCGAGAGCGGGTTTGGCACGCCATCGTTTAAAACTCCAGTCATCAGTTCTGCACCAAAGATACTCTCCTTCCAGTGTCCGTCGCATGTGCCAGGTCCGCCTTGATTCTCGATGGCAATGTTGCCTGTACCACCGAGCGCACGGTATTCGCGCAGCGCGTTAACCCCAATGAATTCTGGATTCGTGCCGCATTGTGCGGGGTCGCTCGAGAGTCCTGTGGCAATATTTGGAACATTGTTCCAGTGGGTTCCGATGCCCAGGACATGCCCCATCTCGTGGGTGACGGTGTCGGTCAGTTGGTTGGTTTGTAACAAGCCGTCCATTTTGTTGTCCACAAATGCCATTGTTCCGACGATGGTCAAGAACGATGTTTTTCTGAAATAACATGGACCTGCCTGTCCGAGCAAGTCTGGCTTATCCGCATTGAATGGGATGATGCCCGCATAAATGACCAAGTCATCAACGCCGTTCAGGGGCGCTTGCCCACTGACGGTCGTGTCACAAACGGTCGGGTCTATCGTGCCGCCCACGTCTGGAACATCGGCGGTGATGATGCTTTGCCAGCGTTGGGCTGCGGCTTCAAAGGCGGGTTTAAATCTCGGTGGAAAATCTGCGGAGTAGCGCAATTCAATACTGTACGAGCCGCTGCCGCCGCCTGGATTTCCTGGGCAAGCCACCAGGGTTGCCATCAAAAAAGCAATCACTCCTCGAGCGAGCAGATGAACATAATTCTTCATGTTTTCAGTCTAGGACTTTTGCGTCACTCGAGCTAGAGCGACCATGAGCCGGATTTAATTTCGGTGCGAATCCCGAGACATGGCAGTTCAACAGCAAACTCAACAAATCCATTGTCATCATCTTCACAGTGCTCGGTGAAGTCAAAGTTTTTGTTGAAATCGGCGTTCACGGACAAATCCAACAGGTCTGGTTGAAATTGAAACACGAACATGTTTGAGGAAATCAGACATGCCACCCGTGATTCTCGAGCCAACTTGAATGATAAAAATCATTATCTGTCGCTGCCAATCCAATGCCGCAACTGAATTTGGATTGTCTTGGCAATTGACGATTTTGGAGCGATGCAACGCAATAGAAAAGCGTGGTTTTACCGAATCTTGTGTCTCACAAAAGCGATAATTCAAACATCAACCAAGGACTCTTGGCTAAAAAGCCCATCTGTTGCGGGTTCCTCGAGAAACCCTGGTTTGAAATTCAAGCATTGAAGCTCGAGGTTTTGTATGAAGTGCCGTTTTATTTTTTTGATTGCCGCAGGTTTAAGTGCCTGTCAAATGTCGGTATCGCAAAACAATGCAACTGTTCCAGTGTTTCAAACGATTCAATATGAGCCAAGTTTGGATGATTTCCCAAATCCTGAACGCGGTTTTTTTGTGCAGGGCGCCTACGACCAAAAGCAAGGCTGGGGGATTGAGCCCAAAACCGTTGAACAACTCAAAAGGATGCGAGACCAAAATTACAGCCTGTTGCGAATGTATTACATCCTCGAGCCTTGGCGCGAATCGGCATTGCCCAAGGCGTTAATGAGCCGAATAGAACTCGATTTTTCCCGAGCCAGGGAGGCGGGTATCAAAGTGATTCCACGGTTTGCCTATAACTTTGGGATGTTTGAGGATGCCAAACAAAGTCAGGTGTTGACGCATTTGGCGCAACTTGCGCCAGTGTTGCGCAAGAATGCCGATGTGATCGCGTTCATGGAGGCTGGTTTTGTTGGCGCGTGGGGTGAGTGGCACTCGAGCACGAACGGACTCATGAATCCTGACGGTACGGTAAATCAAGCCTCGAGCGCGATAGTGAAGAAAGAACTTTCGATCTTGCCGCGCAGCCGCACGATTGCGGTTCGCACACCGTCTTACAAGTTTGCCCTGGTCGGCAACAAGGCTTTGGACGTCAAAACAGCGTTCAACGGTACGCCGCAAGCCCGAATTGGGGCGCACAACGATTGCTTTTTGGCGTCAGAAGACAATTGGGGAACCTACAAAAACCGTCAGCTCGAGATGGATTTTTACCATCAGGACAATTTGTTTGTCCCGCAGGGCGGCGAAACCTGCAACAGTGCCGACGACGCAAAGCCCTACATTGGTTGCGAGAATTCACTGAAGGAATTGTCGTACCTGCGTTTCAGCACCTTGAACATTGGTTTTGAAGAGGGCGTGTTGAACGGCTGGTCGGCTGGTGATTGCTTGAACGACATCAAGCAAAAACTGGGTTACCGATTGCGGCTCGTCAATGCCCTGATTCCTGACCGCGTCAAACCAGGCTCGAGTTTAAAAATGGAGTTGCAAATTGTCAACGACGGTTTTGCCGCGCCGTACAATCCGCGCCTGCTCGAGCTTCAATTGCGCCAGATCGCCACCGGTAAAGTTTTTAAAGTCAAACTTCGTGGCGGTCATGCCAAAAATCAAGACCCGCGATTCTGGCAGCCTGGTCAAATGCAAATCGTGAAGCTCGAGGTTGGCGTGCCGCAAAAACTTCAGACTGGCGATTACCGCGTGCTGTTGGCGTTGCCAGACCCTGAACCGAAATTGTACCCCAGGGCAGAGTACGCGATTCGGTTGGCAAACAAGAACACCTGGCAAGAAAACGGCGCGAATGATTTGTTGCAGACCGTCAAAATCGATTCGGGTGTTGCTGGTGGCGCGTACCGAGGTGCATTCTGGCTGAGGTGAGCGCAGCTCGAGGCGCAGAATCACAA
This sequence comes from Deinococcales bacterium, assembly GCA_025352125.1. GTDB lineage: Bacteria > Deinococcota > Deinococci > Deinococcales > JAAFIG01 > JANXTZ01. Next base: position 34,139 of record JANXTZ010000062.1, on the reverse strand, counting down.
AACACGACTTTCATTTCAGTTCCCTCTCAGATATGGGCTTCACAATTGGGTTGTTCCTGAGGAGGATGCCGATGCAAAGGAAGTTCACATCGATTGGCGTTGGGGTGGTTGGTGTGCTGGGAATCGCCTGCGCCTGGCTGACCACCGTGAATGCCAATTCGCAGACCAACAATGGCGGTTTAGAATCGGTCAAACTGAGTGTTCCACAAGCACTCAAGTCAAGCCCATTTGAAATTGATCGAACTTTAAATGTGCCCAAAGGCTTTCAGGTCTCGGTGGTGGCGCGAATTCCAAAAGCACGTTTTATGGCGGTGGCTGCCGACGGTGACATTTTGGTGTCCCAACCCTCTACGGGCGGCATCAAATTGATTCGAGGATCGAGCGTGAGCGATTTTGCCACGGGTTTAAATCAGCCGCACGACATGATTTTTCACCAGATTGCTGCCAAGACGTTTTTGTATGTCGCCGAAACCAACCGTGTGATTCGTTACCCATACAACGGCGACTCGAGCGGCAAAAACTTGGAGGTCTTGGTCAAGGATTTACCGAGTGCCAGCCTGCCAGAATTGGGTGGCAAATACGGTCATGCGTTGAAGAACATTGCGATTGACAACGAAAACCGTTTGTTTGTCTCCATAGGTTCGAGTTGCAATGTTTGCGCTGGCGATACCACCGCCAATCCCGTGCGTGGTTCGATTTACGTTTACGACGCCAACGGGAAAAATGGCAGGCTTTACGCTCGAGGAATCAGGAATGCCGAGGGTCTGGATTTTGTCCCTGGCACGAGTGAACTCTGGGTGGTCATCAACAACCGCGACAACGCGCCGTATCCGTACCAGAAGGATTTTGACGGCGATGGATCGAATGATTACGGCAAAGTGATGCAAGCGTTCGTGGACAATTACCCGCTAGAACCGTTCACCAAGGTCCGCGAGGGTGGCGATTACGGCTGGCCCTTTTGCAACTCGAACAACCAAAACGGTGTTGACAACATGCCATTTGACCGTGACATGGACTTGAACAAAGACGGTGCCAGCCGCGATTGCAGCCAAATCGACCGCGTTTCCAAAGGCATTCAAGCCCACAGTGCGCCGCTTGGCTTCAGTTTTCTGGCTGACTCGAACTTCCCAGCGCCGTACCGTGAGGGTGCGGTCAGTGCCTTGCACGGTTCGTGGAATCGCGCCACGAAAACGGGTTACAAAGTGATTTTCTTTCCCTTCAAAGCTGGGCAACCTGGCGCAGAACAAGACCTGGTGACTGGTTTTTTGGAAAACGGACAGCCCTGGGGACGACCCGTGGATGTTGTGCCTGACAACAACGGGGGTTTGTTAATCTCGGACGATTACAGCGGCACGGTGTACCGACTTTCAAAAAAATAAGCTCGGGTTTGAGGCAAGTGCGGTTATACTGGCTGGGTGCCCGAGTCTCAAATGACAAAAGCAAAACCAAGTGAGGCTCGAGTTGCAAATCCAAGTTTGACCCCAGTGCTGATTGCGGCAACGTTCATGACCTTGTTTTCGGTGGGCATGATCGGTTCGAGTTGGGGTTCGGCGGTCAGCTTCATCAAATTGCGTTTTTTGATCTCGGACGCCAGCGTTGGCTTGCTGGGCAGCGCTCAATCTTTGGGTGGGGTGCTCGGCAACATTGCCACGGGTTTTCTCGAGCGGCGTTTTCAGGCAGGGTCGCGCATGGCAATCGGTGTGGCATTGTTTGGCACGGGTTGTTTGCTGTTTTTTGTGTCTCAATTGTGGTTTGTTGCGCTGGCTTCGGTTTTGCTGCTTGGTTTTGGGCTTGGCATGTTTCAAGTCGATTACGCCACGCTGTTTTCCAGGGGTTTTGGCAATCGCTCGAGTGCGGTCATGAACGTCATGAGCACCTCGTTTTCGTTTGGCTCGATAGTTGGACCGCTCGTGGTGGTCTGGCTGCTCTCGCGCTTCGGCTTGATGTTTTTGGCGGTCGGAATTTTTGCTGCCGCCATCATCCTGGTGATGTTGCCCGCCCGAGATACGGTTTTTGAGCGAACTTCAGGCTCGAGTTTAACCTTCAGTCCGAAGGTGGTTGGCTTTGTGGCTCTCTGTCTGTTTTACGTCTGTGCCGAACAGGGCGTCAGTTTTTGGATGCCCAGTTATTTGCAGAGCATCGGTTTTGACCTGCCACAATCGGCACGGGTGGCTTCGTGGTTCTGGCAGGCGTTGACCGTTGGGCGTTTTCTCTCTATTCCACTCAGTCTGAGGTTCTCGAGCGCAACCTTGATCATGGGGTGTTTGTTGTTGTCGTTTGTGGCATTGCTGTTCGCACAAGTGCCGTCGTTGGCAACGCCCGCGTTTGTGGCGGCGGGTCTGTTCTTTGCGCCCGTATTCCCGACAGGGCTGGTCTGGATCAACCGCGAATACTCGAGCGTGGCTGCGAGTTCGGTTTTTCTGGTGTCGGGTTCGGTCGGGGCGTTGTTGATCGCGCCGTTACTCGGGGTTTTAAAGCAAATCTTTGGAGCATCGGTCATTCCGATGGCATTGGCGGCAAGCGCATTGCTGGCATTGTGCGCTTCGATCTGGCTGCAAGGATTGGCAAAACCCAAGTCAGATGGCGTTTAATATTGCATGAAACGATTTTTGATTCCCACCGAACTCCCAAGTGATGCTGTCATGCTCGACGCCCGAACCGAGGCTCAATTCTCGGGTGCACACATTCCAGGCGCACGACACGCCGAATTTGTCGTGCCAAAATTTATCATTCGTGATCAAACTGAACTCGAGTATTTTCAAGAAACCTTGCAAAACTGGGTGCAAAGCATTGGCGTGAAGGCTGGTGACGCGGTCGTGGTTTACGATTCGGGCGTGGACTCTCGAGCCGCCAGAACCGCTTGGGCGCTCGAGTACGCCAGTTTTGAGGTCGGAATTCTCAACGGTGGTTTCCAGGCTTGGCAGGCGGCGGGCTTGCCAACCTCGAGCGAGCAGCCTCTGATAAAACCATCAACTTATCTACTCGAGCCACACCCAGAATTCTTGGCAACCGTCAATGATATTTCGCATCGCTCGAGCCACACCATCGTACTTGACGCTCGAGATTCCGAGGAATTTGCGGGCGTCAAAATCCCTGCGGGTGCAACCCGAGGCGGGCATATTCCTGGGGCGCAACATTTTGAATGGACTCGGGTCATGAACAACAACGGTTTTCAGTCTGAAACTGAACTCGAGCAGTCTCTGGCTGGGATTCCGAAGGATGCAGAGGTGATTGTTCACTGTCAATCTGGGGCACGCAGCGCGGTCTTGTTTCACGCGCTCAAAAGCCAGGGATTTAAAGTCAAAAATTATTTGGGCAGCATGAATGAATGGCTCAACCAGAGCGATCTGCCAATCGAATGATTCAGGGAATTAGCGTTTGAATATCTGGTAGGCAACAACGATCAACACCACAACGACCACCGTTCGTACAGTGGTGTTCGCCCACAACTCAGCAACTCGGGTTTGCAAGTTTGGGGCGGCATCGCTCGAGCTTGGCACGCCTTTTCGGCTCTGCTGACGAAATTCCTTGAGGCTCATGCGTTGCGATTTTTTCAGCATGTCCACGGCTTCGCCGCGTTTGCCCTGGCGTTTCAAGACGGCTGCCAGATTGTTGTACGCCACGCTGTACTCTGGATTTAATTTGAGCGCCTCGCGGTAGCGCATCTCGGCGGTTTGAAGATTGCCGGACTCGAGTTCGAGGTTGCCCAGGTTGGTGATCGCGCGGTAATGGCGCGGGTCGCTGGCGAGTGCGGTTTGAAAATGTGTTCGTGCCAGGTCTGGTTTTTCACAGACCGCCTCGAGCACCCCAAGCTGATTGCTGGCTTCGGCTCGGGTCAAGTGATGCTCGAGTGCGGGTTGCAAGGCAGCCCTGACGCGTTCGTCGCCGTTGCGCCAGCTCTCTTCGGCGGTCGTCAGCGCCGCCAGCATCTCGTCCAAACCGAGCACTTGAACATCCAGGGCGCTCCAGCCTGAACGGTTGATGCGTGTCGCCGCCTGATAATTTTTTGCCCTCAGGCTTTCAAAAAACAGCACCAACCGCTCGAGCGCGTCCTGATGTTCACGTTCGCCCTGCCCAACCAATGACAGGGCTTTCAAACGTGCCAGCGCCTCCTCAAATTGGTGACGCTCGAGTGAGGAACGCCAGTCGGCGGCTTCGGGAAGAGGGGTCATGAGTCTGACCCAAAAAATTTTTCGCCCGCCAGGATCGGCACGTTCAACCAGTTCTCGAGCGGTGGAATCGGGCACGACCAACCGTCCGAATAGGCGCAGTACGGGTTGTACGCCAAATTAAAATCGAGCGTCACCGTGCCGTCACCAGAAAGTTCGGTGTCGAGATAACGTCCTGAACCGTAAGTTTGTGTACCGCAGGTTGCGTCTCGAAACGGGATGAACAGCGCCTGATGATCCAATTCTGGGTTTGAAAAGGCAGTCAACTTCAATCTTTGCCCAGCCAAGGCAAACTGAAACGTTCCAGCCCGCACAAAGGATTTCCTCACGCCGTTCGAGGTTTCCATCATGATGTGCTCGAAATCTGTAGCGGGTTTGAGGATTTGCGCAAAAACCAATTCGGGTTGATATTCAAAATACGCCAAACCTGTGAAGCCTTGCCTCTTTGGGGCAGGCAAGGGCGATTGAGAGGACGCAAAAAAATCGTTCTTGCGCCGGCGAAACTCGAGCAATTCCTGAACAGCCATGGGCGTCATTTTCCATCATTTCGGCACCCTCAATTGTGGCACTGGTGTTTCAGGCTCGAGATTGGGTTTTCGCAAGGCTGGCAATGTGGGTTTTGAATTGAATCTGAGGGTTAAATCTTGCATTCTGAATGCACGTGCTACGACTTTTGGGAGAGCCAGCATTTTCGAACACACCCGTTGCGCTCGAGCGCGTCACGTATTTGATCGCCGTGCTGATCTGCCACCAAACCTGGGTGTCTCGAGCCGAGTTGGTGCTGCTGCTGTGGGGCGATGTTCCAGAGGACATCGGGCGCAAACGGCTGAGGCAGTTGTTGTACCGCGCCCGAGGTTTTGAATACGGTCTTGGGTTGGTTGCCGATGCCAACCGTGTGCGTTTTGAGGGCGCAAATGATGTCTCAGAATTTCGAGAGGCGGTGGGCGCAAAGCGTTGGCAAGACGCGATTTCGCTCTATCGCGGCGATTTTCTAAAAGCGGCACAATTGCCCGACCTCAGCGACCTCGAGGCAGTGTTGATGCTCGAGCGTGAGGCACTGGCGTCAGCCTACCGCAATGCCGTTTTAAAGGCGGTTGCCAGCCTCGAGCCGAGTGCCGCAACCGCGTTGCTGGAATCCGCGATTCAGCTCGAACCTTTGTCTGAAAATTTACTGCACGCGTTTTTGACCTTGTGCCCCCATGCTGACCAGCGTCAGAAAACATTTGCGCTGCATTGCAAAGCCTTGTCCGGGCTTGATCTCGAGCCGAGCGAGGAACTGCTCAGAAAAATGGCTCAGACAGCCCCGACCGATTCCCGAATCGAGGTTCGCCTGCCAGTCCCGACAACCACTTTGATTGGACGCCATTCGGAATTGCAACTGATCGCTGAACGATTTCAGGGGCAATCTTGCCGTTTGATGACCTTGGTTGGCGTGGGCGGCGCTGGCAAAACACGTCTGGCGATTGCCATTGCCACGCAATACCAAGATCAATTTTCGGGCGGCGCGTGCTTTGTGCCGCTCGCCGGCGTCGGCAGCCTCCAGCTTGTACCAGACCGTATCCTCGAGGCTCTGGGCGTCAGCGATTCGGTCAATTCGAGCCTCCTGTTGCTGGAATTGTTGAGTGAACGCGAGCTGTTCTTGGTGCTCGACAACCTGGAGCATTTGCCTGGCATGGACGTGTTCGTGGCGATGATACTGGACAAATGCCGCCATGTTCGCATCCTGGCGACCAGCCGCGAGGCGCTGGGCTTGAGCTTTGAGCATTTGATTGACATTGAGGGTTTACCCGCACCAGACAATCTGTTCCCGCTCGAGACTCAGGATGCCGCCCTGGTGTTTTTGAAGGCGGCACAGCGCGTCAACCCGCAATTTCGGTTTGAGGATGACATTCAAAGTTTTACCCGAATATGCCGCGCCGTGTCGGGCATTCCACTCGGACTCGAGCTGGCGGCGAGTTGGGTGCGGGCGCTGAGCTTGTTTGAGATTGCAGTCGAACTCGAGAAGGGTTTGAACCTGCTCGAGACTGAGAATTCGGACGTGCCCGAACGCCAGCGCAGTTTTGCCGCCACATTCGGTTATTCTTGGGTGTTGCTCAGCGATGCCGAAAAACTTGCCCTGGCGCGTTTGAGCGTGTTCCGTGGCAGTTTCAGCCGCGAATGGGCGCTCAAGGTCAGTGGCTCGAGCTTGAACGTACTGCTAAGACTGATCAACAAATCGATGGTGTCCAAACGCGATTCGAGATTTTACTTGCACGAATTGATTCGTCAATACGCATTTTTAGAGTTGAGCACCGAGGCAAAACAGCTTGCCATGGACAATTTGAGCGAACTGGCTCTGGCTTTGAGCCAAGCTTGGTATCCGGAACGCAACAGCAACCGCCACACCGAGATGAGTCGCCGCGTCGAACTTGAACTCGAGAACATTCGCCCGGCGCTCGAGTGGTGCTTGACGTACAATCCCAGGCTCGGGGCGGAAACGGTGGGTCTGCTCGAACATTTTTGGAACACCCGAGGTCACCACCAGGAGGGTTTGGGTTGGGGGCAGCGTTTTGCCGCCTGTCCTGAAACCCGAAGCCAGGACTGGGTTCGGGCGCACCTGCTGTGGATGATCGCCAGCTTGGGCAAAGAGCAGTCACTTTACGTGGTGGCTCGAGCAGCAATTGTCGAATATCAAGCGATTGGCGAGTTGTTTGGCAACCCGCAATTTCGAGCCAATTCCCAAAAATTTTTTGGTCTGATCGAACGCGACCTGGGCAATTTGAGCGCCGCCAAAGTCCATCTTGAGCTTGCCATTGCGCTGCACGAAGCTGCCGTCAACACCAATCAGATTGCCATGTGCAACAACGATCTTGGTTTGGTGTACCTGTATCAAAACGATCTCGAGGCTGCCAAAAAGTGTTTCAGCAAAGCGCTGGCGTTAAAACGCAGCCTCAACGACCCGATTGGCGCGGCGTACTCGATGGGAAATCTGGGCAACATTGCCGGTTTGCAGGGCGACAGCCAACTGGAAACCAGCCTTCTCGAGGAATCTTTGAAGGTCAAACGCGAGGCGAACGACGTGCAAGGCATTGCCAACGGTCTGCAAGCCCTGGGAAATCTGGCAAGACGAGACGCGCGGTACATTCTGGCTCGAGCGCATTTGAGCGAGGCGTTGCAGACCGTCGTTCGCCTCGGGCGGCAATGGTCGGCGGCGCATGTCCTGGTGGATTTCGCGCATCTCGAGCACGATTTGGGTCAAGGCGCCAAAGCCCTAAAGTTGTTGCTGGCGGCAGAAACGACACTCCATCGGATCGGATCGAAATTGAACAAAAGGTCAATGCCAGCACCCAATACCTGAAACTCGGGCATGGGTTGAATGCCATTGAAGTTGCACAGCTCGAATCCGAAGCCTCGAGGTTGAGTTTTCAGGAAGCCACCCAGCTTGCGCTCGAGACTGTGCACGATGAACGCTTTGAGGTCTTGACTTGACCCTCGAACTCACATTGCAAAATCTCAGGCTACAAGTTCGGCAGCCTCGAGCAAAGATGTTGCCAGTTCTGGGAGCCGCTCGAGGTTGGCTGGTACGCGCAGCAAACTGACACGACATTGATGCGCCAAGTCAACACAAGTCGAAAACGCAAGGTCACGCCGAGACTCGAGATCAAATCGCACGCCTCGGTAAAGGTTGTTCATCAAATGCGGCACAGCACGTTGGGGGGTCAATGGCAAAATGGTGGGTTTGGTCGCCTCTCCCCTGCCCGCCAAAATAAAAATCTGCGAAATCCGAGCGCTTTTGAAATCCTGCCCAAATCGGTCTGAAGGCAACTCGAGGTAGCGTTTACCGCCAAAAAAGCTTTCGGGTTGAAACACGCGACCCATGGCGTTCGGGTCAAAACCGAGTGCCAGCGCCGAGTCCGACCACAAGCGCAAGTAATCGGGTCCACGAAGCGCGTTCAAACAGTTGGGCGACAGTACCACCACGTCTTCGGTCAGGATTTGGCAACCGCGTTGCATCAACGCGCCAAGGGTGCTGGATTTACCCGCTTTGGATTCACCCATGACCATTAAACCCGTGTTAGCAGACACCACAACGCCACCATGCAAGCAAACCTTTCCCGATTGCCACAAACACGCCGCCAGCACCGAGCCAAGCAGCTTGAACGGGATGTTTTGACGGTATTTATCGCGGTTGTAACGCACCCAAATGCGCCGCCCAAAATTGCCGACATCCCACCGCATTCGGTAGTTAAATTCTGGAATGTGATACTCGAGCCGCCAGTCTTGGTTGGCATTCTTCCAGACTGTGATGATCTTGCCTTTAAACACGAGTTCGTCGCTCGAGAAGGCTGGTGTGGTTTCTGAAAAATCTGGGGTTTGCAAGGTTTCCAGCACGCAATCCGGTATCCCTGGCTCAAGTCTTGGTTGGCAGGGCAAGGCGATGTCGGATTGAATGTGCCAGCCAAAAACGTGGTAATGAAAAAATGTCTTCAAAATTGTCCCAGATGAAAATTGTTTGAGGTTGTGAATGACAGCTTGACGCTCGAGTTTAACACGGGGGCAACATCCAAACCAACACAACCCTCGAGTTTTCACGTGACTCGAGGGTTAAAACCAGAATTAAGGATAATTACAGTTGCTGCCTGGATTTGTAGAAATGCTGGTTAATTGCTTCCACCAAGTGCTGATCCGTCATTTATGTTAATAAAAGCGAAACTGATGTCTAGAAACTCAATTTCTTCAACCGCCGGTTTCACCCACACCTTGCGCGGTACATCGTTTTATACTTCGCTGGAATTTGTTTCTTTAGGCTCGAGATTCATAAATCCTCCTTCAAGCTTGTAATGCTCGAGTTTAATTTGTTAAACAAATTCATACCAAAGAAAAACCCTCGAGCATTGACTCGAGGTCAAGTGAGACGAAATGGATGATCCAGAGGTGTATGGGAACCGCTTGATTTTAATGACTGCCCACAGACGCTGCATCGGCTCCACCAACACCAACGAAACTGGTATCCAGGAACTCAATGGCTTCAACCACCGGTTTGACCCACACCTTGCGCGGCACTTTATTCTCAATTTCGCTGGAATTTGTGTCAGTTGGCTCGAGATTCATAAAACCTCCTTTAATTGAATACTGTATTTTAGCATGTTGTTGGCATGAGCCTCAAGTCTCAAACTGACGCAAAAACAATCCCACAGAGATGGCTCGAAGCAATGAGATGGCTTCCATTTTTTCGTAAGTGTTGTCCTTGATGCGCTGCCACACCGACTCGAGACGATACAAGTCCAAGTAATTGCCGATGTTTGGCTGGGTTTTCAGTTCTAACATGGCTTCATTCACCTCTGGTGCCGTTTGACGCAGGCGCTTTCCAAGGTCTGAAGCTTGAACGCCGCGCTTGACATTCCATTGCACCTCTTTTGGCAGCAAGCCCTGCATGGCGCGACGCATCAGAAAACGGCTGTAACCCTGCCCCACAAACTCTTTTGTCGGAACGCCCACGCAAAACTCGAGTAGCCGCTTGTCCATGGTGGGGTCACGAATATCGATGCCATATGCGCCTGAAAAACCGTTCCAGGTCGCCCCGACAGGGATTGATTTGGGCATCAACGCCTGCATCATTTGCGCTCGAGGCGACAGACGATGGAGTTCCACGGCAAGCCAATTGGCTTTTTTGATCTGCTCGAGCAACTGGACGCGCTTGACCAATGCTTGTGAAATGGGGGTGTTCACCGCCCATTCAGGGTTGTCAAATCGAGTGCCCGATAACGCGGCGATCAGGGTTTTGAACGACAGCACCGAGGGCAGACCCATTTCGGCGAGCCAGGTTTTAGATACGCTGCCGTGCGCCAAAACGCTCGAGGAGAACGCATGGTGCGCCAAACCAAACTGTCTATGGCGCAACGCGTGCCAGACCACGAACGAACCGCCCGAAAACGATGCCGCGCCGTTCCCGACCTGTCCGGTCAGCAGCACACCAAAACCCTGATCTCGGGTGCGTTCGAGCATCGACTGAATCCAGTAATTGTTGCCCGCCGCAAACGAGGGTTCGTGCAAAATGTTGGTCACCCGACGCATGGCTGCTATGGGCGAGAGATGGTCGGCGGGAACTGGCACGTGGTCAATGTTGCCCGCAAATTCGCTGGTCAGACGCGCCAAATCCCATTCGTTGGTGTAGCGATCCGGATCGGGAAAATCCACCTCATACACCGGCACCGATGTAAAAGCCGTCAAGCGCTGCCCTCGCTCTCGAGCCGCCTCGGCAGCCAGCACCGTCACCGCGCCAGAATCCAAACCCGCGCTGAGGGTGCTTGCAACAGGAAATCTCGAGCGCATTCGGTCGCGCACGGCGCTGCGCAGCACACTCTGAAAACCCTCAACGTATTCTTGGCTCGAGCGCAAGCGCCGTGTTGGGGTGTCCTCAAGTTTCCAGTGGCGCTCGAGCTTGAGTGTGCCATTTTCAAAGGTCAGGTGGTGCGCGGGAGGCAGACGCATGATGTCCTGGTACTGGGTGCTTGACCCGTCGCGCATCCAGACGATCATCATCTCGGCGATTTTGAGGTCGTTGGGTTTTTTCGGAATGCCCTCAAGCGCCAAAATGCCTTCGATACCGGAAGCAAACGTAAACCGATTGCCGACATGACAGTAATGCAGACCCGTGTTGCCGTAATGGTCGCGGGCAATAAACCAGCGCCCGCTCTGGTGGTGGTAGGCGACAAAAGACCAGTCGCCGAGCAAGCGCTGCACGCTATCTTGCCCCCAGCGTTCATAGGCTCGAGCGACCAGTTCGGTATCGCTGGTCACCGCACTTTGAATGCTGTCCAAACCAAACGCGGCGCAGAGTTCGGCACGGTTGTCAATTCGTGCGGCGGCAATCAAGCTGACTGTTCCAGCGCAAATTTGCATGGAGGATTTTTCAAACACGGACTCTGGGGTGATGTGCCTCGAGCACGATCCCAAACCCACCGGACCCTCAACCCAGACCAATCCGCCATCTTGACCCCAATGTTGCAACGCTCGCTGCATGGCGACAACATCGGATTGTGCGGGGCTGCCATCAAGACGACACAGCCCAAAAATCGCGCTCATTGAACGTTCAAATTGCCCATTTGCTCGAGCTGCCCAAGCACGCGCAAGACCTCGGTTTGACACTCGGTTGGACTGACCTCAAATTCACGCTCGAGATTCAGGCACAGGCTCGAGACTTGTATGGGCAGTTTGAGTTGCCCCCAGATAGCGGTGGCAACCTCGTTGAGGTACAGGTACGAACCGGTTTGTTGGTTCATGGTGTACAAGACTTCGCCCTCTTGCGCTTCGACAAATTGTTGCGGCTTTAGACAAACAGTAGAGTCCAAGGTTATTTGCATCTTTCCTCCAGTTTAAACATCGCCGTAAACGGCAATTTGAACAAACACCTGATGACCAACCTCACCGACGACCACCGTATCGCCACTTCGCACCCAGGCGTGCGATTGAAGTGCCGCGCCGTTTCTCAACGTTCCAAAATACATGGTGCTCGAGAATCGCTTTTGCCTCAACATCAACTTGGCGCACACGGCTTGCTCGAGACACTCGCTGCGCCACGGCACACCTTTGGCAGCCGTGCGCACAGCCCAGCCAACTTTTTCGGCTTTGGGGTTCAAAATATCTTTGGGGGTTTCAAAGCCCAACTGTCCAAAGCGCCGTGCCAGCTTTGGGAATGCCGTGCGACGCACCAAAAACCGCGCTCTCGCCAGGGTTACACCAGCCTCGAGCAACAAAACCCAGTCCTCGAGCGACCAAGATTTGGGCTGGGGTTTTGGAATCTCAAATTCGTGTTGGTTTTTGGGCATGAAAATCTTTCGGGTTGACACTACCAAAAATGGCGTGGCAGGAATGGGAAGAAACATTGGTTTAGTGGAGCAGGTGTTTTCGCACGTTCGCGGTCAGGTTTTCAACCACCTGCCATTCTTCCTCGCCCAATTGTACAGGTTCGATATAACCCGCCAGATTTGCGCCGTCCTTCGGTGCGTTCACCTTGACATCGAGAATTCTTTTGTCCATGCCCTCCATGCCCGTGAAACTCGAGATGCGTTCCAGCCAAACGTCGGGTTGTTCAATCAAATGTCTGTAATTGATCACAAGCATGTTCTCGAATTTAAAAAATTTGAGGACGAACAACAGGTTCTGCACCCAAAATTGGCTGTAATTCTTAAAATCCTCGAGTGAATTCAGCGCCCCTCGGGCTTTGCCAGATTGGGCGCACTCGAAAACATCGCGGAAGATGTAAAGCAATTTAAAATTCGGCATCATGACCTGCAAGGCACTTAAGGATTCAGGTTTGAAACTGGGTTTCTTGAAGCCCCATACCGTGCGACCCAAAGCGAGAGCTTGGGTTTCGCAATGTTCCAAACCCAGAAAACACGATTTGGCGAGGATTGGTAAATACGTGTCCAATTCTGGGGACAAGTCAAAAATCCAGTTGTTGAGTTCGCCCAATTTGAAATGCGCGAGGCTCGCGTCGATTTGCTGCCGGTTTTTTTGATAGAGGCGGTGGTTTTTGAGAAAAATTTCCAAATACATGTCCATGTCCAGCGCACAGAATTCACCAAATATCAAGCCATTTCGGCTCGAGCACAGCAGGCGCTGCAACAGGGTTGTGCCGCAACGGGTGGTGGGTGATGAGACGATGATCGGAGACAGGTTGCAGACGTTTTTGGGCAGGGTTTCCAGATGTTGCATGGTGTCCTTAAATATTGATTTCCAGGTATTCTAAAACGCCAACGCCTGCCCATCAGTCCTTGAGTCTGACGCCGCCACCAAAACATTGTTTAAGCGCCAAATAATCTGACCGCGCCCGAACGAGCCTTTCTCGAGCTGCATGGTGATCTGATGCCCGCGTTCGCGCAAACCCTCGGCGATGTGTGTGGGCGTATGAAGCTCGAGTTCAATCTGTTTGCCCTCCAGCCACTGCCAGCGCGGCGCATCGAGGCTGGCTTGCGGGTTGAGCCGGTAATCGATGGTGTTGACCACCATTTGCACATGACCTTGTGGCTGCATGAAGCCGCCCATCACGCCAAACGGTCCGATGGCTTTTTGATCTTTGCTCAAAAACCCAGGTATGATGGTGTGGTACGGACGCTTTCCTGGCGCAATTTGGTTGGGATGGTGGGCTTCGAGCGTAAAATTTGCACCTCTGTTTTGCAGCGCAATGCCAGTGCCTGGGATCACGATGCCGCTGCCAAATCCGGCGTAATTGCTCTGAATGTAACTGACCATCATGCCGTCTTTGTCGGCGGTGCAGAGGTAAACCGTGCCACCACGCGGCGGCGTTCCTGCACCAGGCTCGAGGGCATTCTCGAGGATGAGTTTGCGGCGTTGCGCGGCGTAGGTTTTGTCGAGCATTCCTGCCATCGGAACTTCACTTTTTTCTGGATCGGCAACGTAGGCTCGAGCGTCCATGAACGCCAGTTTCATGGCTTCAATTTGCAGGTGATAACTGTCAACGCTTTCCCGGGCGTGCCTGGAAAGCTCAAATCCCTCGAGAATGTTCAGCGCTGCCAGTGCGGCGATGCCCTGAGTGTTTGGTGGAATTTCCCAGACATCGTAGCCACGGTAATTGGTGCTGATCGGGTCAACCCAGTTGGCGCTGTGCGCCTGAAGGTCTGCACGGCTGAGGAAACCTCCGGTTTTTGAGGCAAAATCTTCGATTTTGTGGGCGAGTTCGCCGTCGTAAAAGGCTTGCGCCCGGGTTTTGGCGATCAGCTCGAGGGTTTTCGCATGGTCGGGCAATGAAAACATCTCGCCCGCCTTTGGGGCAAGTCCATTTCGGGTGAAGGTCTGCATCCAGGGCAAAAATTCTGGGGCTTGCAAGCTCGAGTACACCTGCGCCGCACGCCCCCAATTTTGAGCCAGCGTTGGCGAGACTGGATAGCCACTCTTTGCGTAATAAATTGCGGGTTGGAACAATTGCTCAAACTCGAGCTTGCCAAACTTGGCGTGCAAGTCGCGCCAGGCGCTGGGGGCACCGGGCACGGTCACGGGCAACCAACCAAACCGTGGCACTTCAGACAAACCTCGAGTTGAGAATAATGCTGGCGAAATGCTGGCGGGCGCTCGACCAGAGGCGTTCAAACCGTGCAGTTTGTCACCGTCCCACACCAGCGCAAAGGCATCACCGCCAATGCCGTTCGAGGTCGGCTCGAGCACCGTCAGCGCAACCGCCGTGGCGATGGCGGCATCGACGGCGTTGCCACCATTTTTGAGCATCTCGAGTCCGGCTTGGGCTGCCAGGGGTTGACTGGTGGCGACAGCGCCCCGAGCGCCAAGGATTGGGCTTCGATTTGAGGGATAGGGTTGATGGTTGAGGATCATGGTTCTATTCTGACCCATTTATCAGGTTTGCAGCGTGCTTTGGTCTAAACCTTTAACGTTTGTTGTCAAAGTAGATTCTTGCCTTGTCATCACGCAGCGCTCAGGTAAACTGATGGGGTAATTTTAAACTCTATTTCTAGATTTCGATTTGTTCCAGACTCTTTCTCTGAGGTAATTTTTTGACACCCGTAAAACCCCGCGTCATTTTGCGCCCAATGCGAACCCAGGTCAGCGAGCCGAGCCTCACCGATCCCGAACGCCTCGCAGCCCTGCGGCGTTACGGGTCGGTCCGTCAAGATGCCGCCGAAACCTTCTCGAGGGTGGCAAAACTTGCCGCCAAGGGATTGACGGCAAAGGGTGCCTTGATTTGCTGGGTCGGCGAGGCGAGCCTGCGCTTTGCGGGAGCTTACGGTCTGGAACTCAATGACCTGTTGCCGCGCACCCTGCCAAAGCGGCTGTCACTCTTTTTGCCCGAAGGTTTGGTGCAATCGCGTGACCCGAACGACCTGCAAACCATCTCGAGCCTGTTGTCCTCGAGCATCGAACGGCTGGGGTTTTTTGCCAGCTCTCCGCTGCGCACCGGCACTGGGCAGGTTCTGGGTTGCTTGTGCGTGCTCGACACCCGCGAGCGCAGCCTGACCGAATCCGAGGTTATTATCCTCGAGAGCCTCTGTGAATCCTTGATGGGCGAACTCGATTTGCGTCTCGAACTCGTGCAAGCCAAGGAAACCCCCCGCGAGATGATGGATGCACTCAACCGAAGCATTCTCGAGCGGGTTGTGAATTCGACCGATGAGGCGATCATCACCGAAAATTTGCAGGGTATTGTGACCTCCTGGAACGTCGGTGCCGAAAAAATGTTTGGCTATGCGACCTCGGAGGCGGTCGGGCAGCACATCAGTTTTTTAATCCCAAGGGCGAACAACACCTCGGTTCAGGGTTTTATTCAACGCATGATGCTCGGCGAGAAAATCCCGCCTTTTGAAACCCAACGGGTTCACAAGTCCGGTTTTCGGGTCAATGTTCGGGTGGCAATGTCACCGATTCTGGACACCAACCACAGCGTGATTGGTGTCGTCTCGATCACGGGCGCACCGAGTGAGATGAAAGGGATGCGCTCCGAGGCGAGGTTGTGGGAGCTGACCTCCAATTTGCCAATTTTTGTGCTCGGAACGGACATGCGCGGGTCGATCACCCTCGCCGAGGGTCGGGCGCTGGGCATGTTGGGTTTTGAATCCAGGGATTTGGTGGGGCGTTTGATGCACGATGTTTTTGAGGGACATCCTCAGATGCTTCAGGCGGTGCAAGCCGCGATCAGGGGCGAGGGCTTGTCGTTCAGTTTTGCCTGGCACGGACGGCATTTTGAAACCTGGCTGACCCCAGTGCTCGACGGTGACAAGCGCACCGGTCTACGGGCGATTGCGTTTGACATCACCGACCGCATCAAAGCCCAAACCGCCCTGAGCACCAGCGACATGCAGCTACGCGAGATTATCGATGCGCTTCCGGTGCGGGTCGCACGAATTGACATCAACGGCATCATCAGTCTGTACGAGGGTCGTGATGTGCCCCCACAAACCAGCCTCGAGCGGGTCGGACGCTCGGCGTTCGAGGTGTTCGGTGCAAACCCGATGGTGGTGGCAGGCTTAAAACGCGCATTGGCTGGAGAATCGTTTACCGCCGTGATCGAATGGGAGGGTGCATACCGCGAATGTTGGGTGTCGCCGATCATGAACGCCGACGGGCAAATTACGGGCGCAACGGCAATTATTGTTGACATCAGCGAAGAGTTCAGGTCACGTGAAGCCCTGGCACGCAGCCAAGCCGAACTTTCAAAAATCACCTCGAGCCTGCCGATCTTGATGGTGAAAACCGACATGCAAGGTCAGATCACCTATTTTGGAGGGGGCGCACTGCCGATTTTGCAGCAGATGGGCGTGCCCCAAGAGCACCACGAAATAGTTGGTCAAAGCATCATTGCCGAATTTCAAACCCGCCCTGCGGTTTTGGCGGCAATCAAACGCGCCCTGCTTGGCGAAACCTTCGACGAGGTTTTGGAATGGAATGGGCGCTATTTTGAAACCTGGGTCAGCCCGACCATCGAAAATGGTGTCATGATCGGCGCAAGTTGTATCGCGGCGGATGTCACGGACCGTCAACTGGCTGAAAATCAAGCCGAAGCCGCGCAGCAAGAATTAAAGAATTTACTCTCGAGTTTACCCGTGATTATTTTGAAACTCGACCGCGTTGGTCGCGTGACTTTTTTTGAGGGGCGAGGCTTGAATGAGAATCAAAATCAGGCTTTAGACATTGTTGGCAGCAGCTTTTTTGACAGTTACCGCGATTTCCCAGCGCTGCTCGAGATTGGGCGTCGGGCGATGGCTGGCGAGTCGTTCAGCACCATTGTTTTCTGGCAAGAGCAGCATCTCGAGGTTCGGGTGACCCCAATCACCGAGCACAACCGCAAGGTCGGCACCAGTTTGATTGCCGTCGATGTGACCGACCGCAATGTTGCCGAAACCAGGCTCAAAGCCCGAGAGGCGCAACTTTCAAGCATCATCATTGCCATGCCGGTCTTGTTCATTGGCTACGATCTAGACGGAATTGTCACCCTGCTCGAGGGGCGCGATGTGACACCTGAAATCAGCGCCAAATCTCTGGGTCACCCAGTGCAAGAATTTGGTTTTATGGGAGCCGATGACCGGTTACAGGCTGTGCTGGCAGGCGAAAAACTGCATTACACCCTCGAGCGCGAGAACAATTACTATGAGGTGTTCATGTCGCCAATCTTGCTGGAGGGCAAGGTGGTCGGCGGGCGCGGTCTGGCGGTCGATGTCTCTGAGCGAATCAGGGCGCAAAAAGCTCTGGAAAGCACCCAGGAACGCCTTGAATATCTGATCGATCAACTGCCAATCATTCTGATCGCCTGTGACCAGCACGGCAAATTGACCCGAATCGAAGGCAATGCCATAAACATTTTAAGTGCCACTCCCGATCAAATGATGGGCTTGGCGCTCGAGGTCATTTTTCAAGACAACCCCGACGCTCTGAACATCATTAAACGTGCCCTGAAAGGACAAACTTTTGATGCCAACATCCAGTGGGGTCAGTATTATGCTCGGGTTTCGGTGTCCGCCTTGTTTGAAAACGGCGTGTATCAGGGCACGACGGCGCTGATCACCAACCAGACCAGCGAAATGCTGATTCAAACCGAACTGCAAGCCACGGTAAAGAAGTTGCTCGAGGCAGAAAAACAACTCAAAGCCGAGCAGGATTATGCGCTGCTGATCACCCAGGTGGTCGATCAAGGTTTAAGTGTGACCAACAGCGACGGGTTTATTGAGTTCAGCAACCCTGCGGCAGTCAAAATTTTGGGTTTTACCCATCCAGAAGAACTGATCGGACGCAAACCAACGGATTTTATTGTGCCCGACGATCTCGAGATTCACCTGCAAGAAACCGTGACGCGCCGTGCCGGACTTTCCAGCGCCTACCGAAGTCGATTGCGCCGGAGCGATGGTAAAATCATTGAAGTGCTGGCAAACGGTTTCCCCAGAATCGTCGATGGTAAATTTCGGGGCACGGTTGGCGTGTTGACATTGCTGACCGAACAAAAAATTCAGGAACTCGAGTTGCAGAGCACCACAGCCCAGCTCGAGCAAACCATTGAAGCCTTGGAGCAAGAGCGTGATTATGCCCTGTCCGTGACCAACATTGTGTCGCAGGGGCTGGCAATCACCGACATCGAGGGCTTGTACGAATACGTCAATCCGGCGTTTGCCAAAATGCTCGGTTACAATGTCGATGAGTTCATTGGCAAAAATTCGATTGAGCTGATCGTCCAAGAGGAACACGATCTGATTCGCATGGCAAGGGCGCAACGCAAGCGCGGCATCAGCACCAATCTTCGCAACACGCTGATCAAAAAAGATGGTTCTCGGCTCGAGGTGGCGGTCACCGGCATTCCGCGCAAGGTCGCTGGCAAAGTCATTGGTACGGTGTTGGTCTTGACCGATCTGTCCGAGCAGAACCGCCGCGAACTCGAGTTACGGGAATCAGAGGCGCGGTACCGAAGCCTGCTGGCAATCAGCCAACAACAAACCCGCGAACTCGAGTTGCTCGAGCAAATACGCAATGCGCTCTCGAGGGAACTGGACCCAAACAATGTGGTCACAACGATTGTCGAAATGACCTCAAAACTGTTCCATTATCCACTCGTCAGCATTTACCTGCTGGAGGGTGATGACCTGGTTTTACAGCACAGCGTCGGATATCCAGACGTGATCGACCGCGTTAACGTCAGCCGTGGCATCATGGGCAAGGTTGCCCGCAGCGCCAAAGCGATTCTGGTCGAAGACATCAACACCGACCCTGATTTTATTGGGGCTTTTGAAGGACTCTCGAGCGAAGTCTGCGTCCCGCTGTTTGACGAAAATGTGGTGGTTGGCGTTCTGAACGTCGAAACCATCGACGACATGACCCTCAACCATCATGATTTGCGGGTTCTGGGTGCATTGGCTGACCGCGTCTCGAACGCCATCGTTCGCGCCAGGCAGTTCAGTAAAGCCCGAGACGCCGAAAATCAGTACAAGAACATTCTCGAGGGCATCGAGGAGGTCATTTTTCAGACCGATGAACACGCCAAGTTGCGGTTTCTCAGCCCAGCCTGGAACAAGATTACCGGCTTTGAAATCTCTGAGGCGCTCGGTCAAGCGTTTATCACATTGATTCACCCAAACGATGTTGAACAACTGCGTGTCCTGCTCGAGGCGCTGCTTCAAGGCGATTCGACGAGCCTGTGGTGCAAGGTGCGTTACTTTAAAAAAGATGTTTCGGTCGGTCTGGTCCAAATCACCGCCTGGCCCATCAAAAATTCTCGAGGACGCGTCACAGGGCTGACCGGAACGCTGCAAGAAATCGGTGAACGTCAAATGTCCAATTGAGCATTCAAACTCGAGCCAAAACAGTGATGCCGCGAGGTGGCGTTTGGCGAATCGAGCCATCATCCCACCCTCGAGTTTTGAATGTTTGCACAAAATCTTTTTGAAGCTTCGTTAGACGCACTTGCTATATTTACTTCAAAGTCGCGTTATACTGAATCATCAGGAGGAATTTTCATGGCTACCCGCACCCTCGGAATGATTCTGGCAGGGGGACAAGGTTCTCGCCTTGCACCGTTGACCGCCAAGCGCTCGAAACCCGCCGTTCCATTCGGCTCCAAATACCGTATTATCGATTTTGCCCTGAACAATTTTATCAACTCTGGAATTTACTCGATTTACGTGTTGACGCAGTTCAAAGCCCAGTCGCTGACTGAGCATATTCAACGCGGTTGGCGATTTGGCAGTTTCTTGAGCGACTATTTCATCACCCTTGTTCCAGCCCAGCAGTACCGTTTTGAGGAACTCGGCGCGGTCTGGTACCGGGGTACAGCCGACGCGGTGTACCAGAACATGCACCTGGTGGACAACCACAAGACCGAATTGGTCGCCATTTTTTCCGGCGATCACATTTACAAAATGAACGTTGCCCACACCATCGACCAGCACGAGGACGCTCGAGCCGACATTTCAATTGCCGCCTTTCCGGTGCCACTTGCCGAAGCTTCGAGATTCGGGGTTTTGCAGGTCGATAACCGAGGCAGGGTCATCGAGTTTCAAGAGAAACCCAAAAACCCCAGCCCAATGCCGGACCGTCCTGACATGGCGCTCGCCAGCATGGGCAATTATATTTTCAACCGCAAAACTTTAGAAGAATTGCTCGATGCCGACGCCAGAACACCAGGCTCGAGCCACGATTTTGGCAAAGATGTGCTGCCACGGGCATTGCGCGACGGCTATCACATTCAAGCCTACGATTTTGCCAAGAACCCAATCCCAGGCACGGACAAAGCCAACACCTACTGGAAAGACGTGGGAACCTTGGATGCGTACCACGAAGCCAGCATGGACTTGGTTTCTGCCGTACCAGAATTTGACCTTTACAACCCCGAATGGCCCATTCGCACCGTCAACACCGACAGTCCACCCGCCAAGTTTGTTCACGAGGGCGGAGATCGTTCCGGTCAAGCCTTCAATTCGTTGATCGCCGGTGGTGTGATTATTTCGGGCAGCACGGTACGCGAGAGCATTCTATTCCGCCGCGCCAGGGTCAATTCGTACTCGAATGTCAGCAGAAGCGTGTTGTTCGACGAGGTCGAAATTGGTCGTCACTGCGAAATCCACAACACCATCATCGACAAAGACGTGACCGTGCCCTCACGCACGCAAATCGGTGTTGACCATGAAGCCGATGCGGCTCGGGGTTTCAAGATCACCGAATCTGGCATTGTGGTCGTGCCAAAAAGTTACAAGTTCAAATAATTGCGGTTTTTCAGGGTCTCGAGCGTGCATGTTGCGCTCAAGACTTTTATTTTGACCCGCACCTGTTAGGCTCGAGTCATGAGCGATGAGAGTCCATCCGATCCTCGAGACATCATCTGGGGCAAATCCAAACGCGCCATCGAACGACGCTTGACGCATCTCGACCCGGATTTGGAACGGTATGTGCGCGAATTTGCTTACGGGGAAATTTACAACCGCTCGAGTCGTGAAATTGGCTTGGACACCAAAACCCAAGAATTTCTGGCGACCGCCATGCTGATGGCACTCGGCAACACGCTCGAGATTAAAACCCATTTGAAAGGCGCTTTGAATGCTGGGGCAAGCGAACAGGAACTGCGCGAGGTGATCTTGTTCGCAATTCCGTACTTGGGGTTTCCACGGGCGATAGGCGCAATGCAATCGTTGAAAGAATTGCTGCTGGCTCAAGTTAAATGAGGTTCTGTTGCTCGAGAAATTTAAACTTGACTCAAAACTGAAATTGATGTTCGTGAGCGAAATAATCTTGTGCTCGAGATTGCACGGCTATCACCATCCTCGAGAATCGCTTATGATCTTTTATGCACGTTGAATACCACAATTGGTTCTCGAGCGCCCTGGGTCACGACATGAGCTTCAAGGTCTACGGTCATTACGGTCAACCCGTGCTGGCTTTTCCCGCTCAGGAGGGGCGTTATTACGATTTCGAGAATTTTGGCATGGTCGAGGCTTGTGCGGGCTTGATCGATGCTGGTCGCGTGAAAATCGTTGCGGTGGACGGCATCGACTGGCAATCTTGGTCCAATCGGGGCGCACATCCGGCAGACCGCGCCAAACGTCATCAAGATTATGACCGCCACATCATGCAAGAGATTGTGCCGTGGGTGCAAAACAACACGGGTTTGAAAACCATGTGGACGACGGGTTGCAGTATGGGTGCGTTTCATGCTTCCAACTTTTTTTTCAAACACCCAGCCGCGTTTGACGGCTTAATCGCGCTGTCGGGTTTGTACCAACCGCACGATTTTGTCGGCGATGCGGGCGGCGAAGCGGCGTACTTTAACGCGCCGTTGTGGTATCTCGAACACATGACGGACGACCACGTTTTGAATCACTACCGAAACTCGAGCATCGTTTTTTGCACGGGTCAGGGTGCGTTTGAGGATGCGATGATTCGGGACACCAAAGCGATGCAATCGCTTCTCGAGCGCAAGGGCATTCCCGCACGGGTGGAATTCTGGGGAGAGGATGTCAATCACGATTGGATTTGGTGGCGCAAACAATTGCCGTATTTTTTAAGTGAATTGCTGGCATAAAAAACCTGCGCTACTTTCGCCGCGCAGGTTAATGTCGGGAAATCTTACCCGCGACGATGCTCGAGAAAAATGGTTTGTATTAGCGCCAACGCAATTAAACGCTCGTCATATTGATCGTTTTCTTCTTTGCTGACCTGCTCGAGCGTGAAATTGCGCCCAAAAAAACTGCGTTTCTTGGCGATGATGTAGCGTAGAACGCCATTTTCATCTGAAAGCAGGTAACGCGGGTTGATAAACATGGCAACAAATGGTCCGATCAACTCGATTTCGCACAGCACGGCGTCAATGACTTTGATCCAAGGATTTTCCTCTTTGATGTTGAAAATGGTTTTGTCGTTGGCGTCGGTCACGGTGTAACGAGCGCGCCAAATAGAGCGCATCCCGTCGGCTTTGACCGCACCGATTTTGGCATTGTCATTGACGCGCGTGATGTTGTGAACGGCACGGAAACCAATCACGCGGTCTGCCTTCATTTTGTACAGAGGGACGGTTTTTTGCTCGTCGGCAAAAATCGTGGTGTCCTCTTTCAAAGTGAACAATTTTTGCTTGACCTGCATCAGCACTGTTCCGAGCGCGTCTTGAACTTGGACTTCTGGAGAAAGCGCCATCAATTTAAAGGTTGCTTTCAAAGGATAATTGATTGCCATGCCTCGAGTTTAACCCACTTGCATGGATTCGGGACGGTATTGTGACCTTACACATTATTTAAGGATATACATTCACCCACCGAATTCGCTAAACTGTTGGTGGATGAAACGAAATTTTTTGAACCATTGGCGCTCGAGTCTCAATCGAACCACCACGGGCATTTTAACCACGCTGATATTGGGCACAGGTGGCGCACTGGCGCAGGCGGGCGGCGGGCTGCCGATGGCAAGTGTCGGTGCAGATTTCACTTGGGCAACCCCAACCGAAGATTACCGAATCATTGTGCCTCAAGGGGTTGACGCGCCGTTAAACCTAGAGGTCTACAGCCCAGGTTTAAATTTGAACGATTACGTCAACGGTCGCGCCGCCAACGGGTATTACGGCGACGAGATTTACGGCAAGAACCTGCCATTTTCGACCACGTTCAGTTTGACAGGCAGCAACGGCTCAAAAGTCCTCGAGCGCAAGTACACCACCACACAAAAACACTTGTGGGAGCGCCTTCTCGGTGCTGCACCTGCGGCTGGCACGTACAATCTCAAAATCGCATCACTTGGACAGGGCAAAAATGCCTTTGCGGTGCGGGTCGCGCCGCCTTACAGCGTTCAAGCCGCGCAGTTTACGGTCAATGCTCGAGGAATTCCTGGCACAGATTTGCTGGCAGCAAAAGTCCGCGTTCCAGATTCCTTGCTCGGCAAACGTTTTGATTTGACCAATTACGACGCCGACGGCATCACCGAACTCGAGTTGTTTGTGGTTTCGCCAGATGGCGTCAGGCGCAAACTCACCTCGTCTGAGAACAACAAAAACGCCACCGATTCGTTTCAGATCACCAGCAACCTGGTCGGCGAATGGACGATCCTGGCAAGAATTGTGGCGACCACAAAGCAATACTCGAACGCCTTCAATTTCAAATTGCGTGCCGGCAACGAACCTGTTTTTGCCGACCTGCCCGCCTTTATTGCACCGCCCGAAGCCAAATTGCTCGAGCCTCTGGTGGTTGAGGTGGTCGATCAGAATGGTCGGGTGATTCCGGGAGCCGGTTACACCCTGGAGGGTGACGACGAACGCCAAACGGGTCCAACCTTGCCCAAAGGCTATGTTCCAGTCAGCGCCAGCATACTCTCGGGCGGTGGCACGGTCGTCTCCCCCACCCAGGTCAGAATCTCGCCCGGGGCGGGTCGCGTGCGTTTTGTGGCGCGTCAAATTTTGGGAACGCTGGTGGTTGAAACGGTCGCATTGATTGGCAAAAAACGTGTGCCGCTCGAGGGAATTCCGGTAAAGGTGGCAGGTTTGACCCTTAAAACGCCAGTTACTTTACCGTTATCGCCCAACGATTACCCAGTCACGCCAACGCCCTTGCCAGGTTCAACAACAGCCTCTGGCAGCGGCACAGTGGTGGACAATCAAACCACCAAAGTCACCATCGAATACCGCGTTTTTACCAATCTCAAACTCGAGGTTGCACCAAATGTGGTCGCGCCGTGTGCGCAAACCTTGTTGACCGCCAGCGCCACCACCGATTTCCCCTACCCGATTCCTGTCACCCTTTCATTAAAATTACCAACCGGCATCAGCAGTGTGAATGTGCTCGAGGGTTCGAGTGACATGCAGTCAGGCAAACCCGCAAGCCTGCAAATTCCGGCTCGAGTGTGCAGTTCTGGCACGGTCACCGCCAACCTTGACCCCGCCGGTTTGAGTGTGGATGGATCAGTCCGAGTTTTGCCACCCGCAGGTGTGACCGTGGCGAGGGTCACCGATGTCAACAAGGGTGCCGTGCGCGTGCAAAAGAGTTTCTCGCAAGACAATTTGGGGTATATCGTCAATTTGACCGTGACGGTTGAACGGGTGGTCGAAAATTTGCGGATCATCGATCAACTGCCCTCTGGCGGCTCGAGTCCAGCCGTGCGGCGTCCGAACCCAATAGTGCAAGGACTGGTCAACAACCTGACCACCGCCGTCAACTGGAAACTCGAGGGGAACACGTTCAACCTCGGGCGGGTCGTGCCTGGGACGTACACGATCAGTTACGGGATTTTTACCGATCTTCCGCCAGACAATGTTGTGACCATCCCCGATGTGCTCTGGGATGAAATCAGCAAATAAGCTTTAACTTAAGGTTTTCTGCCTCGAGCAACGACAATAAATCTTTTTAAAACCGTCTCGAAGCCTATATTGCTCGAGACGGTTTGCATTTGAGTGCAGAATCAACCCGTTAAACAAAAAAGATGCTGCCTCAACACCTCGAGACAGCACCAAAACCAAAAGTCTAGAAATTAATTCTCGAGCCAGGTCGTGCGGAATCCAAGGTAGGACGTGTTCGGGAAGTGTTCAAAACCTTTGACGTTCTTGCCCAGACCCTCGTACTGCGCCGAGTGGAACAAGAATACCATCGGCACGAGTTGCAGGATTCGAGCCTGAACTTGATCGTAAATGACTTTCCGTTTGTTCTGATCGGCAACCAAACGTCCCTGATCGAGAAGCCTGTCGATTTCGGGATCGGAGAAGTTGTTGTACTTGCCACCCGAGTCGGTGTTAAAAGTGTTGTACAAGTAATCGTCTGGGTCACTGAGTCCTGAGCTTCCAATCACGGTGGACATGTAATTGGCTTTCAGAAAATTGGGCAGGTAAACGCTCCATTCTTCGGCTTGAATGTTCACCTTGATGCCGACTTTCTCGAGCTGCGCCTGAATCACCTCGGCTGGGGTACGCAAAAAGTCGTAGGTGCTGGTGACTTTCAAATCCAGGGTAAAGCCGTTTGGCAATCCCGCCTCTTTCAGAAGCGCCTTGGATTTTTCGATGTTGACCGTGCCGTAAGGACTTTTGGTGTAGGCGTAAAAATTGCCTGCCGGAATGGTGGTGCCTTTGGCTGCCACGCCGCCCGTACCGAACAGTGCCACATCGACAACCTCTTGCGGGTCGATGGCGTAGGCGATGGCTTGGCGCACGCGCACGTCGTCAAGTGGTTTTTGTTTGACATTCAGGTACATGGCGCGAAAGTTGGAGGACAAGCCACCCACAATTTGCAAGGAGGCATCTTTGCGCAATGTGGCGACATCGGCGGCTGGCACGTATTCAATCCAGTCCACTTGCCCCGTGCGCAGTGCGGTGGTGCGGGCGGTTGGGTCTGGCAGATACGAATAGGTGATGCCGTCCAGGTACGGCAACTTGTTGCCTTTCGCATCTTTTTCCCAGTAATCTGGATTCTTTTTTAGCACCATGCGGGTACTTGGGACATATTCGACAAACATAAACGGACCCGTGCCAACGGGTTTGGAATTGATTGTTGGTACTGCTTCTTTCGCCACAATCACGTTCAGGCTTTGCGCCAGTTTAGCCAGCAAGGGTGCGAACGGTTTTTGCAGTTTCATCACAACCGTGCTGTTGTTGGTCGCGGTAATGGAATCAACCACCGCAAAATCCTCGGCTCGAGGTGATTTAACGCTTGGGTCTTTGATGCGGTTGATCGAGTAGACCACGTCGCTTGCCACGAAAGTTCGTCCATTGTGAAACTTCACGCCAGAGCGCAAAACAAATGTCCAGGTCTTGGCATCTTTGCTGACCCTCCAGCTTCGCGCCAGTGCTGGTCCAATCTTGCCCTTGGAATCAAACTTCACCAGCGTGTCATACACATTCTCGAGTTGGTTTCGAGTCGAGGTGGCTTCAGTCACGTGCGGGTCAAGCCCAACGGGATCGGTCTGCATTCCGGCACGCAAAACGTTGCCATACTTTTGCGTCATTACGCCGCTCGAGAGTACCGCTCCGAGCGTCACGACCACGATGAGGGGATTCAACCAGCGAAATCTGTTCATACGATTCCTCCTTGTCACCTGCCCTGCAATAATTTAGTGCACTTTACTTTTACCATGTTTGACACGATCAAGTCATTGGCGGATTGCGGCTCGAGCAATGGATTTGAAATCCTGAGGTTTTAACGTTTTCGCAAACGCGGGTCGAGCACATCGCGCAAACCGTCACCCAAAAGATTAAACCCCAAGACCGTGAACATGATTGCCAATCCAGGACCAATCGACGCCCAGGGTGCAAGCTCGAGGGTGCGGCGTCCATCGGCGATCATCTGTCCCCAGGCGGGGGCTGGAGGGGGCGTACCGAGACCCAGATAGCTCAGGCTTGCTTCGGAAAGAATGGCGTAAGCCAGGCGCAGCGTCACCTCGATCAACATGGGCGCGAAGGCGTTTGGCAGGATGTGCCGCCACAAAACTCGAGGGTTGGAAGCGCCGAGTGCCCGGCTCGCCTCGACGAAAGCATCTTCGCGGACACGTAAAACGGCAGCTCGAGCCACCCGAGCGAAGGGGGCGGAGTACACGATGGCAATGGCAAGCGTGAGATTCCAGAAACCTCCACCCAGAAACGCCAAAAGCGCTATTGCCAACAAGATCGCTGGAAACGCCAGCAAGACATCGGTCAGCCGCATGACCAGCATGTCAAACCAACCGAGCCTGAAGCCACTGAGCGCCCCCAAACCCCCTCCAACAATCAGTGCCATTGTGACGGCAATTGCACTGACCGACAATGAAACTCGAGCACCGTAAATCACCCTCGAGAAGGTGTCGCGTCCGTACAAATCTGTGCCCAGAATGTGCTTGAAGCTGGGTCCTTGCAGGCGGTCAATCGGGTTGTATTTGACTGGATCAAACGGCGCGACCAGCGGCGCAAAAATGGCGGCGGCAAACACCAGAACGACCAAGATCAAACCTGTGACGGCGCTCGGCGAAGTCAGGAAGCCGCGCCAAAAAGCACGGCTGGCTCGAGGTTCACTGCTCAGATTTTCAGCGACCAATGCCATCAGTCGTACCTCATGCGCGGATCGATCAGGGCGTACAGCACGTCCACCAGAACATTCACCAACACGAATGCACCCGCCACCACCAACACCGCGCCTTGAACCACAGGGTAATCGCGCAAGTTGATTCCCTCGAGCGCGAAACGCCCGATGCCGGGCAAACCAAAAATCTCTTCGATGATGATTGCCCCGCCGAGCAACGTGCCAACCTGCAAACCAATCACGGTCACCACCGGAATCAAAGCGTTCTTGAGGGCATGACGGTAGACCACGACTCGCTCCGAAAGTCCCTTTGACCTGGCGGTGCGCACGTAATCCAGGTTTAAAACCTCGAGCAAACTCGAGCGGGTGATTCGGGTGGTGGCAGCCGCCAGACTCAAGCCCAGCGACAGGGCGGGCAAAACCATGTGCCGCAAATTCTCGAGCGGGTTCTCGTTCAAGAGCACATAACCGCCGGAAGGCAACAAACGAAATTGGAGGGAAAACAGCAAAATAAACAAGATTGCCAACCAAAAGTTAGGAGCCGCCAAGCCCGCCAAGGCAAACAAAGACGCCAGATAATCGGCTGTCTGCCCACGTTTGATGGCTGCCAAAACACCGAGCGGCACAGCAATCAAAAGCGCAATTCCAAGTGCCAGCACAGTCAGCTCGAGCGTCACAGGAAGCCTTAAAGCCAAGTCAGAGACGATAGAGCGATTGGTGCGCAGCGACTCGCCAAGGTCGCCTGTCAGCAGCGCCCCGAACCATTTTCCAAACTGAACGTGAATCGGCAGGTCTATTCCAAAAAGCCGTCGCAAATTGGCAAGTTGTTCTGGTGTCGGGTGCGCGTCGATGCCAACCAG
This sequence comes from Deinococcales bacterium, assembly GCA_025352125.1. GTDB lineage: Bacteria > Deinococcota > Deinococci > Deinococcales > JAAFIG01 > JANXTZ01. The sequence goes on along the minus strand of JANXTZ010000062.1, from coordinate 5,672 downwards.
GTTTGTGACAACATCGCCAGGAACGAGACGCACCATGACAAAGACCAAAATGATCACACCCAACAAAGCAAACAGCGCCAGAAGCAAACGCCGAGCCAGAAACGGAATCATCGATACTCCGTCTCGAGCAATTTCAAAAATACAAACCCGAACCCAAAAGTTTTGAGTTGACCAAACCCGAGGAAAACATTTTGAAGGGCAAAAATCATAAAATTTCCTTGGCGGGCTTCAGATTTGGGAATGACTTACCAGGATGCACGACTTGGTCGGCTCAAAATCGTTAACAAACGACACGTTTATTTTAAGCCGCTCCGAGCGACGCCTGCAATGAATTGTTTTTGTGCGATCAAAAACCCAAGCATGATCGGCGCGATCACCATGATGGACGCTGCCATCAATTGACCGTAATTGACGCCAGCCTCGCCGATGAAGGCTTGCAAGCCAACTTGCAGCGTGCGCATTTCTGGTTTGTTGGTGATGATGAGTGGCCACAGCAACGAATTCCAAGAACCCAAGAAAGCAAATATGCCGTAAGTCACCAATCCTGGAACCGCCAGCGGCAAGCCGAGGCGCACAAATTGCGTGCCATAACCCGCGCCGTCAATTCGAGCGGCTTCGAATAATTCGGCGGGCAGTGCCAGAAAAAACTGTCTGAGCAAGAAAATACCGAAGACGCTCGAAATCCAAGGCACGATCAGACCAGGGTAAGAATCCGTCCAGCCAAACCGAAACACCGTCACAAAATTGGGCACAAGTAACATCTCACCTGGAATCACCAGGCTCGAGAGGATCAGGGCAAACAAGTCATCGCGTCCCCGAAATTCGATGCGGGCAAAGGCGAAAGCCGCCATCGAGCAGACCATCAAACCAAAGACCACCTGACTGAGCGCCGTGATAAGTGAATTCAGGAAATACCGCCCAAACAAAGTCTGGGTTTTTAAGGCACTGCGGTAATTCTCGAGCACATAACCCAACAACCCAGGCGAGATGTTGTTCCACTCGAGCACCGTGCCTGCGTCGGTGCGAGAGCGAGAATCTGGGAAAAGCGAACTTGAGAATAGTTCAATATTTTGCGGGATTATTATTCTCAGCGGCACGTTGTCAAAATAACTCGAGCCAGAGTTGGTGATCGTCACAACTTGGGATTTCCCAACTGTTGAGACTGCAATCACTCGAGATTCAACACTCGAGTTTGAAGTGGCGCTGAACATGTTCGAGGTGTCCGTAGATTGACCAGAATCGGGAATCTCAGCGAGGGGTTTCCAATCGGCTGGAGCGTTTTGAAACTGCAACTCGAGTTTGACGGTTTTGTGTGCCTCCAGACCTCCCCAAAGGCTCGAGCCGCCTTGAGACCCCAAGTTTGTTGCCGCTCCCCAATTCGCGGGGTTCAGGCGTTGCGGCGACCAAATTGGGGTACTACTCAGACTTTCCTGACGGCTCTGAAAACTGGTGATCAGCATCCAGACAAAAGGAACAATCATGCCCACCGCCCCGAGCAGCAAGACCGTGTAAAGGGTTACTCGAGCCACCCATGTGCTCAGGCTTCGCTTGCGTTTCACTTTAAACCTCGAGCGAACATCAAATTAAATTTCATACGTGACTCGCTTTGCCAGAACTCGGTTTTGCAGCAAGCTGAGGATCACCACCAGAACGAACAAAGCAAACGCCATCGCGCTGGCGTAGGAATAGTTGTTGTCACGAAATCCCTTGTCGTACAAATATTTGACGATGGTCGTGGTGTCACCCAGAACGCCGCCCGTCGGGGTCAAAACAAGAATTTGAGTAAAGACCTGGAACGCGGCGATCAAACCCGTAACCGCCAGAAAAAACGTGGTCGGTGACAGCAAACGCCAGGTGATGAACCGCACCATGTCCCACCAGGTCGCGCCGTCCAGACTTGCCGCCTCGTAATATTCCTTGGGAATGGTCTGCAAGCCCGCCAACAGGATCACGACGCTGTACCCCAACTGATGCCAGATGCTCATGACCATGACCGAGCAGAGTGCGACACTTGGACCTTGCAAAACACTTGGAAGCTCGAGGTGAAACAGGCTTGCGAGACTCTGGAAAATGCCGTTCGGATTGTCGAGCCAGGTGAAACCTGGAGTGCGCAAGATGGCGTTCAGCAAACCAAATTCGGGGTTGTAAATCCATTTCCAAACGGCGGCGGCGGCGGTCAATGCGGTGATATAGGGCAGAAAGTAAATGGTGCGAAACAAACCCAGACCGCGAACATTTTCGTTGAGCAAAATCGCAATTAACGTGGCAATCAGAATGCCTATCGGCACAGTCCCGACCACGTACCAAAAAGAATTGAGCAAACTCTTCCAGAAATTCGGGTCAACGATGAGCGCCAGGTAATTCTCAAAGCCGCCCCAAACGGGTTGGTTGATGATCTTGTAATCGTGCAAGAACGACATGGCAAACGCGTACACCGCTGGCGCGAAATGCCAGACGATCAAGCCCAGCAGGGCTGGGAAGACCAGCATCCAACCCCAGAGTGTCGCCTCAGCGCCTTTAGGCAAAGCTCGAGTGTTCAGATTCAGACTAAATACCGCCAGGATTGACAAAGCTCCAGGCAGCAACGTCCACCAGCTCGAGAGAAGAAAAGCAACAATCAAACCACTCAAAACGGCGGACAAACCCGAGGCTTGCCAGACGACACGCCAACTCGAGGAACTCAGTTTGGCAGCACAGTGAACAACCAGACTGGCAAAAATCAAGGCAGGGACTATCAAACTCAAATTGGGAATAAAACCCGTGGCAGTCAGCAAACCCGTGCCAAGCAAAGCAAAACCCGAAAACAGCAAGTACATGAACGGTGCATCTGGGGCATTTGCTCGAGCTGGGATCGACGCATTCATAACGCCAGTATGCTATGAAGTTTGTGTTGACACCAACCTACGGGTACGAACTTGTGAGCTTGAAGCTTGTGAGCCTTTGCCAACCGTCGTAAGCTAATCGGTAATGAACCAATCTTTTGAAACCCTCCTCACCGAGCACCAAGCGCTCGAGATCAAGCTGGCTGACCCCGACGTGTTCGGCGATCAAGCTTTGTACCTCGAGTTGAACAAGAAATACGCCGAACTCTCGCCCTTGGCAAACATTGCCAGGGAATTGATCGAGCTTCACCAACGACTGGATGAGGCGCACGTTCTGATTGACGACCCCGATTTGGGCGAGTTGGCGCAAGCCGATATTCTGGAATGCGAAACCAGAATCGCCGCGCTCGAGGCGGAGTTTGAACACCTGACCTTGCCCAAAGACCCCGCCGATGCTCGAGATGTGATCTTTGAAATTCGGGCTGGCACGGGCGGCGCGGAGGCGGGATTGTTTGCCGCCGATTTGTACGGCATGTACGAAAAATACACGGCACGGCTTGGCTTCAAACTCGAGCTGCTGGATTCCAATGAATCGGACATCGGCGGTTTTTCCAAGATCACCTTCGAGGTTCGCGGCACAGGCGCGTTCGGAATTTTTAAGTTTGAGATGGGCGTCCACCGCGTGCAACGGATTCCAGCCACCGAAACCCAGGGGCGGATTCACACCTCGACTGCCACCGTTGCGGTGATGCCCGAAGCTGAAGATGTCGATTTGAATATCAACATGAGCGATGTTCGGGTGGACGTATACCGCTCGGGTGGACACGGCGGACAGGGCGTCAACACCACCGACAGCGCCGTGCGACTGACCTACAAAGCTGGCACGCCCGACGAGATGGTCGTGACCTGCCAGGACGGACGTTCGCAACTGAAAAACAAAGAAAAAGCCTTCACCGTCCTGCGCTCGAGATTGTTCGAGATCGAGCGCGAACGCATTCACCGCGAACGCAGTCAAAACCGCGCCTCGCAGGTTGGAAGCGGTGATCGCAGCGAGAAAATCAGAACCTACAATTACCCGCAAAATCGCGTGACCGACCACCGACTCGAGGGTGAAGAGAAAAACAATCCGCTCGAGAGCGTCATGCTCGGCAACCTCGAACCGATCACCGAGGGTTTAAAAGCCCTGGAACGGCTCGAGCTTTTGGCATCGAAGGTGAGCGCTTAATGGCGCGGCGCGAGTTGCTGGTCGCGGCAAGCATCATCCGCGACCGTCAAGGGCGGGTGCTGCTGGTCGCCAACGACTGGCAGGGCTTAGGGCGGGTGCGTTACACCGTTCCAGGCGGCATGGTCGAACACGGCGAGACTGCGTTGCAAGCCGTCAAACGTGAGGTGCTCGAGGAAACGGGTTTGAAAGTCAAACTCGTGCGCAACCTGGCGTATTCGGTGCACATCGAAGACGAGCACCGAAGTGAGCGAACCATTGTCTTTGCCTTCGATTGCGACTGGGACGGACTCTTGAACCCTCGAGACCCTGATGGGTTTATCGTCGAAGCCAGGTTTTTCACGCCCGAGGAAGCCATCAACAAACTTGGACCAGTCCCCATGCGCGAACCGCTGATGGATTACTTGCAAACGGGCTTGCCAGGACGGTTTTATGCCTTCAACGGCTGGGATGGACGCGGCGGAACTCGAGTGCCAGGACTTTAAGGAACGATTATGCCTAATAGCGACCAAATCAAAGAGTTTGTGATTGCGGGACACGGAAACATCACCAAAGTGAAGTCCATGCTCGAGGCAGACCCAGATTTGCTCGAGGTCAAACATCCATGGAGTGAAACCGATTCTGAATCCGCGCTTCAAGCCGCAAGTCATGTCGGAAATGTACCAATCGCCATGTATCTTCTCGAACAAGGTGCAAACCTCGAGATTACAACCTCGGCGATGCTGAGTGATACAAACGCCATCAAAAAATTTCTCGACACAGACCCAAGTTTGATTGCGGCAACGGGCGGTCACGGGATTTCGTTGCTGACCCACGGCGTGATTTCGGGCGACCCAGAAGTGGTGGACTTTCTGACCAGCATCGGCGCAACGGCTGGCGCATCAATGGCACTCAACATTGCAATAGACGTTGGCGAACTCGAGATCATCAAAATGCTGCTCGAGCGGACCGCGCCCGATTTGACCTGGAAGAACATGAAAGGCAAAACCGCCCTCGAGCTTGCCCAGGAAAACAAGCAAGATGTTATCGTGTCGTTGCTCGAGAGGTAATGTGATGCGCAACATTTATTACAAATTGGCTTTGACCTTAAAAAATGGACGTGAAAAAGCCGTGGCTGGCGACAAACATGGCGCGTTGCTCGAGTTCAACAATGCCATTTACGGTTTGCGAGAATTGCCGCCCGAACGTACCCGCGACGTGCTTTTGGCGCACTCCTACCTTGCAAAATACCAAACCCTGCAACTCGAGGATCGCAGCAGAGAGAACAAACTTGCGCTCGAGAGTCTGCATTTGGGGGTGAGTTATGCGCGAAGCACCAAAGACCCGATTGCCAGGGCGATAGCGGAAGAGTGTATTTCTGGGTTGGATGTTGCGTTGTAGGAATTATATACGCATTCAAAGCAGTAAATTTAACATCAATTATGTTAAGTTATAAAAATGTTAATCTGAAAAGTAAAAAAATCTTTAAATCAAATTATTTCACCAATTGGTAGTGGTTTGATATAGAATGATTTCATGCCCATTACAGTTACCCTAACCTGCCCATTCTGCCAAAGCGATGCCCTCGTCAAATTCGGTTTCGCTTCTTGCTCATAATCAAGCACCTGACGGGCATTCGCGCCCCAGAC
>JANXTZ010000061.1 GCA_025352125.1 Deinococcales bacterium | reverse complement strand
CAAGGCAATGCTTTTGTTGGCGGCAAGGCTTACGCTGGACCCAAGAGTGCCAATTCAGTTCCGAGTTTGAAAAAGTCATGCGCTGCCGCGATAGGCTCGAGCGCGAGTGCGAACACCAGCACCAGCAGTTCAACCTTGAGCGGTATTTTTGGCAATACCAGCACCAATTCCAACAACACGAACACTGGTTTGGGCTGGCCCGTTCAAGTTGCCCCTGGTCAAAATTGGTCGGTCAACGTCAAAAACCTCGCCTTTCAACTCAAACTCGAGCGAGTCAACAACGGCATCACCATTGGCACGGCAACTTCTGGCAAGATCGAACTGGCTGGCGGTTTTGCGACCCAGGGTGACAACCTCAATCTGATTCTGACCGATGGCACATCAACGATTCTTTGCACCTTTGGTCGCTCGAGCGTTCAAGGGCAAACCCTGAACGGTCAAGCCACGTTCACCGAAAAACCGAACGCCGCCGAGCAAGCTTGGGGTGCGTGCAGCGCCACCCTCGGACCGAAAGCGAGCAGCAACGGCAGTCCGTTGAATTTCAAGCGCAATAACGTTCTCGAGGCTCAGGTTTTAATGTTGCGTCATCTCTCGAGCTGGTAATCAGAAGTCGGTTTGAACCCCGTCAACATTGTGGCGGGGTTTTTTTGATGCCAAACTCGAGATAGACTGCTGTTAAGGAGAACAACATGCCTCGAGAAACTTTTGCCAGCAGCAATGCCCCAGCCGCCATCGGACCGTACTCGCAGGGGGTCAAAACCATTCACGGACTGGTGTTTTTGTCTGGTCAAACCCCGATTGACCCTGCCACGGGTGAACTTGTCGCGGGTGGAGTGACCGAACAAACCCAGCAGGTTTTTAAGAACATTGCCGCCGTGCTGGGGGCGGCAGGAAAAACCTTTGATGATGTTGCCAAGTGCAATGTCTACCTGGCTGACATGGCAGATTTTGCTGCCATGAACGCCGTGTATGGCAGTATTTTTGCCGCGCCGTTTCCAGCCCGTACCACCGTTGCCGTGCGCGAATTGCCCAAGAAATGCCTGGTCGAAATCGAGTGCATCGCGCAGTAAAACATTTCAAATTGAAGCTCGAGCTTTTAGATGCTCAGGCTTTTTTCATGCCTCGAGTTGCCATACTAGATGTTCCGAGGTATACTAAGCCATGAACCTCAAAGGCAGCCTGTCCACCCTCATCCTCGAGGTGCTATCCCACGGACCCAGCCACGGTTACGAGATTGCCACCAGCATCAAACGCCGAAGCGCTGGTGTGCTCGATTTTAAAGAAGGCACGCTTTACCCAACGCTTCACACCTTGGAGCGCGACGGAATGCTGACCAGCGAAACCGACATCGAAAACGGACGCACCAGGCGTTATTACAAACTGACCGAAAAAGGCAGCAAAACCCTGCAAAAATCCACCCTCGAGTGGGAAAGGGTGTCAGGGGCAATATCGGGTATTTTGGGCGGTACGGCATGACCCTCGAGCAATGGCTTTACACTGCAACCCAAAATCTTGTTCCCAAAGCCGCGCAAAAAGTGCGTGAAGATATTGAGTTTCACGTCGAAACCGCAATGCGTCGATACCAAATCGAGGGTAAAAGTGAACTTGAAGCCACCGAGTTTGCCATTCGTGATTTGGGTTATCCAAAAGTTGCGGCTCGAGGGTTTGAGAAAACATACTTGACCAAAAGTGAATTGAATTTACTTGCTTCGGATCAGGAAACGATAGCCAACAAAATATGGCTTTCGATCCCGTGGTTTGTCGCATTTATCTATGTAACAATCACAAATTTTAGTCACTCTGTTGAATTTTGGAATTTACAACCTTGGCAATTTTCCGTATTCACTTTTATAATTACTATTCAGTTCTTAATAAATGGTATAATTGCTCGTAAATACTCACTAAAAACTGGTAGTGGTTTGATATAGAATGATTTCATGCCCATTACAGTTACCCTAACCTGCCCATTCTGCCAAAGCGATGCCCTCGTCAAATTCGGTTTCGCTTCTTGCTCATAATCAAGCACCTGACGGGCATTCGCGCCCCAGAC
>JANXTZ010000056.1 GCA_025352125.1 Deinococcales bacterium | reverse complement strand
CGAAATTACGGCATGGTCAAGCTGGACGTATTACACGGGTCATGATGAAAGGGATTTAAAGAAGATTGCTCGAGGACACCGTGTTTTCAAAGCTACAGAACGCCAAGGCATCGAAGCCTTGATTCGAGACGGGCAACCATTGCCAACGATCACACCGCACGACCTACGGCACACGGCAGGCACTTTGATGCTGCGCCGTGGTGTCAAAGTCGAAGCGGTTTCAAAGATACTGGGTCACTCGAGCATCACCATGACTTATGACGTGTACAGGCATGTGCTTGAAGCGGAAATCAAAACAGAAATGATTGATCTTTTGCCGTCACCAATTGCAGCAAGACCAATTGTGTTAATGCCCCTGAATTAACGACCCGTTGCACACGGCGTTGCACACGCTCGAGGAAAAACAGCAACCTCGAGAACGCTCAAAACAAAAAGACCCTGTTTATCACAGGGTCTTTACTTGGTCGGGGTGGCGAGATTTGAACTCACGACCACTTGACCCCCAGTCAAGTGCGCTACCAGGCTGCGCTACACCCCGAACCGAGTGCTGGCTTAAGAAGGCTATCAGAGTGACAGCCTTTGGTCAAGTGGAACTCGAGTCCAACACCTGGTTTTGGATGCCTTGTGCAAAAGCTTTGGTTTGCTCGAGCTTCAAATTTTACCAACCATTTTGAGCGTCTGCAATGAAACCGAGTTTCTAAAGTTGTGTATTTTTCATGGTTGGATTTCTGGAAACAAGTTAGAATCAAAAGGTGAGTTCTGAAGTGAACATTCCAGGCTACCGAATTCAAATCCAGATTGGTTCTGGACGAACGGCAACCGTGTATTTGGCTCGAGATCAAAAGAACCGTGCTGTGGCTTTAAAAGTTCCCAAGCCAGGTATTTTTGATGATCCAACCCTTGGTAAAATGTTTTCGAATGAAGTGCTGATGTTAAAGAGCTTGAACCATCCGCAGATCATTCACTTTTTTTCTGGGGTGCCTTTTGGTGACGATGCGCACCTGGCAATTCAGTATTTCAAAGAGGGTGCGCTCGAAGAACCACCCAAAACGCTGGGTGAAGCCTTCAGGGTCATTGCCGACATTGCCGATGCTTTGGACTACGCTCACTTCAAAAAAGTCATTCACCAGGATGTGAAGCCCAGCAATGTGTACCTCGAGGATGGAAGGGCGTACCTGGCGGATTTCGGGGCTGCCTCGAGCGACGCCCACCCTGGTTTGCTGGCAGGCAGCCCTTTTTACATGGCTCCCGAAGTTTTTCGCGGCGAACGCAGCTCGAGCAAATCTGATGTTTACAGCCTGGGCATCATGGCGTTTCAATTGGTGACCGGCGCTCGTCCTTTCACCGGCGAGACGTATGAAGAGGTTCAGAACGCGCATTTGGTCAAATTCGCACCGTCGATTCGGGCGCTGCACCGCGAGATTGATCCTGAGGTTGCCAAATTGATTGATCGCAGCCTGGCGAAAGACCCCAGCGCCCGTCCGAGCGCTCGAGAAATCCATGAGACCACCAACGCTTTTCTGACCAAAGTTGGACATACCACCAATCAACGCGTCAGAAACTTGGATCGCAACATCATCGTTCCAGTGTCCCCAGAACCGCTCGATAAAGAACCAGCAAAACCAGGACTTGGACGGGCTGCCATGCGCACCGAACCAATGCCAGAGTTAAAATCTTTTGCCAAGACCGAGCCAAAAAAAGGACTGCTGGACAAGTTGTTCAAACGCAAAACCTAACGTTTTAAGGCTCGAGCTTTGCTGGCGTCCGAGGACGAATCAAGGCAACGCAGCACAGTCCCAAAATCGCAATAATCAGCACACCCTCTCGCGTGCCAAAACGGGCGAACAACGCCCCAACAAACAGTGCTCCTGGCGGTGCGAAACCCGCGAAAACCAGCGTGTATACGCTCATGACCCGCGCCCGCAAGTAATCTGGCGTGCTGAGTTGCACCGTCGAGTTCGCGCTGACCGTGAACGAGATCATGCCCATGCCCGCCAAGCCAATGCCCAGTGCCGCGAGTGCGAGGGTTGGCGTGAAGTACAAACTGCCCATGCCCAGGCACAAAACAATTGCGCCCAATGTCATGAGCCGAACTCGAGCTTCGGGCGGACGGGAAGCGGTGAAGACCGCGCCAATTGCCGCACCAACACCGAACGCCGAGCCGAGCAAACCAAAGCCCGTTTCTTTCAGGTTGAGCGCAAATTTTGCGTAAGCTGGCGTTATCACTGGAAAGTTGATGACGGTGAGCGACAGCAATCCCAGCAGCACAATAGGGTCACGCACCGCACGGTTCGACCAGACGTAACCCAGACCAATCCGAATATCCTCGAGCATTCGGTGCTGTCCAGAATCTTCGGCGGCACGGTATTTCAAGCTCGAGATGGCAATGATGACGCCAACAAAAGAAGCAGCATTCAACCAAAAAATGGTTTGCAAACCGAATAGCGGCGCGAGCAAACCAAAAATGGTTCCGCCCAACACTCGAGCCGTGTTGAAACTCAGGCTGCCAAGTGCGACGGCGTTGGACATTAAATGTTTTGGCACAAGTTGCGGGATCAGTGATTGTCTGGCGATGATGTCAAACACGTTCGCCAAACCCGACACGAAAGCAATGACGGCGACGATCTGGAAACTGGCAATTTTCAGGTAGACCACGAAACCCATGCAGACCGCCATCAGCATCAAAACGATTTGCGTCACGATCAACACGTGTTTTCTCGAGAAACGATCTAGCACCGCACCCGCAAAAAGTGACAGCACCAACGACGGCAACCATTGAATCGCGTTTAAAATACCAAGTTGCACCGTTGCTTGTGAGCGGTCTGTGAACAAACCCAGCACCAACCAACTTTGAGCGCTCGATTGCAACCAAGACCCGATCAAGCTAAACCATTGCGAAATCCAAAACCGACGGTATTCGGGAATCTCGAGTGCGGCGAAGGTCTTCACAACGATTTTAGTTTAATACTCGAGATTGAATTCAAGGTGAAGCTCGAGATACGTGCGGTTAGGATTTGGAGATTTTGCATTGTAAGTAACCCTGCTCGAGCTTGATTTTGCAGTTTAGCAACTTTGTTTGAACATAATTTCATTGCTTGTATTTTGTATAGCTGACGCGATAGAATTTTCCAATAGTTGTGCATCAGCTAATTCGCTGGTGGGAGATTTTTAAATTTCCATTGGCTATTTGGAGACTCAATGAGAAAAGGTAAAAGCATTTTTATTCCGTTGTTCTTAGCAATTTTCGTAATCTTTTCATGGGGTTTCGCTCAAACTGCCACCAGTGACAAACAAGCCTGGGTGAATGTGGGACAATTTCGATCAAGCGGAAATTTTGCTTCTTGCCAAAGATACGATCTTTCAAAACTCACTTCTACTTTGTTGGCAGATCAATTAAAAGCCAGTGGTCGTTTTCGCTTGTTTACTGACGAAAGAATTGCAGAGTTGCGCTTTGGCGGAGAGATTACATCTTGTAATGTTTCGGTTTCGCAAATTTTATTTGTAACAAGCGTAACAATTAGTTTTTCGGTAAACGTTACCGTCGTAGATATTGTTACTTCAGAACAAATTATCAGCAAAACGCTAAAAGGTGAAACAAATAGTTCAAGTATTAGTTTAATTGGTAATTTTGTCAGTGATACAGATTTTAAAAGTGCGATAGAAGATGTTTTTAAAGAAGAAATTCCTCAATTAATAAGTAGTAAAGAAATATTACCTTATATGACACACGTTCCTGGTGAGCGCCCAACAGTACCTGCGGCTACAACAAATACTCAAACGCAAAGTTCAACACCTGTTGTAACACCTACTGTAATACCTACTGCTTCTACGTCTACAAACATTACACCTGCAATTGATGCAATGTTTGATGGTTTAAAAAATATGGATTTCAATGCTTTTAATAGTAGCTTAAGTGACAACTTATTGAATCTCTCGAGTATTGGAAACCTATCTCAATATGCAACACCTGAGAAAAAAAGCATCTCGAGTAAACTTGCTTATTTTGTTCAATCTATACAAGATTTCCCAAATGCTTATAAAGTTGTAGATTTACTCGTAATAATTCCGACAAGTACAGGTACTTCAGTTTCAAAAAATTACAAAATCGGTGTTATCGATACAAGTGGAAATTTAGCGCAAGCTTTTCCCAATAGAAAAAATCAAGGTTTAAAAATTCTTTTTATGGATAAAATAAATCCCTATCGTGTTCCAATAAGTGCAACCCTTCCAATCTTTAATAGCTCGAGTGACGCTATAGAACAACTGCTTAAAGATTTTAACACTGCGCTTGGAATAACATTGTAAAACCAAAAAATTCAGGTGGAACAGGTCAAAAGTTCTAAATCACATCCCGAATCGAAACCTGTTCCGCTCGAGCTTGCAATTCCACTCTCAACAGCGCATTCACGGGTTTCTCGAGCATCGGGTCATTCTCGAGAATACTTTTGGCGAGATTTCGGGCTTGTTCAATAATTTCAGTATCTCGAGTCAGATCGCCCAGTTTTAAATCCGGCATTCCGCTTTGCCGCGTGCCGCGCAGTTCACCTGGTCCACGAAGGCGCAGATCGGCTTCGGCAATTTTGAAACCATCAGTTGTGCTTTCAATGACTTTCAGACGCTCTTTGGTTTTTTTGCTGTGATCGCCCGCAATCAAAACGCAATAACTTTGCTTGTCGCCGCGCCCGACCCGTCCGCGAAGTTGATGCAGTTGCGAGAGTCCAAACCGCTCGGCATTTTCGATCACCATGATGCTGGCGTTGGGAACGTCCACGCCGACCTCGATCACGGTGGTACTGACCAATAAATTGAACTCGAGCGCACGAAACCGGTTCATGATGGCGTCTTTTTCGCTTGGGTGCATTTTGCCGTGCAAGAGTTCGACCCTGGCATCTGGCAGAATCCGTTTGAGGTCTTCAGAGAGTTGCGTGGCTGCCAGAATCTCGGTCATTTTCTCGGATTCTTCAATCAATGGCGCGACCACGAAGGCTTGTCGCCCCTCGAGAATCTGTTTCATGACGAAGCTGTAGGCTTGGCGGCGGTGCGTGTCCATCAAGAGTTTGGTTTGAATTGGCGTTCGACCTGGCGGCAGTTCGTCTATCGTGGTCAACTCGAGGTCGCCGTAAGCCGTCAGTGCCAGGCTGCGCGGGATGGGCGTGGCGCTCATCACAAGCACGTCAGGACGGTTTGCGAGCAGGGCGCGTCGCTGTTGCACCCCAAAGCGGTGCTCCTCGTCCACCACCGCCAGCCCAAGCCGTGCAAATTCCACGCCCTCCTGAATCAGTGCCGACGTGCCAACGATCACATCGACCTCGCCTTTTTTGATGCGCTCTCGAGCCTCCGTGCGTTCCCTGCCAGTCATCGCGCCAATCAAGAGTTCCACCCGAACGCCGAGCGGGTACAGGTATTTGGTGAGGCTCGAGAAATGCTGTCGCGCCAGAATTTCGGTGGGAGCCATCAACGCGCCCTGAAAACCATCTCGAGTTGCCAGGTATAAAGCGCTGGCAGCAACGGCGGTTTTGCCCGATCCGACATCGCCCTGAATCAGTCGCGCCATCTGTTTGGGTTGGCGCATGTCGGTGGCAATCTCGAGAATCGCGCGGCGTTGCGCATTGGTGAACTTGAAGGGCAGCATCCGTTCAAATTCGAGCATGTGCTCGTCGAGCGCCCGAAATTGTTTGCCCTCCAGGGTGCTGCCGCCCTGCAAGAGCATCCGAAGCTCGAGAAACAGATACTCATCAAATTTCAGGCGCTCGAGTGCGGTTTCAAGTTCCTCGAGTTCGCTGGGATTGTGCGCCTCACGCAAGGCTTGGCTGTAAGGCATGACCTTGTACATGCCGCGTTGCTGGCTCGAGAGAAAATCTGCGGATTCAGGCAAGGCTTCAAACAATTGCCGAGCGACCTTGCGAATGAAGGCTTGCGAGATGCCCTCGGTGGTGTGATACACGCCGATGATGCGGTCGGTGCTGAAACTTTCACCGCCCTCGTCGTCATTCTCAAAATATTCCACAGCAAGCTCGAGTTTGCGCCCGAAGCGTTTGGCTTTGCCGGTGATGATCAGGCGGTTGCCCTCTTTGAGTTGCCCCTCGACCCAGGGCTGATTAAACCAGGTTGCGGAAAGCGTATTGCCGAATTCGTCGCGCAAGTTTGCCTTTAAGATCAACATGCCCTTGCGCGGCGAGTGACGGGTTTTGTCAGTGACCGCACCGACCACGGTCACCCGAGCGCCGTCTTCGATGGTGTGAAACCCTGGCAGGCGGCGGCGGTCTTCGTAGCGTCTGGGATAATTGTGAAACATGTCGCGCAGGGTTTTGATGCCGAGCCGAGCCAATTTTTTTGGCGCACTGGGCGCAAGCGGCAACCGCGTGATTTCCGAATCTGGCGTTAACGTCGTGCGCTCGAGCCGTGGAAGTTCGGGTTTTTTGGCTGGTGCAGACTTCACGCTCAAAACTGGTTTTTGTTCAGACTCGAGCAACGAAATCGCGGTTTTGAGGTTTTCCTCGCGTTCCGTTTGGCTCATGATGCCGTAACCATCGAGCACCTCACGAACTTTCGGAAACGGTTGCGCGACGTTGTTCAACAGCGCCTCGAGTCCCGCCGTGACGACACGGTTCTGACAGCCCATAGCAAGTTCTCGAGTCAGGGGTTTCAGCAGTCGTTCGCGCAGTTCATCACGGGTTGGCACAGGTCAGTTTACCTTGAACATAACACAATTCGTAGGGGCGAACCTGCGACAATGCCCGTCAGGTGCGTCTTATTGTCAAGAATGTGTTCGCTCCCTGTGGGACAATGATTTATCCTCTTTTACCCTCGAGATACTTACCCCGAACTCGAGTTGCGAAACGGTTGATCTTCTGGCGGTGGTTTCTCGAGCGCGATTTGCATTTCCGTGGGTTTGAATCCGATGCTCTCGTAAATTCTGGCAGCGTGGTATTCGGGGTCGGCACACATCACCAGCACTCGAGCCTTCAAGATTTCAAAGGCATGTTTGGCGGCGGTGTGCACCAGCGTGCCGCACAATCCACGGCGACGGTAATCGGCGTGGGTTTCGACACTCTGAAACCTGCCCACGCCATTATCGAGGAACAACCCGAGGCTCGAGACCATTTTGCCGTCCAAAAATGCGCCCCACCAGTTCCCCAGTCCAGCCTCGGTCATGCGCTGGTACTCGAGCATTTTGCGCCTGATAAACAGTTTGTAACCTTCGGGTTCGTGATCGTCGTTGCATTCGATTCTGAGCGCGATGGCTTGCTCCCAATCCTCGCTGGTCAAAATCGGGCAGCATTCAGCCTCGAGATTGACTTTTGGCGGCGCGTGAATTTCGCTGGCAGTCATCACAACAGTTTCAACCACGTTAAATTCCAATGCCTCGAATTCTCGAGCCGCGCCCAGCTCGCCGTCCACGCTGTCAAAGCCAATCACGCAGTGTTTGGCGGTCGGAAACTCGAGTTTGGATATTTCCATCCAGCGCGTGACATCTTGCGTTTCGGGCGGTTGTGGAAAGACAGTAAAATTTCCGTACCAAAATGTCGGATTGCTTGGCGTGCGAATCACGGTGTAATCGCCCCTGTCAACAATTTCTCCCGAGAACCTGGCGAAGATCAGGTCGGTTTGATAACCAAGAGATTTGATTTGCATACCTCGAGTTTACGGACTTTGATCTCGAGTGTCACACGCCAAAATGCTTACTGAATCGGACCGAGGCTGGCTTCGCGCACTTGCACCAAGCTCGAGTACCTCGTGATGCTGTCGGTGCTCTGCGTTGGCTCGAGCTTGCCGGTAATGCGAATTTTCTCGCCCGTGGTTGGTAATTTTTGATTGTTTGCCAGGTACACAAAAACACTGTCGGTGGAGATGGGCACGGCTTCGGTGGTGGCATTCGGGAAAATCACGGTGATCGAACTTGGGTAATCCGCACTTTCATCGCACGGCGAGCAAACAGTTTTGCGCGTTCTGGTCAGCACGAAACGGTCTGGAATGTTCGGGTCGCTCGCCGCAAATCCTGTCAACGTGACGGGTTCTCCTCGCAACGCGAGCGTCTGTTTGGCGTACACCGCCCCGCCTGTCGTGATGCTCGAGAAGAGTTTTGGAATCTCGAGTTTAACGGCGGGCTTATTCGGTTTGGAGAATGCGAAAGCGCTGATGGCTGCAAGAATCGCAGCCATCAGCCCCAGGACGAGAATGTTATTTGGTTTGGGTTGCATTTAAGCCCATTGCTTGTGCAATTGCAAAGAAAATCTCGGTTTGATCCATGCTGCCCTGGAACAGTTTCGCACCAGGTCCAAAGGCGAACAGCGGCACGGGGTCGGCGGTGTGAACGCCCTGCGATTGGTCTTTGGGCAGGTTGCCGATGCGTTGGAATGCGCCAGGTTCGGAGCAGACTTTCGGATTCGGGATGAACCCGCCCTTGCCATCACTGACCGTTGGCGCTTGGAACACTTCGCGTCCGACATAGGTTTCACAGTAATCGGGGTGAGCGCCAAAACCAACCGCCAAACCTCGAGCTGCCGTGGGAAGCGGAATACCATTTTGGTCGAGTTTTTCGTAATAGTTCGGGAAGCCTGCCTTCTCGTAGACTTGCGCGGCGTCACGCACCCCAGGTCCCTTGCTGGTGTCGTAGCCACCAAACACCGTCAGGCTGTGCCCGTGGTCGGCGGTGACGATAATCAGGGTATCGTCGCGTTTGGCAGCCCATTCTTTTGCCAGTTTCACGGTCTTGTCAAGCTCGAGCACGTCAAACATGGCGCGTGTCCAGTCGAGCGGGTGCAGGTACTTGTCCACCATGCCCGCCTCGACCATCAAGAAGAAACCCTTGTCGTTCTTCGCAAGGCTACCGATGGCAGAATTGGTCATGTCCCAGAGGTAGGGCAGGTCGGTGAAATTGCCGAGCATTTCAGGGCGCTTCCAGGTGGCGCGGTCCAGATAGCTTGGGAAGTTATCGAGGTGAAACAAGCCGAACAGTTTGTCTGGAGCGCCCGCTTTGAGCAAATCCGTGCGGTTGTTGACGAAGGTGTAACCCATTTTTTGCGAGTCCGCAATCCAGTCGGTCGCGTCCTTGCGCCTCGAGCCGCCAGCGGTGCTCGGAATAAAATCTTCACTGCCACCGAACATCAGCACGTCTGGTTTGACGTTGCCCTTAAAGTATTGATCGGCTATCGAGGCGTAATCGCCGCGCCTGCGGGTGTGCGTGGCGAAGGCGGCAGGGGTCGCGTCCGTGCCGAAAACATTGCTGACAATGCCGACGCTCGCGCCCCGTGAACGCTTCAAGATTTCGGTGATGATCTCGGCTCGAGGGTTATCCAGCGTGTCCGCCGAGTTGTCACGGTAAACATTCAACGCGTTGACTTCGGCTTTTTGACCGCTCGCAATGCTGGTGGCGCTGTTGGCGCTGTCCACAATGTAAGAGTCAAAACTGCTGGTCGAAATGCTCGCCATGCCGTCCGCGCCCGCCTCCATCTCGAGCTTGCCGCGCGGCATTCCGTTGCTTGGGTTGTAACCCTTGGCGATCACCTGAGCGCCGTGCATGGTGTTCCAACTCATGCCGTCCGCAATGAACAAGATCACGTTCTTGGCGGGCTTCAAAGGACGGGTAGTCACCACGCCAGTCCAGGTGATGCGTTTGGTCACTTCACCTTTGGCATCGCTGAGTTTGACCAGCACTTCATTCGCGCCGCCCCTTGCCGAAATATTGCGCAGCGTCCATTCGGCTTGACCCGCGCCCTGCGAGGTCTGGACAAAATCCGTCAACACTTTGCCGTTCAAGCTGATCGAGTAATTTTTCAAATCCTCGAGCTTCGAGGCTTCGACCCGCAAGTCCACGCGTTGCCCCACCAGCAGTTTCGCGCCGTCGTAAGGGTAGACGTTGATGTCCGCTTCACTCGGAGCACCGAGTGCCGAAACCACGGTGGCTGCGATTGGCAGCAAGACCAGTGGGTACCAGTTTTTCAGATTGGTTTTCACATGGGTAGTGTGAAGCGGTATTGTCAACGCTTTGTCAGCACTCGATTTAATAAACCTCAGAGCGAACAGAAAAGAGGTCGTGAATTTCGAGCTTAAAACAACTTGAAGGCTTTTAAAACTCGAGCCTGTGTTTAACGTCAGGGTTCAAGAGGCGTCGTCCAGGCTCGCCAAGCCTTCCCGAATCGCATACAACGCCGCCTGGGTGCGGTTGTTCAGTTGCAATTTGGCAAAAATTTCGCTGAGGCGGTTGCGCACGGTTTTCTCGGAAATGTTCAGTTTCAAGGCAATTTCTTGGTTGCTCGAGCCTTGCGCCAAAAGCCTTAAAATCGCGGCTTCACGTTCGGTCAGGTCGCCGCGTTTCTCGTCGGGCAGGCTTTCTTTTTTGACGCGGAAATCCTCGAGCACGTTCTTTGCCATTTCTGGGTCCAATAACGTCCCGCCCTCAAAAACGTGGCGGATCGCGTCGATCAATTCTGTGCCGTCCACGTCTTTGAGCAAATACCCTCGAGCGCCCGCTTTGACGGCTTCAAAGACGTAAGAGTCTTGGCGGTACATGGTTAAAATAATCACGTTGGCGGTTGGATTGATCTCGAGGATGCTCTGCGTGGCGCGTACCCCGTCGAGTTCAGGCATTTGAATGTCCATCAAAATAATGTCGGGTCTGGTGTCGGCGGCGTAACGCACGGCTTCACGTCCGTTTTGGGCTTCACCGATCACGCGCAGGTCGGCTTCGGTCTCGAGCAGGCTTTTGAGTCCTTGGCGGAAGAGGGCATGATCGTCGGCGAGCAAAATGCGTATCATGGCTCGAGTGTAGAAGGTTTTTGGTGGTTGGACAAGTGACGAACGACTTTTCACAGCAACCGTGCGACCGTCTCGAGCAGGATATTTTGGTCAAATTCGCTTTTGATGATGTAGGCGTCCGCGCCCACCTCTGCGCCGCGTTGTTTGTGCTCGGGCGTGTTGAGGCTGGTGACCAGAATCACGGGCAAATGCTTGAAGGCTTCGGTGTTGCGAATCTCGTTGGTCAGGGCGAAACCATCCATCAGGGGCATTTCGACATCGGAGAGCACCAGCCCAATTGTGTCGCTGCGCAGTATGTCGAGTGCTTCAAGTCCGTTGATGGCGACTCGGGTTTCAAAACCGGCATTCTCCAAGATCGTGCGCTCCAAGGACCGTGTGGTGATCGAATCGTCCACGATCAGAATACGGATTTTGGTTTTCAGGCTTAAAGGTTTTGGCTGGCTGACAGACGTTTGCGTCAAGCCTCTTTGAATGATGGTCTCAGCGTTCAAAATGGGCACGAGCATTCCAGAGTCGAGCACCGCAGCGCCCTGCAAATGGGCGACCTGCCCGAGCGGATAGCCGAGTTTTTTGATGACAATTTCTTGTTCACCAATCAAGGCATCGACGATCAGACACAGCGACTTGTTTTGGCTGACCATGTTGACCAGCACGCGCCAACCATCAGGGGACGGAATTGATCTTGGCATCTCGAGCAAGTCAGCCAAGTCGGTCACGCGGATGGCGCGTCCGTCAAAAATCGCGGCGGGTTGTCCGTCTTGCTCGAGCAGTTCGCTGGCACGCACCCTGGCGACGCGGAGGGTGGCGTTGGTGGGAATGGCGAGGTGGCTGTCAGCAACTTTTACGACCAAGACGCGGCTTGTGGCGAGCGTGGCGGGCAGGCGCAATTGAAAGCTCGAGCCGCGCCCAGTCTGGCTTTGCAAGCTGATGCTGCCGTTCAAAGCACGAATATTTTCGCGCACCACGTCCATTCCAACGCCGCGCCCACTGGTTTGGGTGATGGTTGCGGCGGTGCTGAAGCCTGGGGCGAACAGCAACTCGAGGGTTTGTGCTGGGTCGAGAGTTGCACCGTGAGAGATCAAGCCTTTTGCCTGGGCAACTTGCGCCACGCGCTCGGTGTTGATGCCTGCACCGTCATCAGAGAGGCGAATGTCGATGTTGCTGCCGGATTGTTGCACCTCGAGTTTGATCGTGCCCATCTCGGGCTTGCCTGATGTTTTTCGAGCTTCTGGGGTTTCCAGACCGTGATCGAGCGCGTTTCTGATCATGTGCATGAGCGGGTCGCGCAGTCCGTCAAGGATTTTACGGTCCAGTCCAATCTCGCCGCCAGAGGTTTCAAATTTGGCGCGTTTTCCAAGGCTTTGACCCAGATCGCGCACCAGTCGCTCGAGGTTGGGAAACAGGTTTGAGGCAGGCAGCAGTCGCACCGCCAGCACTTCATTTTCGAGGATGACATTCACGCTGCGCAGTTGGGCGGTGTCTTCGGTCAGGTCTGAAACAAGTTGCTCGAGGTTTTCGATCATCAGGTGGAAACGGTCTTCATTGCGGTCAAAAAAGCCCAAGAATGCTTGAAGATCGGGGGTTTGCGCATTTTTTGCCAGTCGGTTGCGCATGGCTCGTGCCGAACGCCAAGTTTTACGGGCATTTTGCAAACGGCTTAAAAGGTGGCTCACGCTTTTGGCTCGAGTCTCGAGTTTGATTCGGCTGATGGTCAGTTCACCAGATTGGGCGAGCAGGGTGTCCAGGCGTTGCACGTTGACGCGCACGCTGTCGGTGTTGGCAGGTTTGACGGCGACAGGTTTGTTGGCAATGGTTTTTGGCGCGGCGAGCAAGTTTTGAAAAAAATCGGTTTCATCTCGGGTTTGCAGCAAGCTTTCCAGGGCTGACAGATCGACTTGCGCCAGAACCCGCTCCAAATCCTCGAGCGGCATCTCACTCGGGTGTTGCAAGGCTCGGGCGGCAACCCGAAGTCGGTGCGTCTCGAGTCTGGCTTGACGGCAAAGACTGGCGTCGTTTGGGTTGGTTCGCCACGCCCCAACCAGGTTTTGCAAATTCGAGCGTCTGGTCTTTGATTCTAGCTCGAAAACCGTCAAAAAAACACTGTCAACCTCGAGCGGCACAGCTTTTAAACCCAGTGCCGCCAGCAATCTCAAACTTTCAGGGTGTTCGGTGTCAAACTGAAACGTCTCAAGGGCTTGTGGATTGCCAAGAAGTTCACGCTCGAGTTGCGCGGCGGTGCGTTCCAACTCGCCTTGATCGGCGCTTCTGGCAGCCACCGCGATTCGGTGTAACTCGAGTTGAACAACCTTGTTCACACCGAGATTTTCGCTCAAGGTCTTCAGACGCTCAACGAATTCCTCTAAAAACAGTGACCCGAGGTCTTTCATGCCGAGGTGCTAAAAATGTCGGTTTCGGGGGGTTGTTTTTCAGTGTCAGCCTGTAAAAATGGCGTTTGAATTTCAGGCGTGACAAATGGAGTTTCGGTTTTGTAACCCGCGATCAGGTTGTTCAAACGGCGGCTGAGCTTGTTGAGGTTCTCGGCAGCCGCCTTGGTGTGGTTGGTGGTGGTGAGGTTTTCAAAAGTCGCACGGTTGATGTTTTGCATGGCTGCGGCTATCTGCTCCATGCCCACGCTGTGTTGCCGCACGCTCGCGCCAATAAGCTGCGAACTGTACGCCGCCTGTTGAATGGCTTCGGAGAGTTCGTGAATGGTCTGTCCAAGTTGACCAATATTTTGCGTGCCGGCATCAGCCACTTTCAAACCCTGTTCGGTGGTCATGACGGCGGTGTTGGTGGCTTTTTGAATGTCACCCAGAATGCCGCGCACCTGCAATGTGGCGCTCTTGGATTGCTCTGCCAGAAGTCGAATTTCCTGGGCGACCACCGCAAAACCCTTGCCCTGCTCGCCGGCTCGAGCGGCTTCGATGGCGGCGTTGAGTGCCAGCAGGTTTGACTGATCGGCAAGGTCGCTGACGGTGGTGATGATCTCGCCGATTTGCTGGGTTTGTTCCGAGAGGGCGACAATGTTTTCGGCAATTTGGCTGACCTGATTTTTGATTTCCTCCATGCCTCTCGTGGCTTCCTCGACGGCTTGAACACCAATAGTTGCGACCCGAGAGGCAGCTTGGGCGTTGTCGTTGACGGTATTTGCCATGTCCACCGCTTGGTCGGCACTGGCTCTGACCTCCTCGACGGTGGCGCTGGTCTGGGTGATTGCCGCCGATTGTTCGGTCACACCCGAAGCTTGCTGGCTGGTGACCGCCAAAATCTGATTCGAGGCGCTGGCGACATTGCCAGAACTGCGTTGAATTTCATGAATCAAGACTTTTAAATTTGTTCCCATTCTGGTGAATGCCAAACCGAGCGTGTCGTTGTCGCTGGCAGTTTTGACTTCGCTCGAGAGGTCGCCCATGCTGATTTGATCGGCAACTTTTGCCATCGTGTTTTGATGCCCGATCATGAGATCAAAAGCCCGCGCCAGATCACCAATTTCGTCTTGATTGTGGTCTACAATTTTTTGGTTGATGTCGCCCTTGGCAAGCTCAACAGCAACGCCGACCATGGTGTTGACGCGCCGCGCCAGGTAACGCGCCATCAACCAACCCGACAGCACACTCACGGCGAGTATCCCAAAGGCTGTGACAAGTACCGTGCCAACCAATCCACTGCCCTCACTGGCAATTTGGGCATTGTCTTGACTTGCGCCCACAACCCATTGCAAACCGTTGTAACTCGAGTAACCAAATTCGCGTGACCAGCCTTCGATGGCTGGTTTGTCGATGTTCAAATCAATCTCGCCGTAACTGTGACCATTGCCGTACCCCGAAGCCTTTTGGCTCGCGCCGAGGATGCTGGCGTAATCGCTCAAATTGTTTTTGAGAATCGATTCGTCATTTGCGCCCGCCAGCAACAAACCGTTTTTGCTGGCAAGAATCAGGTTGACACTCTGATGACCTTCACTGCTGGCGATGCGTTCGACATCGCTCAGAATGGTTTTGACCACCTGCCAATCAAAAAAATTGGTCCAAACACCAATCACTTCACCCGTCGCGCCGCGCACTGGGGCGGTGAACGACATCACCAGATCGTCTTGAGCGCCGTAAACTGCTGCCACGAGCGGTTCGTGATGAACGTCGGTCACAAAACTCGAGTTTTGAGCAATCTTGCCTGTGACTGCCGCCTGAAACCAGGTTTGGTTGCTGACATTTTGACCGATCAGACTGTTGTTTCGCAGTGCGGAACCATCGCCTTTGATGGTGTTGGTGGCAATGATTTTGCCATTTAAATTTGCCATGACCATCAAGGAGTAATTGGGCGTATAAATTTTGGTCATGGTGTTCATCCAGGGGATGATTTCGTCCACGTAGAGCGATGTGGCTTGCTTGCTGACCGCAAAAGCCTGAACGTCGCCGTGGCGTTCAAAAATCGTGCGATCCAGTTTGTCGGCGGCGTTGTACGCCAAACCTTGCAAGCGCACGCCCGCATTGCTTCTGCTGACCCTGACAAATTCGTTCACCACAAACAAACTCGCCAGGACAACCACTGGCAGGGTCAGTCCAAAGACAATCACCAAAATTTTTTGGAACAATTTCAGATTTCTAAACCTTTGATACACATTTCCCCCAACGCTTTCCAGGCAGCCCACTCGAGCCTTCAAGAACTCGGTTAAATCATACTTTTTTCTCGAGCGGCAATGTCTGGGTGGTTTCCAGCAATTGGTCTAAATTTAAGAGCACAACCTGGTTCAAACTCGGGTTTTGCGCGTTGGGCGCATCTATCGTCTCGAGTTCGGGCAGGTCTGGCAGGCGCAAACCCAGGTTTCCATGCGGGGTGCCCACCAGCAAAACACATTCGTCCCTCGTTTCGGGGAAATCCAAGCCCAGCAACAAAGCCAATTCGAGCACGCTGACCAACTGACCTTGAACGTTGATCGCGCCCGCCACGGCTGGGGGCAAACCTGGCAGTTTGGTGATTTTGGAGCGCAAGACTGAACGTAAATCCTGAACATTGAGGGCATAACGCTGGTTTTGAAGGTTGAAGGTCACGACCTCGAGCTTTGGGTTTGAACTGACGTTTTGGGTTTGGGAAAGTTGTTGCGCCCGTTTTTGCAGCACGGCACGGTCAATCTCTGACAAATGATCGAAGCTCACGGTGACACCTTTGCCTGATCGAACAGATCATTCACGAGTTGTAACAATTGTTGAGCCGTCTTATCACAACCCCATAATTTCGCGTCAGGCTCGAGGCTCAACAGTATATTGTTGGCTTGACGCAACGCCCCCAACGCCCTGGCGTGTTGCGTCAATCCCAGAAAAGCTTGCGCCATGCCAATCTGCACCAAAGCTTGCTTGGGTTCCAAGAATGCGGCGCGGCGCAGTTGTTTGAGGGCGGTGTTGTAACTTCTGGCTTGCAGACTGTGATAACCCTGTTTTAAGTTCTGTTGCCAGTCCTCGGGTTTTGGCGGTTGCGGTTTGAGGTTTATTGGAATTTGAACAGGATTGATTTTTTGAATTCGTTCAGGGGTTTTCCAGACAATGACTCCGGGCAGCATCACGCGTTCCAAAGCGATTTGATCAATGACATCGGGTTGAATCGGTGGATCGCTCGGACCCAAAATCAACCAACCACCTGGAAGCAATTGTCGTGCCAGGTTTTGATACACGCCCTGCGCGGTCTGGGGCGAAAAATAAATGGTGACGTTGCGGCACAAGATCAAATCAAATTTCCGATTGGCGTCTGGTGGCACCAGCAAATTATGCACTTCAAAAATGGCTCGGGTCCGTAAGTCGCCGCGCACCTGGTATTTTGCACCATTGAGATCAAAAAATCTTTCCATCACCGACAATGGCGTGTCCCGAAACGACCAGTGACCGTAGCTGCCTGCTCGAGCCAACTCGAGCACGGCAGGGTTTAAGTCTGTGCCGAGCACCTCTACGTCCCAATTCTGGACGCCACCAATTTCCTCGAGCAACATCAAAAGCGTGTACGCCTCCTCGCCGCTCGAACAACCCGCCGACCAAAAACGCAATTGTTGTTTTTCACGGTTTCGTTCGATCAGTTCTGGCAAAATACTGTTTTTCAACACCTCAATTTGAGGCGCGATGCGGTAAAAATGCGTTTCGGAAACGGTGAACTTGGTTTGCAATTGTGCCAGCAACTCGGGTTTTTGCCCGTGCTGAAAAGCGCGAACCAAATCCGCAGCACTGGTTTGCTGACTTGCCGCCAGTTTCTCGAGCGTCAAATTCAAATCCGTGGTTTGGGCACTGTTCAGCCTCAACCCCGTGTTGCGTTCAATCAATGCCAGCAAGGCTCGCAACTCGGGGTTCATGGGTTCACCTCAGGCTCAAAAATTTCGAGGTTGAGCAACGTATCGGTTTGGGTCCAATCTCGCAGGCTGTTGGCACGGTCAATCCACATCAAAAACCTTGAGTTGGTCTGCACCAGCAACAAATGGTCTTCAAGTTTCATTGAGCGGGTTTCAAAACCCAGGCAAACCCGAGCATCCACCACGCTCAAGGCTTGATCCTCGAGTTGCAACACCCCAACGACAGATTCTGGCAGTCCAGGCTGAAGCGTCCAGGCGGCAATCGGCAGCACTTTGTGCACGCCATCGGCACGAACCGTGTAAGTTTTCCCGGCAATACCGATTTCCACAACCAGCAACCCAGTCGGCTGTGGCGGCATATCCAATTGTTGACTCGGGTTTATCTCTGTCATAGACTGATCGCTGCCCAGTATACGCCCAGCGCAAAAGCTTTAAACCACTCATTAAACTATCGATTAGACTTGTTTTATGGGCGAAGCCAAAAAAATTCTGATCGCCGATGACTCCGACAGCATCCGCAGCTTGCTCGAGATGATTCTAACCGCCGAATTGCACGAGGTGACACAGGTCCCAGACGGGCGCGAAGCCTTATTGTACCTCAAAGACCACACCCCAGATTTGATTATTCTCGACATCACCATGCCTTTTATTGACGGACTTGAGGTCTGCTCGAGGATCAAACGCATCTCGCGCTTCAAAGCCACGCCGGTGATTTTGCTGACCGCGCACACCGATGAGGACACCAAGAAGAAAGCCGATTTGGTCGGGGCGGATGTGCTGGTGCACAAGCCCCTGTCCGGCAAGAATTTTCGCACCACCATCCTCGAAATGCTCGAGAAACGCGAGTTCTTAAAAGCCAAATTGACCCAGGCTTGAAATTGTCACCACGCTCGAGACTTCACTAGAGAGCCTCTTTTACCGATCAGGGCTTTCGCGTTAGACTGCTGTGATTGTGTCCAAATCTTCATATTTGGATGCGGCAGTTCTCGAGGAGGTTTTTATGACAACAATTATTGATGTGCTCGCCCGTGAAGTGCTGGACTCGCGCGGCAACCCAACCGTGGAGGCAGAGGTTCATCTCGAGGGCGGTGCGGTCGGTCGCGCCATGGTTCCAAGTGGCGCAAGCACCGGTTCGCACGAAGCCAACGAACTCCGCGACGGTGGGATGCGCTACGGCGGTAAAGGCGTGCTGCAAGCCGTCGAAAATGTCAAGAATTTGATTGCCGATGAGGTCATCGGCATGGACGCCACCGATCAAACGGGCGTCGATCATCTGATGCTCGAGCTGGACGGCACACCCAACAAATCCAAACTCGGTGGCAACGCGATTCTGGCGGTTTCTTTGGCGAACGCCCGCGCCGCCGCGACCCAACTGGGGATGCCCCTGTACCGTTACCTGGGCGGCGCGAACGCCAAAGTGTTGCCCGTGCCGTTGATGAACGTCATCAACGGCGGCGCTCATGCCGACAATGCCGTGGATTTTCAAGAATTCATGATCGTTCCAGCCGGTTTCTCGAGCTTCAAAGAGGGCTTGCGTGCCGGCGTCGAAACCTTTCACGCCCTGAAAAAAGTGCTCTCGAGCAAGGGTTACAACACCAACGTCGGCGATGAGGGCGGCTTCGCGCCAGACCTCAAATCCAACCGTGAGGCGCTGGACTTGCTCTTGTTGGCTATCGAAAAGGCGGGTTATACCCCAGGCGACCAGATGATGATCGCGCTCGACCCAGCCGTGACTGAACTGTACAAGGATGGAAAATACCACCTCGAGTCTGAGGGCAAATCCCTCTCGAGCGAGGAGATGGTGGCGTTCTGGACAGATTGGGCAGCCAATTACCCAATCGTTTCAATTGAAGACGGCTGTGCCGAGGACGACTGGGACGGCTGGAAAATGCTAACCGACGCGATTGGCAGCAAAACACAACTGGTCGGCGACGATTTGTTCGTGACCAACCCCAAACGCCTGCAAATGGGCATTGACAAGGGTGTTGCCAACAGCATTCTGGTCAAAGTCAACCAGATCGGCAGCCTGACCGAAACGCTGGACGCCATCGAACTGGCACGCTCAAGCGGCTACACGGCAATCATGAGCCACCGCAGCGGCGAAACCGAGGACAGCACCATTGCCGACCTGGCGGTTGCCACCAACGTCGGACAGATCAAAACCGGTTCTGCCAGCCGCAGCGACCGCCTCGCCAAGTACAATCAACTCTTGCGTCTCGAGGAAGCCCTCGGCTCGAGCGCCATTTATCGCGGCAAATCAACATTTAAACAGTAAGTCTTGCAAAACTCGAGAATCCATCTCGAGTTTTCACTTTTGAAGGAGTTTATGACCAGCCGCAAACGCCGTACCAAAATCGTTGCCACCATCGGACCAGCCAGTTCCAGCCCAGAAGTGCTCGAGAAACTGATTGACGCCGGACTCAACGTCACCCGTCTGAACTTCTCGCACGGAGACCGTGCCGACCACGAGGCTCGAGTCAACCTGATCCGCGAAATCTCGAAACGCAAAGGCGTGACGGTTGGAATCTTGCAAGACTTGCAGGGACCCAAAATTCGTACCGCACGCTTCGCCACGGGTTTTACAACCTTAAAAGTTGGCTCAACGTTTATCATCACCAGCGATGAGGTCGAGGGCAATGACGAACGCGTCGGCACAACCTACAAAGAACTGCCGCAAGACGTTCACCCCGGACTCGAGTTGCTGCTCGACGATGGCAACCTCAAACTTGAAGTGACCAAAGTGGTCGGCAACGACGTGCACACCAAAGTCATCATTGGCGGCGTGTTAAAAAACAACAAAGGCATCAACATTCCAGGCGCGAACCTCTCCACGCCAGCCCTAACCGAAAAAGACCTTGAGGACATGCAAACGGGCGTCGAACTGGGCGTGGACTGGATTGCCGTATCGTTCGTGCGCACCCGCGAGGACGTGTTGCTGGCACGCCATTACATGACGCGTTACGGCAGCACCGCCAAACTGATGGCAAAAATTGAGAAACCCAGCGCCGTGCAACTGTTCGATGAAATCCTCGCCGAGGTGGATGGCATCATGGTCGCTCGAGGAGACTTGGGCGTCGAAATGCCAGCCGAAGAGGTGCCGGTGATTCAAAAACAACTGATTGCCAAGTGCATTGCCGCCGGCAAACCCGTGATTACCGCCACGCAAATGTTGGAAAGCATGATCACCAACGCCCGCCCAACCCGAGCCGAAGCCTCTGATGTTGCCAACGCGATTTTTGACGGCACGGACGCAGTCATGCTCTCGGCAGAATCCGCCAGTGGCGCGTACCCAGTCGAAGCCGTGCAAATGATGAACGCCATCGCCTTAAACACCGAAGCCAGCCAGCAATACCGACAAATGTACTCGGGCAACGCCAAACCCGAAAATACCACCCAAGACGCCGTGGCGCTTGCAGCCTGCGAGGTGGCAGACACGCTCGAGGCAGCCGCGATTGTCTGCTTCACCGCCACCGGCTCGAGCGCCTGGCGCGTCGCCAGAAACCGTCCCGACAGCCTGATCGCCGCGTTCACCCCGTCCGAAAAAGTGCGCGATCAACTGGCGCTGGCGCGGGGGGTTGAACCCATCTTTGTACCCCAAATTGTCAACACCGACGAGATGGTCAGCCTCGCCGTGAAAAACGTGCGTGAAGCCAACCTTGCCAAAACGGGCGATAAAATTGTAATTGTCGCGGGTGTGCCGTTTGGAATGCACGGCACGACCAACATGATTCGGGTCGAACGACTGACTTAAGACTCGAGAAATTTGGGTGTCAAACACAAAAAGTAATTGCTCTTGCCACCCTCATCCCCGACCCTTCTCCCGCAAGCGGGAGAAGGGAGTTTTATTTGTTTCTCGAGAAATCAAACTTACGCCAGCGGGTGATTGTTCAAATGATTCATCAGTTCAGCCACACGGTTCGCGCCGCCAAGCAAGCTGATTCGTGCGGCGACTTTCGGCACGTAGCTGCTCGAGATGAACTGCTGCAAACCGTTGTCCATGGCTGTGTTTTTGAATTTTGGATGGGTTCGCTCGAGTTGTGCCCCGAATTGGCTGTAATACCCTCGAGCCAATTGTGAACGCAGCAACAATGAATCGCTCGACCAGTTGACTTTGACCACGCCAGCTTGCACGGCACGCTCGAGGTCGGCGTCGGGTAGACCACTCGAGCCGTGCAATGCCAGTCCGATCTCGCGTCCGGTCAGGTTTTTCACGAAATCACAGTGCGCTCGAATCGCGTCGCTCGAGAAGGCTGGAAAACCAGTTTCGCTAAAACCGTGAATCGTGCCGACCCCTGGTGCCCAAAGTTGAATTGCGCCCGGGAACTCGCGTTCGACAGGAGCAATCAAGTGCTGTGCCACCTCGAGCGGGGTCACGCCATCATCGACACCCGCCTCCATCTCGAGGGTGATGGGGCGATTGCTGGCTTGGGCGGTACGGCACAACTCGAGGATTGCATTAACATTTTCGGATTCTGAAAGTTCGCTGGAATCGAGCGAAATGCTGCTTGGTGAAAGTCTGAAACTCGAGCCACCCATTTGAACGTCCAAACCCCGCACGGCATCGTTTAAGAGCGGCAACGCCTGATCGCCCTTGATGTGATCGGTGTGGTAAAAAACGGGAATATCCGCGTAACATGTATCGTTTGCCAGCAACTCGAGCTGCGTCATAAAGCGTTTCATGCCCAACCACGGGTCGCCCATCCCAAAACTGTGGCTGGTCAACTGCCACAAGCTGGTTTCGATCATGATCGGCGCGTTGACGCTCCTTGCCGCCTCGAGACAATCGTTGATTGCGGCGGGACTGTCGGCGTTGACGGCAAGAATCGCGTATCGGTTCGTTTTGGCGTGTTGAAGCACGGTACGGGCTTGAAGCGGATTGAGCAACATGGTCATCTCCTGTTTGAACTCGAGCTTGAACGTACTTTAACGCAACATGGTGCATAAAAATTCAAGACCACGAATACCAGAATTTCACATGCTAGGCTCGAGATATGAACGTCAGCCTTCTCGGAATTCCAATGGATTTGGGCGCAGGTCGTCGCGGTGTGGACATGGGACCCAGCGCCCTGCGGTACGCCCAGATTGCCGAAACCCTGGGGGCACTCGGGCATGAAGTCAAAGACCACGGCAACGTGGCTGTGCCAATCGTCGAAACCATAGACCGCTCGAGGAACGAACCACATTACCTCGAGCAAATCCGAAATGCCTGTCAGGAAGCTTTTGAGCGCCTGCAAGCCTTGCCAGCCGAAACGTTTCCGATTTGTCTTGGTGGCGATCACTCAATGGCGATGGGAACGGTGGCTGGGGTAGCTCGAGGCTTGCGCACGGGTTTGATCTGGGTCGATGCACACACCGATTTTAACGTTCCCAAAAGCAGTCCGAGCGGCAACATCCACGGAATGCCCGTCGCGCACTTGGTGGGTTTGGGTGACGAGAGACTGATTAACATTGGTGGAATCGGCGCAAAAATAAAAGCCGAAGACATCGTGATGATCGGCATTCGCAGCGTTGACCTCGAGGAACGCGAATTGCTTCGCGCCAGGGGTGCAACGATTTACACCATGAAGGAAGTGGACACCCTGGGAATGGCACGGATTGCCGCCGAGACGCTCGAGAAACTGGGATCGCTCTCCAAGGTGCATGTGAGCTTTGACGCCGACGCTTTTGACCCATCAGTCTGCCCAGGCGTCGGCACACCCGTTCCTGGCGGTCTGACGTACCGTGAAGGGCATTTGCTGATGGAACTCTTGTCCGATTCGGGCATCATCTCGAGCCTCGACTTGGTTGAAGTCAATCCCGTGCTCGATTCGCAGAACACCACCGCCAAAATCATGGTCGAAATGGCAGCCAGTTTGCTCGGCAAAAAGATTTTATAGAAACCATTTGGTATCTAGCAACTGAACTGTAAAAACAAGCGAATTTCCGATTTTGTTGAGGCTGACTCGAGCGCCACCCTCACCCGACTCGCTTAGGCTCGTCACCCTCTCCCGCGTGCAGGAGAGGGTTAAAACCTTATTGCAGTCACGATTTTCTTCCCTCTCCCAACATCGGGAGAGGGGGTGAGGGTAGATTCGAGTTCGTATTTCTAAAAATCCAAAGATGTCAAATGGGTTCTATAAGCCTCAAGTTTTGACTAGCACGGTGGGGCAGCAACGAATGCCTTCTTCGGATTCCAAACCATCTCGCGCACAAAATCGGCATCGGCAAAAGTGTAACCAGGTCCGGTCTGACGCCGATCCAACCAGACGCGCTTGCCAGCCGCATCAAAGTAAAACCGTAACTCGAGATGCGTGTCATTGACCGCGCCAGCCTTGACCAGCACAAAACGCAACCGACTCTGAGCATCATACGTGTGCTCGAACGTCACCGCGCTGTCCTCGCTGCCACCCGCTTTGATGTAACGCCGAACCACACCGCTCGCATCTGAAAACTTGGAGCGTTCCAAATCCCAAGACGGACAATAGCCAAAACGTTGACGCTCGAGCTTCAAGCGCTTCCTGGCAATCAGTGTGTTCACAGTCGCGTAAACCGCTCGAACCTCGAGAATCCTTGGATCACTGCGCCAATTGCTGACCGTGATGGTTTGCGCTTGCACCACACCGACCAATAACAGCGATCCAAGAAAAAATTTCATGCGCTCATCTTACCCTCGAGCCTTAATCAGAAATCACGGCATCCACCTGAATCTCGATCAGCATTTCAGGCGCAATAAACCTCGAGACTTCAATCATGGTCGCGGCGGGACGAATCTCGCCAAACACCTCACCGTGCGCCCGTCCAACCGCCTCCCAATCGTCGATGTTCTGCAAGAAAATCGTTGATCTCACAACATGCTCAGGTTTCGCACCCGCAAGCTCGAGCGCCCGATGGACATTCGCCAGGGTTTTCACGGTCTGTGCATACGCATCACCTGAAACCTGCCCGCTCGCGTCCGCCGCCGTGCAACCCGAGACAAACACCAAATTCCCGACCTTCACCGTTCTCGAGTAACCGATGATGGGTTCCCATTTGCCGCCGCTGGAAAAAATTTCACGTTTCATAAAACTCCTTGCTCTTACGAAATAAGTTGATCCTGTGGGCGCATGGCAATGCGCTACGGGGAAAATTACGCACAGACCTTCAAGAAATTCTCGAGCATTTTATGCCCATGATCGGTCAAGGCGCTCTCGGGATGAAACTGCACCCCGTGAATCGGGAAGGTTTCGTGCTGCACACCCATGATGGTACGCCCATGCGCCTCATCGACCCAGGCATTCACGCGCAAACTCGAGGGCAAATCCTCGATCACAAGGCTGTGATAGCGTGTTGCTGTGAAATCGTTCGGCAACCCCGCAAAAACGCCCGTTCCATCATGCGCGATGCTCGAGACTTTCCCGTGCATCAAATGCTTCGCCCGAACGACTTTAGCCCCAAACGCCTGCCCGATGCTCTGATGTCCCAAGCACACGCCCAACAACGGAATGTGCTCCCCGAATTCTTCAATCACCGCCACCGACAAACCCGCCTCGAGCGGCGTGCAAGGACCAGGCGAAACCACAATTCCAGCAGGTTTTAAACCCGCAATGTCCTCGAGTTTGAATTGATCGTTGCGCCACACCACGGGGTCAGCCCCCAACTCGCCCAAATACTGCACGAGGTTGTACGTGAACGAATCGTAATTGTCAACCACCAAAATTTTCATAATGCCTCCGAATTCAAACCTCGACCCGATACGATAACTCGAGTTCGTCTGCTGGCACACCACGAATACCCCAGTTGTGTTTTGGGGTTTCAAAAATCGTGATTTCAAGGTCGTTGCTCGAAATGCCAAGCGCTGCAAAATTCTGGTACAGCAATGCAATCAGTTTCTTTTTGGCTGCAACGCTGCGGCCTTCAAACATTGAAATCTCGAGGATCGTGTATTTGTCTGATCGGTCATTTGAGAACACAAAATCTTCAGGCTCGAGCGGGAAAAACCTGTGAAATTTTTTGTCGGCTGGGTACTCGAGCGCGGTCATGACGCTGGCATGAATCGCATTTGAGATTTCTTCTCGAGGCTCGAGGGTTTGACGCAAGGCGTAGATTTTGACTTGAGCCATGTCATGCCGCCTTAAAATAATCGAGGTGCATGTGTTGTTTCACCACGTCTAAAGTTTCTCGGGCGACCGTTCTGGCTTTGTTCGTGCCTTCAAACAGAATTTCGAAAATTTCGCTTGGTTCGAGTGTGGCGCGTTTTTCACGAATTGGTTCGAGTTTTGCATTCACTTTCTGGGCAAGATCGCGTTTGCACATCACGCAACCTCGATCACCCGCACGACATTCGTCGGCAATTGTCTCGAGGTTTTCCGAGAACAGTTTGTGGTATTCAAACACCGTGCAAACATCAGGATTTCCAACATCGCGCAACCTGATTTTCGCAGGGTCGGTGATGGCGCTCGAGACTTTACCAGAGACATTTTCCGCCGTATCAGACAAGAAAATCGCGTTCCCCAAACTCTTACCCATTTTCGCATCACCGTCCAAACCCTTCACCCGCGTATTTGGAATGACTCGAGCTTCAGGCAACACCAACGCTTCACCGTAAATGCTGTTGAACTTGCGCACGATTTCACGGGTTTGCTCGAGTTGCGGAATTTGATCCTCACCGACTGGCACAACACTGGCTTGAAACGCAGTGATGTCGGCAGCTTGCGAAATTGGATAGCCCAAAAAACCGTATGTTACCGAATGCTTGAACAACTCGCGTTTTTGCGCAATTTCGGTTTTGACCGTAGGGTTTTGTTGGAGCCTCGAGATGGTTACAAGATTGCTGTAATACACGGTTAATTCCGCAATTTCAGGAATTAAAGACTGAATAAACAACGTGCTTTTATACGGATTAATCCCGCTCGAGATGGCATCAAGAGCCACCTCGAGCACGTTCTCACGCACGGATTTTGGTCGTTCGAAATTGTCGGTTAAGGCTTGAACATCGGCAATCATCACAAATGTATCAAACTCGTTTTGCAGAGAAACTGTCTGCTCGAGCATCCCCAAGTAATGCCCGATATGAAGTTTGCCCGTGGGTCGAATGCCCGTCAAAATGCGTTTCATACCAGCCCTGCTTTCACTTGAGAACGCACGGGATTCTCGAGAATGTAATTTCGTTTTAGCTCGAGTTCGGTGTCGTTACGGATGATGCGCTCATGGTAATCACGTTCCCAAAAACGTTTCTCGAATGGTTGCCAACCAAGTTCACGCACGCCTTTGATGTATTGATTTGTCGTTATGGATTTAAAAGCCCCAACAACATCGCCCAAAATAGGATTTTTCGTAGACCCTTGTGGTCGCCCTTTGCACGTTATGGTCATTTTCCTGATGCACGCCCAAAATCTGCATTTTTTGATTGGGTATTTCATCCCTCCCAAGGGTGGGGACAAGCCCCACCCCTACGGTATTCTGCAAATAATGATGCCGTGAACATGATCGGGCATAACAATAAATTCATCCAAAACAATTGGAAATCGTTCCATCAGAGAATCCCAAACCTTAGAAACCATCATTCCCGCCGCATTGCATTCCATGCCTCGAGTTGTAATTTCACCAAATGTATTTTGATTTCGGATATTGGTACAAATCGTGACAAAATACGCTCCTGGACTCGAGTAATCAAAATCTTTGAGTCGGATTCTGCGTCGTTGGGTTTTGAATGACCGATCATTCATTTCAATCCTTTCATTTCTCGAGGTTTACAAGCCCGCTTCTGCCAATTCCACCGCACGCCGCAGCGCTTTGGCTTTGTTCACACTCTCTTCAAACTCGAGCGTCGGGTCGGAATCGGCGACCACGCCACCGCCAGCTTGAATGTGAATCATTCCGTCTTTCACCAGCGCGGTGCGCAGGGTCAGTGCCATGTCCATGCTGCCGTCGTGGGCGATGTAACCAAACGCGCCGCCGTACCAGCCACGGCGGGTGTTCTCGAGTTCTTCAATGATTTCCATGGCGCGTATTTTGGGTGCGCCCGAAACCGTTCCCATCGGCAGGGTCGCGGCGAGCGCATCGAGTGGCGTCTTGCCTGTCTCGAGTTCGCCCGATACCGTGCTGACGATGTGCATGACGTGGCTGTAGCGTTCGACGATCATCAGTTCGTCCACGCGCACGCTGCCGTATTTGCTGACGCGCCCGAGGTCGTTGCGTCCCAAATCCACGAGCATGATGTGTTCACTACATTCTTTCTCGTCGGCTAGCAATTCTTGCTCGAGCAATAGGTCTTCGTTTTCACTCAATCCACGTTTTCGTGTGCCTGCAATGGGTCGGGTGATTGCCCTGATCCCGTCGCTGCGACACAAACTTTCGGGGCTGGCAGCAACCAGCGTGCAGTCGCCAAGCTCGAGGAATCCCATGTAGGGGCTTGGGTTGACGTTGCGCAGGGCGCGGTAGACGGCGAACGGGTGGGCGTGAAGTTGTGCGGAAAAGCGCTGGCTTGGGACAACTTGAAAAATATCGCCCGCTCGAATGTATTCGACGGCTTTGGTGACACTCGCTTCAAATTCGGCTTGGGTCACGTTGCTGACAAACTCTGCCTTGCGACTCGGGCGATCTCCTGGCACACCTGGCAGTGCGCCTCTCAACCTCGAGTGCAGTTTTTCAACCACAGCTTTGGCGCTGTGATAACTCGAGATCATGCCCGTTTCGGCGGTGGCGACAATAAACAATCGGTGCTTCAGGTGGTCAAAGATCACCATGCCTTCGGGTTCAATAAATTTGAGGTCTGGAATCCCCAGTTCGTCTGGATTTTTAACAGGCAGGTTTTCAAAACAGCGCACCAGGTCGTAACTCGAGTAACCGATTGCGCCACCAAACAACGCGGGCAAGATTGGGTCGGGTTCGACTCGGGTCACAATTTTTTCATACAAAACTTTTAACGGATCGCTCGAGTGAAACTCTTCGTTGCCAAACGAACCCGTCAGTGTGACCTGATGTCCAAACGCCGTGATGCTGCCCTTCGCACCAACGCCTATAAACGAGTACCGCGCCCAGCGTTCGCCGCCCTCAACACTCTCGAGCAAAAAGTTCATGGGGCTGCCCTGCGTGACCTTCAGGTACGCGCTGACGGGCGTCTCGAGGTCTGCCAGAACCTCACGGTAGATGGGAACTCGAGTTTCTGGGTTCAGTTGGGCGAATTGTTCGGCGGTGATGTTCATGAATTCTCCTGTTTTTTGTAGGGGTGATGCTTGTCATCACCCACGGCATTTGGGTAACTTCTCGAGATTTCCAATCTGTGTTTTTCAAAACGCAAAAATCAAAACAAAACGCCCCAGGCGTTCAACCTGGGGCGCAAAATAACAAAAGTTCAGCAGCCCAGGTTTACCTGAACCACCACCAACCAGTGTTAACTGAACGAAAACTCATCTTGAATTAAAACTAACATCTCGAGCGTCTCGAGTCAAACGCCGCTCGAGTCTCGGCTGCCAGACATGTTGGCTCGAGTTTTGATTCACGGCAGGCTCACAGGATTGCCGTAAGTTTTGGCTATGAAATTGCCAATTTTGGTGCGGATTGACGCTGGTCACGGTGGGCGGGATGGTGGCGCGAGTGGCGATGGTGTGAACGAAAAAGATTTGAACCTGACCTCCGCCAAGGCGTTGCAGTATTTATTAAAATTGCAAAACATTGGCTCGAGTTTGTCTCGAGAAACTGACACCAGACCGACTTATGCAGACCGTGTGGCAACGCCAAACGACGAGGGTTTGGTGGTGGCGATTCATCACGACACGGCAACGGCTGATCCTGGTTTGTGGGTGTTTTTTAACGATGTCAAAGTGGCGAAGCCTTTTGCCAAAACGCTTGGCGACAGCCTAGGCGAGGCAGTCGGGGCGAGCGTCAAAGTGCTTTCGCATTGGGAACGAAAATGGTACGACAAAAAAGGTGCGGTCATCGGGCAGGGTTTGTACATCAACGACACGATCAAACCTGCCGTGTTGGTCGAACTCGGTCCGACCAGAACTTACACTCGAGATGAGATGGTGGCTCGAGTGGAAAGTCTGGTCGCGCCAATTGTTGCGTTTTTGGCAGTCTAAATTTAGCGCTTGAATTGCAATTTTGCCACTTTTTCGCCGATGCACTTCCCCTGCTCGAGTCCGCGCTCGACGGCGGCGCGGTAGTGAATACCACCGTACAACCTCGAGAGTGCGGCTTCAGAGGCAGCGGCGCGGAAGCTGGTGTAACTGCGGGCGGGAAGTCCATCCTCGTCGTGGGTGTGGTCAGTGAAGCTTTGATTCTCGCCCATCAGTTGCGTCAGCACTTCGGCGGCGGCGGCAGATTGGGTGCTGTGACCGCTCGGGTATTCTGGGAACGGTGGTGTGGTCAGCATCGATTCCCATTTTGGGTCGATCAGGCGTTTGATGTAGGTGACTGGGCGCAAGAGGTTGTACTCGTATTTGGTTTTCCAGCAACCAATAAAGGCGTCGTTCACGGCTATACCAAGTCGGGCGTAGCCTTCGGCGTACATCTCGAGGGGCGCATTTTTCTCAACCAAGAGTTGCATCAAAAGTCCCATCCAGTGTCCTGGCGGAGTTTTGGAGAGCATGGCGTCGTCTGACCAGAAACGGGCAATGCTGGTTTGTTCTTCGCTGCGGGTTTTGCTGATGGTGTAGACCTCGAGCGCCTCTTTGTAGAAAGCACTGTCGGGTTTTTCAGAATATTCTAGCGGGGCACTGATACCGCACTCGTCACCTGTTTTGAGTGCCATTGGGCGGTTATTGCCCCAATATGGCAAGAGTGGTCTGGATTGAGTCGGCACGAGGCTGACCCAGTAATTTGCGCCTTGCGGTGGTGTAAAAGTTTGCGGATAACCTGTGTGCATTCCGTTCATTCCACCATCGGTTTTTGCCCATTCAAAAATTGCCGTTGCAATCCGTCTCCCATGATTTCGCGAGCGTTCCATCACATCTTGCGGAATTCCTCGAGCTTCCAGGTTTTGTTTCAGGCGTTTATCAAGGTTTTTCATCGATTGCGCCCCGCTCGGTCCAGTGTTGTCAAAAAATGAATGTACCAAACTCGAGAGCACCGCGTTTTCGATGGTGGCGGTGTCGTAGGTTTTGTTGGCAATGCGTTTTGGAACTTTACCGAGGGCGTTGAGTTGTCCGACCAGCGATTTATAGTTTTTAAAATCTGGCACGAGCGATTCGTACAAACCCACGCCCATGTAACCCAAGGTACGTGAAGCCACAGGCGGCGCGTAACCTGGCGTGTGACGGATCAACTCGAGGGTCAACCCGTACCAGTTGTTGATGACGATTTTCTCGAGTGGCAAGCTTGGAGCCTCGTCGGCTCGGGCGTGCAAGACCAGACCGAGAATGCCCAAACTTGAGATTAGCAAAAGACTTTTGATCATTTGTTTTTTCATTGACCCATCCTCGAGTTTGCTCCTGAGATTGACACGCATCAAACCTGAAATGAACCTGGAAGTAATAACTCGAGATTCTAGGTTTCGGAATCTCGAGCCTGAAAGAATGGTTTATTTGTTTGCCAGATGTTTCGGGGTTGTGCCAGCAATAATCATGCCCAGCACCTCGTCTTCACTGACATCTTTGGTGTTGACCGTGCCAACCACCCGTCCGTTTTTCATGACGGTCAGGCGGTCAGACAGGTCTGCCACGTCGTGCAAATCGTGCGAGATCAAAAAGATACCCACGCCCTCAGCTTTCAAGGCTTTGATCAACTCGCCGACCTTCTGGGTTTCTTCGGGTCCGAGCGCGGCGGTGGGTTCGTCCATGATGAGCACTTTGGCTTTGAAATACACCGCTCGAGCGATTGCCACGGTCTGGCGTTGACCACCAGACATGTTCGAGACTGGCACGCGCAGACTTGGAATTTTCACGCGCAGGCGGTCAAGCACTTTGCGGGCTTCGATTTCCATGGTGTCCTCATCAAGCACAACACCATTGATCTTTTCGCGTCCCAAGAAAACATTGGCGACGGCATCTAGATTGTCTGCCAAAGCCAAGCTTTGATAAATCGTTTCAATGCCATGACGCTGCGAATCTTGTGGGTTGTTGATCTTGACTTCAGAACCCTCGACAAAAATCTGTCCAGAATCAGACTTGTAAGCGCCAGAAAGCACTTTGATTAGTGTGCTTTTGCCAGCACCGTTGTGACCGAGAAGCCCGACCACCTCGCCAGGGTAAAGGTTGATCGACACATCGCTCAGGGCTTGATTGCCGCCGAATCGCAAAGAAATGTTTTTCATCTCAATCAATGGATTCATCAGCCTTTCCTCCATCTCGCACTGACGGTGTTCCAGATAACTGCCAGCAACAAAACGATGCCAATCACGATTTTCTGTTGTTCAGTTGCCACACCAACCAAACCCAAACCATTCTCGAGACTGCTCATTAAAAGTGCGCCCAAACCTGCGCCCAAAATCGTGCCAGCGCCGCCTGAAAGCACCGTGCCGCCAATCACCGCACCGGCAATGACGGTCAGCTCGAGGTCGCGTCCTACGGTTGGCGTTGCGCCGTTTAGACGTGCCGCTTGTACTGCGGCAGCGATGGCGGTCAGAAAACCCATCAGCATAAAAATAAAGAGCATGGTGCGTTTCACGTTGATCCCTGCCAGGAGTGCCGCTTCGGGGTTGCCGCCAATCGCAAAAATATAGCGTCCAAAACGGGTGTTGCGGGTCATCCAGTTTAAAAAACCAAGAACCGCCAGGGCGATCAAGACGGGTATTGGAATGCCGCTTCCGACGGGTGGGTCTGTACCAGGCACGGGGTAAGCGTTCATGACAAGCACAAAGCCCAAAACGATCAGCAATGTCAATCCTGTGACCAGGGCTTCAGCCCACATGGGGCGCACTGCAAAACCATTTTTTTGACGACGCAAACGACCAGCCAGGGTTTGCCACAAGATCAGGACGGCAATAGCAAGACCAAAGACCCAAGTCCACAATGGACCGATTGAGCCGTTATTGCCGCCGCCAAGAATTTGAAAGGTTTCGTTGAGCGGTGTGATGGTCACATTTGAAAGACTGAACGTAAGGTTGCGAAAAATCATCATACCCGCCAATGTCACCACGAAAGCTGGTACACCAACATAGGCGCTGACTGAACCGTTGATTGATCCAATCAATATGGCAACCAAAATGCCTGCGATCAGGGCAATGATCCAATGCAAGCCCAAACCGTTTGGCGGTGGTGCTTGAAAGACTGCCATCACCATTGCCGTAAAACCAAGAATGCTGCCCGCCGCCAGGTCAATCTGACGTGCGACAATAATCAAGACCATGCCGCCAACCATGATGCCGACAACAGCAGATTGAACAGCCAAGAACCATAAATTTCGTGGTGAAAGAAAAAGTCCTTCGCTCCAAATTTGAAAACCAATCCAGACCATCACGATTGCCGCAAGCATCGTCAGCAGTTGAGCATCAATACCCAAATTCTGGAGCAGCGAACGACGAACGGCGGGCGCTTGGTTCGTTTGTACATTTTGCATAAAAAATGACCTCGAGATTCTTTGGTGGTTTCAGAATCAAAACGGGCGAGCACACAAAACCGTATGCCCGCCCGCGTGTTACCTTAAATTACTTGCAGATTGCGAGTTTGGTCACGCCAGCGCACAACACTTCTTTCTTGATCCAGCCAGCGTCGAGCACCAAGTTCAGGTTCTTTTTGGTGATGCCGATTGGGGCAAGCAAGGTCGAGTTCATGGCGACTTTCTTTGGACCGTCTTTGAAGACTTTTGTGCCTTTGATGGCGGTCAAAGCTGTGCCTTTGGCAAGTTCGACGGCGATTTCGGCGGCGGCTTTGCCCAAAGCGCGTGAGTCTTTCCAAACGCTGACGGTTTGTGTTCCAAGCGCAACGCGGTTGAGAGCGCCCAAATCGCCGTCCTGACCCGAAACCGCAACTTTGCCAGCCAACTTAACGGCAGCCAAAGCAGCGATGGCGCCGCCTGCCATACCGTCGTTCGATGACATGACCACGTCAACTTTGTTGTTGAGTTTGGTTAGGATTTGTTCCATGTTGCGTTGAGCATTTTCTGGCTTCCAACCTTCGGTCGCTTGAATCGCGGCGACTTTGATCTTGCCACTGGTGATTGAAGGCTCGAGGATTTCGCGTTGACCGCCGTAGACAAATTCTGCGTTGGCATCGCCTGGGTCGCCTTTGATAAAGACGAACTGTCCTCTGGATTTCACTTTCAAGATTTCACGCGCCATGATACGACCCACTTCGACGTTGTCGAACGTCAGGTAGTAGGCATACGGATTTTCGATCAAGCGGTCGTAGGCAACGACTGGAATTTTTGCGGCTTTGGCAGCCTCGATGGCTGGTCCAATGGCATCCTTGTCCTGAGCCAAAAGGATAATCGCTTTCGCGCCTTTGGTGATCAAGGTGTTCACGTCATTGATTTGCTTTTCGCTCGAGGATTGAGCGTCGGTGCTGACGTAAGTTGCACCTGCTGCGGTCAGTGCGCCTTTAATGGCGGCTTCGTCTGTCTTCCAACGTTCTTCTTGAAAGTTGCTCCAGCTCACACCAACAACCATGCCGCCTTGTGCGCCTGCACTCGAGTTGAGCGCCATGAACGAACCCGAGAGCAAGCTCGCGGAGAGCAGACCAATTGCACCAATTTGCCATTTCTTCATACAACCTCCTGAAACACTAAAGCCTAGAATTCCACCCGTGACAAAGCACGACTTACTCAATTTCTTGCCTTTTTTGAGTTCTTGGAATCCTTCGCATTGTAGCTCAAATCGAGGCGTTTGCAAGAAAGTCCGAGAATTCTCAGAAAGACATTTAAATCTTTTGTTCGTTTTTTGTACTAAGTGAGCATACAGTCCCGATTGTTGATCTGTCAATAACCATCTTGAAGATTTTATTTTATACCAGGATCACTGTTCTAAACGCAAAATTTTTGAATCGTATTTCCCTGGTGCATCATGATATACTGGCTTTGGTTACAAAAATGAAATAAGTCTTTAAGGATTTTTGGGATGTTCCGACTTCGGAAACCAAGATTTAAAAACACCATGACCTTGACCCCAAGCGAAAGAATCACTCCCAGACGCCCACATCGCAGTGGCATCATCAAACTGGTCTGGCAAAACCCGGGCATCTCGAGAAGCAATGTCGCCAAACAACTCGGCATTACCAAAAGCACCGTCAGCGCACTGGTGCAAGAACTCGAGCTGGACGGTTGGCTGTGCACTGGCGAGGGCGGGGTCAGTCTGGCGCTGGGGCGACCCTCGATTCCACTGTTCTTAAACGAAGCCAGATTTGTCCTGCTGGGCGCAGAAATCAACCTTTCTGAGATCAGTTGCGTCGCCACCAATATCGACGGCGAAATTCTGGCTCGAAAAACTGTGATGGGAGATTTTAGCAACGCCGCAATCGCCACCTCGAGCTTGGCAAAATGCGTCAAAAAATTGCGAATCAACCATGCCTTGAACAACAGAACCATTCTTGGGTTGGGTGTGGGCATTCCAGGACCAGTCGATACGATCAGGGGATTGGTGCTCAAAGCCCCCAGTTTGGGTTGGGAAAACATGCCGTTCTTAAACCTGTTGCAAAAGCAAATCCCAGAAATTCCAGAAGACCGCATTTTTGTGGACAACGACGCAAACCTGTCCGTCATGGCGGTGTACTTGTTTGGGCAACACAAACATGACGGCGATCTGCTCTACATTCACATGACCACCGGCATCGGCGGCGGCTTGATCCTCGACCACCGGCTTTATCACGGGCAGCGCGGTTTTGCGGGCGAGTGGGGACACATGACAGTCGTCCCAAACGGTCAAAAATGCTCATGCGGCAGTGTCGGCTGTGCCGAAACCCTGTTCAGCTTAAACGCCATACAAAGCGCCATCGAGACAGGCACCGGCGAACGCCCAGATTCAAAAAGAATTCTCGAGTTGCTCGAGCAACGTCACCCGATTGTGGTCAAAATCATTCACAAAACTGCGATTCACCTCGGCACGTTTATGGGCAACCTCGCCAATATTTTCGATCCAAGACTGGTGATTCTGGGGGGACGCGTTGCCGAACTTGGCGATGCACTCATCCAACCTGCCACCCAAGAACTCGAGCGTCGCTTGTTTGGCAAGGATTACCGCAGCGTCACCGTCGAACGTTGCTCTTTTGGTCTGGATTCGGTCACGATAGGCGCAGCAGGATTCGCGTTTCACAATCTGTTGCAAAACAATTTTGAAAATAACCTTTACATCTAACGCCCTGTGTGATACCCTTTCACGGCTTGGGGTCACCCGAGCAACCTGAACACCGTGCGAACCCGTAAGGGAAAGGTGAATCAGGCGTAACCGCAAGGTTGCGAGCGTCAATGACAGCAGGGGTCGCAAGACTTAAACAACCTGCCGAGATGCGAGAGTAGGGCTTAAAATTTTTAATGCCTAAATCCCGCGTTTTGAGACAATAACTTGCCTGCAACGCGGTTTTGTGTTGCTGGCACGACAAAGGAGGAAGAAGTGGCAAATCAACGCAATCTTGAATCACTCACTTCGCTTCGCAAGTCCTTAGAGGGACAATCGAGCTTCTATGTCGTGAACTACCAAGGTTTGACCAGCGAGGGGCTGGGTGGGCTTCGCAAAGAACTCCGAAACGTGGGAGCACGTCTCGTGGTGGCGAAAAACACCCTGATTAACCTGGC
Organism: Deinococcales bacterium; assembly: GCA_025352125.1. Taxonomy (GTDB): domain Bacteria; phylum Deinococcota; class Deinococci; order Deinococcales; family JAAFIG01; genus JANXTZ01. Next base: position 1,119 of record JANXTZ010000056.1, on the reverse strand, counting down.
GATCAAAGACAAAGGCTTTGAAATGAACGACCTTCTCAAAGGTCCTTCTGCACTGGTGCTCGTAGGCGAAGACGCCATCGGTCCAGTCAAAGCCCTGGTAGATTACGCCAAGAAGAATGACAAAGGCATTCCAAACGCCAAAGGCGGCGTTCTGGACGGTGCGGTCATTGATGCGAAGCGTTTTGAAGACATTGCCAACCTGCCCAGCAAGGACGTTCTGCGTTCAGAATTGCTCGGCGTGCTCGAGGCAGTACCATCCAACTTGGTTGGCGTGCTCGGCAGCAAACAACAGGAACTCGTCGGCATCCTCGATGCCAAAGTCCAACAAGCCGCGTAAACCCTCGAAACCCTCGAGATTTAACCCGCCGCTTATTTCAACCTCGAGAAACCTCGAGACCTTTAAAGGAGAATTACCATGGCTTTAGACAAAGCACGTATCGTCGAAGAACTTTCAAGCGCCACCATCTTGGAGATCAAAGACTTGATTGACACCCTCAAAGACACCTGGGGCGTCACCGCAGCCGTCGCCGTTGCCGCAGGTCCAGCAGCCGCAGGTCCAGCAGCCGTGGTCGAAGAGAAGACCGAGTTCGACGTTGTGCTCAAAGAAGCTGGCGCGAATAAGATCAACGTCATTAAAGAAGTCCGTGCCATCACCGGTTTGGGCTTGAAAGAAGCCAAAGACTTGACCGAAGCCGGCGGCGCGGTCAAAGAAGGCGTCAGCAAGGACGAAGCCGAGAAAATCAAGAAGCAATTGGTTGACGCTGGCGCAACCGTCGAAGTCAAGTAAGTTAAAAGCGAATAACAGTTTAAAAAGCTCGAGAATCGGATTCTCGGTAGTGGTTTGATATAGAATGATTTCATGCCCATTACAGTTACCCTAACCTGCCCATTCTGCCAAAGCGATGCCCTCGTCAAATTCGGTTTCGCTTCTTGCTCATAATCAAGCACCTGACGGGCATTCGCGCCCCAGACGGCAGACAACGCTACCGTTGCAAAACCTGCAAGAAACAACACCGTGAAAACCCGCGCACCAACGCCTACAGTCAAGAAGAAAAAGACATCATCATCAAAGCCAGCCAAGAACGCTCGAGTCTTCGAGGGGTAGAACGAACCTTTGGC
>JANXTZ010000040.1 GCA_025352125.1 Deinococcales bacterium | reverse complement strand
GAATTTGGTCATGAGGTCGTCGATAATGACGAAAGCTGTTACGATAAAATGGTCGTCCATGAGTGATCTCCTTTGAGTGCGTTGGGTAGACACATTCTGAAGAGTTATTCATGGGCGATCAACTGGCAATCAGGGTAAGGTGTTTGGCGTATTGACGTTTGGGCTTTAAATCTGTAAAACTGGATCACTGGCTCGGGTTTCTCGAGCAGCGACCACTTGCTTCCTGTAGGAGAATTTTTCTTGACACGCTTGCGCTAAATCCTTATCGGCACGATCTGCTCCGTTACATTTGGGGGCGTTTCTCGACTTGGAGGTTTGGCGTTGAGTCTTATTTTAAAGCGCGTAACAAAACGTTACGCCGACAACCTGATCTTTGAAAATGCGAATCTTGAGCTTCACGCCGGTGATCGCGTCGGGCTTCTCGGGCGCAATGGCAGCGGCAAAACCACGTTAATGAAACTCTTGACCAAACTCGAGCTTCCCGACGCTGGCGAGGTTGGTGCTTCAGGGCGTTTGGCGTATCTCGAGCAACGGTCTGAACTTGAGGCTGGGAGTTTGCGCGAGATTGTGCTGCCATTGCGTCACAGGCAACTCAAAGCCGAACTCGAGCTATCGCAACACAACCTCGAGATTCCGAGCACCGAAAACTTGGAGCGTTTCGCGCTGGCAGAGGAACACTTTCGGGTCGCTGGCGGGTACGACATCGAAGCTCGAGCCGAGAGTATTCTGGCGGGCTTGGGTTTGAACGGCGATTTCTCGAGCCATGCGCTTTCGGGTGGACAGGAGCGCCGCGCGTTGCTGGCAAGACTGCTGATCGAACCGAGCGATTTTTATCTTCTGGATGAACCGACCAATCATCTTGATCTCGAGAGTCTGGTGTGGCTGGAAAATTTTGTGAATTCTTCCGAGGCTGGATTCTTGATCGTCTCGCACGACCGGACTTTTTTGGATGCGACGATCACGCGTTGTTACGAACTCGAGCGGCAGAAATTGACCGAATATCCAGGAAATTATTCCGAGGCGATGGAGGTCAAACAAGTCTTGCGCGAATCGGCGCTGATTGCTTTTGAGAACCACGAGCGCAAGGTCAAACAATTGCACATTGAGGCGCAACTTGCCGCCCAGCAAGCCTCTCGAGCCGAAAACAAACACCGTGTGGGAAGCCGTGACAAGACCACCGCCAGCCATTTGATGAACCGTGCAAGCCATAAAAGTGGGCGACGCACTTTGGCGCTCGAGAAACGAATTGAGCACATGGGCGAACTCGAGAAACCGTTTGAAGAAAACTTCATGACCCGCATCAAACTCGGACATCTCAACCACGGACCAAAAGAGGTGTTAACGCTCGAGAATTTAAGGCTGGTGCGGGATGAGAAATTGATTCTCGAGGGGTTGAATTTGCACGTTCGGCGCGGTGAAAGGCTGGCGCTGATTGGTGCAAACGGTGGAGGCAAAAGTTCGCTGATTAAAGCAATTCTTGGTCAAATTTCAATCTCGAGCGGCAAAATTCTGAAGGGCGTTGGCTTGAATGTGTACTGGGCTGGTCAGAACACCGAAGAACTCGAAGAGTTCCAAACCCTGAAAGACGCGTTACTTGCAGCCAATCCTGACCTCGAGACGAGGGAATTGTTCGCCCTGCTGGCAAGTTTAGGGCTTCCGAAAGACCCAACTCGAGCCATTACAACTTTGAGCGGGGGTCAACGCACACGGCTCTCGCTGGCGCGTCTGAGCGTGACCAAAGCGCACTTGTTGATTCTGGACGAACCCACAAACAATCTGGACATTGACGCGATTGGGGCGCTCGAGAAATTGCTGCTCGAGTTTTCTGGCACGATCATTTTTGCGTCGCATGACCGCAGACTGCTCGAAAATATTGCCAGCAAAACCCTCGAAATTCCAAGTTTGAAACTCGAGGTGCGGGATTGAGGTTCACCTCTCGAGGAAAGCCAGTTTTCGGGCGGGTTGCATGATGAGCGCGTTGACAATTTTGCCCATGTGCTCGGGCGGGTACGGCATTTCATGTTCGAGCCACCATTCGATCAACTCGAGAATCGAGACGATCATGTGATGCGCGGCAATCTCGGGCGGAATCAGACTTTTGGGATTTGGTTTCAGCGTCTCGAGCATGGCTTGAGAGGAAAAAGCAAAAATGCGGGGCAACAACGGACTGACGTTGCGGGTGCGCAGCAAAACCCGAACAGGGTCACTGTTTTGCTTGACGTGCTCAAAAACCAGTGTCACCGTGCGTTCTGGGTCGTTCAAGACTGGTTGAATCAATTCCAGAAATTCGCCCAGGGTTCCCTCGAGAACTTCCGTCAGCAGGGAATCTTTATCGGAGAAATGTCTGAAAAACGTGGCGTAACCGATCCCTGCACGTTCGCTGATGTCACGCACGGTCAGGGCGTCGTAGCCTTTCTCGAGGGTCAGGGCGATCAGGGCGTTGGTCAGGGCGCGTCGCGTGTTGTTGATGCGTTTGTCAGTCAGAATTGGGATTGCAGACACGGGTTTATTATATGGATTTTCGAGAAATGATACACAATGTCTCAAAAGTCACAGATGTCACTTTAAGATTTCGGTCAAAATAACCTTCATGACTTCAGACCCAATAAACCCACAAACCGATGGCTGTCCTGTAGACCACAACGCCCGTAAAACCGCTCGAGGGGAAGTCTCGAGCACGCCAAGCCTGAACGTGGACGAAAACGGTCTTTGGCATGTCAGGGGGCATGATGAGGTGCGTACCATTTTGCGAAGCAACAATGTAAAACAAGCCGGTTTCGGTGCGGAATTGGTCGCCAAAATGCCAGCCAACATGCGAGCACCCGTTTTGCATCTCGAGGGTGAGGTGCATCATGATTTGCGCCGCAAGACCGCACGTTTTTTCACGCCCAATTACACCAATGCCAATTACCGTTCCATGATGGAAAAACTCAGCGCCGATTTGGTCGCCGACTTGGTCAAAAAAGGCAAGGCAGATTTGAGCAAAACCTCGATGAAACTGGCGGTAGAAGTCGCCGCGCAAGTGGTCGGACTGACCAGCAGCCGCGTCCCAGGGATGGGGGCACGCATTTCGGGGCTGGTCAACTCGCCAGATCAAACCAAAATTTTGGAAGCCATCAAAGCGCGTTGGAATCTGCTGGCATTCTTCTTTCTGGATGTGCAACCCGCCATTCGTGAGCGCAAAAAACAGCCCCGCGAAGACGTGATTTCCCACGTTTTAAGCGAGGGTTACACGCCGCCCGAGGTGCTGTCCGAATGCGTGACCTACGGTGCGGCAGGCATGGCAACCACAAGAGAATTTATTTGCGCCGCCGTGATGCACTTTCTCGAGCGTCCAAAATTGCGTGAACGGTTTTTGGTCGCGGGCGAGACTGAACGCCATGCGATGCTCGGTGAAATCCTGCGCCTCGAGCCTGTCGTCACCATGCTCGAGCGCCGCGCCACCGAGAACCTCGAGGTTGAATCTGAAGGTCAGACCCTCACGATTCCCAAAGGTGCAAAAATTGCGGTGCATCTTGACAGCGCCAACGCCGACGAACGCACGGTGGGCGCGTGCCCGCACGACATTCGCACCGACCGCGAATTGCCCAAAGGCGTGCAGCCTGCCGTCATGAGCTTCGGCGACGGTCATCACCGTTGCCCTGGCAGTTTTATTGCCTTGCAAGAAACCGATATTTTCTTGCAAAAATTGCTGGCACTGCCAAGCTTGCGCATTGAGCGCCCTGCGACATTGGGCTGGAATGACACCGTCAAGGGTTACGAACTGCGGAACTTTATTCTGGCAGTTTGAAATCTGGGCGCAGCGTCAAGTGTGAGGCTCGCCTTACTAACACGAAACAACACGTTTTGATAGACTCGGGGCTATGGAACGCCTTCTTGCAATCATGCGTCAACTTCGCGCCCCGAACGGTTGCCCCTGGGATCGGGAACAAACCCATCAAAGCCTGCGCCCGTATTTGCTCGAGGAGGCGGCAGAGGCGGTGGATGCGATCAGTGTTGGCACACCGCTCGAGGTGGCGGATGAGTTGGGCGATGTGCTCTTGCAGGTCGCCTTTCATGCGGTGATCGCCGAGGAAAACCTCGAGTACAGCTACGAAACCATTGAAAACGCGATTGTCGAGAAATTGATTCGGCGGCATCCGCACGTCTTTGGTGATGTGGTTGCGCCAGATTCGGAAACGGTCAAGAAAAACTGGGACGAAATTAAAAAACTCGAGCGTGAAGGTAAACCTGAACCACACCCCGCCGAACGCATCCCGAGGGCGCTGGGAGCGTTGGCTCGAGGGGTAGAAATCCATAAAGCACTTGGAATACAAAAGGGTTCTAAGCTGGAGGTTTTGGCGGCATTGCAAAACTCGGGCGATGACGCAAACGGCGCGGCAGATGTACTCGAGGCGATTGTCGCTTGGACGCGAAGTTTAAAAGAAAACCCTGAAGTGCTGTTGCGTCAAAGGCTCGAGCAAAAAGTCTGGAGCGCCATTCATGAACCTCGAGAGACTTAAAAACAGTTTGCAAACCCGTGAACGACGGATTCTCGAGCTGCCAGAGTTCCGGCGGGCGGCGGTGCTGGTGCCAGTGGTGCTCGAGCCAGAACCGCATTTGATTTTGACGGTACGAACCGCGCATTTACCGACGCACAAAGGACAGATTTCGTTTCCTGGCGGTTCACTGCATGATCTCGAGACGCCAGTTGAGGCGGCATTGCGTGAAGCCCAAGAAGAGATTGGAATGGATTCAGACTCGGTAAACGTGCTCGGAATGCTTGATGATGTTTGGACGCCGCAAGGATTTCATGTCACACCCGTGCTGGGGCTTCTCGAGCAACCAGCACCACTCGAGGCGGATGTGAACGAAGTCGCCAGGATTTTGCATGTGCCGATCAAAGAATTGCGAAATTTAGAGCCACGGTATGAAGCGCGAACTCTTCCACCCAATGCCAAACTGCCAAATGATCCCAGAGCCTATCGCGCTCGGGCAAACGAGGTGCTGCATTACGACTGGCGGGGTTTTGACATCTGGGGCATGACCGCGTGGGTGATTTCGGACACGCTCGAGTTGGTTTAATTGCCCTCGCAACGAATGTCTTCACCGAACCAACGGTTCGAGATTTTCTCGTAAGTACCGTCATTCATCAAGCCAATCAATGCACTGTTGATTGAACCCGTGACGGTGTTGTTGCCTTTTGCCACCGCAATGGCGATTCGCTCGGTAAAAACCAGATCGCCGTGCTCGAGATCGGCTTTGGGATTGTTCTTGATGACATCGAGCGCCACGAATTTGTCGGTGATCCAGACATCAATTTTACCCGCAATCAGGTCACGCAGCGCGTCGCTGTCTTTGGCGTAACCTTTGACATCGCTTTTGAGCACGCCAGGGATTTTTAAGGCATTTTGCAAGTACGTTGTCCCGACTTGGACCCCAATTCGCGTGCCAGGAAGCTCGAGAATGGTTTTTGGACCATCCGATTTGGACACGATCATGCCACCGGTGCAGTAGTGCGGCGTGGCAAAATCGATTGTTTTTTGGCGCTCGGGGGTGATGCCGTGCGAGGCGATCACAAAGTCGAATTTGCCCTGTTTCAAATCTGACAACAACTCGGTAAACGGCGCGGTGCGCCACTGGGTTTTGACATCCAAACTCTTTGCAATGGCGTTGGCGAGGTCAACCTCAAAACCGACCAGTTGCCCGCTTTGCTTGAAACTGAACGGTGGAAATGCGCCGTCCGTTCCAACCACAATGGTGCCCGCTTGATGAATCGTCAAAAAATCTCGGCTTGCCGCAAACACTGCGCCCAACACTGCCAACATCAGAATCGATGCAAATTTTAATTTCATAACGCCTCCCGTCACCTCGAGCCTCACTCCCGTAGACTCAACGTTTGGTCATGGTTCAAACCAGACGGAATCATACCGAGTTTCAAGATGAACTACGAGGGGGCATTTCTTCATGAAAAAGTAGGTTTCAACAGTCGCCCTCATGAACCTGCACCTTTGGGAACATGGTCCAATGTGCAGTAAACTCGAGCCATGAAAATCAGTGTGATCGTGCTCGATAGTGTCGGCGTCGGAGAACTGCCAGATGCCAGCAAATTCTCGGCAAACCAGGACCACCCGAACGGCGACGCGGGTTCGCACACCATCAATCACGTTCTGCAAAGTTCTGGCGTGCGGTTGCCAAATCTCGAGCGTCTCGGTTTGGGTTGGATTCCCAGCGTTAATACCGGCAAAATTGCCGACCCTACCGGCGCGTTCGGACGAATGCTTGAGGTCAGTCTGGGCAAGGACACCAGCACCGGACACTGGGAGTTCATGGGCGTGCAACTCGAGCATCCGTTTAAAACCTTCCATGACGGTTTCCCGCCCATTGTCATGGATGCCTTTACCGCCACCATCGGGCGCGGTTGGTTGTGCAACAGTGTGTACTCGGGAACGGATGTGATCCGCGATTTTGGAACCGCACACCTCGAGACTGGAAAACCAATTGTTTACACCAGCGCCGACAGCGTGTTTCAGATTGCCACGCACGTTGACAGAGTGCCGCTCGAGCAACTGTATGACTGGTGTCAGAAAGCCCGCGATATTCTGCAAGGCGAATTTGCGGTTGCCAGGGTGATCGCCCGTCCGTTCAAAGGCGTGCACCCGTTTGATCGCGTCAACGAAGCCCGCAAGGATTTCAGCCTCGAGCCACCCCGAACGGTGCTGGACGCGTTGTTCGAGGCAAAACTGGATGTGATCGGTCTGGGTAAAATCCCTGATATTTACGCAAGTCGTGGTTTTACAAAGAGCATTCACACCGACAACAACAGCGACGGCATTGCCAAAATGCTTGCCGTCATGCGCTCGAGTTTTAACGGTTTGGCGTTTCTGAATCTGGTCGATTTTGACGCCAAATTTGGTCATCGGCGCGATGTGGCGGGTTATGCAAACGCCTTGAAAGAATTTGACGACGCGCTGCCAGATTTGCTCGACGCTGTGCCTGAAGACGGTGCACTTTTTATCGTCAGCGACCACGGCAACGACCCGACCTGGTTTGGCACGGACCACACCCGCGAACACGCGATGCTGCTGGCGTTCAAGCCTGGAAAAACCAACATCAACCTTGGAGAGCGCCGCAGTTTTGCCGATCTGGGCGCGACGGTTGCCGAGGCATTGAAGGTCAAATGGAACGGCGTCGGCAACAGTTTCTGGCAGAAATTAAATTAGAACCAACCCAAAAGCGTGTACTTCAGCAAACCCGCGATTTCTCGAGCCAACGTGGGCAAGGCTTCCAGCCGATCATGCGGCAAATGCAAATCGGTGTCATAACGCGGTTCCGTGGCGCTGACAACAAAAGCCTGCAATTTGAGTTGGGAAAACGTCGCTCGAGCACGCCTGGAATGGGCTGGCGCGGTCACGATCAAAATGTTTTTCCAACCCCGTTTTTTGGCTTCTCTCTCTACCGCCTCGGCTTCCATGCGGGTGTTTTGCACCTTTGGCAACACCACGATTTCTGGCGCATTCTTCGGCTCGAGGTAAGAGATTTCTTGACGCGTGGATTGTTCGAGGCTGACGCAGTTTTCCCACAAACCTGTTGTGTCCGAAATCGTGATGATCGGCGCGTAACCCGCCTTCCAGAGTTCCAAGCCTTTGGTCGTTCGGGCGAGGCTCGAGGATTCGAGGTCGGTCGAGCCACAGTGCAATCCTCCGCCCAAAATCACGATCACGTCCGCGCGACTCGGCAGTTGCGTGACGTCCAGAAAACGCTGTACGGGTTGTAAGGCAGGTGTAAAAACACACAACGCCAAAATAAACCCAACAACCAGCGTCAGAATACTCAATACACGTCTGGTCAAACCGTTCAGGCTCATGGCAAGGCTGAGCACCATGATGATCAGAGGCAAATACCATTTGGTTTGCGAATAAATCAAAACCACAACGCTGCCCAGCAGCAGACCGCTCAGCAAGCCCAGTATCACGTGCTGCGTCCAATGTTGAGTGTTGGCTGTACGGGTCGAAAACATCTGAAAAGCCCCTTGATATTTTTGAATACCATACCGCGCCGTGGATGAGTGCCGCATCAGATCGGCTCATTTGTTCAACTTGGGCTTGAAATCCTTCCCTCGGCGTGGTTTTGTGAAGGCATGATGTTTACACTCGAGGCAGCATGACCGATTTGCGCACCCTGGTTTCCCAAGCCCGAGGTGGACGCGTGGTTCGCACGGGTTTTGTCGAAGGGTCAACGGTGGACCGACGCGCCCTGGCTGCCGACGGCGTGCGTTTTGCCGTAAATGGCGGTTTCCCAGACCCGTCCCGCGTGATTTACACGCTCTACCCCGAGCACATTCCAAACGTGGACGACCCCGTCAAGATTGTGCGGCTCGAGGCAGATTTTGGCGAAAACACTGACGTTCAAGACATTCGCGTGGCAGTCAACTTGCCCGACGAATTGCGCGGCGACATCCGCGAACAACACGGAATGTTCTTGGTCGCAACATTGCAAAAAGGACTCAAACAACTGCAAAGCCTGAACAGCCTGCGGGTTCAAGGGCGCGAACTCGAGCTGCAAATTGAGGTGCTGGACGCCAGCAACCTCGAGCGCAGCGTCAAAACCCGTGAGGTGGTTGTCCCCAGTATGCGCGTGGACGTGGTCGGCGCGAAAGGCTTTGGCGTGTCAAGGGCGTACTTTCAGGCGGGCATTGAGGGCAAAAACGTGCGCATCAACGGTCAACTGGCAAGCTCGAGCACCAGCATCAGGGAGGGTGACACCCTGGTTGCCGAACGCCTCGGACGGATCGAATTCAAACGCGTGATCAACGAAACCAGACGCGGCAATTTCAAGCTCGAGTTGGAAGTACACAAAAGCTAAGTTTTAGCGCGGGGAGGTTGGAACAACCACTGGCGCGGGGGTGCTGGCGGATTGCTGCGTGGTCGTGGTGGCTGCTCGAACCCGTCTTCTGCGCCGACGCGTGGTTGTGGTCGTGGTACTTGTTCCCGTGCTGTTGTTGACCCCAGTGCCATCTTGATTTTGCGTCGTCACCACAATGGGTGGCGGCGCTGGCGGAGCGGGCATGTACACCGTGCGACTGGATTTGTTGCCCACAGCATCAAAAGCCTCAATCAAAATAATCCCGCGCCGATTGCGGTTGACCACCGCATAAAACGGCACTTTGATTGAGGGCGCAATGTTCAGTGCCTCACCGTTCACCAGCACCTTTTTGACCTGCATGTTGTCCTCTATCGAACCCGTGACCGCCACCGTACTGGCGAGCGAATCCAGGTTTTCGACGTTGATGCTCGGTTTTTTGGTGTCCCGCGTGATGTTGATTTCGGTGGTGCTCGAGTGACCGTGAATGTCCACGGCACGCACCTCATACGCCGCTTTTTGCGAACTCAAAGATGTGGCGATAAACGAGAATTTGACCAATTTGCGTCCGCGTTGATCCTTAAATTTGGGATCGACCATCAGATCACGTTCACCGTTCACCACGACCTTCAACACCCCAGCGTCATCCCAGGCGTAACCTTCGACCTCGAGTTTTTCGGTCTGGGTGACTTTTCCGTCGCGGGGTTTGACAATCACGATTTGCGGCGCAATCGAATCGACATCGCGGCTACAGCCGACAAAGGCGAGTCCAGCAAGGCAGGCAAGGGAAAAACGCTTGAGCACCTGAACAGTATAGACGCTCGAGCTTAAGAATGTCCTCATGAAACATCAAGTTCGATTGGTTTTCTTCTCTTCACCCAGCACACTGCTGATCAAACCCGAGGCGAGACTTAACAGCACGCTGGCAACCAGTGCCGCAAAAAATCCGCCAGTCTCGAGCTTGGTGTAATTGGCGACCAGCAGCAAGACCACGGCATTGACGACAAAACTGAACAGTCCAAAAGTCAAAATATTGAATGGGAGCGTCAACAAAAACAGCACTGGGCGCAAGACCGCATTGGCAAGTCCCAACACCGCGCCAGCGATCAAGTAATCTCCAGCGCCGCCGCTCGAGAAGAAAATAAGGCTTGGAAAGATGGCGCTGACCACGTACAAAGCCAGTGCGTTGATCAATGTGCGCCACAAAAATTTAGTCATGACCGATCTCCTTTTTGATCTCGAGCGATTAACGCAGCATCATTTAATTCTGCGGGCGTGGTTTCGTTGGGCATCAAAATCCAGCCCGCCACATAGGTCACCAAACCCAGACCACCAAACAACACCAGCACGATCATCACCACCCGCACCAAGTTCGCATCGAGTTTGTAAGCTCGAGCGATTCCGGCGCAAACGCCCTCGACCCGCCTTCCATGTTTTGGTCGCACCAGACCAGGCACGAGGGGTTTGACCTCAACCTCGAGGTTGGGTTGCACCTCTGGAATCAGTGCCCAGGCGGCAAAGTACGCGATCACGACCAAGGCGTCAAGTTTAGGCACGGCAATCAAACCCAGGGCGGCAAGCACCAAGAACAACCGCACCAGCGCAGGATGAACGCCCAGATTGGCTGCCAGCCCACTGGCAACGCCTCCCAGAATCCGGTCTTGTCGGTAACGAGACAACTTTCGTTCAGTCATAAAAATAACTCCTGGCATTGTTACGCGCCGTTCGATTGAAAAGTTCCAAAAACCTTTGACAATGAGCATAAACCCAAGACAGAAGCTAAAGTTTATTAAGGTTCTCTTCACCGCGAACGCACAAAGAAGCTCAAAACTGGACATATGAAATCACTGATGAGATTCAAGAAAAACGGCTTGGCAAATCTAATCCCTCTCGGCTTGGTACTGGCGGGTCTGTTGGTGGCTTGCCCACCCGCACCACCCAAGCAAGCCTTGCTGCTCAAACCCCAGGCGGGTGCGGCGACGGGCGTTTCGGTGGCGGTCAATTCGACCATTCAATTTGTTGCAACCGACGAGACAGGTAAAGTTGTGGCGGTCACCTGGGACCGTAGTCCTGCGGAGGGAACCATTGACGCCAATGGAAATTACAAGGCTCCCGCTGCCGTTCCTGCCAATCCTATTGTGACCATCAAAGCCACCAGCATTGCCAACCCAAGCGATTTTGGGACGTTGGACATCAAGATTATTCCTCAAGGAAGTGCTGGCATTTCGGGCAAGATTACGGTCAACCCTTCATTGTTAAATGCAAACATGTCTGAGACAACACGGACGAGCGAGGCTCGAGCCATCAATTCTAATGTGGTTGACTGGAATGCGCCCCATGTCAAAGGCAGCATTTTGCTGATCGGTTCCAATTCCAACACTCGCGCCGCCGGTTTGCGCGGTGTGCAGGTGCGTAACGTTTCAGAGAATATCTCGAGCCTGACGGTACCAAGTGGTGAGACTGAACAGGCGTTTGCGGCTCGAGTGGCGCAGCAAACGGGTTTGATTGCGCAACCAGAGTATATTTACCGTCCAATGGCGCTGCCAACTCCAAATGATGCCAATTATGATGCCCAGGATTACTTGGTGCAAATCGATGCTCAGGCGGCTTGGGCGGTTCAAAAAGATTTGACTGACAATTTGATTGCCGTTTTGGATACTGGTATCAAGACAGATCACGAAGATTTAATTGGGCGCTTTACGCCTGGTAAAGATTTTTGCGCCACCTTCAACGGTACAATTTGTGCCACGGAAGACGATGACCCAAGCGATTTACCAGTCACTGATGGCAATGGCGTGCCAATTGGTAATGCAGGACATGGTACATCAACCGCAGGCATTATCGCTGCCGCCACCAACAACGTCAAAGGCGTCAGTGGTTTGGCTTGGACGGGCAAAATCTTGGTCGTCAAAGTCTTTGGTTACGATAACAAAGGCGCAGCCAGTCCAACCAGTACCTTAGCGAAAGCCATTCGTTATGCCGCCGATCAAGGCTCGAAAGTGATCAATTTAAGCTTGGGTATTCCTTTGGCTACGGGTGCAACTGATGCGGGCATTGATGACGCCATCACTTACGCCGTCGGCAAAGGTGTGGTCATTGTTTCGGCAGCCGGCAACAGCAACGACGCGAGTGTTGGCGTTTACTACCCAGCCCGCAATACCAATGTGATTGCGGTGGGCAGCGTTAACAAAACCAACGGCATCTCGAGCTTCAGCGCCCAAGGTCCTCAATTGGCACTGGTTGCTCCAGGCGAACAGATTACCTCAACCAATTTTGCCACCACCACCAGCTACGGAAAACTTTCGGGAACTTCGGAAGCAACCCCGCAGGTGGCAGCCATTGCTGGCTTAATGCTCAGCAAAAATCCAGGCTTAACCCGTGTGCAAGTTCGTGAAATTTTGACCAGCACCGCCAGGAATTTGGGTGCAGCCAACACCTTTGGTTCCGGTTTGCTGCAAGCCGGTTTGGCACTGCGCAAAGCCACCAACCCGAGTGCTCCACCGCCAGCCAAAACCACAGTTTACGTGTATGCCGATTTCTTTGACGGCACCAAGTACGATCCGAACAACGCCAAAAGTGGGCGCGTCGTGGTTGACCTTGACAACAGTGTGGGCAGCACGACCTACACCCTGACCGCAAAACGTGGGGGCTTCTCGAGCTTGGAGGCTGGAACCTACAGACTGGTGGCTTGCGTCAATAAAAACTCGAATGCTCTGGCTTGCGATGCCGGAGACCTGGGCGGACAAAAAGATGCGGTCGTTTACAATGGCAGCACCCCTGTTGCTGGTGCGGACATCACGTTGGCTCCAATTTAAACCCAGCAAAAACCCAATTTTTTCAACCTGACTCGAGATGCGCGAGTCAGGTTTTTTGATGAGTTCAGTATCACATTCCTGGGTTAAGCTTTTGACGTGGGTCAACAGAACCCGTCTCTCGAGGTGGTTTTTTGCAGGTCAACCAGGTAAAACACAAAAAAGTTCGTGTGCTGCCGTGGTTTTTACTGGCAGGCATTGTTGCCTTGGTCGTTTGGGCTGCGCCCGCCTGGAGCATGATTCAGCGCTTCATAGCGCTGCCGAACGCGCCCAAAATGCCTGTCACGTTCTTGCTGGCGGGGGTCAGTCACAATTACAGCGGGTATCACACCCGAGCGATAGAGGATTTTTCGGGATTGACGGACACCATGATTGTGGTGCAGTTCAACCCGCAACAACATGCCCTGAAGTTGCTGTCCGTGCCGAGGGACACCCGCGTCGGGGCTGGAACTCGAGCAAATGACAAGATCAACGCCGCGATTTTGGGTGGTCCAGAGGCGAGCGTTCGGGCGGTGGAAGGTCTGCTGGGCGTGCCAATCAATGGGTATTTGCTGGTGTCGATTGATGGTTCTAAAGCACTGGTCAACGCCCTGGGCGGGATTGATCTTTTTGTCCCTGATGCAATGGATTACAGCGACACCGCCGCCAAACTCGAGATTCATTTGAAGCCAGGATTCCAGCATTTGAACGGTGTTCAAGCCGAGGGTTTCTTGCGCTTTCGGCACGACAACCTGGGCGATATTGGTCGCACGCAACGTCAGCAGGCGTTCATGCGCTCCTTGCTCGAGCGACTGAAATCGCCTGCTGGCATTCTGGCGTTGCCAGGAGTTGCCAAAGCGATTGAAGCCAACACCCGCACCAATTTAACCCGTGAACAGGTCGGCATGGCGCTGGGATTTTTGCTGTCCAGACCTCGTACCGACACCCTGTTGTTGCCAGGAGATTTTGGTCGTCTGGGCGGCAAGAGTTTCTGGTTGCCCGACAGTCAGGCGATTCAAAATTTGGTGGTCAAACACTTGCGCGGCAGCAATCAATTTGAGGCTCGAGAGGTCAAGAACTTGTCGGTGGCGGTGGTGGCGGATGATGCAGTCTTGCAGAACTTGGCAATCTCGAGGTTGCGCTCGGCTGGTTTTCAAAATGTTTTCGCCAGCAATAGCAATCCAGGAAATCCAAAACTGACCACGATCCTTTCAAACCTCAACCTCGAGGAAGCCAGGGCGGCACGCAGTTTTCTTGGCGTCGGCGAGGCGATGGTCAGTGGCGAGGGCGTGCTTGGTGCAGATTTGACCATCAAAATTGGTCTGGATTTTACCGCAAGCAAAAATTAAAACCCGAGTCAATTTGCAACTCGGGTTTAAAATATGATTTGAGGGTTAACGGGTTTGTTTGGATTCGATCAGACTCTTCAGGGCAACGTTGGATTTGACATTCACTTGCAAGCTCGATGTTTCGCTGTACGGCTCGAGTTTTAAACTCAAACCCGTTTTGCTCGGTTTCACCAAATTGGGTTCCTGACCGATCAGATCGCCAGCATTCAATTTCTCATCGCCATTCACATCTTTCCAGGCGATCACCAGGTAATTTCCGGTTTCAAGATCGCCGACACTGAACGCCGCACTCGAGCTTGACTGCGTGACCTGAACCGCGTTCGATTTTGCTTCCTCGAGGTTGCCCTGCGCATTGACGAAGGCTGCCAGAACGATTGTACCTTGCACACTTGGCAGTGTGGCTTGCACGGTGAGGCTGAAACCAACAGAACGCTCGAGCGTTCCTGAGGTGCCGTAAAACGTCAGGGCATGGGTTTTGCTGGGCGCATTGGAATCGACAGCAAAGTTTAGACTCAGACTCGAGCCGCAACTGCGAGTGCCACTTGATTTGATTGTGACACCCGTTGGATCACCCTCAAAAGACAAGTCCACCAAGCCCGTCAGACCGCCCGTGCAGGCAATCTCGAGGTTGACGCTGGCGCTGACGCCCGGTTTGATGGTCAAACCGCCCTGGGAGAGTTTTAAACTCAAGTCCTGGGTGTTGTTCGTCAGACCGCCAACGGCATTCACGGCGGCGAACGCATCAATCAAGCCCGCACCGCAATCGGTGGCGGCTTGAGTGCCACCTTTTCGCCCCTGACATTGGGTGGCGGTTCGCGGTTTGGCGGTGTCACGCAAAATATTCAGTACCTGATCGGGAGTCAAACTTGGACGCAATGCTTTCATCAGTGCCGCCACGCCCGCCACATGCGGCGCTGCCATCGACGTGCCGTTCTCGAAAGAATAAAAAAACTCACCTTTAACATCGTCTTTGGCCAAACTCAGAACGCCATCGCCGAATTTATCGTTGTTGGTGTCCACGCCCATGTCACCACCAGGCGCCATGACATCCACCCGGGTTCCAAAGTTGGAGTACGGTGCTCGAGCACCAGGCAGATCGGTTGCCCCGACCGTAATCACTCCTGCACAACTCGAGGGTGAATGGTTGGCGGCGTTGTCATTCTCGTTGCCCCCCGCGACGACCACGATCACACCCTTGGCTCTGACCTGGTTGAGCACATCCTGTTCGGCTGGGTTTTGGGAGCAGGGGTAATTGCCGCCCAGACTCATGTTGATCACGCTGGCGGGGTTGGGGTTAAGTGGCATTCCAGGCACGGCAATGCCCGCCGCCCACAAGAGTCCATCCAAGATGTCTTTGCTGCTGCCACCGCCCTGACCCAGGACGCGCACGGGCAAAATTTTTGCGCCCCAACTGATGCCCGCCACCCCGAAAGCCTCGGTGCTCGAGCCTGGTTTGAGGTTGTCGGTGCTGGCGGCAATCGTGCCCGCGACGTGCGAACCGTGGTAGCTCGATTGGGTGGGTTCGCTCAAATCTCCAACGTCAAACGGGTCGTTGTCGCGCCCATCACCGTCTCGAGAGACCCGAGGGTCGGAAATCATGTCGGCACCCGGCAGCACCTTGCCGATCAGATCGGGATGGGTTTGCGCCGAAGCGTCGCCCGCCCAGAGAATACCCGTGTCAACCACCGCCACCACCACAGGAGTACCTTGCGTGCCGTCCACCACATCCCAAGCCTGAGGCAAATTGATGGCTGGATAATGCCATTGCAATGGGTAATTCACATCTCGAGGGGCTTTGGTGATGTGGTCAATATAATTGGGTTGCGCGTATTCGACATCACTGCGGTCTTGCAGGTTTCGCACCAACTCGAGGGTCGTTCGGGCATCCAAGACTGTTTTTGAACGGTACAAATACGTCGAACTGACCCCGATGCTCGAGCCTCGCTGCAAATCGGCACCGCGCACGGCAAGGCGCGACTCACTCCGAGTGCCAGCTTTGAATTTGACGATCACGTCGCCAGCCACCAACTCTGGAATTTTATCGGCGTTTGCCACGCCAGCAGGAAACCCAACCGTGCCAGAAATACTGCCTTTGGCGGGTGGGGGCGGATTGGGTGGGGCGCTGGGACAACTCGAGAGTGCCAGCATCAAAAAACCAAAAGTCAAAACTTGTTTCACCGTAAACCTCCAATGCCTGTGCCTCAACTCGAGATCAATGTTGCCTCAACTGTAAAAGCCCGAGTGATTTCAGGATACTGCTTTCGCCTGGTTTTGCCCTGCATTTCGAGATCGCGCTCGAGTGCCACGATGTCCACCCAGTCTTCCAGCGTGCGCTTGCCCGCCACAACCGCCTCGACTGGACTGGCGTACCACAAGCCTTGCAGGAAACGTTTTTTGGCGCGTTTCAAATAATCAGGCATTCGTTTTCGTTGCATAAATTCCTCAAATCGCTCGAGCTTGAATCCGCTATTTCAGGCTCGAGCGACAGATTTTCGTAAGGTGAGAGGGTGAAAAGTTGAATCTCGAGGGGCGGGAGACTCGAGAAGGTTTAACAGCGTGGTTTGCGTGTTGTATTCACAAAACGGTTCATCCCATCCCAACGGAGGTACTCGGTCGTGTTTTGATTTGACGCTGGCAGCACTGGTAACAAATTCGGGATCAGGTTTTCGGGTTTAAAGCTCGAGCTTTTGGTCGAGGTGGAAAAACCCAGTTTCCAGGTGACGGTGATGGTCACAGGAACCTTCCAGGAGGCAAACTTGTAATTGACAGGCACTTCTCCCGTCAGGGTCACTGCTCCCTGCAAAAACGTTTCTTTGGTCAGGTCAATTTTGCCCTTGATCTCGGACAGGGTTGGTGTGGGTTTCTGGTTTAAACTGCCGCTGATGTTGCCACTTTTCGGGATTCGGTCGGCATCACAACCTTCATTTTGGTTTGCAGTGCCAGTGTAATCGCTCAGGATGTTGTAATCGGGAAACAGCAACAGCAAGGTGTATGTACCGTCTGTTTGAACGCTGGCAATCACACTGGTGTCGGTGAAGGTTGCCAGAAGTTCAATGCTTTTCGAGTTCACGTCAATGCTTCTGGATTGGGTGTCTCGGGTTGTTAAACAGATACACTCTTCGTTGAGGTTAAAGTTTCCTTTGTGTGTGACCGTCCCCGTTAATGTTGGTTTGAGGTAGTAGGTGCCAGAGCCTGGTATGGGTTGCCCAAAAATAATGCCTGGAGGCGAGATGCTCGGGGCTTTGTCGGTAGGATCAAAGCGCCAGAGCAAATCAACATTTGAGCTTTCACTGCCTGTGGCGGGTGCGGTATAGACTAGCGTTTTGCTGCCTTTGACGCTGACGGTCACAAACGAATCGCCCGCCACGATCACCTGCATCTTCGAGTTTTTACTGATCTCGAGCGCAAAACCATCGAGCACACCCTTGGTCACCACGAACACGTAAAAGTCGTTCACGCCAACGTCGGCGTTGCTGGGCGTCCACTGCCATTCAAACTTGCTCATGCCCTGACCGGCGACTTGGAGGTTCATCAGTTCGGCAGGTCCGTCGTTGCGAATTCGGTAAAATTGCACCTCGGAGACGTTGTAACCAATCAGTGGAAACTCGAGGTTGGCGGCGTCGAGGTCAACATTAAATTTGACTTTCTCACCCGAGTTGACCTGGGTTTTGTCGGCTTTGGCTGTGCCTGTGGGAGATTCGGCAATGGGCTGGGCGAAGGTCGCGCTGAGGTTGAGCGTTCCCTTGCCAAAGACTTTCTCGATAAAACTTTGCAAATTCTTGCCCGGTTTGATCTCGCCCTTAAATTTGATGTCGTAATTGCTGGCGTAAGCGCTGTCGGTGGCTTGCGGTTTTTCAAAGGCGAAACTGGCGGCGGCTTCGATGCCAAGTTTGGCATCGACCACCTCGGCTTGCAAGACCACGCAGATGCCCGCCCACAAGCCCGAATAGACGTGAATCCAGGCGCTCGCCTCGAATTTGATGTCATCAATTTTGGGCACTTTCATTTTTGGCACCAGGCTTTTGTCAATTTTAAAGTTTGACAGGTCGCTCAGGACACCATTTTCGTACTTGAATCCCTCGAGCAGCGTGGCGCTGGCTTTGCCCTCAACCCCAATTTCGGCGTTGGGTCCAGTGATTTTGGCGCTGGCTTCGACACCCAAGCCCACCGGAACAATCGGCATGATCAAGTAACTGATCGGTCCAAAGGCGGGAAAGCGCAGGTAAAAGACAATCGCGCGGCAGGCGAACGAACCCTCGACGCTCGAGCTGAATTTGAAACCGCCAAACAAACTTGCGGTCAACTTACCCTCGAGCTTGAAAACCATATCGCTGACCTCACCATCTTTGACGTTGCCGTCCAGGGTCACATTCACCTTTGGGTCAACGTTGACGCTGATGCTCGAGCCGCCAGAGAGGTCCACTTTGCCCTTGATTTCGCATTCAAACGGTCCAAGTTTAAATTCGGTTTTGGTTTGCGTGCGCCTGATCTCGAGCTTGTTTGGGTCATACTCGAGGCTCACACTGCCGTCCTGGCGGCGTTCGATCTTGCGCGGTTGCGCCGTGCCTTTAAAATCGAGCGGCAATTGACTGGCACTGGCATTGATGCTCAATTTCAGATTTTTAAAGACCTGCGAAATGGTTGTCGGCGCGAACGTGACCTCGACACCATCTGCAACTGGCGTGCTCGAGATGACTTTGCCAGCCAAGGCTTTGCTGCCGCTGGAAAGGAACAAACTTCCAGGCGCGAGGTTGTTCGCGCCAGACAATTTCACTTTGAGGCTCGAGTTAAAAGGGTTGGTGGGGTCTTGGGAAATCACTTCGACATTGCCAAGAATCTGCGAGTCGGACAGCAACACAGCGCCGTCGCTGGGTTTGGCGGCGACCAAAATCACGGGCGCACTTTTGATGCCAGCCGTTTCGGCACTCACCGCACTCGAACCCAGTTCAACCTCGGCTCGAGCCTCACCGCTTGCGCTGACACTGATTTCGCTGGGGTTAGAAGATGTCCAACTAAAACTCGAGTCAATGACTTTATTTTGATCGTCGTATGCCGTGGCTTTGAGTAGGCTCGTTTGTCCGAGTGCCGTGAACAAACCTGCCCCGCCCGTGATCTCGACTCGAACCACCTTGGGCGTTGTGGTCGTGACAGGACAGGCGGTAAAACCCAGCATCAGCAAAGCCAGAATCAGTAATTTTCGCATGGTGTCTCCCGTGAGACTCGAGGTTTAGAGCACAATTTTGCTACGGATCACGCTCAGGTTGAGTGTCGCCCCGTTGGCGGTCTCCGTGCGATTGGCGCTTCGGGATAGGAAGACCAATTGGGCATTGGTTGCACCTGCCGTCTCAAAGGCGCTCTTGACATTCGCGGGCACGGCAAACGAACCGTCGTCAATCGCAAAACAGATTGCACCAGGACCGTCTTTGACGCTCGAGGAAACCAGAATGCTCATGCTGTTGCTGGCGTTCAAACCACCGTCCCAGGTGATCGTGCCGTCCAGCGCCAGAGGGTCGCCGCTGGCTGGAGTTGAAACCGTAAAATCTGCGGGGAACGCGGGCAATGCCACGTTGGTAAAGGCTGGAAAACCGGTGGCACTGCCAGGAATGCTGACGGTCAAATTGTCTGGCACGGCAGCCAAGGGCGTCAGCGGGTTGTTGCCGTAAGAGACCGTGCCAGAAATTGCGGTTTTTAATAACTTGGTGTAGACACTCGAGCCTGATTGCAGGCTCAATTCTGTGCCAGCGTCCAATGGCTTCAAGCTGGCGGGTTGCGGCGGGTTGCGTTGCCCCGCGCTCAGCACAACACAACTGTCGGGCGTTGCACCAAAACCGCCAATGGTTGGTGGTTCATTGTTCTGCGCCTCAAAAAACAGCGCCGACCCTGTGCGGGTGGTGTTGCCCAGAATTGCACTCTCTGAAACGCTGACAAAACCAATCTTGCCCGAGGTTGGTTGCGGCGTGCCAGATTGCGTGGTGGCACTGGTTTCAACACCACCGCTCGAATTTGCGCCAATTTTGGTTTTGACCCGAAACGTGTATGCGGTGCTCGGGTTGAGACTGGTGATTTCGGCGCCCGCCGTCATGACCGTGCCGAGCGATTGAAACGCTGTTCCCACTTTTTGCTCGACCTCGTAACCAGAGGCGCCCGTCACGGCAGTCCACGATAGATTGATCTGACTGCTCGAGATCACGGTGGCACTTAAATTGCTTGGGTTTGGAACGGTGTTGGTTGTCGCACCGACTTTGATGGTGATTTTGGCGGATCGTTTCAAACCGGCGATGGTGATGTTCAAGCTCAGGTTATACGAGCCACCCGCAACATTTGCGCCAGCCGTAAACGGCAGTGTGGCGTGGGTGGCGTCGGTTTGCGTGATCTCTCCGACCTGAATTTTGGTATCACCCGCGCCAAATCCGGCGTCCACATCAACGGTGGTTTCACTTTTTTGATTGAGGTCAAAGCCGCCTATTGCCGTGGCGGTCAGGGTTGCTGTGCCGCTCGCGCCCGCAGCCAAATTGAGCGTCGCGGGACTGAATGCCAGACTAAAATCGGCTGCCGGTTTTTGCGGATTGCAAGCGCTGAGCACTGCCAAGCTTGCCAGAAACACCAGTTTTGAAACCTCACGGTTCACCTTGAACATATGCTCTCCTTTAAAACAACCTGCCAAACCCCGTGGCTCGAGTCCGAACAATGCTGCCTGACCGAATCAGGCTTGTTGACCTGCCAAGAGGTTAAACAACGCAGCGTCACTGGAGCGTCACTGGGTTTTGAAAACCCAAGCCGACCACCTCAGAACCCTTTTCGGGATGTTGTTCAAGCGTTTTAAAAGCGATATGCAAGACTTTTACCGCCCTCGGGCAAGAACGCGACAATCCCCCAAATTTTCACTTCACAACCCTGCGTTCAACCCCTCAACTCGAGCCGCCTCGAGAATGGTTTTGTTGATCGGGTTTTGGTTTAAAAACATGTTCTGATACTTTGTTGGTACTTGCTGGGTTTTCACGCCAAACAGCCAGTTCAGGGTGTTCTCGATTTGAGCTGTGGCTTCAAGGGTCAGGTTGTTGGCTTTCAGGCTTTGATACTGCGTGAGCCTGGTTTCGGCTTGATAAAACGACATGGGCGTGTACCGCTCGAGCAGCGATACAGCCTGTGAACTGGCTGTCAGCGCCTGGTCTGGCTGGTCTTGCATAAGGGCTTGCGCCAATTTGGTTTGGGCGATGATTTGCCCGCCAAAAGAACCCACACTTTGGCTCGAGGTCAGTAAGGTTTGGCATAAATTCAGTTGTTCGGTCTTTGAAAAATCGTTTAATCGGTCCAGTCGAACGCGCCGAATGACCTCCTCGGGCATGGCGAGTTGCTCGAGTTCGGCAATGGTTTGGCTGGTGTCAACCCCATTTTGCGCCTCGAGTTTTATCTGCATTCGCAGCAAACCAAACCTTTGTGAGACGCGCAATTCGCTGAAATTAAAGAGTTCGTTTAAGAGTGCTTGCGCCTCTTCAAAAGCCCCCAAGGTGATGAGGGCAAAAACCTGATTGGATTGCACGGTGGGCGTTGCCCAGTGCTGCAAGCTTTTGCCTACTGCCACGGATTGTTCAAACGAAGGCAATGCCAAGTCAAACTGGGCAAAACCGAGTTGCCGTTGCGCCATTTCGTTTAAGCATTGCATCATTTGAATCGGAGCATCTTTTTGTTTATCGAGCAAGTTTTTGGCAAGCTCGAGGTGCTGCAATGAGCTTCTCGCCAAACCCACCTGGGCTTGTGTCACCGCCAGGTTGACCCGCGTTTGTGCCTCGGAAAGACGATTCTCGAGTTGACAACGAATTGTCAGGGCTTTCTCAAAGTATTCAATGGCTTGGCTCGGTTTTTGCAGGTCGGTGTAAACGCTGGCAAGGTTGGCATAACTGGTGGCAAGTTCGGTTTGCAAACCCAGCGTTTGGTTGAGTTCGATCACGTACTTGCCAATTTTTAATGCCTCCTCGAGTTTGCTTTGTGCCCACAAAGCACTCGAGAGCACCGAGTTTAAGGCGGCTTCGACCTCGAGGTTGTCGTTGCCGCGCAGCAGTTCAATGCCTGCTCTGGCGTCAAGCTCAACCTGTTGGTTGTGACCGAGCAGTTGCTGGTAATCGGCTTTGGTTAGAAAGGCTTTGGCGCGTTGCAAGCCCGAATTTGACAGGTCAAAAAGCCGTTTGATTTGCTGCTCGGTGGTCTCACCCAGGTCAAATTCAACCCGAACTTGCAGGCTTTCAAACAAGGTTTCAAAGGCTCGAGTTTGATTGCCGTGGGTTAAATCCAGGCTCAACGCCTGCTCAAACCAAGTCATGGCGGTTTCAAACTGGTGCTTGACGACCTCGGCTTTGGCAACCGTTAACAAGTGCGGTACGGCGTTCAATGGTTCTTGGGCTTGTATCCAGTGGTGGGCAATTCGGGCTGGGTTGCCGGTTTGCGCCTCGAGTTGCCGCGCGATTTGGGCGTGCAAGTACACCCGCAAGTGCGAGGGCAAGCTGCTTTCTGGCGGTGTTTGCAGGGTTTGCAAATGGCTAAGAATTTCAATCGGGTCAAGGTTCAACAGGCTTGCCGCCAATGGCGCATTAAAATCTTCGCCCCCCACCAGCATGATCTGCTCGAGTTTTTGCGTTAGGTTTTTGTTTGGGGTCTGGTGCGCTTCAAGTTCCTGAAGTAAAGCCTGGGTTTCCAAGCTTGGTTGAACGCCCAACTCTTGCAACAAGGTCATTTGGCAGCGTTTAAAAACTTGCAACGCCGTGGCGCGGTCGCCCCTGGCATTGTGCAACCGCATTAAGGTACGGTATGCCTCCTCGAGCAGCGGTTCACGGGCAAGCCAACGTTCGGCGTGCTCTAAGGCGGCAGGAAAATCTAGATTTTTTTCGAGCTGGTGTATTTCACGGCGCAATGCCTCGCTGGAAAGCATCCGGAAGCGGGCGCGGCTCTGTTCGAGCCATTCAAAAAAATCGGGTTGATCTTCGTAATCAAGCCCTTCGAGCAATTCGCCTTGCATGGTCAACGCCAGTCCATCGTCACCCAAAAAACTGCTCGACTCGAGTTGCACCGCGTCCACCTGAACCGACGGCTCGAGTCTGACCGGATCGGCTTCGTGGATCAAATCGGCACTCGAGGTTTTTAAGCGGTGCAGACACTGCCTGAGGTTGGCTCGAGCGCGTTCCTCGGTGTTGTCGCTCCAGAGTAAACCCGCCAATTTGCTGTGGCTGGTCTCGCCCTCGAGCGCCAGGTACGCCAACAAACCCGCCGTTTTACGCTCGAGTTTGAGGCTTTGATTTTGAGCGTACAAACCCGCCTTCCCAAGCAATTCGAGTCGCCAAGAAGCCAGTCTTGTTTGGGTGCGTGTTGGCACTTTTGGCATGAACTGATTTTACTGGATGACCGAAGTTTTCGTGTGTGGGTTCGGATTCACATTGATTGACACGTCTGGTTCGTTCGAGGCTCGAGTACCAAAATCTTGATTACGTTCTTATCGTAATCATATCGCTCGAGCGGTATACTCGCAGAGATGTCGAATGCCTCCTCTCCCCTGCTTGATGCCTTAAATCCCGCCCAACGCGCCGCCGCCGAACACCATGAAGGTCCCGCGCTGGTGGTTGCCGGCGCGGGTTCGGGCAAAACCAAAACTGTGGTTCACCGCATCGGGCATCTGCTCGAGCATCACGGCGTGTACCCGAACGAAATTTTTGCGGTCACCTTTACCAACAAAGCCGCCAGTGAAATGAAAACCCGCATCAACGAACTGGTTGGTCCGCAAGCCGAACAGCTTTGGGTCAGCACCTTCCATTCGAGCGGCGTGCGGATTTTACGGGCTTACGGCGAGTTTGTGGGTTTGCGGTCAGGTTTTACGATTTACGACGATTCAGACCAGCTCGATGTCATGAAAGCCGCGCTCGAGGGAATTCCCAGTGCGAGCGAATTCAACCCGAGGTATTTGCGCAGCATCATTGACAAAGCCAAATCGAATCTGTGGACACCTGAAGACCTGGCACGCGAGGGCGACGAGTGGATGTCGGGAATGCCGCGCGAGGTTGCGGTTGAAGGTTACAGGCGATACGAAAGCAGTATGCGCCGCACCAACGCGATTGACTTCGGTGATTTGCTCACATTGACCGTAAAACTGTTCAGAGAACAACCCAACATTCTCGAGAAAATACAGAACCGTGCGGTGTTTATTCATGTTGACGAGTATCAAGACACCAACAAAGCCCAATACGAATTTGCCAAGTTACTTTCAAGTAAGTACAATAATCTTTTAGTGGTGGGTGACCCAGATCAATCGATTTACAGATTTCGTGGTGCCGATATTCAAAACATTCTCGACTTTCAAAACGATTATCTGGACGCCGCCATTTACAGACTCGAGGAAAATTACCGTTCCAATGCCCGTATTCTGGCGGTGGCAAACAAATTGATCGAACAAAACTCGGAGCGCCTCGAGAAAGTCTTGCGAGCCGTCAAACCCGACGGCGAACCCGTGCGTTTGTACCGCGCCCCCGACCACCGCGCCGAAGCCGAATTTGTGGCGAACCGAATTGCGCACTTGCAAGCCACCGGCACAAGCCTGGACAAAATAGCGATTTTGTACCGCACCAATGCGCAATCGCGGGTGCTCGAGGAACGGTTCATGCGTTCACAAATTCCGGTGCGCCTGATTGGTGGCACAAGCTTTTACGAGCGTCAGGAGATCAAAGACATGCTGGCGTTCGCACGTCTGGCGGTCAATACCACCGACGATCTGGCACTCAAACGCGCCCTGAAACGCCCGCGTCGCGGCATCGGTGACTCGAGCATCGAAAAACTCGAGGTTTGGGCGAAAGCCAACAACACCAGTTTGCTGACCGCGTTCATTCAAGCCGACGAAATCCTCGAGCGCAGCGGCAAGAACGCGTCAGAATTTGCCAAACTGATCCTCGAGCTTTCAGAATATGCCAATGAGCACAGCGCCGAAGAGTTCTTGAAGCTGACCATCGACGCCACGGGTTATCTCGAGATGCTGAAAACCGAGATGAAAACCGCCAGCAAAGCCGAAGCCGAGGCAAGGATTGAGAACTTGAACGAGTTGGTCAACGCCGCCGCCGAATGGGACAACGAAAACCACGGCAACATCGAGGCGTACCTTGATGATGCCATGCTGCTCTCGAACGTGGACGATGCCAAAACAAAACGCAACAACAAAGACGTGCCCGAACAAGCCGTGACCTTCATGACCATGCACAACGCCAAAGGACTCGAGTTTGAAGAGGTCTTTATCGTCGGGCTTGAGGAGGGATTGTTGCCGCATCGCTCGAGCATCGCCGAGGGCATTGCGGGGCTGGAGGAGGAACGCCGCCTGTTTTACGTGGCGATCACCCGCGCGATGGAACGCCTGACCATGACCCTCGCCGAATCGCGCCAAGTGTACGGCAAGACCATGCCTTCCGAGGACTCGAGATTCTTGGATGACATTCCCAAAGATTTGTTTGTTCCCGTGAATTTGTTCAACGAATCCCTGGCAACCGCCCCTGTGGACGCGCACCGAGTGCCACCAGCGCTTCGCGTGCAACTCGAAGCCGCTGGAGGTGCAATCTCGAGCTTGAAGGGCGGTGAGGGCGTTGTACACCCCAAATTTGGGGCTGGCAAGGTGCTGGCGGTGACTGGTGCAGGAGATCGGCAAGAGGTGATGATTGCTTTTGGCAGCGATGTTGGGACGAAGAAATTATTACTGAAATATGCGAACTTGGTGCTGGCAGGGTAATCTACATCAACGAGAACTTGAAGCAAAGAGGTGTTTGATGCAAAAGCAATTTACCGCAATCATTGAACGCGAAGGCAACGGCTATGTGTCGCTTTGCCCAGAACTTGATATTGCCAGTCAAGGCGACACAATCGAAGAAGCCTGTGGAAATCTTCAGGAAGCATTCGAGTTGTTTTTTGAAACCGCTTCACCGAACGAGATTCAACAGAGAGTTTTCTAGATGAGGATTTACTTGCAAGACTTTGGCGATCCAATAATTTCTGGAACGTTAATTGAATTTAACAAACTTGCAGAAAAACTGCACCAATTTGCTCATTCACCAGAAGGCGAATTGGTTATTCCTTCGTTAACCTTGAAAAATCCAGCACACTATCCTGGACTACTACAATCACTGAAACTCACCAAGCGCGAAAGTCCAATCATGATTTCAGTGCAATCAAATAAAGAGCTTTGGGTTGTTGGGTCAGCCGAGAATCTAGCTTTTTGGGTTTCGCATTTTCGGTTTCCAGATACAGCCAAAGACGGCGACCATCATCACCCTGAATCTTATTCTCGAGCAGGTTATATTCAAGCTGGTAGTTTATCTACGATCATTGAAATTGAAGACGAGATTTGATCTGGGGCTTCAAAAACCAAGGAAAACCATGTCGTCAAACATTCTCTTTCACATCATTGCCAAACTCGAAGCCGACAACGCGAAACTCGAGGGCTTTTACAAACCCTCGAGCCTTGAAGAAGACGGCTTTATTCATTGTAGTTACGCCAATCAAATCATTCGAGTTGCCGAATTCCTGTTCGTTGGGCAGACCGATCTTGTGCTTTTGGAAATTGAAAAATCTCGAGTCGATTGTAATGTTGTTGACGAAGATTTGTACGAAGGCAATGAAGATTTCCCGCACATTTACGGCGTTTTACCGTGGAGTGCGGTTGTTGCCACCCATGATTTCCCGTGCGGCAACAATGGATTGTTTGAGCTTCCTGCTTCAATTGTAAGCTGAAACTCGAGTCGCAAAATTTAGTTGGTAACTTGTTTTTTCGCTTTTGGTCGCGTCAATTTCGACAGCAAATATGACACCGCAACGTGGGTGTTCTGGTCATCTCGAGCCAGTTGCTCGAGTTTCTGCCAGCCAGCCCATTCCAAGCTGCGGGCTTCAGATCGGGTCGCGCCCAGAAAAGCGCCGATCTCACGCAAGGTGTGGCGGTGTCCGTCCACCAGACCGGTGCGGAGTTTAAGCACCATTTGTTGTGAAACCTCGAGGTTTACTAGGGCGTGTTCAAGGTCAGAGGTGGGGGGTTGGACGACTCGCATCATGGGATTCCTTGGAGGGCTTTCTGACTGCTGAAGCAATCGTACCGCGTTATTGTAAATACATGACGATTTTGGGGTTTTACGAGGTCATAAACGCGATTTTTAGTAAATCAAAATGGAATTGTAATCGCTTACGGTGAGGCTGAGTATACGCCTTGAAAGCAAGATGAATTGTAGCAAGCGCTCGAAAACAATTGCGCTCGATTTTAAGGATTGATGAAGGTTTTAACGTCCAAGCAAAGCGCGGGTGGATGACTCGATTGAACCCGAACCTGCCAGGCTCGAGCCGACCAAGACCGCATCAAAAACGCCTTCAAGAGAGATCAGTTCGGCACGGTTTGAATAGCCCGAGAGCGCGATCAGTACGCCTTCAAAATCGTATTCTCGAGCCAACAGACCGACGCGGGGCGCTGTGCCAAGATTGATGTCCAGCGTTTTCAGGTCGCGGTTGTTGACGCCAATAATTCTGGCTTTGGCTTCGATGGCAATCTCGAGTTCACTTTCGGTATGAACTTCGACCAGGGCATCCAAACCCAGGTGATGGGCTGCCTCGAGATAACTTTTCGTTTCTCGCTCGAGCACGTTCACCAGCAACAAAACGGCACTTGCGCCTGCGTCTGCCGCCTCGAGCAGCATGTGCGGGTGAACCGTGAAATCCTTGCGCAACACGGGCAGGTCAAGGTAGTTCACGACCTCAATCAAATCCTCGAGCGAACCGTTGAAATCCCTGGGTTCGGTCAGGACGGACAAGGCGCTCGCGCCACCTGCGGCGTAAGCTTTTGCCGCATCGAGTGCGTTCAGTCCAAGAGAAACCGCGCCGCGCGGGGAGGAACGTTTGACCTCGGCGATCAGTTTGAGTCCAGAACCACTTAAGGCATGTTCAAAACGGTGGCTTCGTTCTCGAGCCGCGCCGAGTTCAAGACTGGCGTGGGCGTAATCCTCGAGTCTGGCGCGGCAAATTCTGCCGAGCGTCCCCTCAAGTGTGGTCAGTTCTGGAAGTTTCACATCTTAGTTTAACTGGCTCGAGACGCCAGGGCGAAACGGGCGAGTTTGAACTGGTAGTACAAGAAGCAGCCCACGCAAATGTTCGTGGTCAAATTCAGTCCCGCCAGGGCAATCACAACAATGCCCAAACCCCAACCTGCGTAACCCGAGCCGAACAAAAACGCCAAACTCGAGAGTACCAAAACCAGGCCGCCAACGCCTTGGGCAAAGTTATGCGCTCGAGGATCGTCTTCGACCAGATTTTTGTCAATACCCAATGTTGGGCGGACGAAGCTTGAATAAATATTTTTGAAGAGTGCCAGTCTTGGCTTGAATGTGCCGAGCAACATGACAGCCGCGACGAACGCGACAATGATCGGTTGTTGCAGCAAGAACGCCACGGTCAGAAACGCAATGATGGCGATTTGATTGAATTTGAGAACGTTTGGATCGAGTTTCATACCCGAGAATCTACGCCCTATTTGGAGAGCGCTTGGTTACTTAAAATACAAAACTTGTAAACATTAGGAGTCTCGGGTTAAACATAAACCCTCGCTTGCGCGAGGGGTGGGAAAGGTCATAAGCCGGGTTCTGTCCCTGTTGCCAGGTCACAGTCATCTATCTCGAACACACATCGCTGCGTGCCTCTAGCGGTATCCTCGAGCCTCAAACAGTCAGGCGAACCTTGGCTCATACGACCTTGCTTCAGATGGGGTTTACCGAGCCAAGCTCCTCTCAAAGCTTGCTGGTGCGCTCTTACCGCACCGTTTCACCCTTACCCGTGTGACCGGGCGGTTTGTTTTCTGTTGCACTTTCCGTCAGCTTCACGCCTGTTCCCTTGCGGGCGGTTCGTTCGCTGCCCAGCCGTTAGCTGGCATCCTGCCTTGCGAAGCCCGGACTTTCCTCACACTTTGTCTGTGCGCGACCGTGTTCCTTTCCCAAAGTTAACAATATCACGACGCATCTCGAAGCTCAAAACCTGAAGGTGACACCGAGTTTGAAACGGAATTCTTTCAAGAAATCTTTGAGTTCGATGCCAAAGGTCAGCGACCAGATGCTGGCAAAATTCCAGGAGAAACTGGCTTCTGGGTCAAAACCCGTAAACTGTGCGGTGTTGGTGCTGGTGTTGTTTTGAACCTCGAAGGGCAGGGCAAATTTGACGCTGAAGGCATTGTCTGTGGTGGTGTAATTCAGGAAGATGGTGCTTTGCAAAATACGGTTGGAACTGAAATCGGTTCTGCCCAAATTCACGTTGACACCCAAACGCAATTGATCGGTCAAATCCGCGCCAATGCTGAAACTGACGTTGATGTTGCGGGCGTCCTCGGGTTTGTTCAGCAGTTCATCGAATAAATTGGTGTCAATGTTCAAATCCAGACCCGTCTGTTCCTTGAAGGCTCGAGACACCTCATTCAGAATAAAGACCGTCAAGACCGTGTTGATGGCACTCTGACTGACGCCGCCTATCGAAATACCCTGGCTCGAGTTGAGGGTCACGAGCGAGTACAAATCGGCTTCAGTCGGATTGGCGAAGCCGTCTGGCGCGATACTCGAGAGTTGGGTGTCGGTTTTGATTTTCAGGTTGCCTTCAGAGTCACGTTTGAAGGTCACGGTGAGAACAAGCGTGACCTCAATGGGTCTGCTTTTGATGTCGTTCGGGTCGCCGATGCTGCGCAGTGCGGTGGTGAAGGTGGTTTTTCCGACCAAGCGAATGGTCGGGTAAATGCCCGAAACCTGGTTAAAACTGGCATTCACCGATGAAAGGTTGTAATTGTAACTGCCCAGCTTCAGCACACCCTTGCTGCCGCTCACCTCGAGCGCCTCGACCGCGCCGTTCAGTTCTGGGGCTGCCAACGTGCCACCGAGTTGCAAATCTCCGCCAGCCTCGAGTTTTAAAAGTGATTCGTTGATTTTTAAGCCGCTTGGGGCTTTGATCCGAATGCCCTGGAATTTGATGCGTTCAAAAACTGGATTCTTGCGTTGCTCGGTTTGAGGTGCAGGGGTTGAGACCGGCTTGGTTTCGGTTTTGCCTTGGTTCAGGCTGCCCAGCGCCCTGTTGACCGTAACATTGCCAGTCATCAGGTAATCTCTACCGTCGCCGCGCATCTCGAGGTTGGCGTCCATTGAACTATCAGACAGGAAATAATCTGGGATTTTAAACACCAAATCTTTGCCAACCAGTTTCAAGTTCAAACGCGGCGAAATATCGCCCGTGATCGTCAGTGCCCCGCCCTTGGTTGCACTTGCCTCGAGTTTAAACCCACCCGAATCACCGAACGCCCTGGCATTGATGTTTTCGAGGCGTCCAAGTGGGCTGACCTCGAGCGAACCCGTCGCCCTGGCTTCAAGATTCTCGAGTTTGATCGGTGTCCAAGAGACCAAGTTGGCGGTGGCGGTGGTGTCCAGTGCCGCGTTAAAGCTTTCGTCGGTGGTGATCTGCCCTTTGATCTCGAGCTTGTTGTTCTGCAACGTGCCGTTTAATTGTTTGGCATTTAAACGCACGCCCGCCAGTCTGCCCTTAAAGTTTTCGACGTTCAGCACCGCGTCGGGTTTGCCGTACTCGCCTTTCAGCTCGAGGTTGAGCGTGCCGCTGGCTTCTGGATTCAAGCCGCGCAGGGTGGGCAACAGGTCGAGCACCGGCGTGAAGCTGGTGTTGCTGAAGCCCAGTTTCAAGTTGACCAAATTCTTGCTGTAACGCCCCGAACCCAGCCATTCACCACCGTTTTTGGAACGAAGGCGCAAACTGTCCAACTCGAGGTTGCCCTTAGAAAACACCGCGCTCGCCGCACCGATCAGGGCGTCTTGCCCCTCACCAATCTCGAGTTTTTCAAATGAGGCTTTGACGTTGCCCAAAAGTGGGTTTTTGATCGGAATGTCGTATCGGGCAACGCCGGTCACCAGTGCCGTGCCTGGCAGTGCGCCGAAGACCGAACCCAGAAGCGCATGAAATGGGGCGTTGCGAAGGTCCAAATTGCCGGTGATGTTCTCGCCATCGTAGGAACCCTGAAAATCCGAATCGCCGTAAGAATTGAGTTTGAGCGCCGTTTCGGTTTCGCTCTGAACGGGTTGCCTGCTGCTGCCGAGCGTGCCCTTGAAACGGATGCTCGAGTCCGCCGCCGAACCCGAAACTTGCAAACGCACGTGGGTTTCGCCCGCAGAATTGTTATCGGTGGTGCTGGGCAGGGTCAAATCTGGCACGCTGATCAAAAAGCTGGTGATGCCATCCACAATTTGCAAACCGCCGTAAATCCGTCCCTTTGCGTTCGGCGCAAACTGATGCACCACCGCAATTTCCTCGAGTTTGACCGTGTCCAGGCTGGCGTTGATCGAGTACGGGTTGCTGTCGGGCGCACTGTGGGTGTACGCCTCGAGCGCGGGCAGCAGGTTTGAAATCCCGCCACTGCCTTCAAATCTGGCTCTGCCACCCAGCGTTTGCGCGGTTCCGCTGGCGGTGAATGAATCTTGATTGAGCACGATGGTCGCGGTGGTCGTGGCGCTCAGTCCGCTGGCTTCGATGGGAAAACTTTGCGCCAGGAGCTTGCCCTGAATGCCTTTTGAATCCAGCGTGATCTGTCCCTGAATCTTGCCCTTTTTATTTTTACCATTCAAATCAAGTTTTAAATCGCCCTGCCACAAGTCATTCTCGAGTTGAAACTGCCCCTTGGCTGTGCCTGGCGTTCCGGCGTAATCGAGCGCAATCTGGGCGGGTTTATTGTTTTCGCTCGAGAAGAAAGCGCTCCCCGTGCCGTCAATTTGCCAGCCCAGAGCCGGAATCTCGAATGGCGTTTTGACGTTTGACCAGTTTGCCTTGGCTGTTCCCTTGAAAAACACATTGCTGTTTTGCAACTCGAGATTGGCGTCCAAACTCAGGCTGCCGCCGTAACCCTCGAGTTGTAGAGCCGCCAGGTCAAGTTTGGGCATCTTGCCAACCAGCTTGGATTTCTCGAGCGTAAATTGACCAGTGTTTGTACCATCTTGCACCTCGAGCGTGGCGCGTAGATCGTTCAACAAATCGTTGCCGAGGAGTGAGACACTCGCTTTGGCGTTCAGCTTGCCTTGATTTGCCTCGAGCGTGGCTCTGGGTTGTGCCAAAGTCCCTGAAGGCGAAAGCCTGATGGTGGTGGCGCGTTCTGAATACTCGAGCGTTCCCGAAAGTTTTCCCGCAGCGTCCAGGGTCATTGCGCCATTTGTCTGAACGCCGCCGAGGTTTGCCCCGTTCGGGTCAGGATTGAGTTTGGATTCGAGTTTGACCTCGAGTTGCGGTTGCAAGCTTGCAGTTAAACCTAAGCGCATTCCGAGTGCATAAACATCGCCCTCGAGTTTTGGCGCATCAAACGCACCCGAAAGCTGAAGGCTGGCGACACCCGAATTCTCAGGTTCAACGCCGTACAAACTTTGTTTGGGCAAATCAGAAAGCGCAATCAAACCCGTCCAACCCTTGGCTTGGTTGGCATTGGCGTTGCCTTTGGCAGATATACCGTTGCTGCGGGCGTTGATGTCCAAGTTGAGGTTGTCTTTGGTGTACCGTCCGCCGATTTCGCCATCTGCCGTACCGCTCAAAACACCCGTGAAGCCCAGGTCGAGTGCGGGTGAGGTGATGCCACTCGAGTTGAGTTTGAGTTTCTGACCAGGTGCCGCAAGTTCGAGGTTGGTCACACTGGCACTCAAGCCATCCCAAGATATTTCGCCGCCGTCAAATAAGGCTTTGCTTGCCAATTTTTCGTTTGCAAAGTTAACAAAAAGTTTCATGTCTGGCGCGGTGATACTCGAGAATTTGGGCTGCGTCACATTGCCAGTGAAATTAAAGTTGGGTTTGAAGACCGAACCACTCAAAACTGCATTTCCGCTGGCGCGACCCGCCGCCGACTCGAGCACGGAATTCAGGTCGAGTCCAAGGGTCAAACTGCCTGAAAGCTTGGGATTCAAACGGTCTTCGCCTGTCTCGAGTTTGATGCTGCCTTGTGCTGTTTGAGCGAAGCGAGGCATAGAATTTGGCACTGCATTCTCGAGTTTGATCTGATACTGACCGTCGCCCGTTCCGCGCAGGTTGACGCTCGAGATTGTTTTCGGTAACCCTGGAAGCCGCACGTCAGCCACACCTGCAAGCTTTGGGTAATTGCCCGCAAGCATTCCATCAAATTCCACGCCATAAACTTTGGCTTTGCCAGCCACGGCAATATTGGTCACTGTAAACAAATCTCGAGCACTCAGTTTGAGCTTGCCGCTGGCACTGCCCGAAAATGTTGCGTCCGCCTCGAGTTGTGGGTTCAGCAACTTGCCGCTGACGCCAACCAGCGCACTGGCTGTCCAGTCGTCTTGGTTGCCAGGTCGGAATTTCTCGAGCTTCAGGTCGCCTATCACGTCTGGATTGCTGGCGTTTCCAAAGAGTTTTGCCGTGCCATCCACGATCCCTTGCACCCCAAAAGACTGGAGGTTGATGCCCGTCATTTTCGCGTTGATGCCCTCAGATTTCAGACTCGAGTCAAGCGTTCCAACCACACTGAGATCGCCGCCCAAAAGTTTGGCATTCAAGTTGGTGGTGGCTTTGTCGGCTGCATATTGTGCACTGCCGACCAGAGACACTTCACCGATTCGCTCGAGCTTGCCATTGGCTTGAAGATTGCTCAAATTCGCCTGCAAACCCTGTCCATCATCGCTGGCGGTCAACGCCCCAGAAACCTCGAGCGTGCCAAGATTGACGGGCAGCAGCGGCTCGAGTTGAACTTGTTTGAACTCGCCGCTTGCCTGCCATTTGCCGTCCCTCAAATTGGCGCTGACCTTAACTTTTTCGCCCTCGAGTTGGGCTTTCGCAATTCCATTTTCGTAACTGGCATTCAGCTTGGCATCCAGATCATCGCCAGCATCACCGAGTATGCCTATCAGGTTCACGGTGGGGTTTGCCCAGTTCCCGTGCGCCTCGCCGTTCGCCGCCAGCGTCAACTGCCCAGGTTTGCGCCACAACGCGCCAATGTCAAAGCGTTCAAGCTCGAGTTTGGCATTCAAATTTTTGGTGATGTTCCCTGGCAGCACGGCATTCACGCGCCCGTCGCGCCAGTTCAGCGCCAGCGCCAGATCGTTGCGACCAATCAACTCGAGTTTGGCGGGTTTGCCCAGAAGATCACCGCCAGCGTTGAGGGTGCCCCCAAAACCCGCACCTTGCGCCCAGGACAGCGTGCCATCAAGCTCAAATGAACTGTCCTGATAAACTGCTTTGGCTTTTTTCAGGCGCAAATTGACTTGCTCGAGTCCATCCAAACTTCCTTCAATCAAACCAAGCACCTGATCGCCCGTGATTGAGACGCTGAAGCGCCGCCCGTCAAATCCAGCCTCGAGTGTTGAGCCTGGGGCAATCAAACCCACATTTGCTGTTCCCAGAACCGCTGTGGCT
Organism: Deinococcales bacterium; assembly: GCA_025352125.1. Taxonomy (GTDB): domain Bacteria; phylum Deinococcota; class Deinococci; order Deinococcales; family JAAFIG01; genus JANXTZ01. The sequence continues at coordinate 30,940 of JANXTZ010000040.1, read as the reverse complement.
GAAACTTTTGGATGCTCAATTGTCCCTGTGGCGCTGCCCAAGAATTTGGCAGGTGCAAAGTTAAAACCCGAGTCACCCGTAAAATTGGCTTTCAAGTTTGGATACAAGCTGCCATGCAGTTCTGCCGTCGCGTTTTGATACTCGAGCTTCATTTGTTGCGCCTCGAGTTGCGCGTCTTGATATTGCACTGTGCCAGCGAATTTCACGCCTTCAACCGTTCCGGTAAGGTTGTGCGCCGTGACATCCAAGTTTTGAAACTCGAGGTCGCTTTGCAGACTGCCCTCCAGTTTTTGCCCCAGAATGTCTTCGAGTCCCGCCAGACTCGAGACAACAACATGCCCCGTACCTTTCACACCGCTCGAGTTGAGTTCGGCTGTTGCGTTGAGGTTAGCCGCGTCCCAGGCTGCTTTGGCAGTCATTTGTGACCCAATTAAACTCGCCTCCAGTGTGGTGATTTTTTTTAGCAACGTTCCATCGGCATTCAGTTTTAAGTTTCTCGAGTGTTCACGCGCATCACCCACAAGTTGCCCGCGCAAACCGTCCAAGTTCAATTTGGCATTGGTTTGCGGGTACAAACCACCCGAAATCGCAAACGTGTATTTCCCTAGCAACACGCCATCGAGTTGCGCGTTCAATTGTCCAACCTCGAGTTGCGCCGTGCCATCTGCGGAAATATCAAAAGCTTTCACCCGCTCGAGTTTTAGAGCCACTGAACCCGCCTCGAGTTTGAAATCTGGGATGTCAAGGCTGCCACTGACCCGACCACTGGCAGCGACGCCCACAATGCGCAACAGGCGTAAATCAAGATCGAGTTTATTTGCCCTCAAACCAGCGTTACTGATTTGAAAATCGCTGCTCGAGTTTTGACCCAAACCCGCAATGCCATTCACCGACCAGTTTTGACCCTCGAGTTTCGCATAAGCGCTCAGTCGCACCGCATCGCCATCGACTTTGGCATTGACGCTCTCGAGTCTGGCATTGACCTCAAGTTTCTGTCCCAGCTTGCCGCTGGCATCAAAATTCAGCCTTCCCGATTGAACCGTTCTTGCAATGTTTTTAGGCAGTGCAGACGCCGTGCCCGTTAAATCCAGATCGCCATTCGCCGTAAATTCGCGCAGGTTCGCTTTGGCGCTCAAATTCAATACACCGCTCGACTCGAGGGTGAAATTGGGATCGGTTAACGCTCCAGAAACTTGCACATCAGCCGTTGCGCGTTGTCCCCAAGCCGAGTACGGCAAGCTCAGACCACCATTCCAACGCTGACCGTCGAACACCAAGGCATCCGTGCCTCGAGTGATGCGAATTCCAAGCACTTGACCCAAAGAAGCCGAGAATTTCAGTTCGGCTGGCTCGAGACTGACTGTGCCACCTGGTACGGTTTGCGAATAATTCAAAACCCGAAGCGTTCCAGAAGCCTCGAGCAACTGCCCCGATGTTGCGCCAAACTCGAGGTTTGAGATGGCGCTGATTTCCAATGGGTAATCCGATTTTTCAGAATTAATAGAAAGTTTTGACACCTCGAGCGGAAACGTCCAACTTGCGGCGTTGAGCGTGATCGGCAATGCTCCGCCGACGGAAGCATTAAACGAGCCATCTGGCAGCCAATTGGCTTTGATCGGGAAACCAAAAACCTCAGAACCCAGCGTACCGTTCAAGCGCTTTTTCTCGAGCTTCACCCTTCCACTGACCAGACTTTGCGTTCCCGTAAACAAACCAAGATTCAATTTCTCGAGCGCCACTTCACCCTTCATGCTCGAGTCACCAGAAATTGTTGCTTTGCCGCCCTGGGCGTCTTGCAGATTCGCCGTTGCATTCCAAGTGTTCAGATTTCCTTGCACCCGAGAATCCACAGCCATTGCGTTGGAGCCATTTCCCAGATTGGCATTGACCCCCGCATTGAACTCGAGTTTCGGCAAACCGACCAAACCATTCACGTTCACCAAAGTCTCGAGTGGCTTGGGCAAAGTCGTGCCCGCAAAAGCCGCCAAAAATCCACTCGGCGCGTTGCCAGAAACATTCAAAGCGCTCCAAACACCGTTCGTCTCGAGTTTCCACGCCTCTGATTTTGGTGAACGTCCACTCGAGACAGATTGCAACTGACCGCGCCAAGCCGAATCCATGATGTGATCAAGGTTTAGTCCGAGCGTGGCATTCAATTTACTTTCAAACACCTGTCCTTGAATGGTGCCATTCAGACCACCTTTAAAACTCGAGTCGAGGTTTGAACCGTTCAATTTCGCGCTCGCTTGAAACGTTTGCGCATTCAAGGCGTCCTTACCCAAAACTCCTGCACCGCTCGAGGCTTTGACGATACCGTTCAAGACTTTCCCTTGTAGCTCGAGGCTGGCTTGAATCTTCTCGAGTTTTATATTTGCGCCCTGACCGCTCGGGTTTTGTTTGATCGAAGAGATTTCAGGTTTCTTCTGGTTTCTTGAGGTCAATTGCACAGATTGAGATTTCATTTGACCATTCGCCAAATTGAATTCTTTCAAAAACCTATCAAAGTCGTCCGTTTTTCCATTCGCACCATCCGCATCAAGCTTGACCAAAATTTTATTGCCCTCGAGTTGCCCCGAACTTTTGAAATTTCCCAGGTTGACGCTCGAGCCTTTGCGCACCGCTCGCGCCGCCATGCCCTCGAGCGTGCCCGAAACGTTCTTGCCGATCAAATCTGCATTTGCCCTAAATTGCTCGAGGTTGAAATCTGCACTGTTCCAACGTCCTGAACCCATTTTGGCGTTCAGTTGCCCGTTAAAGTTTTTGTCTTCTAAAGTTGCGTTGGCGTTAAAATCTTGCAACTCGAGACTCACATCTTTCCAAGCTCCACTGCCGGTTTGCGCCTCGAGTGTGCCCGTTATTTTTTGACCTGACTTTTCGGCTTTCAACGTCAATTTCCCCAATTTGGCACTTGCATCTTGCCACCCGCCGTCGCCTGATACCGCATCAAGTGTGCCGCGAAGTTCAGTGCCTATGACTTGGGCATTCAACCTCAGTTGTTCGAGCTTGGCACTGATATCTTGGTAACTGCCCGCGCCGTGTCCAGCCTCGAGTTTGGCGTTGAGTTTATTGTCAATGAAGCTTCCGTTGGCTTTGAATTGACTCAGATCAAGTTTGGCTTTTTGGTACGCGCCCACTCCCCTGCTTGCCTCGAGCGTGGCAAAAATCTGCTGGTCCAAAAACCGTCCCTCGAGTTTTATTTGCTCAAGGTTGGCGCTTGCGTCTTTGGATTTTCCAGATGCCTTTGCGGCTTGCAAGGTGGCATTCAACTGGTTGTCAATCCAACTGCCTGAAAAATTTATGTGCTCGAGTGTGCCGTAAATGTTTTTCCAGGCACCGTTGGCGTTTTGTGCGGTCAATGCACCCACGATGGCGTTTCCGTTCAGGTTGGCGTTCAGTTTCAAATCTTCAAAATTGCCCGTTGCGCCCTGGTAATATCCGACACCTTGTAGGGCTTCAAGGTCGCCCGCAAAAATCTTGTTCTCGAGCTTGCCACTGACTTTAAATTGCTCGAGTTTGCCTTTTGCGCTCTGATACTCGCCCGTGCCTCGAGTACCCGTCAAATTGCCCGTGATGATGTTGTCTTTCAGTTTGGCATTCAAAACCACGTGCTCGAGGTTTGCACTCGCAGCTTTTTGGTATGTTCCCGAGGCGGCGGCGGTTGTCAGCTTGCTTTGAATCACACCATTATCGCTGCTGGCTTCGAGTGTTAATGCGTTCAGACTGGCGCTCACCTCTTGCCAAGTGCCAAATGCTTTTCCAGTCTCGAGCTTGCCCGAAAATCTGGGTCCTTCCATAGCGCCAGAGAACACAAATTTCGCCAGGTTTGCAGAGGCTTCCTCAAACTGACCCGATGCCCGCAAACCTGTCGCATCGGCGCTCAACCGTTGATTCTCGAGTTTGGCATTCAGTTCGAGTTGCTCAAAGTTCGCTTTGATTTTTTGCCAAGCTCCAACCGCGCGGCTGGCTTGGAGCTTGGCTTGATATTGTGCAGCTTGCTTGGTTGCTCTCAGTTTAAAATTCTCGAGTTTGAATTCTTGACCCGCGTAAACGCCTTGCACGAGACTGCCCAGCACATTGCCACTCAGATTTGCATCTTCAAATTTACCCGACCTCGAGGTGTTTAGTTCAGCATCACCCTCGAGCATTTGGGCGTTCAACGTGTCGCCTCCCAAGTTGCCAGCAAGGTTCGTGGTTTTGAATTTTGCAACACTGGCGTGACCGTTTTTCAGGTTGTATTGACCGTTCAACTCGAGTTTTGAAAGCAGAAGTTGATCTGTGCCTTTCAAGGCATTGGCACTTCCAAGTACGGCTTGGATTTGCAATTTGTCATTCTCGAGTTGACCCTTTGCCAGCACTTGCAAAGCCTGTATTTGATAACCTTCAAAACTTCCCTCAAGCGCCTGACTTTGAACCGCAAAACCCAGATTGTTGCCGCTCGAGTTGAGGCTGGCGGTGGTCTTCTCGAGTTTGAAAGGGTTCTTCTGGTATGTTCCAACTGCACTCGAGATTTGAAGATCGGTTTTGAATTTGAGTGGTTTTCCAGGCACAATTTCAAGATTGTTCGCTGCAAGTGTCTTGGTTTCGATCTGCCAATCCTTACCTATCGCCGCGAGTATTCCAGTGTTCAAATTTCCCGTGATGCTCGAGCCGACCCGAACGAGATTGGCATTCAAGTTTTGAGTCTTTGCCGAAATTCCCCCGAGTTTGCCATTTAAACTCTCGGCATTTATTTTCGCTGCGAAATTGGCGGTGACAAGCTTGTTCACATTGGTCGTGTTTAAATTGCCAGTTAACTCAAAGTTCGTCACAATTACAGGATTTTTCTGTACCGTCAGGTTGCCCGTTTTGACCTTGGCAGACACCTCGAGTTTGCCATTCACGGGTTGAGCACTCGCGTTGATGTTTTGCAGGTCAAAAGCTGTTCCCGCCAGCTTTCCAACCAAACTGAGGGCATTCAGGTTGCCGCGCAACTGCCCGTCGCTTTTGGCGCTGGCAATCAAGCTCGAGGCTTTCAACCGTTGCCCTTGAATATTGGCATCGAGCGTTGAGGCATTCAGGCTCAGATCAAAGTTCTGAGTGCTGACATAGGTTGCTCGAGCCGTCAAATCGCTGGCTTGCAATTGCTGCCCTTGAACGTTCGCGTTCACACTTTGGGCACTGAGATCAAGGTTGATTTTTGACCCAGCGATTGAACCTTTTGCATTTAACGCCACGGCATTCACGCGTTGATTTTGGAATTCTCCCTCGAGTTTCTTGGCGGTCACGTTGAAATTGATTCCAGTTTTATTGCTGGAAACTTGCCCAGCCGAATTCTCTATCGTGATCGGTTTGTTCTGGTATCTCGCCGAGAACGAACCGCGCCAGTTGGCATTTAATTCTCGAGTTGCAAGATTGTATTCTCCAGTTTGAATCTCGAGTTTGCCCACGGTGCCGCTCAAGTTCACACGGTTTTGTTTGAACGTTCCTGTTAGCGCAATCTGATCTGGATTCCAGTCCAAACCCAATTTCTGAATCTCCGCGCCCAAACCAAGGCGCTCGAGTTCTAATTTACTTGGCAACATGCCAAACGCTTTGAATTTCAGGTTGTCGGCTTGACCATTGACCGATGCGCGAACCGAACCATAGGTCAACGACGCGTCGATCTTTGGGAAAACCTGTCCGCTGATGGTCGCACCTTTCAAGAGCGAACTGGTCACTTTGGCGTTGGTGCTGACCTGATTGTTCTTGACGCTGACATTTGCCAGAATCGGAATTCCGAAAGCCTTCGCCCTCACTTTTGCCGTGCCGTTGGTATTCACAAACTCGAGTTTTGCCACACCAGAAATCTGTCCTTGCGAGGATTTCGGCAACAGCGCATCGACGGCACTCAAGTTCACCTCGCCGCTCGAGTTCAAGACGCCGTTCTCAAATTTCAACTCGAGTTTGCGGTTCCCTGCCGTAAAAATTTGCCCACCCGCCATGAGGCTAGTGCCAAGGGTGGCATAGACATTTCCGCTTAAAACGTTCGGGCTGCTCGAGAGGCTGGCGGTGGTTGAGAGCTTGAACGGCGAAAGTTGCAGACTGCCTTTTGCCAGTAGCGACACGGTTTTTCCTGGCAAGGGTAAATAGCTTAGATTACCGTCGAGCGCAATATTTTTGCCTTGACCTGTGCCTCTGATCACGCCATAATCGGTTTGGGCGTTCAGTTGTCCCAACAGGTTGCCGTTAAACAAATACGTCGCATCGCCCGAAAGTTTTGCCTGCTGTCCCGAATATTTGACCGACCAATTGCGCGGTTTGATGCGCACGCGGTCAGCTTGCAAGAACGCCTCGAGCTTGTCCGCACTCCAGTAACCGTTCAACCGCTTCCCAACCTCGAGCGTGAACGGTCCGCTGGCATCTTGAAGCGTCGCGCCCTGAAAGCTTAAACTTGTGGCTCTCAGCTTTCCGGTCAGCACCCCGTTTGAACCTTGCAAACGGTAATTTGCGTTCGCCGTGACCACACCTGCCGGCTCGAGTTGCAGGTTTTTGAGGCTGACCTGACCGCGTTCAAGGTCGCCAATCCAGGCAAATTCGCCAAGTTGTGCCGATCCCGAAAGTTTGCCGTCCTTGATTCTCAAAGCAAAATCTCCTGGAAAACCCGAGGGTTTGACACCAGGAATCTTGAGCAAATTTTGGTTGGTTTCGCCCATGATGCGAATGTCAGTGTTGATGCCGCCAAGTTTGAAACTGCCCGAAATCAGATTCTCAAACGGGATCGAAACGTGAAGTTTGCTGAAATCTCCTGATCCTGCAATGTTTTTTCCCGCCAGCAGTTCGCCGCTGGCTTTGGCAGTGCCATTCAAAATTTTTGTCTCGAGATTATAGATAATGTTATCGCCTTTTGCCCTCAGCGTCCCCGCAGCCTCGAGTGGTGCGCCCAAAACGTTTTTACCTGTGACACTGGCATTCACCGTTGCCAGATTCTCGAGCAATTTGAAGTTTAAATTCGCTTTGGCATTCACAGGTGCATCCAAAAATCTCGAGTTGGATTGCACATTTGCCGTTAACGTGTCGCCTGGACTGTTGAAAGCCCAATCGCCAACAATATTTTGAAGCGGAAACTCGAGCACGCGCCCAGTTCCGAAAAGTTTTCCTGCAAACTCGAGTTTTTCCCAACCGCCACCCGTTACGGTCACACGCACTTTTCCCGAGGCTGGCAAATCGGCTTTAAACGCGGTGAGTGCGGGCTTGATTTTGGGTTCAGCCCAACCCGTCACGTCAATCTTTTCTTTTTTGAACGCGGTGTTGACATTGACATTCAACTCGAGTGGACCTTTGAGCGCCGTACCTTTGAGATGCCCCGAGATCAAGCCGTCCACGCTGTGCGTGACAAGACCACGCACATTGGAAACCAAAATCCCCGAAATCGGCTCGAGCACCCCGTCTCTGATTTCCCCAGACCCCGTTAACTTGTCGCCGTCCAGAGTGTAATGCGCCAAAACGCGTCCAGATTTGATGTCTTTGTACCAGTACCGCGCAATTTTCGCATCCAGATCGGCGTTGATGTCAAACTTAAAAACCCAATCTTTGGAAATTTCGTAATCGACATTTGCTGTACCAGCGCCCGTCACCGTTTTGATCGCCAGTTTCAGCCCTCCGCTCAAGTTTTTTTCGGACGTGTCGTGCTGCTCGAGAATCCGCGCTGAGATGTTGGGAATTTCAATAAATTTACCGCGCAATTTGACCTGAACATCTTGCACGCTGGCACGCTCGAGCGAGATGTTGACGGGCAGTGCTGGGGCGTTCATGTCGGCTGGTGGGAGCTTCAGTGGGTCAAAATCCACCTTTGCCCCCTCGAGCGCCACGTCAAGTTTAAGATCGCGCCTTGTCAGGAGTTGCCAGAGCGGGTACTTGACTCGAGCGACTTTTGCCGTGCCGTTGACGAATGCCGAACCGACCCGCACATCCTCGAGCTTGACGTTTGAGAGCAAATTGCCAGAGATTTTTGAGGCGTCAATTTGGAAGCCAGCACCCTTGGCGGTTTTCAACGCCAAATCAAACGCCATCTTTGAGCCGGCAAACATGTACAACACCAACCCAAGCAGCGCTGGGATGGCGAACAGGGCAATAAAAATGGCGCGGCGGCGCGTCACAAAGCCATTTTACCCTTTTTAGGGTGAGAACAGCGTACCAGTAACCTTTATCCAACCTTTGCAAAAGCACTTTACAAAACCAGAGCAATTATGATTCACTGCGCACATGACCGAACTCGAGCGACCCAAACGCCTGACCGCCCTCGTCACAGGCACCGTTCAAGGCGTTGGATACAGGCGTTTTGTCCAGCGCAAAGCCACCGATCTGGGCTTGCAGGGCTTTGCCGAAAATCTGACAGACGGCAAAGTCGAGGTCGTTGCCGAGGGCAACACCAGCCAACTCGAGTATCTGGTGCACTGGCTCAAGCGCGGTACGGCACACTCGAGCGTGGTGGCGGTGGATGTGCAATGGTCTGAGGCGACGGGGTTACAGAATTTTTTTGTCTATTGAAGTTTCGCGTGATTTACAAATCGTCAGGGGTTAAACCCGTAAGTTTTGCAATTCTGACCAGCATTTTCGGACCGATTTCTTCACCATCATGAAAAGCGAACACAGTATCCGCCCAGCCTACACGCTCGAGAATGATGTGCGAACCAGCTTGTCTTTTGATTTGCCAACCAATTTGCAACAGCACCGCCAAAACTCGAGATGATTTTGCCGTCCCAAATCAATTCATTAAGCAAACGAAAATGTAGAAACCGTGATTTTGCCTTGTTCAAGACCATCTGCCAAAACCCGCAAAGCCAACACTTGTGCTTTTTGTGTAGCTTGATCTCGAGAATCGCCGTACACCAGAACACCAGGCAATTCTGGTATCTCTGCAATTCAACGTCCATCCGTTTCTTGCTCGAGTTGCACATGGAAATTCATGAGCCAAGTTTACATCTCGAACGAGAAGTTTTCAGACAGGCAACACAATCTCAAAGTCATAACTTGGGACAAATTCTGGGGCGGTATTTTCCTGTCCTGCTGGAATACCCGTTTTGTCTTCAACGCAGGCAACAACACCCAAGCGACCACTTGGCTTTAAATAAAAATTGAGTTGCTTGGATTTTTGAATCGCCGTAATGCTCGAGCAATTTTTTTGCACGTCAAACTCGAGATGCTGCCCTGTCGCAGTGCGAATTAAGGCTTTCAGGGTTCGGATTTTTTCGTTTGAAAGCGTGATTTTCGGCTCAAGGCTCACGAACAAACCACCCGCGTGTTGACAGCACCTGTCAAGTTTAATTTCGGTGCCGTTGGCGAGTTTAAAGACCGAATAAAACTCGGATTTGGGTTGTACTTGGCATTTAAATTCTTGGCAGAAGGAAGTGAGCATAAACGTCTTTTCGAGCGTTGTTTTTGTTCCAAAAGTTCCCAGAAATGGTGCTGCCAAACCCGTAGCCATCAGACCAATCGCAACAACAGGAGCGAGTAATTTCATGCTCAAATTCTAATCGAGTGCAAATTAGAAGCCTTCCAACCTCGAGTGTTACAAAATCTCGAGGTAGTACCGTTTCCCTTGCTCTTCAAACCCAAAACCTTGCAACGCGCCAATGTCCACAGTGCTTTCAGGAGTTAACACCAGTTCAACACTTCCGCAACCCATCGCCTGACACGCGCCCAGGGCTTGCTCGAGAAGCGCACTCGAGACGGTTTTATCGCGGTAACTGGGGCGCACCACGATACGGTCAATCAAGCCGCTCGGGTTTTGATCGAGGATTCCCCAGCGCGTCCAGAGCGAAACAAAACCCAGTAAACGCCCGTCGTCGGCTTCGGCAACCAGCATGGTCGTGCCTGGGGTTTGCAGCACGCGCAAGAGATTTGTGTTCAAACCCTCAACAATGCCAGTCTCGAGCTTGGGACGTTTGAGAAGTTCTGCCAGAATCGGTGCAATGCCTTTTGCGTCGGCGGGTGCAGCCACCCGAATTTGAAACTCTGCCATAGGCTCGAGTGTACCGCGCTTGCCAACGGACGCGTGTATTGGTTTTACCAACTTAAAGTTTGTGGCATTGCCCCAAAAACCTCAAGTTTTGGGTTTCCGTTCAACTCGAGCATCGCCCAGGTTTCGGGCGGTATGCCGCCCGTCCATTGGGTTTCGGTCGGTCCGAGCAGGGTGATGTAATCCAAACCGTTCACATTGCGTTTGTCGAACCAGTGCGCGTGACCGCTGACGCAGAATTTGACCTTGCCGCTGTTCTCGAGAATTTTTCTGGCTTTTTCGTGATTTTTCGGGAAGGCGAACGGGGCGTACTCGGTTTCAAAGTACGGGTTGCCGATCATCGGTTCGCCGTGCAGCGGTTGATGGCTGAACACCACCACGGGCAAATTCGAGCGGGTCAGTTCTTTCTCGAGCCAATCAAGAGTTTCGCTGGAAAGCGTGCCTGCGGGTGAACCGTTGCTGGTTTCCAAAAAAATCAAGTGCCAGCCGTGTTTTTCAACGCTATGAGAACCCAGGTTGGTCTCCAAGATCGCCTCTTGTTCGGCTTTGGGCAGCAGGTCGTGGTTGCCGCTGATGTGGTGGCGCTGATACGGCAGGCGTTTAAAAACCCGTGCCAGCTCGAGCAGGTTTTGATGGTCTGTGGCGGTGTTCTCGTCGGTCAAACGGTCACCAAGCTCGAGCACCAAATCGGGTTCGAGGGTGTGAATGTGTTTTTGGATGCGCTCGAGAATGTCCAGCGCGGCGGGTCCTCGCACGTTGCCGGTGTCGCGTCCGTAGTGAAGGTCGGTGATGATTGCCAGCCGTAAGCTCATTGACGTGAATTCTAAAACTCGGTTTTGAATTTTAAAGTCCAAAACTCGCACGTGACACGTATTCGCTCGGGTTTCCAATTTGGCTGTGACTCGACTTGTTTTTGAGTCCCTAAGTTTTAAAAAGTACACTTTCACGTCAGGAGCGGCTAATTTTACCTTTCAAGTCTGAATAATCTTAATTGAACACAATCAAATTTTTGTGATCTCATGAGAAAAACATGAAGGCGCAATCGGTTCATTGGGCAGAATCTGCTATACTCTTGCTGGTCTTATGGACGAACCGCCCAGTCAACTTTTTTCTTTTGCAAATCTGGGATTCCCCCAGTGGCTTAGAAAAGCAAGCTGGGATTTTTTATTGGTTTTTTGTTTGCCAGCCCCGCATTTGGGGTGAGGCAAAACGCGTTCTCGAGGAGTTTCGCTCGAGGAACGCAGGCGTTTTGAGGAGACGCCAGAAATGTCGGATGCCGTCGGTTTAAGTTTACTCGTTTTGTTAATTCTGCTGAACGCTTTTTTTGTCGCAGCCGAATACTCCTTGGTCTCCATTCGCAAAACCCGTATCGATCAACTGGTCGATGAGGGCAACGCTCGGGCTGGCTTGGTGCAAAAAGCCGTCGAGAACATTGGTTTTTACATTGCCGCAACCCAACTTGGCATCACGGTTGCCAGCATCGCCACTGGTATCGTCGCCGAACCTGCCCTTGGACGACTGTTTGAAGGTCCACTCCTCAGTTTTGGAATCGCTGAGGGTTCGATCAAAACCATCGCCACGATCATCAGTTTATTGATCTCGAGCTTCATCGCCGTGATCTTTGCCGAACTTGTGCCCAAATCGCTCGCCATTCAACGCGCCGAGAGTCTGGCCATGTTCCTGATCATTCCGCTCATGGGTTTTGCCTGGGTCTTTGGTCCACTCTCGAGGATGCTGGCTTGGATCGGCGGCGGCATCATTGGTCTGTTCGGCGTCAAAGCCGTCTCGGGTCACCACACCGCGCACTCTGAGGAAGAGATTCGCATGATCGTCAATGCCTCGAGCCAGCAGGGTGTGCTCGAGAATGCCGAAAAAGAATTGGTCTACAAGGTTTTTGACCTGACCGACACGACCCTGCGCCGCGTCATGACCCCGCGCCCAAAAATGATTGCCATCGAAGCCGATGCAACTTTAAAAGAACTGCTCGAGCTTGACTCGGATTACAATTACTCGAGGGTGCCCGTTTTTGAAGACACCACCGATCATATCATTGGCGTTGTGAAAATCTCCGAGGTCTTGAAGCACCTCAACGAACTCGAGCACGTGAAGGTGCGCGACATCGTTCACGAAACCTATTTTGCCCCAGAAACCATGCGCGTCCCAGAATTGCTGCGCAAACTCAAAGAGAAAAAAATGCACATGGCAATCGTGGTTGACGAATTCGACGGCACGGCGGGCGTGGTCACCTTGGAAGATTTGCTCGAGGAACTGGTTGGCGAAATTTACGATGAGAGCGACGAACCCGAAGAGGTGCTGATTGAACGCCTGGAAGACGGTGTGATGGTGCTCGAGGCGAGCATGAAAATCGATCAGGTCGAAAATGCGCTCGGCATTGATGTGGGCGAGGAACTCGAGGGAGAATTCGACACGTTATCCGGCTTTATTTACCACCAATTTGGCTACATTCCGCAGCAGGGCGAGGAAACCGAGTTTGAAGGTTGGGTGTTTCAGATCGAAGAAGCCGATGAACGCCGTATTCTGAAGGTTCGTGTGACCAAAAAACAGGACGATAGCCAACTTTCCGAGCCTGACAAAAACCAGCAATCCTCGGGTGAGGGTGCCGCGCATTGACCTGACATTTTAGGGGTAAACTAACCCATGAACACGATTGACCCAGACTTGCTCGCAGCCGCCAAAACTGCTTTTGACCGCGCTTACGCCCCTTACTCGAGGTTTCAAGTCGGTGCGGCGCTGCTGGGCACAGACGGCAAAATTTACGCCGGTTGCAACGTTGAAAATGCCAGTTACGGACTCTCGAGGTGCGCGGAGCAGACTGCCATTCAAAAAATGGTGTCAGAAGGCGTGAGGGGCTTTAGCAAAGCCGTGGTCTACACGCTCGCCAGCCCGCCAAGTTCGCCGTGCGGAGCGTGTCGGCAAATTTTGTTCGAGTTTGGCGAAAATGCTGAAGTGGTCATGGTCAACGATCAAAACGAAACTCGAGTGTTTACGGTTTCCGAGTTGCTGCCCGCCGGTTTTGGACCACGTGACCTCGAGTAGATCACCACAACTCGAGTTTCAAGCCGTCACGTGCAAGCGAAACATTTTTTGGTAATTTTGCCGCATCTCGAGCATCCACCCCATGCCCAAGGTGGGTGAACACGGTTTTAATGGGTTTGATTTTCCTGACCACCTCGAGCGCCTCCAGAACATCGTAAACGCTGCGTCCAGCGTAATCTGTACTCGATTCATCCCAGAAACTCGTGCCCAGAATCAGCAGCTCGAGGTCTTGAAAATGTTGCTCGAGGAGCGCATCTGAAAGCCCAATAGAATCCGAACAGTACACCCAGGTTTTGCCGTGACGCTTGAGTTTAAAGCCGTTGGCGGTGCCGTTAAAACCGTGAGGAATCTCAAACGCACTGACCTTCCAGCCGTGAAGCTCGAAGGTTTTGGGCATCGCATGAAATCGGTTGGCGTATTTTCCTGTGAACGCATATTCAAACCGTCGCTCGAGTTGCGGCAGAACACTTTCAGGAACATAAATTTGGGTGTTCGCACTTTCCCAGCGCAAGTAATCGAGCACGTCGCCCAGACCCAAAATATGATCGTTGTGGGCATGTGTGATCAGCACCGTCTCGAGATTCTGTACATTCTCTCGGGTTGCCTGCAACCTGAATTCTGGACTGGCATCAATCAAGACTTTTGCGCCATGAAGCTCGAGCAGCACACTCGGACGGGTTCTGGCGTTGATTTTGGTTTCTCGAGCCTCCGAGCAAACCTCGCAACGGCACCACCAACGCGGTACACCCTGCGAATCGCTCGAGCCTAAAAATGTGAGTTGAGCCGATGACATCGTGATTGCATTCTATTCGGTTAAACTCGGGGGATTGAACGTTTACGGCGAATCTTGCGTAACAAAAATGGTGAAATCTCGAATCACTCCAACCATCTTTTTTCTGGGCGCTATCGTGCTGGCTGTCGTTGCATTCTGGCTCGAGCCACATCAAAAAGCTGTGGTGAATGGCATTTCGTTTCCAACAGACTTTCAAACCCAACTGATCAAATACGCGGTCGTGGAACGCCCAGATGGTCTGATTCGAGACGAATTCGCCTCGCAAGATGTCATTGACGCGGCTCGAGACGGCAAACCGATTCCCGTGGGGTCGATGCTGGTGATTCAAGCCTTTTACGGCTCAAGTCTGGGGCGCTTGGGGCAACAAAACGTGCATGTGATGGTCAAGCAAAACTCGAGCGACAATGCTTGGGCGTTTGCCGCGTTCAATCCTGATGGCAGCGTGGAGCCGAACATGGATTTAAGTGTTTGCAAACAATGTCACTCGAGTGCGGTGATCGGGCGGGATTCGATTTTTTCGTTTGCGCTTTTGCAAAACTTTATCACGACTGGCAAACCAGGTTTTGCGTACTGTTCGTTTCCAGCCCGAATTCCGTGTACTTCGGACGCAGATTTTTCTCGGGGTCGTTGAGTAAAGTGCGTTCCAGTCAAGTGTTCAGAATAAAATCTTGAACTCATCCCAAGCCTCGAGCAGAACTTCACGACGTACCCGCTCGAGATTGGGTTTGGCGATTTCGTGCAGCATGACAAAGCGCACACCTTCGCTGTCGGCTTTTTTATCGCGTGCCATGAACGGTTCCACGTCTCCAAACCCGAGGTTTGGGAGTTTGGAAGGTTGTTGATAGTTTAAAAAAGCTTTGGTGTGCCCGGTCACGTCTTCGTAACCCAGAATCTTGCCAACAATCGCGGCATAGTGCATTCCGTACCCAACAGCTTCGCCGTGCGGAAGTTTGTGCACCGTGACCGCCTCGAGTGCGTGTGCCAGGGTATGACCGTAATTTAGAAAGGCGCGTTGGTGTTTCTCGAACGGGTCAATGGCGACCACATCGGCTTTGACCTGAATCACGGCTTTCAGGAACGTCTCGAGGTTTGAAGATTCGGCGTTGAATCCTGGCTCGAGAATCGGTTGCATTAAGGCTGGGTTGGCAATCAAACCGTGTTTGAAGGCTTCGGCTGCGCCTTCGCGGAAGGTACGCTCCGGCAGCGTTGAGAGCGTCTCGAGGCTGGCAAACACGCCTTTGGGTTGATGAAATGCGCCGACCAAGTTTTTGCCCTCAATCAGATTCACGCCCGTTTTACCGCCCACACTGGCATCGACCATTGCCAGCAGCGTTGTGGGACAAACGTAAAACGCGATGCCGCGCAGGTAACTGGCAGCCACATAACCCGCCAAGTCCGAGGTCGCACCACCACCCAGTGCCACAATGGCGGCATCCCTGGTCAAGCCTTCCAAAGCGAGGCTCGAGAGGAGTTTGGCGAACACATCCAGATTTTTGCAGGCTTCGCCGCTCGGCACGGTGAAAACCTTGACGCTCGAGCCGCCCGCCTCAAGGCTGGCAACCAGTTTGGTCAGGTGGTATTTCGCGGCGGTTTCATCTGCAATCAGGGCAACGCGAGCATGGGGAACTTGGACGCGCTCGAGCAGGTTTTGTTCGATCTTGACGGTATATTGAGGCTCGAGCAACACCTGAACTTCGCTCATTTGTGCTCTCCCAAACTGCTCGGGTCAAATTCTGTGCCGTCCTGCCATGCCCCGAGCCGCGCAATGATTTCCGCCACGACCTCTTTGCGGTAACGTCCGTCGGTGGAGACTTGAATCGGGGCGGCATCAAAAAAAGGTTTGCGCATCTCGAGCAACTCGTAGATGCGACCCAGTGGGTCTGGGACTTGCAAGAGTGGACGGGTGCTGCGTTTGGTGCGTTCAAAAATCGTTTCTGGGCTGGCGCGAAGCGCGACCACAGGACCGCGCTCGAGCAACTTAAGACGGTTTTCGTCGTTGATGAACGTGCCGCCGCCACAGGACACCACGGCTTCGTCCAGGGCGATGCAGCGATCCACGATTTCGGTCTCGTAGGCGCGGAAAGTTGGTTCGCCGTAAAGTTCAAAAATTTGTGGAATCGTCAAACCTGTGATGCGTTCAATCACCTTGTCGGTGTCCACAAAATGCAGCGCCAATGCCCGTGAAAGTTCCCAGCCGATTCTGGACTTGCCCGTGCCCATAAA
The DNA here is from genome assembly GCA_025352125.1 of Deinococcales bacterium. Taxonomy (GTDB): domain Bacteria; phylum Deinococcota; class Deinococci; order Deinococcales; family JAAFIG01; genus JANXTZ01. The sequence goes on along the minus strand of JANXTZ010000040.1, from coordinate 14,891 downwards.
ACCCACCAGTGCCACCCAGGAGACGGGACGTTCGATTCTAATGGGTTCACCAGTGCGCGGCATATCAGAGCGAGCTTACCATTGTGGATGAGGTTCAGACCACGGCTCAAGATGGCAATTGAATCGTCGGATGGTGCAGCCGTTGATCAAAATTATTGATCCGATTCACGAAACAAAGCCAGATATTGACCGAAACCTTCCTCCTCGAGTTCTGTGACCGGAATGAACCTCATCGCTGCCGAGTTCATGCAGTAACGCAAGCCCGTCGGCGCTGGACCATCTTCAAAGACGTGCCCGAGGTGCGAATCGGCGTTCATGGATCGCACCTCGGTTCGTTGCATTCCGTGGGCGCGGTCGCTGCGGGTTTCAATGTTTTCAGGCTCGAGCGCCTGGGTAAAACTGGGCCAGCCGCAGTCGGAATCGAACTGGTCGAGCGTGCTGAAAAGCGGCTCGTTAGACACAACATCGACATATATCCCAGGCTGGTCATTGTCCCAGTAGGCGTTTTCAAATGGCGGTTCGGTGCCGTTTTGCTGCGTGACCTGATACTGTGCGGGCGTGAGTCTCGAGCGCAGGGCAACGTCGGAGGGTTTGATAAATTTTGCCATTTGAACCTCAAAATCACGTCGAATTTACTGCTTCAAGAAATCGATCAAATCCTTTGCCAATCTTTGCTTGTGTGTGGCGAACAGACCGTGCGGTGCATCATCGTACTCGAGAAACCTGGCATTCTTGATTTTCTTGGCGGCTTGGCGTCCTGCCGTGTCGATTGGCACGGTCTTGTCGGCGGTTCCATGAACAATCAGGGTTGGCACGTCAAACGCTTCCAGATCGGGGCGGAAGTCGGTGGTGGCAAAGGCGTTGGCACAGGCGAGTGTGGCTTTCAGACCAGCCATCATTGCCAGGCTCCGCGCCCACTCGAGCAATTCGGGGCTGACCTGGCTCGAGCTTGGACCGCCCGCGAAAAAGTCCTTGAAAAATCCAGCAAAGAAGGTGCTGCGGTCCTCTTTCATGCCCTGAGCCATCTGGTCAAACACAGATTGATTCACCCCGTCAGGATTGTCGCTGGTTTTGAGCATGAACGGCACGACCGACGAGATCAAACCCGCCTGCACCACGTTTTTACCATTGTGGCGCGACATGTAACGGGCGACCTCGCCGCCGCCCATCGAAAAGCCGATGATTGTGGCATCCTTGGCGTCGGTCGCCTCGATCACGGCAGCCAAGTCGTCCGCCAAGGTGTCGTAATCGTAACCATCCCAGGGTTGACTCGAGCGTCCAAAACCGCGCCGGTCGTAGGCAATGGCACGAAACCCAGCCTCAGCCAGCGCCATCGCGCCGTCGTCCCAAGTGTCGGCATTCAGTGGCCAGCCGTGCATCAAAATGACTGGGCGACCTGAACCCCACAGTTTGACGTAGAGTTTGGTGCCGTCCTGGGTTTTTATGTAATCCATGGTTGCCTCCGGTATTGCAGGTTGTGCTCGAGCTTGAACCTCAAATTAACCAGTACGGCTGTGGTGAAACTGAATCGAAGCTGTTAGAAAGAAAAGTATCCACCAGTGCAGCACTTTCAAAATAAAACCCTCGAGACGTTCTCTCGAGGATTCTTTGCTTCAGACTTTCATTGAAATTCACAGTTTTGGTGCGCATACAACTCGAGTGGGGAGGCAAGAGTTGCGCCAGAGCATTTTAGAGTTGCTCGAACCAGATTGAATTCAAACAGGGTGGTACTCAATTTTGGGCGTCAAGTACTGCATCCGAGGGATACAAAAGGTATGGTCCATATCGTCCTTTCTCTGACCTGCTTTGGTGAAACCAAAGCGCAAACCCAGGGTACAGCCGAGGCGTCATTTGAACGTCATTTGGACGACTTTTGACAGTTTCAAAGCGCGAATTCTTGAGGTTCAGGAGTGGTCTTGGCACATGAAAAACCCCCGCCCAAACTCGAGCGGGAGTTGCTGAATGTAATTTTTTACTTGATCATGTACCAACCCAAGTTCGAGAGGGCGTTCCAACCGTTTTCGGTGTAGTAGGGTTTGCCACTGAAGCCCCAGATGCCTTCCGCCCAACCTGTTGCCGCCGTTGGCTTGAGGTTCAAGGCTGCAATGTAGTGGCTCAGATCACCAGTTTGCCGTCCGACCAGCTCGAGCGCGGCGCTTGGTTGTGGCAGGTAGATGGCGACGTTTGGCATTTGAGGGTTTGCGATGTCCACCATTCCGGCAGGGAGGCTGACCGCGAAAGGTCCAGATTGTGAGGCGTGACCCATGCTGGTGTAATTCATGTCACCAGCGCCAGAGTGCCAGCCGTTTGCCCAGCCGAGCGGTGACTTGAAGAGTCCCAGGTACGAGTAACCACCCTCGCCAATGCCGAGCACTGGGCGTTTTGAGAGGCGGATGGCGTTGGCGGGGGCGCTGCCGCCATACCAGTTGTTCAATGAACCCGTCTCCGAATCGATCAAGATCAGTTCAAATTTGGAGATTGCGCCGATGTTGGTGTCGCTCAAGGTTGCGGCATCGAGCAGGGTCACATCAAAACCTTTTTTCTCGAGTCCCTTTTCGTAAGCTTGGGCAACACTCTTGTCTTTGGTGTACACGATTGCCACGTGGTTCTTGCAGGCACCGGCAGGAATCTCGAGGTTCAGCTTTGTACCGAAGACATTGTTGGTTTCATTACTTTCATCGATCCAGTTTCCAAAGTCCACCCGAGCGACGTAATCGTGGCTGGTGTCAGCGCCGACTGGCATCCCGAATGGGTAAGCCACATTGATGTTGACCGTGGCACTTTCACCTGGGGCGAGCGCCTGCAAGCCCACACCTTGACCACGGTAGCCTGCGCCAAGGTCAGCGTCGGCGGCATCCACGATTTGCACGATTCCTTTGTCCAAAATGGCTGGGCTGGCGGCAGTACCAATGTTCTTGACGGTGACAGTTCCGTAACCGTAGATCGAGTAAGGGCGGCACTCGCCAAACTTGATGCCGCCATCGACCACGACCAAATCGGGTTTCTTGATGGCATCGGGTTGAATTTGCTTGACTGGTTCTTGCACGCCAGCCGCACCCTTGCCAAAGTCGTTGTTGCCGGTTTGCGTGACATCGGTGATGCAATTCTCGAGGTTCTTGGGGAGCGTGCCCGCGTCAAGGCAGGTTTGTTTGGCGGCAGCTTGCTGCTCTGGGCTGGATTGCGGTTGGCTGCTTGGGAAGTCGGGGTTGTTAAAACCACCGAATTGTTCGTTGGCATCGTACACGAACAGTGAGTCACTTAAGCTTGAAATGCTCCAAGAGTTGGCGTACTCGTGAACCAAAGCTTGGGTTGTCGGCGGCATCAAGATGCTGTTGTCGCGTTTGACAAACTCGTTGCTCAAATCGCCGTCCATGTTGCCGAGCAAGCCCTTCATCTGCCCAACTCGAGTCGTGGCTGGGTAGACCTGAGCGTTCAAGTACGAGCCACCAGAGGACACAACCAGTTTGTCACCACTGGGATTTTTGAAAGTGTAACTCGAGCCGCTCAGTGTGACCGAGTAACCTGCGCCCAAGTCCAGACCCGCAGCGGGAACGTTGGTGCGAACGCCTGTATCACCGATCCGAAGTGGACTTTGACCGGCGGGCGGGTTGATGTACAACCCGACTTTCTTACCGTTCATTTGCGTGGCAATTGCGGTATTCACGCTGACGGCGGTGCTGCCGCCCCAAGGTTGATGACGGGCTTGAACGCGGAATTGGCTGTCGCTCGAGAAGCTCAGGTCGTACTCGCCGACGGGCTGGAATTCGTAACCGAGTTGGTCGAGTGTGATCAGGTGCGGATCGCCCCAACTGACGCCTGGGGTTCCAACTGGGTCTGGTGCGACCTCGACGGTGGTGACATCATGTCCGATCTCGTCGGCGTTGCGAATCGCCATTTTTGATCCCGCCTCGTAAGCGCCAATAAAGGTTTCCTCGCCGTCGTTGTAGGCGTAAACGCGCACTTTCACGGTTTTACCGATGGGCAGCGTGCCGGCAGGAATGTCAAAATTGCGTGCCGTGCCTGGCAGGTCGCTCGAGCGCCAACCGGTGCCGCTGGTTGGGTTGATCAGCCAGGTTGCAGACACCACAAAACGGTCTGGATTGCTGGTTGAAGTCCAAGTGACTGGGACTATCGCTGTGGCATTGACGTTCGCACCTGCGGCTGGCGCAATCAAGACAGCGCTCTCTGGCACGACATCGTGGGCGTAAGCCAGGCAGTCGCCGTCTGCGGTCAGCAGTTCGACGTTGCCACCGACGGGCACGGCTGCTGCCAGTGTGCCTTGATAAATGCTCGAGCCTCCGTTGAACGCGATATTCGCGCCGTTGACTTTGACGGTGGCGGTGGTCAGGTTTGCAGCGCTTTTGGTCAGCTTGATGTTCTGATAGTACGCGCCCATGTCCGTGCCAGAAATCTTGTAACGCGTGCAGACCAACGGACGGGTTTCAGGCTCGACGCTGCCTTCGCTTTCGCCGTCGTCGCCGATGGCACGCACGCCAAACTTATGAAGTTTTTCGGCTCCAACGTTTTTGACCATAAACGACAGGCGCTTGGCGGCATTGGCGGCTCGGGTTTTGGTGACACTCAGGTTCGAGATCGGGTCGGAGTTGACCTTCACGCCGTCTTGATAAACGTTGTAACCCTTGACCTTGGCATCGAGCACGGCATCCCAGACCACGGTCACGTTCGCGTCGTCGGCAATCGCCAGCACGTTTTGCGGCACGGATAAACCTTTTGGCGCATCAGGCGTCACGTTCTGGTTACACCCCGCCAGCAGCACGAATGTTGCCACCGCGCCCAGGCTCGAGAGTTTCTTGGCGTCCTTTATCCACTTGTCAGACCAGTTTTTCATCTTCGTTCTCCTTTTCAAGCCTGCAACTCGCGTATCTCGCGGTTCGGCTTTGATGGGATCAGAGTACGAAAATGGGTCTGAACTGAACCTGAACGGATTGAAGCTGTGCAGCACAGTTTCAAGATGGTTTGTCTGAAATCAAATTTTGCGGCTCCAAGTGTTCAGGTCGCAAAGTGTTCTGGCATTCGGGTTTGATGCCCGTTGACACTCAGGCGCACAATATCGGCGGCTCGAGTAGGATACTGCGCGATCAGATTGTCGGCAATTCCAGCCTCAAAACCCGCACCTGTAAACCCTGGCGACATGGTGCAACCAAACAGCGAGTACCGACCACCTGTCAGCATGTAACCCGCCTGCCACGAATTGGCAGGAACAACAAATTGCACGCGCTGATCCTCGAGTGAATTCAAACCCATCAAAATCTCCTCGCTCGAGCCGTCAGGGTGAAGCAAGATCAATTTAAACGGGTCGCCGCCGTAAACATGCCAAATTTCATCGCTGGGCAGACGGTGAAAGCACGAGATGCTGAGCGGCGAATCTGAGTACAAACCAATCATGGCAGTACCGACAGGTGAACCATCTGGCATCTCGAGGCTCGAGCGGTACGTGCTGGCAAACAACGTACCTTCGACGGGCAGCAGCTCGAGGTGATAATGCTCGATCATGGCTTTGGTGTCGGTGTGCATGGTTCAATGTACACTTTTGACATGACCAAAGCCGTCCCTCGAGTTGACCAATTGCTTGATCTCAGCGATACCGTGGTGCTGGTGACCGGCTCGAGTTCTGGCATTGGCGCGGGCATTGCCAGCCGTCTACATGAGGCAGGCGCAAAGGTGGTGGTGCACTGCGCCAACAACCGCAGTGGGGCTGATGCGCTTGCGGCAAAACTGAATACTCGAGTTCATGTGGTGCAAGGCGATGTCCAACGCGACGCCGAACGGCTGTGTCTCGAGAGTATCGCGGTATTCGGTAAGCTTGATGCGCTGGTCAACAACGCGGGTATTCAACCCGTGACACCGTACCTCGAGTTGAGCCAAACCGATATTTTTGAGATGCTGCGCGTCAACGTTCAGGGTGTGATGGAACTTTCAAACGCTGCCGCAAAACACATGCTCCAAAACGGTGGGTCTATCGTCAACATCTCGAGCATTGAAGGATTGCAACCCGCCTTCAACCACAGCCATTACGCCACCTCCAAAGCGGCGGTCTTGATGCACACTCGAGCCTCGGCGCTGGAACTTGGCAGGCACGGTATTCGGGTCAACGCCATCGCCCCAGGTTTGATTGACCGTGAGGGCTTGGAAGACGCCTGGGCGGACGGCGTGACTCGGTGGCGCGAATCGTGTCCGCTCGAGCGTCTTGGCACACCTCAGGACGTGGCAGATGCGGTCTTGTTCTTGGTTTCAAAGGCGGCACGTTGGGTGACGGGGGCAACGCTGGCGGTGGATGGTGGAATGCTGACCAATCGTTTGTGGTGAAATCCGTTTTTCGTGCCTCAAGATTATGTTGAAGCTCGAGTTGGATGAGGTCGGTTTTGAATTTGGAAGCTCAAGCTTTTTTATTCTTGAGACAAAATTAGATTAACTCGAGTTTCAAACGCTTTCCGAGCACACCTGCCGCACGTTCGAGGGTGCGGAGTGTTACCGCATGATTCTGAGGGTCAAGCAGCCGATCCACCGCCGAACGGCTGGTGTCCATTCGCGTTGCCAGTTCGGTTTTTGTCAGACCAGAACGCGTCATTTCTTGCTCGAGTTGGAAGGCAATCTCGCGCTTGATGGCGACGGCTTCGGTTTCGGCGAGCAGACCTTCCTCGGCGAGAAAATCATCGAAATTACTGCCAAGGTGCTTGTTCATGATTCCTCCACAAGTTTCAGGCGTTTACGCGCCAATTCGAGTTCGTTTTGTGGGTCTTTTGGGATTTCTTGATAAAACTGTGCAGCAAAACCATTTGATTGCCAATGACCGTAAAAATAACTCGAGCGATACCATCTTTGACGGGTGTGCCAACTTCCCCGAGGTTTTTCTCAAGTTTGCGTACAAAAGGCATTCCAAGTGGCCAACCAAATTGTGCGGTTTTGATGTCTTCACCAATACTTTGACGGGCTTCTTTAACCAGTGCTTTCAGCCAATCTCGAACAGGTTCTTTACCCGAAGCAGTTTGGAAGAAGCGAACCTCGAGGATGGGTTGCAAGATTTGTAGCTTGGGTGAGTCTGCCACAGAATAAGTGTACCATTTTTGGTACGTTTATGGCAAGTAGGACACGTCTCGACAACAATCATCGAGAAATCACCTAACCCTCTAATGCAACACCCCAATTACAGTCTCCACCGCCGCCCGCAACCTTCCAGACACAATCAAACCCCGTGCCGCCTCGAGATCACCCGTCATGATGCGGTCACGCTCGAGGGGCGGCACAACACTTCGCACGGCATCCCTGGCGGCTTTGACCCCAATTCCTGGCTCGAGTGGCGCGTGAAACCCGAGGGCTTGCGTGGCGTTGACGAGTTCGATGGCAAACACCCATCGCGCATTCTCGAGGATCATGGCGCATTGTCTGGCGCTGGTCGTACCCATCGAGACATGATCCTCCTGGTTGGCGCTGGTCGGAATGCTGTCCACACTGGCTGGGTGCGCCAAGACCTTGTTTTCGCTGACCAGACTGGCGGCGGTATACTGCGAGATCATCAAACCGCTGTTCAAGCCGCCCTGCATGGCAAGAAATCCTGGCATTCCCGAGAGGGCGGGGTCGAGCATGTGCTCAATGCGGCGCTCAGAAATATTGGCGAGTTCGGCAATGGCAATTTTGGCGTAATCCATGACGAGCGCCACGGGTTGCCCGTGAAAATTTCCGCCCGAAATCACGGTGTCGTCGTGGTGAAAAATCAGTGGATTGTCCGTGACCGCATTGACTTCTCGCGTCACCACCTCGAGCGCGTGACGCAGAGCATCTCGGCTTGCACCATGCACCTGTGAGATGCAGCGCAAACTGTAGGCATCCTGGACTTTTTCGCAGTCCTCGTGAGAGCGGTGAATTGGGCTGTCCGCACCAAGTTTTCTCACGTTCTCGGCAACTTCAATCATGCCAGGATGAGGACGAACACGGGAAACTCGAGCGTCAAACGCCGATAAAGTGCCTTTCAGTGCCTCGAGGCTCATTGCACCCGTGATGTCCGCGACGGTTGCCAACTCAAGCGCATCGTGCAAGGTCAGCGCCCCGATGGCAGTCATGGCTTGCGTGCCGTTAATCAGCGCCAGTCCCTCTTTTGCCTCGAGCGTGATGGGTTTCAAGCCCGCCCTCTCGAGCGCACGGTGCGCGGGCATGACCTGACCGCCAAACCAGGCATTCCCCTCGCCAATCAGCATCAGGCTCATGTGCGCGAGTGGCGCGAGATCGCCCGACGCGCCAACGCTGCCCTGGGACGGAATAATCGGATGCACACCACGGTTCAGGCACTCGAGAATTAACTCAATCACCTCGAGCCGAATGCCAGACACGCCAAACGACAAGCTTTGCGCCCGAAGCAGCAACATGGCTCGAGTCACATCTTGCGCCAGTGGTTCACCGACACCCATCGCATGGGAAAGAATCAAATTGCGTTGCAGCAAACGCGTGTCCTCTGGAGCGATTCGCACGTTCGAGAATTTCCCAAAACCCGTGGTGATGCCGTACACCGTCTTATTGTCGAGTACCAGTTTTTCGACGTAAGCTCGAGACGCCAGCACTTCAGCTTTGGCTTCAGGGTCTAGCGCCACAGGTTGAAACTCTCGAGCGACCCGCACCACATCGTGCACCGTTAATGGTTGACCAATCAAAATTGGATTCATGGTTGATACCTCAAACCTGCAATAAAAACCTGCCGAACAGGATTTGTCCCCAATTTATAGGCGAACTCGCGCCAATCCGCACCCTCGAGCACCAACACATCCGCACGACAACCAAGCTCGAGCCGTCCACGGTCGAACAATCCGAGCGCGGCGGCGGCGTTGACGGTGCTGGCAACGAGGGCTTCGGCTGGGGTTAAACCGTTCAATCGAACCGCCAGCGCCAACGCCAGTTGAGCAGAATACACTGGACTCGAGCCTGGGTTTAAATCCGTGCCAATGGCGATGGCTGCGCCTGCATCAATCAGTTTTCGGGCTGGAGCGGCGGGTAACCCAAGATGCAGGGTCACGCCTGGCAGGATCAAGCCCACCGTGTTGCTCGAGGACAACGCCTTGATTTGGTCTGCACCCGATGCCTCGAGATGATCGACACTGAGCGCGTTGTATTTGATGCCCAACTCGAGTCCTCCGATGGCGTGAAATTGATCCACGTGAAGTTTGATGGCAAGATTGTTTGCTCGAGCACTTTGAAGAATCAACTCGGTTTCGGGAACATTGAACGCCTCGCGTTCGACAAAAACATCGACGGCGGTTGCCAGTTTTTGCACCGCCGCTTGCGGAATCAGTTCGTTCACCACCATGTCAAGGTACGCCCCGCGCTCGAGCCTGTCTTTGGGCGGGACGTGAATCAACAATGTCGGCTCGAGTTGCGCTTGCACTCGAGTTTGCAACTCGCGCACTGCATGGAGCATTTTGAGTTCCGCCTCGAGTGTGAAACCGTAACCAGATTTGACTTCTATCGTTGTCGCACCCGAACGAATTAACGCCTCGAGCCTTGGGAGTGCGAGGTGTACCAGCGTCTCGAGGCTGGCTTCGGCAGTGTGTTTCATGGTGCTGCGAATGCCACCGCCCGCCGCCAGAATGTTTTCGTAACCAATTCCCGAGGCTCGAGATTCAAAATCGGTCAGCCGCGTTCCAGCCCAGATCGCGTGCGTGTGCGGGTCGATCAGACCAGGAATGACGGCGCGACCCTCGAGATTGATGGTGTCCTTCGCCTCGCCAGTCCAGTCAGCTTCGCGTCCAAGCCAGGCGATCAAACCGTTCTGAAATCCTAACGCGGCATTCTCGAGTTTGAACAATTCGCCGTGAGATGCGCCGCGATGCAATCCCGCACCGTGCGGGGTCACGAGTTGCGAGATTCCGGTCAGCAACAAGTCAAGCATCAAACACCGCCAAGAGCGTTTCCATAATCAATCTTGCCGCAAAAAGCGCACTGTTGCCACTCGAGTCTAGGTTCGGGGTCATTTCCACCAGATCAAAACCGACCAGTTGATTGCGGCTCGCGGTGGCTTGAATCAATTTCACTGCCGTTGCAAAACTCAGCCCGTCGGGTTCTGGACTCGAGGTGGCAGGAAAAAAACCTGGATCAAACGCATCCACATCAAACGACAGGTACACGTTTTTACCGCTTGGAAGGCGTGAGATCACTTGCTCGAGATCGTCCATTTCCCAGATTGGAACAAGCGTATGACCTCGAGATTTTGCCGCCTGTACCGCCTCACGGTCAGAACGCACGCCGCGCAAACCAAGGGTGGTAATGTGCTTTAAATTTGATAAATCCTCAGCAGCACGCCTGAACGGACTCGAGTTGGAAAATTTGGTGTCATTGCGAACATCCGTGAAATCCAAATGCGCGTCAATCTGCACGATATGCAAATCTGGCACGTCATCAAACGCCCGCAAAATCGGGTAACTGACGCTATGATCGCCACCCAAAAACACGGGAAGCCGCACTCGAGAACGCAGCGCTCGAGCCGCAAACTCAATTCGCTTTCGTGCCAATTCAGGCTCGAGACTCGGCAAATCCACATCGCCCACATCGCGCAACTCGAGGTTGACCAGGCGTTGACGGTCTGTTTTCAAATCGTAAAAACCCTCTGTTGGTAGAGCGTAGCGCAAGCTCGCCTCACGAATCGCTCGAGGGGCAAAACGTGCGCCAGGACGAAAGCCAAGCGCAATGTCAAACGGCACACCAAGCACGCCCGCATCCGCACGCCAATCTTGCTCGAGACTGGCGATGGGCGCTCGAGCGAAGCTGGAAATTCCTGAAAATGGGAGCATCAAGCGCCACCCTCATCCCCAACCCTTCTCCCGCCATGCGGGAGAAGGGAGCTTTGGTGCTGTGTTGTGTGTATGAAATGGATGCTTGAGAAACCAAACACTGTACTTATTTTTGAAATCCAGTCCCTTTTCTCGCCTGTGAACGGAAAACAAGAACCTCGAGTCACATGTGTAAAAGAAGCAAGCTCCCTTCTCCCGATGTTGGGAGAAGGGATGGGGATGAGGGTAGACAGGCGATTGCTGGTTTCTATGTCGAAGAAAAAGAAAACAATCGCGCTGCTACACTGGAACGACAACCCATCACCAAGAAATTGGGAATCTCGAGTTATATTCATGATTTCTCGAGGCTCGGCATGTCCACACCGCGCTCAGAAGCAGCGCGAATGGCGAGATCGTAACCCGCGTCGGCGTGACGAATCACACCCATTGCAGGATCGTTTTTGAGGCACAACCGCAGGCGTGTATCGGCTTCATCGCTGCCGTCAGCCACGGCAACCAATCCCGAGTGCTGACTGTAACCCATGCCCACACCGCCTCCGTGATGAAAACTCATCCATGCCGCGCCGCTCGAGATTCCCGTGGCAAAATTCAGCAGCGCCCAGTCTGAAACCGCGTCTGAGCCGTCGAGCATGGCTTCGGTTTCGCGGTACGGGCTGGCGACCGATCCCGCGTCGAGGTGGTCGCGCCCAATCACAATCGGAGCTTTTAAACGTCCGTCGCGCACCATTTGGTTGAACAGCAATCCTGCCTTGTCGCGCTCCAAGTAACCAAGCCAGCAGATTCGGGCGGGCAAGCCTTGAAACGCAATCTGGTCGGCAGCGTAGCCCAACCAGTTTTGCAATCGTGCATCGTGCGGGAACAACTCGAGCATCGCTTTGTCGGTCGCGGCGATGTCGGAAGCTTCGCCGGACAGAGCGACCCAGCGAAACGGTCCACGTCCCTCGCAGAACGAATCGCGAATGAAAGCGGGCACAAAACCAGGATAGGAGAACGCATTCTCGAGTCCGCCAAGTTTGGCTTGGGCGCGAAGATTGTTGCCGTAATCAAAGGCGATTGCCCCTCGAGCTTGCATTTCGATGATGCTTTCAACGTGTTTCACCATCGCCGCTCGAGCGCGAATTAGATATTCGTCAGGTTGACTCGAGCGCAATCGGTCAATGTCCTCGTCGTTTTTTGTTGGCGGCAAGTAACCCCACATCGGGTCGTGGCTCGAGGTTTGATCGGTTACCAGTTCGGGAATAAAATCAAGCGTCAGCATCTGCGGCAGGACTTCACAAGCATTGCCAAGCAGCCCTATCGAAACGGCGCGTTTGGCTTTTTTCGCGGCGTTCGCCAACCGAATCGCATCCTCGAGATTGCTGGCGACCTCATCCAAATACTGTGTCTCGAGGCGGCGTTGAATGCGCTGCGGGTCAACCTCGATGCAGATTGCCACGCCGCCCGCCAGTTTGACCGCCAGGGGTTGAGCGCCGCCCATGCCGCCCAGTCCCGCCGTGACTGTAATTGTGCCCGCCAACGTGCCGCCAAAATGCTTTTTGCCAGCCGCCGCAAAAGTCTCGTATGTGCCTTGCAAAATGCCTTGCGTGCCAATGTAAATCCAGCTTCCCGCCGTCATCTGACCGTACATCATCAGACCCGCTTTATCCAGGCGGTCAAATTCGTCCCAGTTTGCCCAGTTCGGCACGAGGTTGGAATTGGCAATCAAAACCCTCGGCGCGAGTGGTTGCGTCTCGAGCACCGCCACGGGCTTGCCCGATTGCACCAACAGCGTCTGGTCATTCTCGAGCCTGTCCAGGGTTTGCACGATCTTGTGATACGCCTCCCAGTTTCGCGCCGCCTTGCCGCGACCGCCGTACACAATCAGCTCTTCGGGTTTTTCGGCAACCTCGGCGTCAAGGTTGTTCATCAGCATCCGTTTGGCTGCCTCCTGAATCCAGCCTTTGGCGGTACGGGTATTGCCCCTGGTGGCACGAATATTGGTTTGCATGATGCCTCGAGTTTGCGCCGATTGATGCCAGTTCACAAGTCCAGCGTCCAACAATGTTGGACAGTAGAATAAACCCATGCAGTCCCTCGAGAAAGCCAGCCTGATTTTAAAGTATTTCACCCGCGAAAAACCAGTCTGGGGCGTGCGAGAACTCGCCCGCAAACTTGAAATGCCACGCTCGAGCTTGCATTTGTACCTACAAACCCTGGCAAAGCTGCAATGGTTGCGCCGCAGCGAAAACGGCAGTTACCGCCTCAGTTGGCGCTTGCTCGAGTTCTCCGAACAACTGCATCACAGCCTGGGCTGGTACGGACAGGCTCGAGAAAAAATGCAACACCTTGCCGCTCAAACCAAAACCGTGGGTGTGTTGTGCGTGCTCGAGGAAAACCGTGTGGTCTGCATTGACCGTTTCAACGCCGACCCTGAACTCGAGTTTGAGCATATTCAAACCGATGTTTACCTGCCAGCCAACGCGACTGCCGCCGGAAAAGTGCTTTACGCCTTCCAAGCCTTAAACGCGCCAACGTTTGAAGCGTTCACGCCCAACACGATCACCACGCCCGACGAATGGCAAACCGAACTCGAGCGGGTGCGAAAACAGCAGATTGCCTACTCGATAGAGGAATGGATTCCAGGGCAGTGTGCGTTGGCGATTCCCGTATTTTTTGAAGGGAAGCTCGAGGCAACCTTGGGGGTGCAACTGCCACTAAAACGTTACTTACTCGAGCGGCAGGGGTTGAGGAAAGTTTTGCTTAACGTTTAAAAATTACTGCTTGCGAAGTCGGAAGTACGTGCGACCAACGATGTTGTTATTGTCATCGCGTTCGACGCTCGAGCCTTCGATGAGTGTGGGAGTGATTTGTTTGATGCTGCCAATTACTGTTTGCACCGAATATTGAGGAGATTCGTAACTTCCAGTGAATTGGTTATTTTTACAGAATGCACCAATGGTCACGCCTTCACTATTTGTTGAACGATTCTGGAGCAACCCTTCATAAACACCACTTGGTTGCACTCTAGAGTTTGATACCCCTGTTAGATGTTGACCTTTAGGAGTTACGCTTTGAAACTCACCAATCCAATGTCCTGCCATTGCTGTATTCGCTCCGCCTTTGTCTTTGCAAAAACTGCTTTGCGTAGTGTCTCTGGCAATCAAGCGTTCAGCATTGCCTAAAACCCGAATTTCATTTGGGTTGACAATTTCGAGAATCTGTTTTCTATCATTCATTTTTGTACTGATTCGAGCAAGAATAACAGTTCCAGAACGTCGTAGATTCGTACTATCAAGTGTCATTGGTTTTAATTTATTCCATGAATCTACAAATTCAAGATTTTTAAGTTGACTTGTAACGTTAAAATTATTGGTGTCAAGGTGCAAAACTCTAGAATATAAACTTATTCCTTGATTGTCTTTTTCCATTCTGATTAAAACATAAACACGGTTTGGTTCAGCACTAAATTGAATTAGGTTTCTATATATTTTCTGAAAAGAGAAAAAATAAGACACATAATCATCATCATGTGTGACACCAAATGCAGTGCCTTGCTTACTGAATAAATTTGTAATTGACTCGAAAACGATACTTCCGTACAGATATTGTGGTTTTGGTTTTTTCTGTGAGAAAGAAATATCAAATTGCGTTTCTCCAACACCCACCAAAGGTTTCTCCCAACCTGAAAGAGTAACTGGTAATCCTGATTTCGGAAGATTATAGGTAAGAAAAATATCTGCCCTGACAAATTCTTTTGAATAATCAAAATTCTTTTTGCCAAAACCAACACCTCCCCCTTGTGTTACATAAACTGGTTTTCCTTTAGGAAAAGTTAGGATTGGAGTGTTTTCTGGATACCCGTTCGTATAAATTCCAGTATTTCTTTGAAATTTTACACCTTTGAGTTCTAAATCCGTCTTTAATTGCTCGAGTGATATGAAAAATTGGGTAGGGTCTTCACAATTGATATCGTATTTCGGTAGTGGCTTACTTTAGAATGTTTTCCGCAATTTCCAAATTATACCGATGCACGAACAACTTCAACCTCGCCACATGCAAATCCCAACGCTTCGAGAAACTCAACGTCTTACGCACAAACTGCCCCAACCTCTGCCTGAG
>JANXTZ010000037.1 GCA_025352125.1 Deinococcales bacterium | reverse complement strand
GAATTTGGTCATGAGGTCGTCGATAATGACGAAAGCTGTTACGATAAAATGGTCGTCCATGAGTGATCTCCTTTGAGTGCGTTGGGTAGACACATTCTGAAGAGTTATTCATGGGCGATCAACTGGCAATCAGGGTAAGGTTGTAATTTGAATCGCGTAAATCACCCCACAAGTAAAACTGGTTGGCGTTCAATTTCTGATTTTCTTGGCTCGAGGAAAGTAAATCCTGCAACTGATCTTCAAAATTTTCAATAAATGATGTGACCAATTCGTACTGGGTTTCGTCTTGAGTCTCGAGCCTGATTTGTGCAAGGTCGGCATCTTTAAGCTTTGGAACAACGGTAGGATCAGATTTTTGGAAGTGTGCAACAAGAAATTCTTGCAACTCTTGCAACACCAAAAGCCCAGGTGTTTTGGGAGGATATTTTTTGCTGATGTAAAATTGACCTGCTACACTCAAGCATTCATTTTCCAAGTCCTGAGATCGTTTGATAAAATCCGCAAGAGCCATTGCTGAAGTTTCGGCATTGACGTTTGAGCCGCTTATTTCATCACTTGAATTACTCGTCTCAGAAGCGCCTGATTCATCTTCATTTGGAACAGGAATTGTGAATCTCATGGCTGGAAAAAACACAAACATACAAAATTCGGCGATCAAATCTTTAGGCTTTCTAACAGCTCCTTTATGAGACAAACACATTGGAGCCATAATCTCGAGCGTTTTGTTGATTTTCCCGCAACCGTAAACGTTGATGAATGCTTTAAAATCTACAGGAAATACCATCTTTTCTCGAGTGTCAAATTCGCTCCAGTCGGCGTCAGTTACACGGTCTGGATTTTCAGGCACAGGCAAAAGCTTCATGATTTCGCGTAATTTTTCATCATTCATGGCAGAATCCTGTGCTCCAGTAAACCCAAATGCGATAAAAAGTATGACAATTGCAATCAAAATCTTTCGCATGAATCACAGCATAACGCAAGCCTCGAGATTCCAGACAAAATGACGCCCAAGCCAAGCTCGAGCGTCATCAAAACCCAAATCTTAACGGAAGTTTTTGATCTGCTGCCGTACCGAATCAATGTTCCAACCCGTTAAATTGGCGGTGGTTTGCGCTTCAGTCTCGAGCCTGGTTTTTAAGTCTTTGCGGTACTGCTCGCCTGGTTGTCCGCAGTTGGTGTTGCCTTTGAATGGGTGCTGCATGATGTACCGCGCCTGAAAATTCTCGGTGTTGTCGGTCTGTTTGAACATTAGGTCTTCTTTAAAGTTGGCTTTGTCGTAACGCACGTGCAAGCGTGTGAAGAACACGCTGTCATTCGGGTTTTCGGCAAGCCAGAACGCTCCGGCGGCTCGAAGCTGCATGACATCTGGTGGTTCGCTGGCGCAAGGGTCGCACGAGTTTGGTGTCCAGGCGTACTCGAGAAAAACGGCTTTTTTACCCTCGCGCTCGTAGGCTTTTTTGAAGGTCGCGCCGTAAAAATCCCCAAATTTGGGTTGCACAAATTCTGGGATGTTCTTGTCGCTCGGCACTTTGGCATTCTGGTAATTCGCGGCTTCGACCCGCCCTTTGCGGGTCAGGCTGTACACGGTCAAATCTTGTGCGCCGTTCGCGTTAATCATGCCCAGTTGAAGCGGCAGCATAAAACCTTTGGATTTGAACGACATCCGAATCGGACGCAGTTTGCTGAAGCCGCTCGAGTCCACTTTTTTTAAATTGACTTTTGCCACAAAAAATTTCATGCCCGCCTTGATGTACGGCGCGAGGACTTTACTTGCGCCGACAGGAATTTTATAACCTTCTTGCAACAAGTACGTCTCGAGTCCGTCCGATTGTGTGGCGGAAAGAATCACGATGGCGTATTCGCCCACGCTGTACCTGGCTTCGACGGTGACGCCAAGTGCATTGGCTCGAGATTCGGATTTCATGGTTGGCGCTGCGGCGGTCATGGGTTTTGCGGCATCTTCGGCAACCATTGGCGGTGGCGGGTTGCAGGGGTCGGCGTCAAAATATTCGACCAAGCGCGGGGCGCTGTAGGCATCGAGCTTGTCAATGATTGTGGAATCGTTGATGCCAATCTCGGCGCGTTTCAAAACTTTGGGAACGGGAACGACCAGCGCGAAATCTTTTAACGCGCCCTGGTAGTCGGAGACCATTGTGATCGTCGTGCGTTCACCGTCACGGGCGATCATGATTTGTGAGGCTTTGTTGTACAGTTTCGCGTCCACGCGTCCAACATAAAACCCGCAAAATGCGGTCACGCTGCTGATGACACCAAGTCCGACGGTCACGATTCCAGCCCAAACATAACGGTTTCTCGGGTTCATACTTTTCCTTTCACGAGGGGCTTGGGGTTGATGTTACTCGAGTTTGAAGTTTGAGGCTTTGACCTGATTTGAGTTACGTTTTAACCTGATTTTAAACTGACGCAACAAAATACGTGGGGATGCTCAAGCCAACTCGAGCGCCGCCCTCGGTACGGTTCTCGGCGCGTACAGTGCCTCCATGAACTCGAGCGACGGCTTCGACTATCGCCAAGCCCAGTCCCGTGCCTGTACCGTGCTTGGTGAACGGCTCAAAGGCTTTTGGCAGCAATTCGGCGTTAAAGCCTGGTCCTGTGTCCTCGACCCAAAGCCAAGTGCCGTCAACTCGAGCCTCGACCCGAATGTTTTTGGCGCCGCCCGCGTGGTTGCTGGCGTTGTTGACCAGATTCTCGAGACTGAGTTCGAGCAAATCGCGTTCTGCCCAGACCTCGCCCGTGCCTTGGACTGGCACGTCAAAGTGCGCTTCGAGAAAACTCGAGAGGTCAATCCGTTCGCGTTTTGGAATGCCTTGCCCTTCCAATCTTGCCAGTTGCAGCAAACTCGAGAGAATCCGTTCGGTACGGTCAAGCGCACCCAAAGCGCCCTGCGTGGCTTCGGTTCTGGTTGGGTGACGCGTCAGCACCTCGAGATAATTTCGGGCGGCGGTCAACGGGTTGCGCAACTCGTGCGAGGCATTGTACGCGAACCTTCTGGCGCTGGATTCCTGGGTTTTCAGACGCTCGAGGGTGTCATTCATGTCGGCAAGCAAACGGTTGAGGGCATTCACGGCGGGACGCAATTCGGGCAGTGGCGGCACGGCGATCATCTCGAGGCTGCTGGCATTGCGGCGCTCGATTTCACTTGCCAAACTGTAAAGCGGTGACAGCGAACGGCGCACCCCAAACGCGCCCAGCAGCAAAGCCAGAATCAACAATCCTACGCTGGCGAGTAAAATCCAATTGTTCGGGTTGCCAAAGGTTTCAAACTCGAGGTTGCCGTTGCGTTGACGCACCAAGACAGTCGCATTTTTTGAGAGTTGCTTGAGTTCCGCAAATTGATCCGCTTTGTCATCCACAGGTTGTGCACTGGTTTGGTTGCCCGAGGTTTCAGGTTCAAGCGCGGCGGGTGTACTCGAGGGCGCTGGCGTTGCTGGGGGCTTTGCTTGTACCACTGGAGCGGCTGGAATTTGTGCTGGACTTGGTTTCATTGATGGCACATTTTCTTCTGCTCGAGATGTTGGCGTTGTTACTGCTGGTTTTGGTGGTGCGACGGGTTTGATCGGTGCTGCTGATGGCGTGGAAACGTTGTTGCTCGAGCCAGCAGATAAGCTCGCGCCGCTCGAGTTTGGTTTGGCGAGACTGGCTTGCTTCTGGGCTTTTTCGGCACTTGGTGCGCTGATGGCATCCGCAGCCGTTGGCACGGGCAAACCAGTATTGAATTCTCGAGTTGGCACACCAATTTGACCCGCAGGATTGTTCGAGTTTTGTGCAATGGTTTTGGTTAATCCCGAATCTCGAGTGACCAACGAATTTAATAACCACACCTGACCGACTGCCAACACTGCCAAAGCTGGCATCAACCACAGCAACACTCGAGTTCGCAGGGTCACGATTGCACCGTGTCCTTGCGTTTCAAGGCGTAACCAACACCGCGCACCGTCTGAATCAAACTCGGTTCGCCAAGGGCGCGACGTGCCGAGGCAATCAAGACATCCAGCGTGTTCGGGTCAACCTCATCGCCCCAGATCAAATTCATCAGTGTTTCGCGGGGCATCACGCGTTTTGGGTGCTCGAGCAACACGGACAGCAACCGAAAACCCTTGACGGTCAGATCAACGTGCTTGCCGTTCCGCCAGACTTCCATCGTCTCGGGGTCAAGTGTGACATCCTCGAACTGGCGTCTGCCCGACTCGGTTTTGCTGCGCCGCAACAAGACCTCGATTCGCGCCAGCACCTCGGAGAGTGAATAGGGCTTCACCACGTAATCGTCTGCACCGCCGCGCAAACCCTTCAGTTTGTACTCGAGTTCGTCGAGTGCGGTCAGCATCATGACTGGCACACTCGAGCGCAACCGAATTTCGGTCAGCACGCTAAAACCGCTCGAGCCTGGCAGCAGCAAGTCCAAAATCACCAGATCGGGTTGCTGCGCCATGCAGCGCAAACCGCTTGAGGCATCACCCGCCTCGAGCACGGTGTAACCCTCGAGTTTTAAACCCAGCGCCAGGGATTCGCGCACGCCAAGGTCATCTTCGACAATTAAAATCGTGGTCACAATACGACTACTTTAGCGGTTTGACCTGAGATGAGGGTCAGTTTCAACCTGAAATGAGGGTGAAAAGGCTCGAGTTAGGTTTATCAGCGCAAAGATTGAATGAGACGTTCATATTCGACGTGTCCACCGACCCAAAACCAGGTTATCTTATCGCCCTGGATTGTTCCGAGCGCTCTGTACCCACATGTGACCCTCACCGAGCACAGGGAAATGGCTGGCACGACCTGTTTGAATTGCAAACCAGGGTGCTGAGGGTTAATGCGAAAAAACGGTACGCCTCACGCGCCTGCCATTGAACGTCTTTTGGGAGATCGTAATAAGCTTTCCAAAACAACGCTGTTGTTTCAGAAGTCACATGCGCCTCCAATTGGTGCTATACTTGTTAGAGTTATGATCAAATTACTCGAGAAAGCTGTAACCCAAACTGAGCGTCTGCCTTTAGAAGAGCAGAATCGTATCGCTGAATGGTTGCTTGCCGAATTAGCGGACGAAGCGCAATGGGGTGCACAGTTTTCTGGATCAATTGATGCTCTCGAGCGTTTAACAAAAGAAGCATTGTTAGAGTCAAATGCAGGACGAACGAAATCATTAACTCCTGACTTATTATAAATTGCTGCCTGCGAACTTGATGATTGCCCCATAAGCTAGAATAGCTTATCACAAGCTTTTGTGTCAATATCACTATAAAACCCGTGATACACAATGTTAATCTGCTTGTGAAATAGTAATTTTTTTTGCAACATGTGAACGGATATGGGATGACTTCACAACTCGAGCGGCAAATCCCGAATCCGTTTTTGCGTCAATGCAAACACCGCGTTCGCCACCGCCGCCCCAATCGGTCCTATCGCGGGTTCACCCATGCCGTAGGGCGTGTCCCCACCCTCGAGAAAGTTCACGTCAATGCGCGGCGGCGTTTGTTTCAGGGTCAAAAGCGGGTACGCTTTAAAATTCGCTTGTTCCACCATGCCGTCTTTCACGGTCAGTTTCTCGAGCAGCGTCGAACTTAAACCCATGACCACGCTGCCTTTGGCTTGCAGCGCGGCATTGGCGGGGTTCACGACCAAACCCGCGTCTATCGAAACCGTCACGCGGTGCACGACAATGCGATTCTCAAAGATTGAAACTTCGGCAACCTGTGCGACCAGTGTTTTCCCCAGGCTCGAGAATGCGACCCCTCGGGCGCGTCCCGATTCGGGTGGTGTTGCCCAGTCGGAACGGGTTTTAACATCCTCGAGCACCCGTTTTAAGCGTGTTCCGTCTTCGGTGTTTGGAACGTGTTTGAGCCTGAAATCGAGCGGGTCGGTTTTGGCGGCAAACGCCATTTCGTCCATGAAACTCTCGAGCGCGAAGGTGTTGGGGAAAATCCCCAGTCCTCGCCAGGTGCCGGTTGGAATCGGCAGTTTGACACGGTGGCTGCGCACGCGGTAATTGGCAATGTCGTAAGGCGAGAACAAGCCGCTCAAGACGCCAAAATCAAAGCCGATCAGGTTTTTGATGGGTTCGGGAATCGGAATCACCGAAAACAAAATATCGCCACTTGCCGTGACTTGATCCAGCGCGTTAATCCGTCCGTCGCTGCTCAGGCTGCCGCGAAGCTTGGTGTGTGATGGCGGACGAAAAAAACCGTGTTGAATGTCCTCTTCCCTCGTCCAACCAACATGCACGGGCTTGCCGACAGCGTTTGACAAACGCACCGCCTCGAGCGCCGCACTCTGAGCGCCCTTGCGTCCGAAGCTGCCGCCCATCTGCATGGGGTACACGACAATCTCGCGTTTTTCACCGCCAACCATGTCTTGCACACCTCTGATATCGCTACTGGTGGATTGTGTCGGAACCCAAAGTTCAATCTTTGTGGCTTGCACGTGCGCCATCGCATTCAGAGGCTCGAGGTGCGCGTGGGCGGCGAATGGCGTGCGGTATTCGCCGCTGACTTGCGTGCCTGTCAAAATATTTGCGTCGGTGTTGCCGCGTTTTTTGATGACCACACCGATCCCATCTCGAGCGGTCACAAGTTGCTCAATCTCGGCTTGCCCCATGCTTGTGCCACCGTCCCACTCGAGGTTCAAAAATTTCAGTGCCTCTCGGGCGCGGGTGCGGGTGTCTGCGACCACACCCGCGAAGTTGGCTTTCAGGTCGATCACGACTTGTTTCACGCCTGGTTGATTGCTGGCGTCACCTGCGCTGGCATTTTTCAGGGTTGCGCCGTAGCGTGGCGGTCTGGCGACAGCGCCGTACAGCATGTCAGGAACTCGAGCGTCGTAACCGTAGACGGCTTGTCCCAAAAGTTTGGCACGAACGTCCACGCGTGGGGCGTTCAAACCAATGCTGGTGAAGGCTTTGCGGGCTTTGAGATTTGGCGCGGTTTTTGGAATCTCCCACTCGGTTTGCTTCGCGGCGACAATCTGCCCGTAGCTTAGTTTCTTGCTCATGTCTTGCCGCGCAAAACACTCGCCGCGCAACGCCACTATCTCATTCGCACCCACCGAAAGTTGTTTGGCAGCCTCGAGCCGCAACATCTCGCGCATGGTGGCGGCGGCAGTACGAAGCGGCGTGAACAAATCTTGCACCGAGGTGCTGCCGCCCGTGAACATGATGTTTGGGTCAAAGCCTTTGCTCGAATCGGCTTGACGCACCGTCAATTGCTTCCAGTCCACCTCGAGTTCCTCGGCGGCAATTTGCGCCAGCGCACTGTGAATGCCTTGTCCCATCTCGAATTTGGGCGCGTAAAAAACCATGCTGTTGTCGGGTTTCAGTTCAAACCAGAGGTTCGGGGCGGGCATTTTGCCACCTCTGGAGGCACCGGATTTTTCGATGGCGTCCACCATTGCTGGGCGACCCTCGTTGATGCCGAAATAACCACCGACTGCCAGCACGCCGAGGCTGCCCGTGCCAATCAAAAATCGGCGGCGCGTCATCTTCCAGCGTTGCTCTGGCGTGAGCGGCGCTTTCTTGGTTTTCATGAGCGACCTCCCGCAATTTCGGCGGCTCGAGTCACGTTTTTGCGAATGGTGTTGTAACCGCCGCAACGGCAGTAATTTTCGTTCATGGCGCTATCAATCTGCGGCGCGTTGGGGTTCGGGTTCTGCTCGAGCAGCGCCACCGCGTTCATGATGTGACCGCTCATGCACCAGCAGCACTGCAATGGATTCTCGAGAAAAGCGGCTTGCACGGGGTGAAGCTTGATGTTTTCACCCGTGCCTTTTGCCAGCCCCTCCAGGGTGATGATTTTCTTGCCCACGGCGTCGGCAGTCGGGGTTTGGCATGAGCGGGTTGGCACGCCATTAATCAGCACATTGCACGAGCCGCAGACGCCAACGCCGCAACCAAAACGCGTTCCGGTCAGCCCCAAGGTATCTCGCAACACCCAGACCAGCATCTCGTCGGCTTGAAAATCTGGAACATCCCAGGAGCGCTGGTTAATCTCGAGTTTGAGCATGGTTTATCTTAAATGCTACTCGAGGCACATTCGTCGATAAGGCACACAATGTTTGATTACTTGCGTTTCTTGCCTGGTTTCACTTTTTGTGGCAAATCAAAACGAATCACGTTTGGGGCATTCTTTTTGTACTGCAAATTGGCAACCACGGTTTTGGCGCGGCGTTCGACTTGCAGCGCTCGGCGCACGTTTTGCTGGCGCAATTCGGCGATGGCTTTTAACTCCTCGACTGTCAGCACAATCTCGTTTTTGTACTTCAAAACGCGCTTGCCAATTTTTTCAGACAACTCTTTTAACTTGTCACGCTCGCCAGCCAATTTGGCACGCAAGCCCTCAATTTCGACGCGAAGTGCATCAGCGTCTTTGCCGTTGATGGTCACGGTTTTTTCCGCACTCGAGCCAGCAATTTTCAGTCCAATTTCTTTCAAGCCCAACCCCTCAGCGCGTAACATCTTGACCATCTCGAGCGCATCAAAAGCATCCAGGTCATAAACCTTCTTGCCTTCACGCTCCAAACTTTTTAACAAGCCCTCTTTTTCGTAATTGCGTAACGTCGCACTTGAGATTCCTGCCAGTCCTGCCAGACGCGTTTGGGTCACGCCCGCGATCAATTCGGTTTTCAAGTTTGAATCCATACCCCAGAGTTTACCTTGTCAAGTCCTGCAAGTCCAAGGTTTGTGTTTTGCAAGTGACATCAAAAACGTAGTCAGCAGCACGCCTCCAACCAGAATCTCGCCTTAAAATCCGTCCCATGACCCAGACCCTCAGACCAGCCGCCAGCACCATCAAAGAAGCCATCGAAAGCCGTCGCAGCGTGCGCCAATTCGAGCAAGCCCCCATGCCCGAAGCCGATTTACTCGAGATTTTGCGCCTGACCAGCCTCGCCCAGAGTGCCTTCAACATGCAGCCCTGGCGTTTTGTGGTCGTGACCAACCAGGAGGTGAAAGCAAAGCTCGAGCTTGCCGCAAACGGTCAAAAACAGGTTGGCGGTGCGCCTGTGGTGATTGCCGTGGTTGCGGACGGCGCAGAATTTCATCAACCGACCGAACTGTTGGCACGTCCTGAAGTGCTGGCTGACCCCGAAAAAATTGAGAAGTTCAAAGTCTCGGTTGAACGCGCTTACGGCTCTAAACCATTGGAAGCGAACACCGAATTTGCCGCCCGCATGAGTTACATTGCCATTGGGTATTTGACGCTTGCCGCCAGGGGTTTGGGTTATGACACCAGTGTGATGCTGGGCTTCAAACCCAACGAGGTCAAAGTCCTGCTCGAGATTCCCGAACACGCCCAGGTCACGGCGTTGATCGCACTTGGTCGCGGCACAGAAGAGGGCTTGGCGCACCACCGTTTGCCGCTCGAGGTGTTGACGCGTTTCGTGCGTTGATAGGCTCAAATCGAAGGGTATATTGAGAGGAAACGATTCATGTACCAGCCACGACACGCCCTTCGAATGGGATGGCTTATATTGAGTCCATGACCGATCTTGCCACCCGTGCCCGCACGCTGCTCGAGCTTCACCGCGCACCGCAGATTCTGACCCTGACCAACGTTTGGGATGTCGTGTCGGCGCAAGTTGTTGCCGCCACGCCAGGCACGACGGCGCTCGCCACCGCCAGCCATTCGATTGCCGCCACGTTCGGATACAAGGACGGCGAGAACATCCCGCTCGAGCTTCATCTGGACATGGTTCGGCGCATCGTCGCGGCGGTCAATCTGCCCGTCAGCATGGACTTTGAAGCCGGTTACGGCAACCCTGGCGAAACGGCACGAAAAGCCATTGCCGCCGGTGTGGTTGGCGGCAACCTCGAAGATCAGATGAAACCGCTCGATCAGGCGGTCGCGGCGGTCAAGGACGTGCTGGCGGCTGGGCGTGAGGCTGGCATCGATTTTGTGCTCAATGCCCGCACCGACGCGCTTTTACGTGCGGATACCAACACCCCGCGCAGCCAAACGTTGGACGAGGCAATTCGCCGTGGACGCGCCTTTCTCGAGGCTGGCGCTCCAGTCGTGTTCGTACCGGGATTGGTGGCGAGGGACGAGATCAAATTGCTGGTCGAGGCGTTCGGACAACAGAAATTGACTGTCATCAGCGTGCCAGGGGTCAGTCTGCCAGCTCTGGAACTCGAGGCTCTGGGTGTTGCTCGTGTTTCGACTGGACCGTTCACGCAACGGGTCGCGTTGACGGCGCTGCAAGATGCGGCAGCCGCGCTGAATGCTGGCGGAGAGTTGCCAAAGGGGACACGGGCACTCAACTGAGACGAACAACCCAAGCGTTGATCGCATCCTCAAGTGGACTGCACCCGAGCTTGATGGGTGCGTGTCTGACCGAAGGGTGAATCTCGAGTCGCCAAGTACGAAGCTCGAGGTTTCAACACAATTTTTAGGTTGATAATTATAAAATCACTGAATTGCCTGCTTTAACGCAAGGCGCGGGCAAACAATTGATCCCAAGCCGCCAGAGCAGGTTTGGGATCAAGGTCGCTGGTGACCAAACCCAAATGCAAGAATGGCTCGAGGTTGCCGGGCAGGTTGCCATCTGGATAAAAAGCTTTGCCGTCCAGGTCGGCAAATTGCAATTGAAAAACCCCCAACAATTTGGCTTGATCGGCTTGCTGTGCCATTTGCCGAATGTACCTGGCTTGCAGGTTCGGGTTTGAATTAAAACCCGTTCCGGAACTCGAGGACCAGCCGCCCTCGACCAGCAACGTTGGCAGGTTGTGTCCTTTGACCACCCTTGAAAGGTAATCGAGTGGGATTTCTTCGGGCGTGTTGTAGTGCGCCAGATACGGGTAAGAGGAAAGTCCGACAGCTTGTAAAAATGGAAAATCAAGAAAGTCTTGTTCTGCGCCAATAAAAACATTGTTTCCCTGAAAACGCCCCCAGGCGGTATCCACTTGAAGGCTGACAAAACGTTTGATGCCCGGTTTGAGTTTTCCCACATCGTTTGCGGCGGCATTCACTGCCGAAACCAGCACCGAATAAAGACCTGGATTTGCCAAATGAATCAAATTTGTTTCTGCCGCCAAACCCAGATAATCGGGTTGAATCAACTGGGTGACAGCCAGGGCGTAAGCACGGTACAGGTTTTGAATACTGGTTTCTTTCAAACTTCGTCCTGCCGCCACCAACTCTGGCGCTTCCTCGGCACGGTTTAGACCATTGGTGATGTCCAACATCACGACCAGCATCAGGTTTTTTTGCCGAAAATAATTCGCCACCGGCAATTGATTCGCCGCCAAGAGTTCTTGTGGTGTTTTGCCCTCAATCAAGCCCTTCCAGGGAACATCAATGTGAAAAATGGCGGCGTCAGCCCGTTTTGTCCAAAGCTCGAGGGTTTGCAACGCCTGATTCACGTCGGGTCGAGGTGGGAGATTTTGAAACCCCATTCGGTAAGTTCGGGATTGAATCTCAGCCAGAGGTGTGCAGCACAACAGTATCAGTAAAAGCGGCAACACTTTGAACATCATGAAACTTTAGCGCAAGAGGGTGAGGTCAGGCTAAGACAAGCCCCACAACATCAACTCTGGGCGCTCGGGCTGTTCCACACGCCACCAACCCCAAGCCAGGCGTTGATAAAATCCTCGGGTGGGCTGCACTCGAGTTTGATTAACCCGTCCGTGATCGGATGATGAATCTCGAGTCGCCAGGCGTGAAGCGCCTGACGGTCTATCAAACTCGAGGTTTTGCCGTACACGGTGTCGCCCAAGACTGGGGTTTTGATGTGCTGCAAATGCACCCGAATTTGATGGGTGCGCCCCGTGTAAATCTGGCTTTGCACCAGTGCATGGCTTGGTTTCTCGAGTGGCGCGGTTCGCAGCACCAAGAAATCCGTGCGGGCATCTCGAGCGTTTGTGCCACCCACACTCATTTTGACCCGCGCGACAGGGTGACGACCCACGGGCGCATCGACCCGAACCTGTTCGGAAGGCACGCCAACAGTAATCGCAAGGTAATACTTTTTGGTTGTGCGGTTGGCAAACGCGGCGCTCAAACTTGCGTGCGCAGCTCGGGTTTTCGCCACGACCATCACGCCGCTGGTGTCCTGATCCAAACGGTGTACGATGCCTGGTCGGTAGCCTTCCGCCCCAAAATCTTCACCCTCGAGCGCCAAGGGCACGCGCCCCAACAGCGCGTTCACCAGCGTCCCCGAGTAGACCCCCGAGGCGGGATGTACCAACATGCCGGCAGGTTTGTCAATCGCAATAATATGCTCGTCCTCAAACAAGACCGTTAACGGAATGTTCTCGGGCAGCACATCGCTGGGCGCTTCGGGCACAGGTTGAATCTCGAGCGACTCGCCGCCCTTGAGGTAAAAACTGCCCTTGATGACAGGCTTGCCGTTGACCAGCACCGCCCCAGCTTGCACCCAGGTTTGCATCAAGGCTCGGGAAACACCAGCAATTTTGGCAGCCACCACATCGAGACGACCGATTTCGGCGGTTGCGCGGATCAATTCTAAACTCACCCGCGCATTCTGACCGATTTGGCGTCAAATCTCAAAGGATTTTAAACAATGCTCGAGAGCCGTTTGATGCCCTCGCTGAGTTCTTCGGGCGTGAGCGCGCAAAATGGCAGGCGCAAAAAGCGTTCGCCGTCGCTGGCAACAGGAAAAAACCCGCGACCATCGGTGAAGGTCAAGTTCACATCCTTGCCGCGTTCCATCAAAGAACTCACGCTCGAGCCTTCGGGCAGTGTGACCGACAAGAAAAAACCGCCGTCGGGTTTGATAAACCTGGCGTTTGGTAAATGAGTCTCGAGTGCCGCAATAACCGCCTCGAGACGAGGACGGTACAAGTTCCGTAAGCTTTCCAGCTGAGGCTCGAGCAAGCCGCGCTGTAAGAATTCTGCGACGGTGGCTTGTCCCAAAAAAGCGGCGGAAATGTAGGTGTCGTTGGCGGCTTTTGCCAGTTGCGCCAGTGGTCTGGCGGGACCAACCAACGAACCCACGCGAACGCCAGGGCTGATTTGCTTGGTGTAACTCGACATCTGCATCACGCGCTCGGGATCGAGATCAAACAGGCTGGCAATTTGCGTGCCACGGTAACGCAGTGGGCGGTACGGTGCATCCTCGAGAATCAAGAAATCGTGCTTGGCGGCAAGTTCGACCACCGCTTGACGTTTCGTCAGGCTCATGGTCGCGCCCGAAGGATTCTGAAAATCGGCAATCAAATACACAATTTTTGGTTTGTGACTCTCGAGCGCTTTGGTTAACGCC
This sequence comes from Deinococcales bacterium, assembly GCA_025352125.1. Classification (GTDB taxonomy): domain Bacteria; phylum Deinococcota; class Deinococci; order Deinococcales; family JAAFIG01; genus JANXTZ01. The sequence continues at coordinate 53,238 of JANXTZ010000037.1, read as the reverse complement.
TCAAGGTTGATGCCGTCAGGCTCGAGCGGAATGCTCACAACCTTGATGCCGTGCCGTCTGAACAAGGTCAGCACGCGGTCATAAGTTGGCGATTCGACAAAAACCGTGTCCCCAGCCTGTAAAACACTGACGCCCATCAAATCAATAAAGCCAAGACTGCCGTTGCCGACAATCACATTCTCGAGCTTGACGTTGTTTTGCGCCGCCAGAATCTCGCGCAGGGGCGTGAAACCAAAACCCGTGCCGTATTTCATGGTCTCGAGCGCGTTAGGTCCGCGCATCACCGCTTCGGCACAGCTTGCCAGTTGCTCGAGTGGGTAGGATTCGTCGGCTGGGATGCCACGGGTGAAGTGAATCGTGTTCATGTGCTCAGTTTACAAGTTCGCGCCCTGGGCGATCAAAGCCTTTCGTAACTCCAATACAGACACTTCACGCACACCAATCTTGTCCTTGCTGCACCACGCGGCGGCAAGCCCTGCGGCTTCACCCATGCTGTGACAATTTTGTTGAACCCGAATCGCGCTTTGCGCCTCGAAGGTCGCGCTGGCGCAACGTCCAGGTACGAGCAAATTCTCAATCTCGAGCGGGATTAAACTGCGGTACGGGATTTCATGAAACGCATCGGGTTGAAAGTACGGGTACGCGCCCGTGCGTTCGTGGACCAATTTCTTGCCGCGTGGCGTGTGAATGTCCACAGGGTAATGGTTTCTGCAAATCGCATCCTCAAACTTTTTGCATTCAAGAATATCCTCGAGCGTCAGCATGTACTGCCCGCGAATGCGTCTGGTTTCGCGCACGCCGACCATTGGGGCGTAACTGGTGATAAAACTGTGCTCGCAACCCGTCAGGTACTTGCGGCAAAAATTTAAGAGCCGATCAATTGCCAGTTTGCCGTCCACCTGCGCCCTGGAAAGCGTCCAGGCGCTCGCGCCGTCGTTCAAATCGGCATCCAGACGCGGGCAGTTGAAACTGATGCAACCAGGCATTCCAGGGATGCTGAAACCCTGAAAATAATCACCGTCCCGTTCGAGCAGCACGCCGTCAGATACAGCTTGACGAAACAGTGGTTCGAGCGTGGAGTTCTTCTCCCAGACCATCCAAAAGTGCATGAATTTCTGGCTCTCCTGCGCCTGCCCGTGCTGCGTCAGAAAGCCGCAGAGTTTCTCGAGGTCAACACCGCCGAGAATAAATCTTAAACTCATGGATTGATGCACGCCCTCAGCATCTCCAGCGTCAAACGGAACGCCAGCGCTGACACTGACATCCGCATCGCCAGTCGCGTCAATAAACGTGTGCGCCCTCAACCTCGAGAGTCCGTCCTTGTTGTGAACCACGATGCTCGAGATTTTTTTGTTCTCGAGTTCTGACGCCACAAAATGCGTGTGATACAAAATCTCACCGCCAGATTCAATCAGCATTCGCTCGAGCACGAATTTCATGCCTTCGGGGTTAAACCAGTTATCGTTGTTGTTTCGGTCAATCGCGCCGTCACAACGGGCGATCAGGCGTTGTTTTAATTCGTCAGTGATGCCACGGTTTAAGTTTTGCCCACTCGAGACATTGCGCATTAAGGGCGTGACTTGCGCGTTTGTGCCGCTTCCGCCCAAGCTACCGAGCGCTTCAACCACCAAGGTTTTCGCGCCCGCTCGAGCCGAGGCAATGCCCGCTATCGCCCCAGCCGTGCCGCCGCCAACCACGATCACATCCCAGGTTTGAGAAATATTTTGAATCTCGAGTGTCATGAAAAAAGAATACCGTGAAATCAATCCTCGAGTTTTGCGCGTCCGATCATCTCGAGTGCCACCTCGTCGCTGGGCGGGTGAACCAGTCCCGCCCGAGCATCGCGGAAGTGCCGCTCGAGACTCAAAGACCGCGTTAAAGCATTGCCGCCAGCCACCCGTAATGACAAATCGGTGGCGGTCACGGCGGCATTGGTACAAAGCTGCTTTGCGCCAGCCAAAAGCGGTAGCAAGGCGTCTTTGGGTTCATGATCGAACCGAGCACAAGCCTCGAGCAAGACGCTCTGAGCAGCTTTTAACTCGAGTTCGATCTGCCCAATTTTTTGTTGCACACTTGCTAGGCTCGAGATGGGTCTGCCCAGCGCGGTTGGAACTCGAGTTTTGGCGTAACGCACGATTTCATCCAGTGCGGCACAACCCACGCCCAAGTAGGTTGCCGCCATAGAAGACCAAAACCAGGTGCTCGAGGCTGGATGTGCTGGTGTGGGCGCAATAAAGTCTTGATCTGGCACGAACACCTCTTCAAACACCGCGTCATCCGCACCACTCGAGCGCAAACTCAAAGCATCAACCCAGGTTCGCTCGAGTTTCAAACCCATTGCGTTCATGGGTACGATCATCTTGCCTGTTTTCTCGAGTAAATTCTTGCCTTCCAGACTGGCATGAACCACCAGAAAGTCCAGGCATTCGCCGCCTGTCACCCAAGTTTTGCGCCCCGTGAGCGCCCAGCCACCCTCGACCTTGTGCGCAGTCGTGCGAAATGCCCCACCTCGAGATGGGCTGCCGAGTTCGGGTTCTGAAGCCACCGCGTTCATCAGTGCTCCTTTGGAAACCACCGCGCCAAAAATACGTTGACTCAACTCGAGATTCCAGGCTTTTGTAGCCATCGCCGCGCCGATCACATGCGCGTTCATGGCAGCCGTCAGCGCCACCGAGGCGTCACCTTTTGCCAGCCTGATTTGCGCCATCACAAACTCGAGCAAGTTCGCGCCAGAACCACCAAGCGATTCTGGAACGGTCAAGGCAGGATACACACTTTTTTTGAGTTCAGCAAAACTTTCGAGCGGCAGTGCTCCAGTTCGGTCAAACGCATCGGCTTGAGGTTTCATGCTCCTCGCAAGGCTGTCTGCCAAATTCACGAAGCTCTCTTGACGTTCGGTTAAGTTTTGAAACTCGAGCAAACCCATAGGCACAGCATACTTGTTGGGTTTCAAAAAAATTTTACTGAAAGTCCTCGAGTTCAAAACTGGTGGTCGTGCCGTAACTGGTTTTCCACTCGGCGCGTTCGATTCCACGGGCGCTCAGTTCAAGTCGAATGTTGGAATTCGTGAGCTTGTAATCGCTGCGAAACTCGAGGTCAAACCGCACGCGGTTGTTCAAACGGTCTGGTGCTAGGCTGACGTACTTCCAGGAAAACGCCAGGTTTTTCAAACTCAGAACGCCTCGGGTTTTGGCGTAGCTTGCCAGCCCATTGCCAGCGTTTACATTTTCGTTTGGCAATGCAAAACCAGGCTTTAGCGTCGCGTTTCCACCCGTCGAACTCGAGTTGGTGATGCGAGGCGGAAAACTGGTGAAATCCAGCCAATACATTTGTACACCGCCACTTTTCGGATCGTTCGGGTCTTTCAGTAAATGCACCTCGAGTTTGGAATGCCTGGCGTCAATCGGTTTGGATTGCATGGTGATGCGTCCGTCATACACCGAACCCAGCCCTTCGCGGTGCGCGTGATATGACCAGGTGTGCGGCTCGAGGTACGGGGCATACATGGTTTGGGCTGTTGGCTGGGCGCAAGCGGTCAGGATTCCAAGATAGAGGAGATGTTGCTGGCGCTTCACGCCTCGAGTTTAAACGCGAACGGTCTGATTTTTTGTGTGCTTTCTCGAGATGCCTATACGATTTTACCGTATTTTTATGCGGTACTCGAATCGATGCTAGAGTTCAAAATTATGATTACGCAATCCCCAACATGATTTCTCGAGAATCTTGTACCTGGTTCAGTATGCGACCAAAAGTTCTTTAAAAAGCTGTGATTTTGGCGCTTTTGGATTTAGAATTGAAGTCTATGGCAAAAAGCAGCCGTACCACCTCTAAACAGGACGCAACCTTCAAGGGCAGCGTCACTGAAACGTCGGACCTCAAGCCCTTTCAAATCCTCGCGTCCGACGGCAAACCCGTCCGTGAAGATTTGATCCCTGACCTCGAGCTGGTCGAGACCTTGTACCGAAAGATGGCGCAAATGCGTTATCTGGACGACAAGTTCTTTGCCCTGGCGAAACAAGCCAGACTCGGGACGTATGCACAATTTGGAGGACAGGAAGCCAGTCAGGTTGGGTCGGCATTCGCGCTCGAGCGCTCCGATTACCTCGCCCCGATGTACCGCAGCACCGCCGCCATGATAACCCACGGCTGGTCCACCAAAAACGCCATCATGTACTGGCGCGGACATCCTGAGGGTTGGCGCTTGCCCGACAACCTCAACATTCTGCCGATCATCATCTCGATTCCTGGGCAGTACGTTCACGGTGCGGGCGCAGCTTTGGGCGCAAAACTCAAGGGCACAAACCAGATCGCCATGACATACATCGGTGAGGGCGGCACGTCGCAGGGTGACTTTCACATTGCCGTTAATTTTGCCAGCGCCACCAATGCGCCGTGCGTCTTCATCATCGAAAACAACGGTTGGGCGATCAGCGTGCCGAGGGCGGTGCAATCCAAGGTCGATTACCTGATGCGCCGCGCCGAAGGGTACGGCATTCCAGGTTATCTGGTGGACGGCAACGATGTGCTGGCAGTGCACCATACTGCCAAACAAGCCGTCGATGACGCTCGAGCCGGAAAAGGACCAAGCCTGATTGAACAGATGACCTACCGCATTCGTCCGCACACCACGGGCGACGAAACCAAAGCCTACCGCACCGAAGACGAAGCCAACGATTGGATTGCCAACCGCGACCCAATCAGCCGCGTCAAAAAATTCCTCGAACTCGAGAAACGCTGGAACGATGACCGCGAGGTCGCCATGATTGCCGAGATCGAATCCGAATTCGCCGAAGCGCTCGCCGCCGCCGATGCCGCCCCAGCCCCAGACCCTCGAGCGATTCTCGAGTACGCGATGGTCAACCCTGGTCAGAATCTGATTGCCCAACAAGCCGAACTCGAACGTCGCATTGCCGCATTTGGAGGCGCAGCATGACCCAAACTGTTGACCGCCCCGTCGAGGGCGAAACCCGACCCATGACGATGGCAGCCGCCATCACCGACGCGCTGGATTTGGCACTGGCGCATGACCCGAGCGTGGTGATGTACGGCGAGGACGTTGGCAACCTCGGCGGCGTCTACCGCATTACCACTGGCTTGCAAAAAAAGCACGGTATTGCACGCGTCTTCGATTGCCCACTGACCGAATCTGGCATTGTCGGCACCGCCGTCGGCATGGCAGCCGTCGGAATGCGCCCAGTCGTCGAATTGCAATTTGGCGGCTTCATGATGCCGGCAATGGATCAAATTTACAGCCACGTCAGCCGTTTCCGTTACCGCAGCCGTGGACGTTGGAAAACCCCGCTCGTCGTGCGATTCCCAGTCGGTGGCGGCTTGGGGCTGCTCGAGCAACACGCCGACAGCCCAGAAACCTATTTGGCGCACACCCCAGGCATCAAGGTCGCGTATCCAAGCAACCCTTACGATGCCAAGGGATTGCTGCTTTCTGCCATCGAGGACGATGATCCAGTGTTTTTCTTTGAAACCATCAAAAATTACCGCGATCCAAAACTTCGCATGGAAGTGCCGACGGGTTATTACAAAATTCCGCTCGGCAAGGCTCGAGTGGCGCGTGAAGGCTCAGACGTGAGTTTGATTACCTGGGGCGGCATGGTGCAACAATGCGAAACCGCCGCCGCCGCCGCCGCCGAATCTGGCATTCAATGCGAAATTATTGACCTGCGCACCATCAGCCCGATTGACCTCGAGACGATTCTCGAGAGCGTCGAAAAAACGGGGCGCGTGGTCATTGTTCACGAAGCCAACCTGACCGGCGGGATGGGTGCAGAAATCTCTGCGCTGATCGCCCAACACGCGCTGTACAGCCTCGAGGCTCCGATTGAACGCGTGGCGGGTTTTGACACCATGCCAAGCCCGTTCAACAGCCTCAACCACTTCTCCAGACCCGAAGCGATTCACATTGCCGATGCGATTCGCAAAGTTTTGAGCGCCTAAACAAATTCTTGCGTGGGGGCGTATATTTATGCGCTTTTGCGGAACATCGATTCTCGGAGGAAACCCAATGCCCAAAGAAATGCTGATGCCAACAATGGCAGAATCCATCGTCGAGGTGGAAATTTTAAAATGGCTCGTCAAAGAGGGCGACGAGGTCAAAGAAGGTCAGATGGTGGCGGAAGTCATGACCGATAAAGTCACCACCGAAATCCCAGCGCCGTTCAGTGCAAAGCTCGAGAAAATCCTGGCAAAAGAGGGTTCAGTTGTTGGCGTTCGTGCGCCGATTGCCTTGTTTGCAGGCGAGGGTGACGCTCCCGCAGTCGCCGCAACAGTTCCTACCCCCGTTGCCGCGAGTGTACCAGCAACCCCAGCCGTCAAACTCGGTGCAGACGACCAGAGCGCCACCGCCAGTGCGACCAACAGCATGTTCGGGGTCAACACCGTCGAAGCCAAACTCGACTTTGGCGGCGTCAAAAAAGGTGGCAACTCGAGCACCGCCGTTGCCGCAGGCACCAACAAATTTGGGCGACCACTGGCGGTTCCCGCCGCTCGAGCCTTAGCTCGAGAGAACGATATTGACATTGCAACCGTGCCAGGTTCGGGTCCAAACGGACGCGTCGGCATGGATGACATGCGTGGATTTCTCGCCGCAGGAGGCAGCGCCGCACCAGCCGTCAGCGCCTCTGCCAAAGCCGCCCCCTCGAGCATCGCTGGTCTGAATGTCGCCGCACCCGTTTACAAAACCCCCAAAGGTTACGAGCACCTCGAGACGCGCACACCATTGCGTGGGTTGCGCCGCGCCATCTCGAACGCCATGCAAGCCTCGCATTTGTACACCGTGCGGACCCTGACCATTGATGAGGTGGACATGACCGCGCTCGTGGCATTGCGCACCCGTCTGAAACCAGCCGCCGAAAAAGCGGGCATCAAATTAACCTACCTGCCATTCATCTTCAAAGCCGCCACCACCGCCTTGAAAGCCTTCCCAAACCTCAACTCGAGCTTTGATGAAGCCAGCCAGGAAATTGTTCACAAGCAGTATTACAACCTCGGTTGCGCCGTGGACACCGAGGCGGGTTTGATCGTGCCTGTGGTCAAGGACGTGGACCGCAAAAGCATCACCGAAATTGCCCGTGAGATCAGTGACCTTGCCAGCAAAACCCGTGAGGGCAAAGCCAGCCCCGAAAGTCTGTCAGGCTCGAGCTTCAGCGTGACCAACATGGGTTCGGCGGGCAGTTTGCTCAGTTTCCCAATCATCAACGTGCCAGATGCCGCGATTCTTGGGGTGCAAACCATTCAAGAACGCGCCGTGGTGCGCGACGGACAAATCGTGATTCGTTCCATGATGTACTTGTCTTTAAGCTTTGACCATCGTCTTGTGGACGGCGCTGAAGCTGCCAGGTTCTTGCGCCACATTTCCAACCTGCTCGAGAGTCCAGACTTGCTGCTGCTCGAAGCAATTTAAGGGTTTAAATAAGAAGCTCGAGGCTTTAAGCCTCGAGCTTCTTATTTTTTTAGGGTGTAAGTTTGAACAATTGTAACAATGCTAGCGTGGCTGCTTCATCTATTGCTGTTCCTGTCCGCTCGAAAGAATCGGTTTCGTCTACGCCAATGTTGGTTGCGGCTACAGCAGCAATACCGCGTTCTGGAGCCATCCAAATAATAACGTAATTGAATCCGTTTGACCCATCGTGAACGAGGACTGTGCCTCTAGCCCAAGGACGTGTGTCCAACTCCCAACCAAAGGCGTATTCGTTGCCAAACGGGTCGTGATGCAAGTAATCCCAAGTCTCTTTTGACAGGTAGCTCGAGTTTGTCAAGTGCGCCGAAACATATTTGGCAACTTCAGTCAATGGGCAACGGATTTGATCTGCGCCCTCTAGAACTTTGGAATTTCCAGTGGAGTACGGTAACGACATCGCCTTATCTTGCCTCCAATAGTGCGGTGCAGGATCAGATTTCGTACCAAACCCAAAAGCGCAACCTTGCATTTCGAGCGGCGTAAAGACTTCTTGTTGAATCAGTTGCTCCCAGGTTTTGCCCGTCGCGGTTTCGGCAATCATGGCGGCAGCCACAAAACCAGCGTTTGAGTACAAGTATTCTTGTTTGCCTCGCGGTATTTTCAGGGCATTCTCGAGATAGGTTTTTCGGGCTTGTGCCAGTTTACCTTTTGTTTGCTCCACGTCTCTGACCAAGCCAGAACGGTGCGAAAGAAGCATCTCAAGCGTCACGGTTTTGTACTCGGGCAGCATGGCAATTTGTGGCATGGCTTCGCCCAGTGTGATGTCCCAACGCAAGATTTTTTGTTCGACCAACCTGGCAATCATCAGGGCGGTCATGCCTTTCGAATCCGAACCGAGTTGGTAGGCATCCAATAGCGTGACGGTTGCCGACTTACCAATTTGACGCACGCCAACCGCCGCGACACCCACGGTTTGATCATTTAAAATGGCTGCCACTGAAAGTGAGGGCAGTCCGTACTTTGCGCGGATCGCCTCGAGTTGCTGGGTGAAATCAATCTGTGGTGCTTGGGCTGTTGCCAGGGTCGAAGTGAGGATGCCAGCCATCAGGAACATGGGAATGATTCGCATGGCGAAAGTATAGCCCAACTCCAAATTTGAGGATTAAATGGCGAAAATCCAAATGCAGTAAGCTAAAACTATGAACACACACATCCAAAAAATCGGCAAGCTCGAGTTGATCGTGATTCAAACCCAAGATCAAGAACCCGTGCCCGCCCTCGAGATGTTCCCAAACGCCACACTCGAGCTGTTAGAGGTTGCTCGAGCCGCGCAACCAGAATCTTTTGGTGAAACAGGAAACGATTTGCTGTTCACCCAGAATATCTGCCTGGTTCGCTCGAGTGATCAAATCATTCTGATCGATACAGGTTTACCGCTCGAGTCAGAAACCTCACCCTTGCTTGAGGGTTTGAAGGCGGTGGGCATCACGCCTGAACACGTCAACATCGTGTTTTTCACGCACCGCGATGGCGATCATGTCGGCGGAACATTCACGCCCCAAGGGCAGCCAGTGTATGCCAACGCAAGGCACATCATGGCACGAACCGAATACCAGGATTACGCCAAAGACGAGGCTCGAGCCGAACAATTTCAGAAGTTCTTCGCGCCGCTCGTTCGCAAAAATCTTCTCGAGGTTGTTGCCAACGATGCGATCATAGCTCCAGGAATCAGTTTGGTGCTGATGCCTGGGCACCGTTCGGGCACCACCAGTGTGCTCCTCGAGTCTGAAGGTAAAAAAGCCTTTTTACTGGCAGATGTCATGCACGCTCCAGTGCAAGTGATGCACCCAGATTGGAGCATCAAATTCGACTGGAATCAAGAAATTGCCGCCAAAACCCGAGCCGTTATGCTCGAGCGAGCCGAGCGCGAACACATTTTATTGGCAGTGCCGCACGTGCCATTTCCAGGTCTGGGATTTATCACCCGAGACGCAAACGGCGCTGTCATCTGGCAAAACGCGGTTTAAGCCTCGCCCATATCGTCATGGTGCGCGTCGGCGCTGCGAGCCACCCAACCGCCCAAAATATGAACGTGGGTGTGAAAAACAATCTGCCCAGCGCCTTCGCCAACATTGATTGCCAAACGGTAATCGCTTAAATTCAAACGCTCTCGAGCCACCAAACTTGCGGTGAAAAACAATTCTCCCATCTCGAGTTGGGTTATTTCATCCAATCGACTCGAGACTTTTTTCGGGACGACCAGCACATGCACTGGGGCTTTGGGGTTGATGTCCTTAAACGCAATGTACGCATCATTTTCAAACACGATGCTGCTGGGAATTTCTCGAGCGATGATTTTTTCAAAAATAGTCATGGGTTTAGTTTACCCAATCTCGAGATTCGACTCGAGTTTTTCATGGTAAATCGCTTCAGTCTTCGCATCGAACGCCACCAGAATCACACGGTCAAAACTGTCTGGGTGTTGCTCGAGAAAAGCCCGAATGCTGGCAATGGCAATCACGGCGGCAAGTTCGGCTGGAAAGCCATAAATGCCAGTGCTGATGGCTGGGAAAGCTATCGAACGCAAGCCCTTGGAAGCCGCCAACTCGAGCGAATTAAGGTAGCACTTCTCGAGCAATAATTTTTCTGAAGCGTGACCGTCCTGCCAAACAGGACCAACGGTATGAATGATGAACTTTGTGGGCATTGTAACCCTTGGTGATTTTGGCTTGACCCGTCTTGCAACCCCCAAGCATTCGACATTCAAACTCGAGTTCCTTACCTGCGGCTCGGTGAATCGCACCGTCCACACCGCCACCACCCAACAGGCTCGAGTTCGCGGCATTCACAATTGCGTCCACCTCGAGTTTGGTGATGTCACCATGCCAGACTTCAAGCATATTCGACTTCGCAATTGCTTTTGGCGCTCAAGTCGGTCAAGCATTGCCGCAGCATTCGGGCATCAAAGTTCAGGCGTTGCTCGAGTTTGTCCCAGTTCAGAAATTTGATATGGGTCGGAATTTCGACCAGACCGTTGATGGCGTCCCAAAAAGCGCTCCAGTTGTGACCGTAAAATTCTGGAAAATCCAGTCGTTCGCGCAGCAAAATATGTAATGCCCGTGTGGTTTCGACACTGCCAACATCAATTTCAATGCCAGCATGGGTGCGTTCAAAAGTTGGTGTGGGTTCCTCGAGATTGCTTCTGGAGTGTTCGCAGGGGAAATCTTTTTCAATAAAAAACCGTATCCCATCAAACTCAAAATAAACGCCGTCTCGGGTGGTTTCGGACAACAACTTGGCATCTGCACTGGAAAGTCCAAGAACCACAACACCAGCTCGAGATTCCAGTGTGGTCTGTTCACTGGCTTCCAGCCTAAATTTCCAACCGTTGGCAATTCCAAACCCAAGCTCGAGTGACGTTCGGTTTTTGATTTGCTCGAGTTCATTGGGGGTGATCCGAACCCGAAGGCTAGAAGTGGTAAAACGAATTTTCACAAGTTTATTTTAGCGTGAACCCATGAAAAAACGACGGGCGTGAACCCGTCCTCGAGATTGAATTTTTTATTTAGAAAGTTGCCCGATGATCGAGAACATCGGTAAGAACATACCAGCCACAATCGTACCGACGATCACACCCAAGAACATGATCATTAGCGGCTCGAGCGCGGCGGTCAGTTGATCGACGGCTTCATCGACTTCGCGTTCGTAATAATCGGCAACTTTGTCGAGCATGGCGTCCAAACCGCCTGTCTCCTCGCCAATGGCAATCATGGATACGACCATCGGTGGAAAGACTGGTGATGCCCCGAGCGGTTGCGAGATTTGTTCGCCCTGTTGTACAGCATTTTTAGCGTTTTCAATGGCTTCTTCGATCACGGCATTGCCAGCCGTGCCTTTGGTGATCTCGAGGGTTTCAATGATGTTCACGCCGCTAGCGAGCAAGAGTGAGAAGGTTCTGGCAAACGATGCCATGCCGGCTTTTGATAAGAGGTTGCCAAAAACTGGGATTTTGAGTTTGAAAGCATCGAGGTTGTAACGTCCCTGTTTGGTGCGGTTGTAGGCATTGTAGGCAAGCACCGAACCGACAATGCTAAAAAGCATGATGCCACCGCCCCACCAGCTTTGTAAGAAAGCAGAAATAGCCAAGAGCATTTTGGTAATAAAAGGCAGTTCGCCGCCAAGTTGAATGAGGATATTACCGAATTGCGGCACGATGGTGGTCAGCAAGAAATAGGTAATGCCGAGCGCAAAAACCAAAACGATAACAGGGTAAGTCAAAGCGCTGCGAATTTTACCGCGCAGTGCCAATTCTTTTTCTTGGAAAATGGCAACACGGTCAAGAACCGTGTCGAGGGTACCCGAGATTTCACCGGCGCGGACCAAGTTGAGGAACAAACGGCTGAAAACCTTCGGGTATTTGGAAATGGCATCCGAGAAAGGCACACCGCCTTCAACGTCGTTACGAACATTTTTCAAGATTTTTTGCATTCCCTTGTCTTCAACTTGCTTGCCCAGAATCGCCAGCGATTGCACCAGTGGCAAACCGGCGTCAATCATGGTGGCAAGTTGTCTCGAGAACAATGAAACGGCTTTTAAGTTGGGTGTTCCGTCACCCAGTCCAGGAATTTTGATGTCGGCGTTCAAGCCAACTTTTGGGGCATTGATGGCAACGATGAACAGATTTTTTTCGCGCAGCACATCGCGCACTTGTTTTGCATCGTCTGCTTCCATTGAAGACGAAATGACTTTTCCTGCCGCATCCCGAACTTTATAGGTGAATGTCGCCATATTGGGTAGTATAAACCCTGATATGGGTTTTGACAGGGAATTTTTCACGTGAGCCAAACTCCAGATTTGGAGCTTGTCCAAGGCGAGGCACTCGAGCTTGCACAGACGCCTGGAGTGACTGTGCCTGCCGAGGCAAATTTGCTCGAGACGCTTTCGGCGGCGCTCTTGGCGGCGGGACGTCCGGTGAAACCCAAAGAGATTGCCAATCTGTTGGGTTTGCCTGTCGAATCCTCACACCGATTGATCGAAATGTTGCGGAGGCGTTTTCAGGAGGCGTGTCTGGGTTTTGAGATCGAAGCCGTGGCGGGCGGTTACCGCCTGATTGTCGCGCCCGCCGTGGTGGCGCTGCTCGAGCCACTGCTTGCGCCACCACCATTGCCTGCATTATCGGCGGCGGCGCTCGAGACGCTGGCGATTGTGGCGTACAAACAACCGATCACGCGCGGCGAGGTCGAGTTGATGCGAGGCTCGAGCGCGTCCAGCACTTTGGATACGCTTCAGGAGCGCGAGTTGGTCAAGGTCGTGGGGCGCAAAGAGGTGATTGGACGTCCGATGTTGTTTGGCACCACTGAAAAATTTTTGCTCGAGTTTGGACTCTCTTCCATTTTGGATTTACCGCCGCTCGAGGACGATGAGGCTCTGGGTGGATTCTTGCGGGGTTAATAGCCCTGACGCGAGTCAATTTGTCTGCTGAGATTGACCCGCGCGTTCACTCGAGAGGGTGTTAGGATGCCGTTTGGTAGCTGAGAAAAGAATGAATATTCCGAAACCCGTTGCTTTAAAAGCTCGAGGTTGATGTGGTTATGTTCTGAGGAAATTCAGGGGGTTTTATGGGCAATGTGACTTTTCGTGAACGGTTCAGGTACTGGTTTGACAACACGATGGCAAAGGGACCCATCGCCATGATGGCGTGGCTGTTCTTGATTTCTTTGGTGATCATTGTGGTGATCGCACTTTTGGTTTCAGTTTCTGGGGTTTCAGCCGTTCCAATTGGCGACGACAAACGCAACGCCTACAGTTTTGGTGAACTCGTCTGGATGGGTTTGATGCGAACCCTTGACTCCGGCACGATGGGTGGCGACACTGGCGTCTGGGGTTTCAGGGCGGCAATGCTGGCAGTCACGCTGGCGGGTATTTTTGTCGTCTCGAGCTTGATCGGCATCATCTCGAGCGGCTTGGAAACCAAAATGGATGAGCTGCGCAAAGGGCGCTCCAAGGTGCTTGAGCAGGATCACACCTTAATTTTGGGTTGGTCGGATCAGGTTTTTGCAATCGTTTCCGAGTTGGTGATTGCCAACGACAACCGCAAGAATCCTGTAATTGTGGTGCTTGCCGATCACGACAAGGTCGAGATGGAAGACGAGATTCGCACTCGAGTGCCAAAACTGGGTCGCACGCGGGTGGTGTGCCGATCTGGCAGCCCGATTGACCTGAGCGATCTCGAGGTGGTCAGTCCGCAAACCTCGCGCTCGATCATTGTGCTCTCCCCAGAAGGTGACGACCCCGACTCGAACGTGATCAAAACAGTTTTGGCACTGACCAACAACCCCAAGCGTCGTGCCAGCAACGATCCTCGCGGGGCGTACCACATTGTGGCGGTCATTCAAAACCCCAGCAATCTGGAAGCCGCGCACCTTGTCGGGCGCGACGAGGCACATTTTGTGCTGGGCGAGGATTTGATCTCGAGGATCACCGCCCAAACCTGTCGTCAAAGCGGTCTGAGTGTGGTGTACACCGAATTGCTCGATTTTGACGGCGACGAGATTTATTTTCAAGCCGAACCGAGTTTAACGGGCAAAACCTACGGGCAGGCGCTGTCAGTGTTTGAGGACTCGAGCCTGATGGGATTGTACAAAAACGGGACTGAAGTGTTGATTAACCCTGCCAGCGACACCAAGATTGAATCTGGCGATCAGCTCATTTGCATCAGCCGCGACGATGACACGATCAAACCCTCAAAAACAACACCGAGTATTGACACGTCAGTGATTGTCGCCCAAAGAGAAAAGTTTGAAGCCAGCAGTGAAAAAACCATCATTCTGGGTTGGAACCCTCAGGGTGTGACCATCATCAATGAACTCGAGCAGTACGTGTCCCCAGGCTCGAGCGTAGTGATTGTGGCGAACGATGAGGGCATTTTAGATACATTGAAACGCGAATGCGCTGGCGTGACCAAGCAAAAACTCGAGTTTCAAATGGGTGACACCACAGACCGCCGCACGCTTGAGGGTTTGGACGCGACCAATGTTGACCATGTGATCGTGCTGGCGTACCGCGAGCATTTAGAGGTGCAACAAGCCGATGCCAAAACCTTGATTACGCTTTTGCACTTGCGCGAAATTGCCGATAAAGCTGGCAAGGACATGAGCATTGTCTCCGAGATGCTCGACAACCGCAACCGCGAACTGGCGGAAGTCACCAAAGCCGACGATTACATTGTCAGCGACAAACTCATCAGTCTGATGCTCTCGCAAATCTCTGAAAACAAACACCTGGCAGAAGTCTTCAGGTACCTATTCTCGAGCGACGGCAGCGAAATTTACTTGCGTCCCGCCAGTGGGTACGTCAAAACAGGTGCGGACATGAATTTTTATACCGTGCTCGAGGCGGCACGTTTACGCGGTGAAACCGCAATTGGCTACCGCATCGAATCGCAAGCCCACAATTCTGATAAAGCCTACGGCGTGCGGGTCAACCCGAAAAAGTCAGACATGATCAGCTTTTTGAGCAATGACAAGATTATTGTGCTGGCGCAAGATTAATTATGAATGTCAAGTAGTGTGCGCCGTGCGCACCGAGAGAACATGGTTAACAGTGCGCGAGGCGCACCCTACCATCCAAATTTAAGGAATATCGACATGGAACAACTGGAAACTCGAGCCTGCCTGTTCGCGCATCCTGCCAAGCACAGCCTGTCACCGGCAATGCACAATGCGGCGCTCGGGTTTTTGGGAATTGCGGCGCGTTACGAGGCTCGAGATGTGCCGCCTGAATCGCTGGCGGCAGAATTTAAGGCGTTGCGAAACTCGAGCTTGTGGGGTGTGAACCTGAGCATTCCGCACAAGGAAGCCGCGCTCGAGTTGGTGGATGGCATGGGTGTTGAGGCTCGAGCGATGGGGGCAATCAACACGGTGCTCAACCAAAACGGTTCGTTGCACGGTTTGAACACCGACGCGCCAGGGTTTATGGCGGCGTTGCTCGAGGCAGGCTGTAACCCCTCTGGTCTTGTCGTCATGGTTTTGGGGGCTGGCGGGGCGGCTCGAGGGGTTTGCTGGGCGTTACAACAAGCGGGGGCAGAAGTTCATCTTTGGAATCGCAGTCCCGCTCGAGCCAGACAACTGTGCGACGGGTTTGGACTGAATTTTGTTTCAGATTTCGACCTTGAAACGCACGTCCGAGCCTCGAGTTTGCTGGTCAACACCACCAGCGTTGGACTCGGTAACCCACTCGAGTCACCACTGTCTGACGGCATTCTGCCCAACTCGGGTTGGGTTTGCGACATTGTGTATCGTCCACTCGAGACCAAACTCTTAAAAGATGCTCGAGCGAGAGGTTTGACGGGCATTGACGGATTGGGAATGCTGGTTCATCAGGGCGCGTTGGCGCTCAAAGCCTGGACTGGGCGAGATGCGCCCGTGAAAGTAATGCGACAAGCAGCTCTTACACAGCTCAAAACCTGATTTAACCTCGAGAATCCCTTGTCAGCCTGTAAAATACAGGCATGTCGTTACGCCTTTTGCTCGGTACAGCGCAGCTTGAGCAGAACGGACAATTTTTATCACTCGAGCGCAAAACGGCGGCTGTGCTGGCATTGTGTGCGGTAGAGGGTGCGCAATCTCGAGCCAAACTGGCGCAGTGGTTTTGGGGCGACGCTTTTGCTGGGCGCAACAATTTGCGTCAGGCGTTGTTCAAACTCAAGAATTTTGATCTGTTTGCCCAGTCAGAACCCTTGACGCTGCACTCAAACCTCGAGATCAAGTTTGAAAGTTTGCTGACGGGTTTGGAGTATCCCGACTGTCCAGAATTTGAGGAATGGTTGCTGCTGCAACGCGCCGTTTTGGAAAGCAAACAACTCGGGCAGCTCGAGCTTGAAATTCAAAAATCCCAGGAATCTGGCGACGTTCAAAGTGCCCTGAAATTTGCTCAAAAATGGTTGCAACTCGAGCCATTTTCTGAAGAGGCGTTGCGCCACGTCATGCGCTTGCAGGTGGCGCAACATGAACTGGCGGCGGCACGCGTGACGTTTCAGGTTTTTAGCAAACGCCTGATGCAAGAATGGGGCTTTGCGCCCAGCCCCCAAACCCAGCAACTGTCCCTGGAACTCGAGCAGCGGGCTTTGAATAACGCCGCCAAAGTCTGGCTCGAGCTTGCGCAGAAAGCCGAAGACCAATTGCAATTTGAGGCTGCCGCGACGCACTGGCAAGCCGCCGCCGAAAAACTCGAGGGCATCGACCGCGCCGGGGCGTTCAATGTTTGGCAAAAGGCACACCGTTTAAGGCTCGAGTTTCCAGACGACAACCTCGAGTTTGTGACCGCCCAAATTGAACGTCTGGCGCAAGCCCCAAACGATCTGGCAAGGGCGGCGCTGGCTCGGGCGCAAACGGCGTTTGCCGTGAATGATTTTGTGCTGGCGGCTCGAGCGGCACGGATGGGTTTGAAACAAACTTTGGACAGCGACCTGCGAGCCAGGCTCGAGAACGAACTTGCCAGTGCCTTGTTGCGGCTCGATCAAATCTTTGAATCACTGGACGCCCACGCTCGGGCGCTGGCGTTGTTGGAAAACTCGAGCGATCTGGAATTGAAAGCCAGCACCCTCGCCGAACTCGCGCTCGCCAGAGCCAACGCCGACCAGCACAAGGCGGCGCAACACGATTTTCTCGAGGCTGACCGCTTGTACACCGTGCTCGAGCGTCCGCGAGAACGGATTGCGATTCTGGGCAACCTCGCCATGAGCCAGAGAATGCAGGGGATGAGTGAAGCTGCGCTCGAAACCTTGATGCTCGCCCAGACGATTGTCAGCGGGGCGAGTGGGGTGCTCGACGAGGCACGCTATCTGCTCGCCAATCGCGGCGAAATTTTGTGCTGGCGCGAAGAGTACAAGACCGCGCTCAGCGATTTGCTGCACGCCAAAACCCTCAGCGAGCAACAAGACTTGCCGATGAGTTTTGTCTGGTTTCGGCTGGCGCACGTCTACCAACGCCTTGGCGCATCTGAACTGGCGCTCGAGGCTATTGGGTACGCCGAAGCCAGCCCTGGAGTCTTAAACCGTGGGCAGGCGATGGCAGCCATCATTCGCGCCCGAGTCAAACGTCAGCTTGGGCTGGATGCCAGCGCCGACCTGCAACGCGCCGAGCAACTGCTGGCGGCACAAAACGCCTACAGCCACAATTTGCGCCTGACCCTCGAGCGCCTGGCAACCGAACCCGATTTGAGTCTGGCACAAAAAACCTTGGCGGACATTCAAACCCTCGAGTTGCACGCCCTCGAGCCTGTGGCGCACTTGCGAATTGCCCAAGCCTCTCGAGATGTCAATGCTGCCACCCACGCCTGGAAATTGCTCGAGCGCATCACACCCATCGACATCACCCGCATTGAGATTGCTGCGACCTGCTTTGATCTTGGCGTTGACCTCGGCTACCAGCAATCGTTATCGAATGTACCGCTCGAGTTTTGGGAATCGTTTCAAAAACTGCCCTGGCAACAGCGTTTGCGCCCACTAACGCTGCAATAACGCCCAGTCCATAAACTCTTATTCATGAGCGAACGCCAAACGGTGCTGCTGAGAGCCACCAAACTCGGCTCGAGGTGGTTGCTCGAAGCCCATCATCTGCAAACCCATGCCGAGCACCGTTTTAAAAGCGTGGCGGCGCTCGAGGCTTGGTTGCGTCAAACCCTGCCGGAAGATGATGAAAATACCGCGTCTGACGTAACATCTCGAGTCAATGAAGGTTAAACTAAAAAGTACAGGGAGAAACCATGAAAAAAGTTGTGATCCTCTTGGGGTTGACCGTGGCGGCAGTCGCATTGGCGCAGGCGCAATACAAAGTTGTGTTCGGTGGCAAAACCACCAGCATCGCGGGTGTGGTCGCCGCAGGCAAATTGGCACTCTCGAGCAAACCCTATGCTGGAGCGCTCGGCTCGAGTGTCAGCATCGACTTTAAAGCCAAAAGCGCCAGCTTTACCCGCAACGGCAAAACCGCCAAAGTGACCGTCAGCATTCAAAAAGACATTGCGTATGCGCCTGCGGTCGATGTCGCCAAAGGTCTGGGTTTGAATGCCAGTGTCTCGGGCAACACCATTACCATTGTAAACCCAACGCCTGCCGTGGTAGGGAATGCGCCGAGCGTGCAAGGCACTAGCCAACAAAACGGTGGCGACGGCGTGATTGGGCAAACCTACACGCTGTGCAAAGGTGGCAGCGCAATCAATTATCAGATCACCAAACTCGAGTACAGCGTCGGTGATTATCTGTACGATGGCGGCAACAAAAACGATATCCTCGCGCCAGAGAAAAAAGCGCTGATCATTTACTTCACCGTGCAAAACCCGCAAAAAACCGAGATTGATGTCAATGGCGGCAGGATTCGTTTCTCGGGCGTGGATTCCAAAAATCAGAATGTCTCAGGTGACGGTTACTGGTACGAACAGGGCACACTGCGCGAGGTCTCGAGCATTCTGCGTCCAGCCCAAAAAATCAGTGCCTTTACACGAATTGTGCTCGACAACGATGTCAGCCTGCCGAAAATGATTGTGGACGATTGCAACAACGCGGTTTGGCGTTACGATCTGCGCGATAAGGTCGCGCCCGTTCCCGCGCCGTTTGCCGACCCCAGTATGCCCGACGGCTCGAGCGCCCTGAAAATCTTTCCCGCCCAATTTGGCACGTACTACCCTGGGCGCACGAATTTTAAACTCGACAGGCTCGAGTACAGCACCGCGCCGTGGTTTGACGGCAGCAACCCACCCGAGGGTGGAAAATGGTTGATCGTGTACTTCACGGTGCAAAACCCGACCAAACAAGTTCAAAACCTCGGTCAGAGTGCCCTATCATTTCTGGATCAGGACGGTATCGAAAGCTCCATGTCAGGCTGGGTCTACCGCGCCTCTCGGGATACTGGCATTGGCGATATTCAACTGCCCGCCAATGGCGAAATTCAACTTCGGGCTTTGGCGGAAGTCCAAGCAGGCGTGGACATCAAAAAGATTCGCTTGACCTGGGATTACACCAGAACCGCCGAAATTGACGCCTCGAGCCTCAAATAACGGGTTTGTCGAACAACATCACAGCACAATTCCTGGATTTGGAAAGGGTAAACATGCGAACACTGGCAATCATTTTTACGGCGCTCCTCATCGGTTTGGCACTGGCAATTGCCAACATCACGGTGGTCGTCAACGGCAAAAGCAGCTCGATTCCTGCCATCGTTGAAAACAACACGGTCTTGGTCAGCGCCCGACCATTTCTCGCCAGCCTCGGGGCATCAATGGCGGGGCTTGCCCCAAACAAGGTCAGTGTCAAATTCTGCGAGAAAATCACCACCCTGGACTTTGTGTTGCGTGAGCGTCAACCGTTTCTGGACGGCGTTGTTTCGGCTCGAGCGCTTGGATTTCAAGCTGCATTCAACGGCACGAAACTCGAGATTACCGGCAAGCCCTGCGAGGCTGCCAGTACCCCCGCCCAACCCGCACCGAGCATCGGTTACGACGTGAATTTTAGCTCCACGCTCGAGATCAAAGACGACACGGGCGGTTACACCTCGGTGATTGACGGGAAAGGCACGCTGACCTCGGCTCGAGTGGGGGAGACGTTATTGATTAAAGGCGGCGACGGCATCCCGCACGATTCGACCTTCACGATTCTGGCGGAGGGATCAATCGCACTGAAATACTCGAGCATCAACATGACATCAGACAAATGTTCGATCAAAGGTGTTGACGGCTCGGCGTACGTCATGGTCTTGCTGGGCAAGTCGGCAAGCGGCAAGCCACTGACGGTGCTCGGGCTGGACACGGGATTTGCCGATTCTGGCGGACGCGGCGTTGCCCCGCAAGAAATTGTGACCTGCCCAGGCGCGAAACCAGTTTCTTTAAAAGTCTGGCATTCGGCGTTCAACAAAGCCGCCCAGGAGTATTTGGGCGTGGTGCTCGCGCCAAACGATCAGCCTCGCCCAATCTTGCTGTCACTGGCGCTCAACCTGCCCGATCAAAGCGTCTACCAAGCCTACCCGAACGGTGACGCCGGCAAAGCCGTGATTCGCGGTTTGACCACGCTGCAACTGACGCCCCACAAGTAAAAGCCCTAGAAAATTCGTTCATCGTAAGCCACCCGAGAGACACTCGGGCTGGACTGGGAGGTTTTGTATGAAAAAGTTTGGAATGTTGGCACTCGGTTTGGCGTTCACCTCGTTTCTTGGCGCTTGCGGAGGGGGTGGCACGACCCCACCGCCACTGGTCGCCAACGGTTCGCCCGTTTCAGGCACAATTTCCAACTGGATTGCGGGCAAGACAGGCACGCTCTACGCTCGGGTCTTCAACTTCTCGAACAACCAAACCACCAGTTCGGTGCCGATTGCCGCCGACGGTTCGTTCGGCAACCTGGTGTTGCCCACGCCCACGGCGGCAGAACTCAGTGATGGCTCGACCGGCTTGGGCAGTTGCAGCGGTGGCACGATCACCATAACCCCCAGCGACAGCAAAGCCGTGACCGTTCTGTTGACCAGCAACCTCAATCTGTCCTTGAACGGTGGTGCTGTCTATCAGGCGAACAAGTCTCAAGCATCGGCTTTGTTTTTTGATCCTGGCAGCAACAGCACGCTGCGTCTTTACGCCAGCAAAGACACGACCATCAGCGGCACTTGCACCACCACGACAGGCACACCAAAGTACACGTATACCTACAACAATGTCAGCCTGGCGCAGGGTTGGAACATTTTAAACGTTAGTGTCGCGCCGCACGACATCAATTCCACAGACCCGATCCTCGAGACGATCACCTCTGGGGCTGTCGCCAGTGACCAGAAGTTCTTTCAAGTGCTGCCTGAAACGACCAACATCACGCAAAGCCGCAGCGATTATGCCAAGAAATTGTTTCTGACCTGGGATGCCGTGCCAGACGCTACGGGTTACACGCTCGAGTTGAAATCGAATACGGCTGATTTGGGCAATGGGGTGGGCAATTACGGCAATCCGATCTCGGTCACAGGCACATCGACAGTGATTCCCTCCAATCCGAAAACCAGTTATACGGTACGCGTCAAAACAAAGTTTGGTGCGATCAGCAGCAGCGGCGCGGAAAGTGGTTTTATTTTCAGCACCAGCGACCTCAACCCAAATGGGTTGAACATTCTCTTCCCAACCCAGGGCATTCCGCACGACGAAAACATTGCCAAAGGTTCGAGCAAATCCGTCGACCTCGAGTTTGAACGTGGCGCAAATTGCACACAAGCACTGGTGTTGAGTGTCGCAGGAACTTCGGTGGGCGCTGCCTCGAGCACCACGATCTCGGGGGTGTTCACCCCGAACAGCACCACGGGCACCACCAGCAGCTTGGCGCTGACCGTTGGCTCGAGTGTCGCCACTGGCACATACAGTGTTGATTTGAACGCCGATGGTTGCCCAACAGGAGTGTCAACCAGTATTTCAGTAACTGTTCCTTAAACGAAAGCACACCAGCAAGCACCCTCGAGATTCTTGAGGGTGCTCTTTAATTTGCATCTGACCGTTCCATTGTGCGCTGGCTGTAAACTCGAGCCATGAAATCTGTGATGTTGCTCGGACACCGTGGCAGCCCGAATATCGCCAGGGAGAACACGCTTCCGTCTTTTCAGGCAGCGATGGACGCGGGGCTTGACGGCGTGGAGTTGGATGTTCAACGCACCTTTGACGGTGTGCTTGTTGTTCATCACGACTTTCACCTGCCCGATGGTCGCCTTATTGCTGCGTTAAATGCCAAGGAGGTTGAAGCCGCCATCCTGCCCATGAACGGACGCACCCCAAGGTTAACGGATGTGCTCGAGTGGGCGAAAAGTGTTAACGCGTTCGTCAATGTCGAAATCAAATCCAGCGGCTTATCAAGCGACAACCGCGAACTCGAGACGGTGAAGTGTATCGCGGCGACTGGAATGCGCAGCAATGTGATTGTCTCGAGTTTTAACCCCGCCAGTCTGGCGCGGGTGCGGTTTGCCGATTCTGGACTCGAGACAGGTTTATTGTATGAGAACCGCACCGAACCAAAATGGTTGCTCGAGAATGGTTGGAGCGCCGTGCTGCTGGGCGTCAAAGCCTTGCATCCGTACCATGCCGACGTGACGCCAGAATTGATGCGACGCGCCAAAAAGCGCGGTTGGAAGGTCAACACCTGGACGGTCAACGACCTCGAGATTGCCCAGGACATGATTGCGCTGGGCGTGAATGCGCTGATCGGGAATTTCCCAGAAGTGTTGCTGATCGCCGCAGGACGCACGCTTAAAACGCACAACTCGAGTCTGCAAAATCCGTCATAATTAATCTCATGACCGAGTTCAAACTGATCACCTCACCCGACAGCGACATTTTTGAAGAACGCCTGAACCGTTTTGTTCACGACCTCGGACCGGATGTGGTGTTGGGTCACATCAATTTTTCGACCACGGTTTTAGCCAATGGCACTGTCGTTTACAGTGCCTTGATCGCGTACCGCAAACCCGAAGCCTGGTAATGCTCGGGATTCAGCTTTGAGGCATTTTCTCGAGCAAGTACCCAGCACCACCAAGAAGCGTAAATTCTGCAATCCGGTACCCCTGGGCAAAATAGTGTTGCAAGATTTCGCGTCCGTGCAAGCGCCACCCTAGCGCCAAATCTGGGTTCTCGCTCAGGATGCTCGAGTAATCTTGAGGCAAGCGCATTTTCAGGTACGGGGTTTGAAGCTCGAGGTTGATCTCAAGCGGGTGCTCGTCATTGACTGTGTTGATCTCTGGCGCATCGGGAATGGTTCTTGGCTCTCCAAAGTGCCGCGCCATCACTCGAGGGTCGTTTAACACCCACTCAGCCATCACACGGTCCGACGGTGCGCCAGCGTTGATGCCTGTTAATGTGCCGTAGTAATTCTCGAGATACTGGCTGGCGGTTGCCCCAAGTTTGGCGATGTTGAGCTTTGCGTTCGCAAGCCGCAGTGGATCATACGTCCAACGCACGGTGTGAATTTTTTTTGCCAAGCACCAATCGCGTTGAAACCATTTCAGTTTCGCGCCCAATCCCGCCGCCCGATGCTCGAGTTTCACGCCTAGACTGTGCGAGTGTTGGACGCCTGGAATACGGGTTGGAAATCCAAACACGAACGCAACCAAAATGTTGTCATTGGTGAATGCCCCCGCCAGCAGTGCGCCCTCATCTTGCATGGCGCGGTACAGTTCGGCTGGCACATGGTCCGAATTCCAGATTTGACGCTCGAGCGCCGCGAGTTCTTGCATTTCCAGGTTGCCAGTGATTTCACGCAGTTCGTAATTCACGCGCCAAATTCCTGTTTTTGCAGTGTCACCGTCTCGAGAACCACCTCGTTCAAGCTCACGCCAATGCCAGCCCCAGCCGGAATCGGCATCAGACCGTCTGTCACCTCGAGCGGCTCGTTGATGATGTCGGTGTCAAAATACCGACTGGCGGAACTGGTGTCGCCTGGTTTGCTAAAATTTGCCAGGCTGCTCAGGTGAATGTTGTGCGCCCTTCCAATGCCAGACTCGAGCATCCCACCACACCAGACCGGCGCTCCAAAAGCCGCAGCAACATCATGGACGCGTCTCGCCTCGAGGTGTCCACCAACCCGTCCGACTTTAATGTTGATCACGCGGCACGCCTTGCTTTCAAGCGCCTTACGGGCATCTTGGGCGCTCGAGATGCTTTCATCCAGACACAGCGGCGTATTCATCATGGCTTGGAGTTTGGCGTGGTCGTGAAGGTCGTTCCAAGCCAGTGGTTGCTCGATGTAATCAAGTTGCAATGTATCCAGCGCCTGAAAGACTCGAGCATCGGCGAGCGAATAGGCGCTGTTGGCATCCACGGTCAGGTTGATGTTCACAAAGGCTGATCTTACCGCCGTCACATGCTGGATATCCCAGCCTGGTTTGATCTTGAGTTTCACGCGCTTGTAACCCTGCGCGACATGATCTGCCACCAGCTCGAGCGTGGCAGCAATGTCTTTTTGAATGCCGATGCTGACCCCGACTGGAATCGCGTCGCGCACCCCACCCAGCAAACGATGCAAGGGTTGTCCCAAATGTCGCGCCCACAAATCCCAGAATGCCATTTCGATAACTGCCTTCGCCATGTGGTTGCCACGGTACGGCTCGAGGTAACGCGCCACGGCTTCAGGGTTGGGAAATTCAAGCCCGATCATTCTGGGCAAAAATTCCTCGAGAAAGGTCATGGCGCTTTGTACCGTCTCTTCCCTGAATACGGGCAACCTGTCGTCCATCACACCCTCTGCGACCCCCTCAAGTCCGTTTGAGCGCAAACGCAACAAGGGAAACACTTTTTCGGTTTCGACGCCCATCGAGGTTTCAAACCTGAATTTTAAGGGCAGCGTGACCACGCGCAATTCGGCACGCTCGAGTTTCATGTTTTGGCTCGAGGTTTTAAAGGGCTGTTCATGGGTTCTCCTGTGAGCCTGTGGATAAGCTGTGGATAAGATTTTTACACCATGCTCAGCGCATAATACGCGGCGGCAATCCCTGGCGATGAAGTCCGAACGCTCCCCTCGAGCGCCCCTGCAATCAAATCTTTTGGCGCAATCCACTCGAGTGTGATGTCCTCGTCCTCATCGGGCGTGCCAAAAGCCTCATTCAGGTTTGTCGCGTGTACCAAATGAAGCAGTTCATCGGTAAACCCAGGCGAGCTGTAAAAACGGGACAAGACTTTTAAGTCTCCGCCCAAACTGCATTCTTCCGCAAACTCTCGAGCCGCAGCCGTCAACACGTCCTCCCCGTCCTCGATTAAACCCGCCGGAATCTCGAGCGTGAACGCCTCAATGGCGGGTCGGTATTGTTTGACCATCAGCATTTTACCATCCTGAATGGCTAGGATCGCCACGGCGGCTTTGTGTCTTACAATTTCCCATTTCCCATTTTCAATCTCGAGCCTGACCACACGACCCTCATAAATGGTTTTACGGTTTGACATGACTCGAGCATACCCGTGCCTTGGTATTTAATGTGCAGTTTGCGATGCGGATGCCCTGATTTAAGTCAAAAGCTCGAGAAACCATCTGGTTTCTCGAGCTTTGAAGTCGCTATAAACTTTAGCGCGGGTAGTAACGCCAAGCGTACCTGGCGGGAACGGTGGTGCGGCTGGTGACTTCGACACCAACTACAGGAATGGCTGCACTGCTGACGGTGATCACTTTGCCAACCAGAATGTTCCAACCTTGTTTGAGCTGTGCGTTGACATTGACGTTAACAATGATTCCACTCGAGTTTTGACATGTTCCAGTGACGTTGACATCGCCGTCCAGATACACCACAAAGGCTTGCTCGAGTCCTAGTTTTGGTGGACTGGTAATGGTGTCGTTGCTGATGATTAAAGACCCGTAGGTTGTTTTTGCACTGTTCGGAGCACCAAATTGACGTTCCGAACCTTTGACCGTACTCGAGCTGAAGGTCAGGTTTGTCGTATTGGGGCAGTACGTCGCAAGCAATGTTGAAGGAGCGCTTAAGACTGTGGGAATGGGCAGCTCGTAACTAACCAAGCCGGTACCATCAATTGGCGTCGTGTAATTGGCAATCGTTGGATTGTCCGAAGTTGCCGATAACAAATCTCCAAGCTCGCCTGGTTTCCATCCAATAATCGTTTGGGTGGCTTTGTTCACGGCAAATGGGGCTGCCAAGATCGTCAACGTTACAGCTGTGGTTTTGGTCACACCACCACCCACAGCCTTGATCTCGAGGCTAAAATCTTGAGTGCTCGCATTGTTGGTTGTGACGACAATGTTAAGGACATCAGCATTGTTGCCTGTAATGTTAACTGGTGCGGCTGTAATGCCTGTGGGCAAAGGTGCACCGTTTGTCCCCTGCAAGCTGACGGTGACAGAAGTACTCACATTGTTGCCAGTCAAGGTGACACCAAGTGGTTTTGAAAAAGTTGGCTCGATGGTCAAGGTCGGAGTGCCGGTTGTCAATGTGAAATCGGGTTTGGGCGTGATTGTCAACTTGAATGGTGTTGTCTTGACAATCGTGCCACTGGCAGCTTTGATTTCGAGGCTGGTGTCGTTCTGTAAGGCGGCGCTGGCGGTTGCGTTCACAGTTAATGTGCCGCCAGTGCTCGAGGCTGCGAAACTCGAGCTGATGCCGGTTGGCAGGGTAGCGCCACCCACACCTTGCAAAACGACATCAATGGTTGCCGACAAATTGGTGCGAACGATGGTGATGGCAGTCGTGCCAGATTTGCCCTGTTCAAGACCCAAACTGCTCGGGTTGCTCGAGAGCGTGAAGTCTGATGGGACTGCTATGGCAGTGACGGTCAGGGTAAATGGTGTTGTTTTGGTCAAGTTGCCACTGACGGCTTTGACCTCGAGCGCGTAGTCTTTGGGAGCAAGGGCGGCGGTTGTTGAGATGCTTAACGTTCCTGAATTGCCCGTCACCGTGAGGTTCGCGGCGGTGATGCCTGCGGGTAAACCTGCGCCCCCCTGACTTTGTAAGCTCAGCACGATGTCGGCTGTCAAATTATTGCGGGTCAAGTTAATTACCGTGCTGCCCGATTTCCCTTGCTCGAGGCTGAGTTTGTCGGGAACAAGGCTCGTGACGGAAAAATCTGAGGCGGCGGGGGCGACGACCTTCAAAGTCAAGGGTTTCATTTTGGTGATGCTGCCAGTCACGGCTTTAATCTCGAGCGAGTACGTGTTCACTCCAACATTGGCGGCGACATTGATCGCCAGGCTTCCCGTGGTTGCGGCAATGGTTGTTCCTGCCGACGAAATTCCTGTTGGTAAAGCTGCGCCACCCGTCCCTTGCAAGCTGATGACTGCATCGCCAGTCAGGTTGGTGCGCGTTAAAATCACGGCAACCGTACCCGCTTGACCTTGAGTGACCGTTAAATCGCTGGGGTTTAACTCGAGGGTCAAATCACTGGCGGCTGGTGCGGTGACATTTAAAAGTAAGGCTGTGGTTTTGGTGATGCTCCCACCGACGGCTTTCACCTCGAGCGCATGTTCTTTGATGACGGTGGTGTTGGCAACCGAGATGTTAAAACTGCCACCGGTGGCATTTGCGGTAAATGTTGCGCTGATGCCCGCTGGCAGGGCTGTACCGCCAGTGCCTTGCAGACTGACATCAATCGGATCGGTAAAATTCGTTCGCTCCAAGCTCACATTGACCGTCTCAGATGCACCTTGACCAAGACTGAGATTGGCAGGGTCAATGCTGAGACTGAAGGATTTAATTGGTTCTGTTGACGGATTGCAAGCCATCAATAGCATCAAAAGAATCGGCATTAGCGGGCGGAGTCCGAATCGTTTCATAGTTACCCCTTTAAAACATAAAAGTGTCTTTAGAAACTATATGGGAACAGCATGATCGAACCGTGAGCGACGCAAATAATGTGATTTTAATGTGCAGGGCTTGAGCTTTCAGACAAATTTAGCCCAGCTTCTCGAGTTTTAATCTCATCGCACCCGCCAGGATTTCGCCAGGCGCTAAAATTTTGACGCCCGTGTTCTCAACGCCCCGCGCCAAAAGGTTAAAGCCATCCGTGCAATGCGAGACAGGCTCGAGCGCTACCGTACCATCAGGGTCGCCGTTGAAGACCACAAAATGTGTGTAGATCGGGTCGCCCTCGATTCGTAAACCATAATTGCTGCCAGTCCATTCCAAAGTCGCCACACCGTTCCAACCGTTGTAAACATGGTCAATAAAAAATCCGGTCGCGGCTTTGGGACTCGAGAAATCCAGTTCGGCTGGAATCGCTTGGCTGCCTCCGTCAGGAATGCGGGTGGTGTCGGTCAGGTACACACTTTTGGCTTGAAAATGCAATTTTGGCGCGGCGCTCGAGCCTGAGAACGTGGGCATGAAGTACGGGTGATAGCCCAGTCCGGCAGGCATTGGCACATCCCCAACGTTTTGCAACTCGAGATGCGACACGAAAACGTCACCCTCGAGCGAATACCTGGTTTTGAAGCTGAAAGAAAACGGATAATTGGAATCGCTAACGTCTCTGGAATCGTAAAAAAACTCGAGGGCACGTTCGCTTCGGATCATCGCCAATTCACGGTTGCGAATGTCGCCGTGAATCGTCAGGATGCCGTCCGACCAATTGGGTTGAAGCTTGTATTCACGACCCTCAAACATGAACGTGTTGTTTTTGATGCGGTTTGAATACGGCGCAAGGTTGTAACTCGAGAAACCCGCGCTGTCGTTCCCCTCGAGCAACGCTGGACTTGTTGGACGCATGACCGCCTGCCACGCCCCATCCGCCATCGCCTCGAGCGCGACGGGACTCGCGCCCAAACGCGGGTGAACGGCAAGTTTCCAAAAGTTGTTTTCCAGGGTTTCGATGCTCATTGGGTTTAGTTTAACCCTGCAAACCCAAACGCACCCAACCAGCCAAAATTTCACCAGGCTCGAGCACCTTGACGCCCGTGTTCTCAACGCCCCGCGCCAACAAGTTAAAACCGTCCGTGCAATGCGAAATCGGCTCGACCGCCAACGCCTCATCTGGAGACGCAAACACGCACAAATGCGAGAACACTTCACTCGCCTCGAGTTTCAATATTTTGCTGCCTGAGTCAGGCATGTCGTACTCGAGCAATGCCCTGCCGTCCCAACCACCAAACACATGGTTGATTGGCGTGTCACCCACAAAACGCGCTTTTGAGAAATCAAAATTGTCTGAAATTGGTTTCATGCCCGAAGTCGGAATGAAGCTCGAGTCCGTTTCGTACATTCCAGTCGCGCCAAACTGAAGTTGCACGTCGTTGCTGCCAGCCAACTGGCGCACAAAATACGGGTGCAAACCAAAACCTGCCGGCATTCGCGTACTGCCAACATTCTCGAGTTCAAGTTGCGTCTCAAAAATATTGTCCTTCAGGGCGTAGATCACCTTCATGCGCATTGGAAACGGGAAATTGAAATCCGCAAAATCCCTGGAATCAATGGCACACTCGAGCGTGTTCTCCCCTCGAGTCACCCGCCAGGGACGGTTTCGCACGTCGCCGTGCTGGGTGCTGCCATCTTTTGCGGTGGCTTTTAACTGGTATTCCTGATTTTCAAACACAAACTTCGCATCCCGAATCCGATTGGAAAACGGCGCAAGCGTGAAACTCGAGAATGGACTGGCAGAGTTCTGACCCAACGCCCCATCAGGTGTCACACGCATTAAAGCGTCAAGGCTCGAGCCTTGTTTGGCACCCAAAGACTTGATGCTCGCGCCCACGTTCGGCGCAACCTCGAGTTTCCAAAAATCGTTCTCCAAACGTTCGATCATGACCCGAGTTTAGCGTGTTTTGAACGCGAAAAAAACTTTTACCCTTGATCTCGAGCCAATTTTGCGCCATGATGTAAGTGCGTCGATCCGCAGGAGTACCAAAGCTTTAAATCTCGAGCGAGCCAGGGACGGTGTGAGCCTGGTGGTAAGAACTTTGCGAAAGGCAGCGGGGAGCAGATGTAGAAAAGAGCCTTGAGGGTTTTCCTCTCGAGGAACTGGGGTGGAACCGCGCAGTGTTTGCTGCGTCCCCAGGTGGCGTTAGAAGCCGCCTGGACTTTTTGTTTTGGCGAATTCCAACTTCTAATGCGCGAAGCGCGAACAGCCCGACAGGTGCTATCTCGTGAGCAAGTAGGAGGGTTTCATGCCAGCGCAGTCAATGGACGAACTCGTTTCTCTTTGTAAACGCCGTGGGTTCATCTTCCCAGGCAGTGACATTTACGGTGGCTTGCAGGGGACTTACGATTACGGTCCTTTGGGAGTGGAACTCAAAAACAACCTCAAAGCCGCCTGGTGGCGTTCGATGATTTACGAGCGCGACGACATCGAGGGACTAGATGCCAGCATTTTGACTCACAAGATGGTCTTGCGCCATTCGGGTCACGAGGCAACCTTCACCGACCCAATGGTGGACAACCGCACGAACAAAAAGCGTTACCGCCTCGATCACCTGCTCAAAGACCAGAAACCTGAAATTCTCTCGAGCATCAGCGCAGCGTTCGGTTTTGAAGGCGAGGGCGTAGACGCCCTCTCGAGCGCCATGACCAAAAATCCTGAAAAAGCCGAAGTTGCCTTGAACGCGGGCAAAGCTCTCGATCCTGACGATGGCAAACCAGGCAATTGGACTGCGCCGCGACCATTCAACATGATGTTCAAAACCACTGTTGGTCCTGTGGCAGACGAGGAAAGTTACGCCTACTTGCGTCCCGAAACCGCACAGGGGATTTTCACGAACTTCAAGAATGTCGTGGATTCGACCAGCCGCCGCCTGCCGTTCGGCATCGCCCAAATCGGCAAGTCATTCCGCAACGAAATCACACCCCGCAACTTTATTTTTCGCGTCCGCGAATTCGAGCAGATGGAACTCGAGTTTTTTGTGACCCCAGGCACGGACGACGCTTGGCATTCTACCTGGGTCGAAACCCGCTTGCAATGGTGGCGCGATCAGGGACTCGAGAGCAACAACCTCGAGCCTTACCATCAGACCAAAGAAGACCTCTCGCATTACTCCAAAGCCACCGTGGACATTCTCTACCGTTTTCCACACGGACTCGAGGAACTTGAAGGCATTGCCAACCGCACCGACTTTGATCTTGGTTCGCACACCCGGGGCAACGATTCGCTCGGCATTCAAGCCAACGTCGAACCGAACACGGACAGCACCGAAAAACTAACGATTCCCCACCCAGAAACCCAAAAACCGATTGTGCCATTTGTGATCGAACCCTCGGCTGGCGTGGACCGTGGCGTGCTGGCAGTCTTGACCGAGGCGTACACCAAAGAAACCCTCGAGAATGGTTCGGAACGCATTGTTTTAAAATTGCGCCCGCACCTCGCGCCGATCAAGGTTGCCGTGATTCCGCTCGCCAAGAACAAGCTCGAGATTACCGATGTGGCACGAAAACTGAAAAAAGATTTGCAAGCCATCGGGTTCGGGCGCGTGCTTTACGAGGACACGGGCAATATCGGTAAAGCCTACCGCCGCCACGACGAGGTCGGCACGCCGTTGTGCATCACCGTCGATTTTGACACGATTGGGCAGGGCAACAAAGACGGCAGTGAACCGAGTGACCCGAATTTGCTCGGCACGGTCACCGTTCGCAACCGCGACACGATGGCGCAAGAACGCATTGCCATGAAGGATTTACCAGCGTACTTGCTCGAGCGACTGCGCTAAAATTCTCGGGTAAAAAGGGGTGAGCACATCGACATTCCAGTCAGAACAGGGTTCTCTTGGGCGGGTGTGCTCACCCTTTCGTTTGTCGTTGGGTTTGTTTGTCGTTGGGCTTTTGATCTTTGCCATTTTGCGGGTGGCTTCGGACCAAAATGCCCTAAAATTCGTGGTTCCGTTTTACGTGTTTTTGATGGTGTTTATTGTCTTGGTGTTTACTCTGCCACAACGGGCACTCAGATACCGCCTCGAGCCTCAAAAACTCGAAATTCAGTACTGGTTTGGACGCTTTGAAATCAATTTGCAAAATGCCACGCTAGAGGTTATTCAAATCAAAACCAGATGGCGTTTGTTTGGTATCAGCACAGGTTTTTACAATGCAGGTTTGTTCAGCGTGAACGGACAGCAGATGCGAGTTTACGGTTCTCTTTTGAACGGTGACGCGGTTGTGATTCGCCTTGCTGGAAAGAACACGATCATTACCCCAGCCGACCCACAAGGATTTTTGCAACGAGTTCAAGAATCTCGGGTGTAAAAAAGTACATTTTTTACACCCGAAGGCTGCGACCACAAAGTCACGTTATGGGGCTGCTCGAGTGTTGCCATACGGGTTGTGTTCAATCACTTCAAACGCTTGCGTTCATTCACGAAATCCGTAGTCGTTCCTACGTCCCCTGGGCGGATAAATTCCCATCAGAATTTATCGAAACGCGTATTGATAACGGGTTTTCAAACTTGAACACCGACTTTGGTCTGAATATAAACCCGAGCCAACTGTTTTTGATGGCTCGAGCTTGGATGGTATTGCAGGTTTTACTGATCGCCAAAAATCGTGAAATGCCAACCCTTTCGTGCATCACCCGACGTGTCAAACATGACGTGCTTGGGAATCGTGTACTCCTCGAGAGCGTAATGGCTTAAATCCTTGCCCACACCCGAATCCTTCATGCCGCCCGTGGGCATTTCTGAGGTCAGCGGCAGGTGATCGTTGACCCAGACCGTGCCAAACTCGAGCGCGGATGACACCCTGAAGGCGCGTTGAATGTTTAACGTCCAAACGCTGGCGGCAAGTCCGTAAATCGTGTCGTTCGCCAGTTCTATCGCCTCGGCTTCGTCTTTGAAACTGTTGACCACGACCACCGGTCCAAAAATTTCTTCCTGCACCACGCTCGAGTTTTGTGGGGCGTTCACCAGAATGGTTGGCGGGTAGTAAAACCCTGCCCCTTTGGGCAGTTCGCCGCCCAGTTCGATCTTGATCTTTTGTTTTTTGGCTGCCAGCACCATCCCGTGAACTTTTTCACGGTGAACCTGGCTGGTGAGCGGTCCCATGTCCGTGCTTTCAGACCCGAGCTTGCCCATGCGGATTGTGCTGGTCACGGCTTTGAAACGTTTTAAAAACGTATCAAAACTTTTTTGTTGCACGTAAATCCGTGCCGCCTGGGTACAATCCTGACCCGCGTTGATGAACGCGCCCGCCACCGCACCCTGCACCGCCGCCTCAAGGTCGGCATCGTCAAAGACAATAAACGGGGCTTTGCCCCCAAGCTCGAGCGTCACGCGTTTCGTGCCAAGCCCCGCCAGTTCGCCAATCCGCCTGCCCGTGCGGGTGCTGCCCGTGAACGTCACCATGCGCACGTTTTTGTGCGTGACCATCGCCTCGCCGACTTCAGCGCCGCCCGTCAAGACATTGATTAACCCTGCTGGCAATCCAGCACTGATTGCGATTCGCGCCATTTCGATGGTGGTGGTTGGCGTATTCGGCGCGGGTTTGATCACCACCGCATTGCCCGCCGCCAGCGCTGGACCCAACTTCCAAGCCGCCATCATGAACGGATAATTCCAGGGCGTGATCGCCGCCACCACACCCACGGGAACGCGTTCGATCATGCTCGAGTAACCGCCCATGTACGAACCCGCACCCACACCCTCGATGCGCCGCAGCACACCCGCGAAGTAGCGAATGTTGTCAATTGCCACGGGAATATCGCTGTACTTGGCGAGTTTGATCGGTTTGCCCGCGTTTTCACTCTCGAGGTTCGCCAGTTGCTCACTGTGCTGCTCGAGTGCATCCGCAAATTTGAGGAGGGCGTTGCTGCGCTCCGCAGGTGAGAGTGCCACCCAAGATTTTTGAGCAATCACTGCCGCCTTGACCGCATCTTGCACGTCTTTGACGGTCGCAACCGCCACCGTGGCGAAGACTTCACCCGTGGCTGGAGCGACCAAATCCTGGCTGCCATGCGTGATTTCTTTTCCGTTGATGATTAACGGAAAATGCCTGAGGCTCGTGTTTCTCATGATTTTTTTACTGGTCATAAAGAAGCTCCTTCATTGTGGAAACTCGAGTTAGCTGCTTACGCTCCTCTCATCTCCGACCCTTCTCTCCTGGGAGAGAAGGGAGCTTAATTCCTAAATTTTTTAAGTTGAATCAGAGTCTCAAAAGCCTAAATTGTTTGTGCCTGAGAGAACCCTCTCTCGAATTCGAGAGAGGGTGACGAGCCTAGGCGAGTCGGGTGAGAGTTTAAGCGAGAATTTGGTTTCTTGTAAAACATAATTCAGTCTCGAGTTTTACTTCTTGTAAACTGTTTCAAACGCTTTGCGCAAAATCTTAAACCCAGCCTCGAGTTCCGCATGGCTGGCATTTAATGGCACAAGAATCCGAATCGCATTGCCGTGCATTCCAGCTTTGATGACAATCAATCCACCCTCGAGCGCCGCATTGACCACTTTGGTCGCGGTATCCGCATCTGGGGTTTTCTTCTCCAAGTCTTTGACCAGTTCTATCGCCATCATCGCGCCAAGCCCGCGCACGTCACCGATCATGGGGAAATCACTTTGCAAGGCTTTCAGTTCACGCTCGAGGTAATCGCCCTGGGTCACGGCTTGCTCGAGGATGTTCTCTTCCTCAAAAATCTCGAGCACCGCGAGACCTGCGGCGCACGCCAATGGGTTGCCCGCGTATGTGCCGCCCAAGCCCCCAGGATGTGGCGCGTCCATGATGTCGGCACGTCCAGTGACAGCCGCCAACGGCAAGCCCCCTGCCAGGCTTTTGGCGATGGTCACGAGGTCGGGAATGATGCCGCTATGCTCGTAAGCCCACATTTTGCCCGTGCGACCAAAACCGCACTGAATCTCGTCGGCAATGAAGACAATGCCGTGCTTGTCGCAAATGTTGCGCAAGCTGCGCATGAATGCCGCAGGGGCGGGATTAAAACCCCCCTCGCCCTGCACCGGTTCGATGATGATTGCCGCCACCTGTTCGGGCGCGACCTGGGTGTCAAAAAGATGCTCGAGTCCAGCCAGCGCGTCTTTGGTGGTCATACCCTGATACGGCATTGGGAACGGGGTTTTGTAGACTTCTGGCGCGAATGGTCCAAAGTTTTGCTTGTACGGTTTTTGCTTGCCCGTCAAACTCATGCCCATGAGCGTCCGCCCGTGGAAGCTCGAGTCAAAACTGATGATCCCAGGGCGGTTCGTGAACGCCCTGGCAATCTTGATGGCGTTCTCGGTGGCTTCCGCACCCGTGCTGACAAAAAAAGTTTTGCTGGTCTGCCCCGCCTTTTGCGGCACGAGGGCATTCAATTTTTCTGCCAGTTTGATGTAGGACCCATACGCCACCACCTGAAAGCAGGTGTGCGTGAAATTCTCGAGTTGTGCCCTGACCGCCGCCTGAACTTTTGGGTGTGCGTGACCAATGTTAAGCACGCCAATGCCACCCGCAAAATCAATAAACTCGCGCCCCTCGACATCCCAGAGTTTCGCACCCTCGGCTCGGGCGGCAAAAAGTGGGGTTAAAGCACTGACGCCACGCGGAATGTGCTGCGCTCGAGCGTCAAGCAGCGTTTGCGTCTTGGTTGTGACTGGTTTTTCTGGAGCGGTCATGGTCATTGAATTGCCACCTTTCAGATTCTTGGTGTCTTTAGAATAGCGCTCGAGGCATGAGGCAGACAAGTATGAGAAAACAGCCTCCCAAACTCGAGAGGCTGCCAGAATGCAACTTGTGCTTTATTTGACGTTGGTTTCCCAAGTCCAACCCGAGGAATTGCAAGAAACCGATGTGGTTTTGACATAATTACCGGCATCATCGGAGAACTGAACGCTACCCGAATCTATCTCCACATTGCCCGAACTACAACCTGGTTTGTTGCGATGCACATTGGCTGTCAACTTGAAGATTTTCGCAGCCTGAGCCGTTTTACCAGTGTCATCTGTGAGTTTGTAACTGAAATTAACACTCGAGATGGAATTTACCGTGCCCTGACCGTTGAATGGGTTGGACGTGCTGTCTGGCGTGTACTTCAGACCCGAGCTGAAACCAACCGTTGCGAATTCAGATTTGGAGTCGTCTGGTTTAATCGTGATCGAAATCGCTTCAGAAACGGCATAAGGAGGTGTTGTTGATTTCAAGTCAAGGTCAAGGTCCAAACCAATTGAGACTTTGAAAGTCGAGCTTTGAGGGTTGACATCCAAAGCCTTTAATTTTTTCACATGCACCTCGTAAGGACCATCGCCAGTACCAGTTAAGTAATTGTCTTTGACCGTGATCGTTCCCGTGGTTTGAACACCATTTGATAAACAGTCGTAAGCATAATTGACAATCGAATCAGGAATACCGTCCTGATCGGCATCGGCTTGGTTTGCATCTTGTCCGCAACTCGAGCCAGCCTTTGTCTGCATGGTCTGCACCCGCCCAGACCCCAAGTTTTGCAAGCTTGCTTTCAAGCTCGAGGTCAGTAAATTTGAGGCACTGGTTTTGGCAAGAACGCTGGCAACTTCTGGGGCGAAAGCTCGAGCGAAAATGGTGGGGAGTTTTGTCAGAGGCTCGAGGTCGATTGGGGAAGAATTCAAACTTGCACCAACTCCACCTATTTTTTGAATGCTCGCATCAACTACACTTGGGGCAACACTGGTTAACGCGTTTGCATCTTCGGTTGTTAATTTTTGCCCACAAGAAACCATCAATGCCAAGACCGAAACACTTAAAACAATTCCACTTAATTTCATGAGTTTGAACCTCCGAGCCATCACTCTTGTTTACAGTTTACAAGGTGATACAAAAAACAATGTTTTATGTATCAAAACGATGTTTAGAACGATTAAAAATCGTTTTCAGTCAAAGACAGAGCAACGTCTCGAGCCAGCAAGCCAATGGCAGAGGATTGATATTGTTTTACCAAAACACGAAGTTGGGTTTGAGTATTTTTATCCCAATGATTTTGAAATACCAATCGTGCAAATTGCTTGTACTGCTTCGCTATTTCCGTTGTGAGCATCGGTTCGCAGTCGCTCAAGGGATGTAAAACATTCTCAAGCATTTCAGGTGTGTTTTTGCCTAAACGCCAAGCTGCATGAAGATGAGCCAACAACCAAAACCAATCGCTTCTTGGTATTTGTGTCACCTCAAAAGCCTTGGCATAATCGCCAAATGAAAGTGCGTGTTCTGCTTGAAGAAGTGCCACCATATCCTCGCCAATAGAAATATCCATAACGGGTAAGTTAGCAACAAAGCCATCGCCAAGTTCAAGTGTGATTCGTGTCATCCAACCTTGCGCCAAAGACTCAAATTGATGAAACCTTAACTGTTCTAGTTGTTCTCTTGCAATTTCTAGATTTCCAAGGGCGTATTCGCAAATAGAAATATTTAATACCGTGTGCGGTTCATAGTTCGTTAAGCCACTACGTTTTACCAATGCTTGTGAACGCTGAAGGCGGGACTTGGCTTGAGTAAAATCATTTCTGTCCATTTCAATTAAAGCAATATTGATTCCCAAAACGATTTCTACCCGTACATCACCAATTTTTCCTGCAAAATTTACAGCTTTTTCCCAAGCCAATGCAGCTTCGTTCAGAGAATATTGTGTGTAAAATGTGAGACCCAATTCATTCCAAACATTGGTAAGCAAATGCTGGTTTTGCGATTTTTCTGCCAACTGAATTGCCAATTTCAACAAGTATTCAGATCGACTCATGCGTCCCGTTGCTCGTTCAATCTGAGCTAAACCAGACATGGCTAACGTTTGCCCAACAAGATCGCCAATCTGTTTATACGCACTCAACGCCTCGAGTCCAAAGTGTTTTGCCAGCTTTGGACTTTGCAATTCTCGTAAAACCGCGCTCTGCTCGAGGCACAATGCCGCATACGCGGGTTCTTCGCGTTTGGGTTCGCCCACCAAACGCAGTGCCTCATCCAACGAACCGCGCAACCGCAAGGCTTTGGCGACGCTGACTCGAGCGTTCAAGGATGCTTCAAGTCCACCCTCGAGCAATTCGGCGCTGTCCATCACAGTTTTCCATAAACTTATGGCTTCGTCATTGCGTCCCATGAACGACAGCACTTCCGCCAGTTGATGCCGCACCCGCATCGTCTCCAGGCGCTCATGCTCGAGTTTGCTGCTGGCGGTCAGTGCCATGCGGTAGGCGCGTTCGGCTTGCGGGTAGGCGAAGGTATTCTGGGCAAGCAAACCCGCCTCCAAGCCTTTTTGCAGGGTTTGCTCAAACATGCCAGCTTCAAGGTAATGTTCGGTCAGTTCGAGCGGCGCGGCACGAGTCTCGAGCAGGGTGGCGGCTTTGGCGTGCAGGCGACGGCGTTTGAGGCTCATCAAACCAACCGCCAGCAGTTCGGCGTAACTGGGGTGCGTGAACCTGAATCCCTCGCCGTTCGTGCCTGGGGTTTCGATCACCAGTTTGGCGCGAACCAGCGTCTCGAGCGTATCCAATGCGGCATCGTCTGACCAGTCGAGCAGCGCTCGAACGTCTTCAAATAAAAATGCGCGACCCAGCACGCTGGCGGCTCGGGCAAACTCGAGGGCGGGTTGCGACAGCGCGGTGATGCGGTGACTGAGCAGGTCGTTCAGGCTTTCGGGCAAGCCAGTCAGGTTTCGATTCCACTCGTAGACGCCCGCCCGCCGGTAGACCGCGCCCGATTCGAGCATGGCTTTGAGTCGTTCCTCGAGCACCCAGGGGTTGCCGCCAGCACGTGACACCAGTTCAACCTCGAGCGCGGGTTCAAGTTCGTCGTCCATCAATGCCCGCAGCAACTCGAGCGTCAAGAGTTCGGTCAGTGGCTCGAGGTGAACGGTACGTTTGGGAGTCAAGCCTTTTGGGTGCGTGGCGTTTTCGGGCAGGTCTTCAAGCCTGTACGTCATGACCATTTTGGCATTCTCGAGGGCGCGACTGCTGTGCGCCAGCAATTCCAGGGTGCTCGAGTCAGCCCAGTGCAGGTTTTCAAACGCCAGAATGGATGTTTTGGAAATCTGCTCGAGCAGTTCGGTGAAGGCTTCAAACAGTTTTAAACGCGCCACCTCGGGCGGCAAGTTGCTGTCGCTGGTGGGTACAAACCCCAATTTGCTCGAGATGCGCCCGAGTTCGCCTTTGGCGCTGTCTGACAGTTTTTCGAGCACATCACTGTGGTGTTTTCCAAGGTTGGCAATCAACCTCGAGATCGTACCAAATGGTGTGGGGTCATCCACAATGGCTTCGGCAATCACCAGGCGTTTGCCCTGTCCTTGAAGTCTTTCACTCAATGTCCGCAACAACCTGGTTTTGCCCACGCCAACATCGCCCGTCACGGCGATCAAACCTGTTCCAGACTCGAGGAACGCATTTAAAACA
The DNA here is from genome assembly GCA_025352125.1 of Deinococcales bacterium. GTDB lineage: Bacteria > Deinococcota > Deinococci > Deinococcales > JAAFIG01 > JANXTZ01. The sequence continues at coordinate 14,098 of JANXTZ010000037.1, read as the reverse complement.
CCCATCTCGGGGTCGCGTCCAATTAGCGGCGCAATCAGTACCGCGTCAGCTCGAGCAATTTCGCTCGAGATTTCGATGGTGTCTTGCAGATTTGATTCCAGCGAGGCAAGCAGCGCTTCTCTGACGGCAAACGCGCTCTGTGGACGCTCGAGCGGGTTCTTTGCCAGCATCTGAAGCACCAGTGCGTTCAAGTTTTCGGGAACATTTGGGTTGATGTCTTTTGGGGCTGGGGGCGTGCCTTGAATATGCTGCATGATGACTTGCACAATGCCTTCGCCCATAAAAGGTGGGCGTCCGGTCAGGGCGCTGAACAAGACTGCGCCCAAAGCATACAGGTCGGCGCGGTAATCGAGTTGCTGCCCTCGGCATTGTTCGGGAGCCATGTACAACACTGTGCCCACAACTGCGCCTTCCCTGGTTAATGCCACGCTGCCCTCGAGCGTTTTCGCCAGTCCAAAATCCATCAGTTTGGCACTTCCGGTTTCGGTTACCCGAATATTTTCGGGTTTTAAATCGCGGTGAACGATGCCTTGCGCATGAACCGCCGTCAACGCGCTGGCGATGCCCGCAAAAACATGAATCAGCTTCTCGAGCGGCGGGGTATCTCCCAGCCAGTCGTTCAAATCTGTGCCGCGCACGAACTCCATGACCAGGTACGGAATGGCATTCTCCTCGCCCAAGCCCAGCACTTTCACCACGTTTTCGTGGTCAATGCGCTCGAGCGACTTGAACTCGCGGCGCAACCTCACGCCACCCTGGAGCGCCACGGCTTCGTGCAGGCGTTTGACCGCCACGAACTGCCCAGTGTCCTTGTCCAGCGCTAAGCTGACACGACCCATCGCGCCAGAGCCTAGCTCTCGGACGAATTGGTAGCGTTGGCTCGAGGTGATGGACATGCGAATTGCATTATGCCATTTTGCGCTGGGGTCAACCGTTGGCTGTGTGATGTTTGGTGTACTCGAGTTGGGATTTTTGATTTGGTTTTGGTGGCAAATTAATTTTGCCTTTTAACGGGTAAAACCAGCAATTGCCTTTACCCTCTCTCTTGACCATAGACGTGCACCTGTCTTGATCCTAAACATGCAGCTTCCTGAACCTAGGCTTGCACCGTGCGGGCAGATTCGCTAACGGGCAGGATCGCTGACGGGCATGGTCACTCATCCCCGCCCCGTCTTGCTTAAAGCAGCACCTTCGGGCTTGCAGCGCTTCTCTCCAAGGAGAGGGAGCTTTATGCGAACCTCGAGAAACGTAAATACTGTCTTCTAAACCCCTACTAAAGCAGGAAATAACTTTCTGGAACGCATTAATCTAGCTTCTAAGAATGGGACGAAACTCCCTTCTCCCAACATCAGGAGAAGGGTTGGGGATGAGGGTAGGGTTGAAATTTGCAAAATCATAAACCGAATGCTATAATTACGTCAATAACAGAAATCTCGAGACTCAACACGTTCTCATCCTTAAATTTCGCACATCACAGCCATCAACCAGAAAGCTCAAGGTGAAACAGCATTTAACCCAAGCACATCGCTTTTTCTCGAGCGGTGTTTTTTATTGGACCAACACTGCCACATAGCACTCATGAACTCACAACTTCAACCATGCCAAACTGTGCCATGGACTTGTCGAACGGAACGACCATGAATTTAACCATGACCATCAAACAACTTGGGCGCAAAAAGGCGTTGACGACACGCGATTACAGCCTCGAGAATTTCTCGAGCCAACCCACCCTGACCGAACTCTTAACCAGAATTGTGACGCTCGAGGTAAATGCCTTTCGTGAACGTCAAGCCGACAATCAATTCTTGCGGGTCCTGACCGAAACGCAACTTCTCGAGGCAGCCGACACTGGCAAAATCAGTTTGGGCGGACAAGAATTTACGCAAGACGTCAACACCGATGAGGCAATTCAAACGGCAATTCAAGCCTTTCAAGACGGTCTGTATTACGTTTTTAATGGTGAAACCCAAATCGAATACTTGACCGACGTGGTGAGCCTCGAGCTTCGCCAGGACATCATGTTTTTACGCCTTGTTGCTTTGGTCGGAGGATAAATCATGATTAGCCGTGAAGAAGCCCAGAAAATACTTGCCGATGCTCGAGTTAAAAACCCAAATCAGGATTTGGTGGCACGGGTGCAAAAATTACCCAAACATTTGGTGCAAGTCACGCTGGATTACTTGTGTTTGGACGCGAATGGTGAAGAACCAAAGTTTTCGGATTATCAGGCTCGAAATGTATTTGACGACGCCGCCAAAAACGTGTTTTTTCAAATCTCGAGCGGCGATTTTGATTTGATTCTCGAGGTCTGGTTTCCGCGTTTTCCCAAAGTGGCGCTGTCAGCATTGCAAACGCCTGTGACGTACCGTTTTCGCAGCAGCGTCATGCCAAGTTTGACCTCGCAATTTGAGACTGCCAAGGGTTGGCTGGCGTACACCCGCGCCTACGATCAGCCGCTCGAGTGGATGACCGAATACGCGGGTTATGAGTGGGCTTTTCAGTATTACTGCACGCCCTTGTTCTTGGCTGCCGTGAATTCTGGCAACGATGTCGTGTTTGAAATCATGATGTCCGCCGCCAAAAACGAGCATCCTGTGGCGGTCATGGGTGATTACGTGATCGACACGCTCATGCGTTCCAACCGCCCTGAAGGTTGGGAGTTGCTCGAGAAACTGCTGCTTGCCGCGCAACGCCAGGAGGGTTTGCGTCAGAGTATTTTCAACAAAATCATGATCGCCCATCCGACGGCTTTAAAGCGAATGCTGCATTTGATTCTTGATAACGATCTGCTGCGGTTTTCCTCGAGCGTGCAATGGGCACGCAGTTTTTTGCCCGTATTGGAATTGAATCCCACACCTAAAATCCTCGAGAATACAGTTCGAGATTTTATTCATCGTTTTGAGCATCAAGAAGAGTGTCGGGCTGTCGCGCAAAATTTAAAAACGACTCCCGATTTGCTTGAATTGTACTTATGCTTGTATAGCATTGCCTGCCTTAATCTCGAACAGGCACAGGATTTGACCTTGCTGTGGCTTGAACATAAAAATGCCGATCTGCGTTTTGTGGCATTGCATTGTTGTAATACTTTTGGAATGTTGCCCAAAGTGCAACCCAAATTGCGCGAAATGCTGTTTGACGAAAACGAACAGGTTGCAGTTTATGCTTTCCAATTTCTGAATTTACCAAACGACGACCAAACCGAAAGTCAAGAATCATTAGCGCTTCTTGATCGTTTCTTGCAACGTTTTTCGCAAGAAACCAAGTTCTCAGCTTTAACTTTTTGGTTGTACCAAGTGAGCATCGAACCAAGCCTCATTGTTGCCAAGATATACAACCTCATTGGCGAAAAGAACCCTCGAGCGCTCTTGAAATACCGCCCCATCATGAATTCATGGACACAATCGTTATTAGTAGAAGCCCTCACCAAACAAACCCCGTGGGATGCCGAAGTTCGTGGTTTGGTGATGGAAGCACTCAAAAGTAAAGAAGACCATGCTCGAGATGCAGCTTTCAAAGCCATTAAAAGTAAAAACGTTGCCCTTGAAGAATACGAGTTTGTGCCACTCGAGAAGTTGCTGAGTCGCAAAACCGCGTCGGTTCGCAAAGACACGATTGAACTGATTTTGGCTCAACCAGCCGAGCTTGCCAGTGCCAGCGCTACGCGTTTGAAAGCCGCGAAAACCCCCGAGCAGAAAAAAGCGGGTGAAGAAATCTCCAAAGCCCTCGAGCGTGTCAAACTCGAGCAGAACGTGCCGAGCGCAGCCGATGGTTTTGGCTTATTCGACCCTGCGAAACGCACAACCGCCTTCCTGCTCGAGTGCAAGAAAATCGAACTTGTAACACCCGCAACCTTGGCATTGTTGGCTTCGCTCGAGAAACTGGTCTGGCAGCACCGTTTAACCGTGGTGGACGAAACCAATTGGAACAACGACGTTTCACAAAAACCGTTTGAAAACGCGTGGCTAAGATCACCAAGCCCACACGACCAGGAAACGCCACTTCTCGAGCAGTGGAAGAAATTCCCACTCTCAGAGGTTTGGACGGCGTGGTTTGAAAATCGCACGGGTAAAGAGCGCGATGCCGACGGACTCGAGATTTTACGCGCCATCACCATTCGTCCGTTTATGTTTAAATCAGACGCGGACGATGACGGTGATTATTACGATCAAGATTTTAATTATGACCTCGAGCCTGACAATGACAACGCTGGCACAACCAATTTGGGTTTGCAAAAAAACTATTTTGGCAGTCTAAAAACCAAAAAAAATAAGGATGAAGATCAACACCTCGAGAACAACATGCTGCAAATTTTGGAGTGGCTCAAAGAGTTGTATCCAGCCGCAAGCGAACACGATTTTGCGCTCGATTTGCTCGAGGATCAATTGGCACAAAGCGTTCCGCTTCTCGAGCAAGGTTTTCAAAAATTTGTTGAAAACGGTGCGTTACTGCCCGATGAAGCCGCGTTGAAAGAAAATAAGGCGTACCTGTTGTTTAAAAGGCTCACGCCGATTGTCGTCAAAATCCAACCCAGCGTTGCCTCCCTGACCAGTGCCCAACAAGCTCGAGCCTGGCAACTCGAGCACAGCATGAGCCTGCGCTTGTGGTGGAATTCTAGCCGCACCATCAACCACTGGCATCTCATGGCGGCGTTCAAAGCGGGTATTGCCAACCAAACCGATGTGATGGAAGCCTTGATCGGCGCGAGCCATCTGCGTCCCACCAAAAACCCGCCTTGCAACAATGGTTTCACCGAACACTTAACGCAAAAACCAGATCAATTCGTGCGAGCCTATCCAGAACTTGAACCCATGCTCGAGCGATGCAGCGAGCGTGTGCTCGAGATCGAGTTGCAACGCGGTGATTTGCCGACGCCAGCCACGATTGCCGCAACTCGAATTCGGTTTTTGTCTGGGTTGGGGCGCTTGATGCCGATTCTTGTCATGATTGGGCAGGACAATATTTCGCGTGGTGGCGGTTACTATTACAACGATCAAACGCCGCGACTGGTGGTTTTTTCCGACCTTTTGAAAGCGGTTTACCCCAGTGCCAGCGACACCCAAACCGATTTTGACAAAGCCATCAAAACAGCCAAAATCCCCGAACAACGCCTTCTCGAGCTTGGGCTGTTTGCGCCGCAATGGACGCAATTTGTCGCCAAAAATATCGCTTGGAAAGGTCTTAGTGATGCAATGTACTGGCTTCGTGCACACACCAAAGACGGTGGTTTCAGCAACGACATCGAACTCGAGGGTTGGAGGCTCGAGATGGCGCAACTCACGCCGCTCTTGACCCAGGATTTGGTGGATGGCGCGGTGGATGTGGGTTGGTTTAATCAGGCGTACAAGGACCTTGGCGACAAACGCTGGACGCAACTTTATGATGCCGCGAAGTACATTTCTTCAGGCACGGGTCACGCCAGGGCGAAGCAATTTGCCGATGCGATGCTGGGCAAATTGCTCGAAGCCGATGTGGTCAAACGAATCACCAGCAAACGTCATCAGGACAGCGTTCGGGCGCTGGGTTTGATTCCGCTGCCCAAAGCCAAAGACGCGGTGCTGCTGGCGCGGTACGAACTCGTGCAAACCTTTTTAAAGCAGAGCAAACAATTCGGATCGCAGCGCAAAGAATCCGAGCGTCTGGCGTCACGCATCGCGCTCGAGAATCTGGCACGCACCGCAGGGTTTCCAGACCCGATGCGGCTCGAGTGGGCGATGGAGTTAAGAGCCGTGGCTGATCTGGCGAAAGGCGCGGTGAAGCTGAAAAAAGACAATGTGGAATTGGTTTTGTCGGTCACAAAAGACGGCGAACCGACGCTCGAAGTTTTGAAAGCGGGTAAAACCTTAAAAGACGTTCCTGCCAACCTGAAAAAAGACGAAGCCGTGATCGAAATTCGTGCCCGAAAAAAGGAACTCGAGAATTCCCGCAGCCGAATGCGCGTGTCCCTGGAACGTGCGATGGTGCATGGCGATGCGTTCAATGCCAAAGAATTGCGCGACCTGACCAAACACCCGATTGCCCGTCCGATGCTCGAGCAACTGGTTTTTATCGATGACGCTCAAATGGGTTTTCTCTCGCCAGACGGTAAAAACCTGGTCAGTGCGAACGGTGAATTGCTCGAGATCAAAGCCTCGAGTTTGAGGTTGGCGCACCCTGTGGATTTGTTCGAGTCCAAAACCTGGTCTGAATGGCAAAGCGCATACTTTACCGCGCAACGCCAGCAACCATTCAAGCAAATCTTCCGCGAATTGTATTTGCTGACTGAAGCCGAAAAACTCGAGAAAACCAAATCCAGCCGTTACGCGGGGCATCAGGTCAACCCGCGTCAAAGCGCTTCGCTGCTTGGCTCGAGGGCTTGGGTGGTCAGTTACGACGGCGATGCCAGCCGCACGTTTTTTAAGGAAGGCATCACGGCGCACATCGCTAGCAAACAAGGCTATTCAACCCCAGCCGAAGTCGAAGCCCCCGCGCTCGAGACGGTATCGTTTTCCAAACGCGGCGATTACAAAGCGCTCGAGCTTGAAAGCATTCCACAGCGTTTGTACTCCGAAATCATGCGCGACCTGGATTTGGTCGTGTCCGTGGCGCACGTGGGCGGGGTTGATCCCGAAGCCTCGCAAAGCACCACCGAAATGCGGGCGGCGTTGCTCGAGGAAACCTTGCGGTTGTTAAAGATAAAAAATGTGAAGCTCGAGAAAAACGTGGCGTTGATTGCTGGTCAGGTTGGGCGTTACAGCGTTCACTTGGGCAGCGCGGTGGTGCATCAACAACCTGGCGGCGCAATTTGTTTGGTTGCCGTGCCAAACCAAGCCAGGGGCAGAATTTTCTTGCCGTTTGCCGATTCCGACCCGCGCACCGCCGAGGTGATTGCCAAAGTGATAATGCTCGCCAAAGATTCTGAAATTCAAGACCCGATTTTGCTGCGGCAATTGGTGGGGTAACCCTCGAGATTCTTGTTGGAGGTCAAACCTCGAGCACCAATCCGTTTTAAGATGCTCGAGTGCAAGACCTCCTGAAAAAATTCCAAGCTGGTGATGAACGCGCCCTGGCTCGAGCCATCACGCTTGTTGAATCGGGGAATCCTCGAAGCGACGAACTGCTGGCGGCACTGCGAGGGTTAAGCCGTTCTGCCGTGGTGATTGGCATGACGGGCGCTCCTGGAGCGGGTAAAAGCACCCTGACCGACCAGTTGATCGCGGTTTGTCGCGCCAGAAATGAACGCGTCGCGGTGCTGGCAATTGACCCGTCCAGCCCGTTTTCTGGCGGCGCAATTCTGGGTGACCGGATTCGCATGGGGCGTCATTACCAAGACCGTGGCGTGTTCGTGCGGTCCATGGCGACACGCGGTGCGCTTGGTGGTTTGGCAAAGGCAACCGTGGGTGTGCTGTCAATCCTCGAGGCGTTTGGTTTTGACCGTGTGATTCTCGAGACGGTGGGCGTGGGACAATCTGAAATTGATATTGCGCGGGTTGCCGACCACACGGTGCTGGTGTTGACGCCTGCGGGTGGCGATTCGGTGCAGGCGTTCAAGGCGGGCATCATGGAAATCGCGGATGTGTTCGCGGTCAACAAAGCCGACATTCCAGGCGCGGACAGGTTGGTGCGCGAAATTCAGGCGGCGCTCGAGTTCAACCCGCACGATGAATTCTCGTGGTGGGCAAAAATTGTGCAAACCATTGCCAGCACGGGGCAGGGGATACCAGAATTGCTCGAGGCAATCGACGCGCATCGCCTGCATTTGGGCGAGGCTGGCTTGCAAACCCGCAGGCTCGAGCGTGCGCGGTTTGAAATTATCAATGCGATCAACGACGAGGTGCGCGGCATCATGAAACAATCCGAACTCGAGCTTTTGATGCGTGTTCAAAGTGGTGAAAGTACTGCCAACATGGTCGCTCGAGAATTGATTGCGGCGGCGCTTGAAAAAGAAACTTCGTACAGCACGATTCGAGTGCATAATCTTGACGAATAGCGACCCAAGCCCGAAGGTGCTGCTGTAAGGGTCAAGAATTGAATACCGTGCTACTCTATAGGAATCAACGGCGAAGAGCCGTGTTTTTTATTTTAGATTACTCGAGATGACTTTAGGCTCGAGGATGGGTTAAAAACCCTAAGCTGGAAAACCGTGTCCTTTGCCGAGGCTTGAAGGTTCATCGGGGGTTGTGCTCGAGTCATCATCAGGCAATTCTTGACCCTCGAGCAACATCTGAAACTCCTCGGCATTCAGGGTTTCACGAATCAAGAGTTCATCGACCACCCGCATCATCAAATGACGGTGTTGCTCGAGCAGGGTTTTGGCGGCTGCGTAACACGTCTCGAGGATGGTTTTGACCTCAAAGTCTATCGCTTTGGCGGTGGCGTTGCTGTACTGACGGTTTTCAATGCCCAAGCCCAGATAATCTTGGTTCTCTTCGATGAGTGCCACATGTCCAAGGGTTTGGCTCATGCCCCACTCGCCAACCATCTTGCGTGCCAGTTGCGTGGCTCGGGCAAAATCGTTTTGCGCCCCCGTGGTGACATCGCCAAACTCGAGTTCCTCGGCGGCGCGACCCGCCATGAAAACGGTGATGTGCTCCAGGATTTGATTGCGGGTCAGGTGGTCTTGTTCGCTGGGCATGGTCTGCATGAAGCCTGCCGCACTGCCCCTTGGAACAATGGTCAACTTGTGCACCCGGTCTGCCAGGGGCAGTAAGTTGGCTGCCAGCGCGTGACCGACCTCGTGAAAGGCGGTGATGCGTTTGTCGGCTTCCCCGATGACCCTGGATTTTCTGGCAGCGCCCATGGTCACGCGGTCAGCCGCCTCGTCCAGGTCTTTGATGCCGATACGCCTGCGACCCGCTCGAGCCGCGAGCAGTGCGGCTTCGTTCAGCAGATTCTCGAGATCGGCTCCGACCATGCCAGGGGTGCGCCGCGCGATCAGTTTCAGGTCAACATTTTCCTCGAGCGGCTTTTTGCGGGAATGCACCCGCAAGATTTCCTCGCGTCCTTTGACATCGGGCGCATCGACCACCACCTGACGGTCAAAGCGACCTGGGCGCAACAGGGCGCTGTCGAGCACGTCTGGGCGGTTGGTTGCCGCCAGAATGATGATGTCGTGCTTGGTTTCAAAGCCGTCCATTTCGACCAGAAGTTGATTTAGTGTTTGCTCGCGTTCATCGTTGCCGCCGTTCATGCCCGAGCTGCGTTTGCGTCCAACCGCGTCGATCTCGTCAATAAAAATAATGCACGGCGCGGCTTTGCGGGCTTGCTCGAACAAATCCCGAACCCTGGAGGCACCGACCCCAACGAACATCTCGACAAAATCACTGCCAGAAATTGTAAAAAAAGGCACTCGAGCCTCACCCGCCACGGCTTTTGCCAGCAGGGTCTTGCCGCTGCCAGGGGGTCCGATCAGCAGGCAGCCTTTGGGGATTCTTGCGCCGATGTCATGAAACCGCGTCGGGTTTTTTAAGAAGTCCACAATTTCGGCAAGTTCCTCTTTGGCTTCGTCGCAACCCGCCACTTCCCTGAAGGTCACTTTGGGTTTTTCAACCTGTCGCGCTCGAGATTTGCCAAAACTCGGTGCGCCGCCCACGTCTTTGGATGCCCTTGACCGAAACCACAAAAAGCCGCCGATCAACAAAATCGGCAACAAGGCTTGCAAACCCAGCAGCAAAAAGCGGTTGGTTCGGTTCGCGCCGACGATGCGGTACTCGGTGTTGTACTTTTGCCGCGCCAGGTTCAGTTCATTGAACAGGCGTTTATCGAGCAACAACTGTGTCTCGTAATTGTGATCGTCCTTTGAAACAATTCTTGCCGTGCTGACTTGCACCACGCCTGAACTCGAGATGCTGGCGTTACCGCTGGGCATAATCGTCACACTTTGGACGCCGCCCAACCTCAAATCCTCGAGAAACTGGCTTTCAGACACGCCCTGAGCCAGCGCCGCGTGACCCAGTACCATCCCACCCAGCACCAAAAGTGTGACCACAGATTGCCGAATCCAGTTTCGCATCAGATTTACAGGGTATCACCCAGGGGATAAACAACTGTTACGCAGACACCAGATCAAAACAAAAGCTCGGGTATTGTTATCTATGGATGTCGTCTGGGTTGGCGCGGCTTATCTTGGGGGCTTATTGGGATCGCGGGTCGGCTTCCCGCCGCTGGTCGGGTATTTGCTGGCTGGTTTTGTCTTGTACGCTTTGGGCTACCGCTCGAGCGAAGCCCTGCACACCCTGGCGGACATTGGCGTGTGGTTGTTGCTGTTTGCGGTGGGTTTAAAGTTCAGGTTGAAAAACTTGATTCGCCCCGAGGTGCTGGGCGTCGGCGGGTTGCATTTGATGATCTCGAGCGCCGTGGTGTTCGGTGTGATGTTCTTGGCGCTCGGTTTTGGCAATGCCCTGTATCTGGCAATCGGTTTGGCATTCTCGAGCACGGTCTTGGCAATCAAGTTGCTCGAGGACAAGAGCGAGCTGAATTCTTATCACGGGCGCGTGGTGGTCGGAATTTTGGTCTTGCAAGATTTGGTGGCGATAGTCTTGCTGGCGTTTGCGGGTGCAAAACAACCCACACTCTGGGCGTCTGGTTTTTTATTGTTGCCGTTGTTGCGCCCAGTCTTGGTGCAATTGCTGGTGCGCAGCGGTCACGATGAACTGTTGTTGCTGTTTGGTCTGGCACTCGCGCTGGCTGGCGGCACCTTGGCGGGACGCGTTGGGATTTCACCAGAATTGGGCGCACTGATTTTTGGGGCTGTTCTGGCGGGTCATGAGCGCACCAATGAACTTTCAGACGTGCTGTGGGGCTTAAAAGAATCTTTTCTGGTGGCGTTCTTTTTGACGATTGGTCTGGGTGGTCTGCCGCCCCTGGGTTTGTTAATCTGGTCGCCGCTGGTGTTGGTCGCCTTGCCCTTGCAGGGCGCACTGTTTTTCTGGTCGTTTTTGCGCTTTGGTCTGCGTGCCCGCACCGCTTTTGTCGCCAGCGCCGCGCTGACCAGTTACGGCGAGTTTGCCTTGATTGTGGTCAAGCCCCTGATCGAATCTGGGCAACTCGAGGCGGGCTGGGCGAGTTTGCTGGGTGTCATGATCGCCTTGTCCCTGTTGGTTGCCGCACCATTTAACCGTGTAGTGCATGTGTTGTACGAGCGTTTTGAAACCAGCTTGTTGCGCTTTGAAGCCAAAACCATTCATCCCGACCAGGAACCCAGCCAACTTGGCAATCCCAACTGGTTGGTCATCGGGATGGGACGCATTGGCGGCGCGGCGTACAACCAACTCGAGACTTCGGGACAGCACGTTGTGGGCTTGGACAGCGACCCCGATAAACTCGAGCATCACCGTACCAAGGGCAGAAATGTCTTGTATGGCGATGCTGAAGACCCAGAATTGTGGGAACGCCTCGAGTTGACGGGTTTGAGTGGTGTGATTGTGACCGCACCCGATCTGGAAGCCCGATTGCGTTCACTCGAGGGACTCCAAAAACGAGGTTTTACTGGACGCAAAGCCGTGCTTTAGCATCATCTCGAGGAGAAAGCCGAACTGCTTCGTGCGGGCGCAAACCTGCTGTTTCGACCTTTCTCCGAGGCGGGCGAACGCATGGCACAACGGGCGCTCGAGTTGAGTTAGCTGACTTTGACACTTTTCTTTACAACCCTCACGCGATCAGAACGCACAGAGCCTCAAACAGGTTAAACTAAATGATTCTTGCTCGAGCATTCAAAAGTTTCGGGTGACTTTCAGCAGTATAAAAGCAGCGGGAGGCAATTCGTGAACGGAAAAGTGATTGTGGTCACGTCGGGAAAGGGTGGTGTGGGCAAAACCACCACCAGCGCAAACATCTCGGCGGGCTTGGCAAAACTCGGTGAAAAAGTAACGGTGATCGACGTGGACGTTGGTCTTCGCAACCTGGACGTGGTCATGGGACTCGAGGGACGGGTCGTGTTTGACCTGGTGGACGTGCTTGAGGGCAAATGCCGCATCAAGCAAGCACTGATCCGCGATAAGCGCGTGGACAGTCTGTTCTTGCTGCCCGCCTCGCAAACCCGTGACAAGGATTCTTTGTCGATTGACGGCATGAAAGAACTGGTGCGCCAACTTCTCGAGGAAGAGGGCATGGACCGCGTGATCATCGACTCGCCCGCCGGTATCGAAACGGGCTTCAAGGTCGCGGCTGCCCCAGCCACGGCGGCGCTCGTGGTGGTCAACCCAGAAGTCTCGAGCGTGCGCGATGCAGACCGCATCATTGGGCTTTTAGAAGCCAACGAGGTCCGCGAGTCGCGCCTGGTCATCAACCGGATGCGCCCAAAAATGGTGGCTCGAGGCGACATGCTTTCGGTGGACGACGTGATCGAGATTCTGGCGGTCAAACCGATTGGCATCATTCCCGAGGACGAGGGCATTCTGATCTCGACCAACATCGGCGAACCTGCCAGTTTGTCGGGCGCGACCAAGGCGGGCATCGCCTTTTTTGATACCGCCAGACGCATTCACGGCGAGGACGTGCCATTTCCGAAGCTCGAGGACAAAGATGGTTTCTTTGCCAGCCTTGGCAAGTTGTTCAGGAGGGGTTAATGTTCTGGGGACGCCGCAAAACAAAAGACACCCTGAAAAACCGTCTGCAAGTCGTGCTGCAATACGACCGTGCGGGTTTGCCGCCCGGACGCGAGGAAATGCTGCGCAGCGAACTGATGGCGGTAATTCAAAAATACTTTCCAGGCGCGAAAAGCCAACCGAATTTAAATGTGGAGAGGCGCGGCGAGAACGTGATTCTGACTGCCGATATTCCGCTCGATTAACGCTCGAGTTTCCAAAATTGAACACAGGTGGTTGAGATTCGTCCCAACCATCTAAATTTTTTTATCGCCAAGTTCGGCTGAGGGTTTCATTGGCGGCATCGCGCACACTTTGGCTCGAGTCTTGAGTCAGTTTTTTCAAGATTTGATTTGATGCCGCGCCGACATACGCCACCTGCCAGCGCACGTTTTCATCTGGGTCAATTGCCAGTTGCTCGAGCATCCAAGCTGGAGGCTTTGTGGTTTTGGCGTGAGCCAAAGTTCGCCTGACATCTGGGTTTGGGTCTTTGAGCAAGATTTCAAATGCAGCCTTGCTCAGGTCGTCGCGGTTGGCGATTTTTTCGCGCACCTGGTCGCTCGGGTCTTTTGCCAGAACAAGTATGGCGGCTTGTGGCAATGTCTGGTGCTCTGCCAGGCAGTCACGTACTTTCTCGTCGGAGTCGATCACCAAATGCTGGTGAAATTGCGGAATCCAAGTGTAAAGCTTGGCAAACTCGAGTCGAACTTCGGGTTGTGCATCTCGAGCGAGGAATTGCAACAGATTGATTTCGCCGCGCCGATGAAGGTTCTCGACAGTCGAGGCGCGTACACTTGCAACTGGGTCGGTTGCCAAAACATGCAGCAGATTGCGCGGAGTAAATCTGTTCCAGGCGACAGCGCCGCGAACCTGTTCATCGGGGTCTTTGACAAGTTCTTCCAGAACCGCGATTGGACACGTGTTGCGCAGCGCGACATCGAAACGTACCAACGCGTCGGGGTCTTCGCTCAGTTTTGTGTAAATGGTATCGGTGCAATTTTTGTTCTCAACGACGGCGCGGCGCACAATCGTATCAGAATGCAGTGCGAGTTTTGCCAGCAGTTGAGCTGGAGTTTGAATGCTCTGCGCCACGGCAACACAAACCGTATTTTGCTTGTGTGCAGCCAGTTTCTCGAGAATCGCCAGACTGACATTGGGATTGAGTGCCACGGCTTTCAGAATCGTCCATTTGCCGTGTCCACTCAGGTATTCGAGCGCAGTAAGAGGGGCGTTGGGGTTTGCAGCCACCGCGTATTGCACTGTTGGGTCGGCGTTTCTGGCTAACTCGAGCAACCGAGATGCAAGGGTTTTTTTGCTTTTTGCTTCTTTTTTAAGCGTGGCAAGGTCCATTAATTCTCCTGATGCAATCTTAAGATTGAAAAGCTCGAGAATCCTATTTTACTGTATCAGGACGCTGGTCAAAGCCATGCACTTTAGTGCAAGACTTTAGTTGCTACTCAATTCTACAAAGCTGGTAAATTCAGTTGTGAACCCAAACCGAACTGGCAGTCATAGTGTCACGCGATTAACAGTTCATA
>JANXTZ010000003.1 GCA_025352125.1 Deinococcales bacterium | reverse complement strand
GAGACAGTAAATTCGCAGTTGGAATCAATGGGTATTCAACGTCTACGCGCTCGGACACGAGATGGATTTGAGATTAAGACGCATGCTTCATTGTTCGCTTTGGCAGTCACAAACGGAATGTGAACTGGCAATCAGGGTAAGTTGTCTTATCGGGCTTTCAGTTTGGTCCACACCGCGTCGTACAGTTTCAGGTTCGCGCCAATGTCGGCGGTGAACTCGAGTTTTGCCATGTCAACATCGCTCGGATAAATAACGGGGTTTTTGACATCGGCTTTGCTCATGAAGGCTTTGGAGGCTTCGTTGGGGCTGCCAAATTGATTGAAGTCGCTGAGTTGCGCACCGACTTTGGCATCCAGAATGTAATTGATAAATTGCGTCGCCAGGTCCTTGTTGGGTGCACCAGAGGTAATCATCAGGCTGTCCACCCAGATTTCAGTGCCCTCTTTGGGCAGGAAATAACCGAGGTTAGGATTGTCACGGATGCCCCTGGCGGCTTCGCCGTTGTAAATCACGGCGGCGGTGGCTTGACCGCCCAACAATTTATTCTTGCCCCCAGGCGAGCCATCAAAACCCAGGGCGCGGGTTTTGGCTTCTTGAATGATCTTGCCCGCCTCTTTCAAATGATCCAAATTGATGTCGTTTTGCGGGTATCCCAAATAACGCAGTGCGCCGCCCAGCATCACGCGCATGTCGTCGAGCATGACGAACGGACCCTGTTGCTTTTTGGGGTCAAACAGCAAGCTCCAGGATTGATCAAAGTTTTTAACCTTGTCTTTTCTGTAACCAATGCCGGTCGTTCCCCACTGGTACGCCACCGTGTACTTGTTGCCAGGATCGTAATTGGGGTTGACAAAACGTTTTGACAAGTTCTTGTAGTTGGTCATTTTTGCAAGTTCGAGCGGCTGCACCAGTTTTTTGCCGATCAATGTTTTGATCGCGTAGGTGCTCGGCACGATCACATCGTATTGTTTTGTACCGCCCTGCTCGAGTTTTGCCAGCATGTCTTCCATGCTCTCGTACAAGGAAATGTTGACTTTTGCGCCCGTTTTTTTCTCGAAGGCTTTGACGATGGTGGGGTCAATGTATTCGGACCAGATAAACAAACTGAGCGTGCGTTTTTGACCCATCACCCCAACGCTCGAGATTGTAGCGGTTGCGGCTGCGAACAATCCTGCCAGCACAAATCGTTTTTTCATGACAACCTCCTGAAGAACCTCGAGCAACCCATGCAGAACTTTACCGCGTTCAACCTGGCAGTGACATGAAAGAATCTCGAGCTTGCCTTTAGCCAATCGCTAATCTTTCGCGTTGCGTTGCAACAAATTCGATGCCGCCACCGCAATCATGGTCAAGAGCACAATGATGGTGCTGAGGGCGTTGATGTCGGGCGTGATACCGCGTTTGACGGTGGTGTAAATCCAGATTGGCAGCGTACCAGAGGTCGGTCCGCTCGTGAAGTACGAGATCACAAAGTCGTCAATCGAGAGCGTGAAGGCAAGCAACGCTCCTGCCAGAATGCCTGGGGTGGCAAGCGGCAAAACAATAAACCGAATGGCTTGCCAGGCATCGGCATACAAGTCTCGGGCGGCTTCCTCGAGCGCATTGTCCAAACCCGCCAGCCTCGAGCGCACGACGATGGCGACAAAACTGATCTGAAAGGTGATATGCGCGATAATCATGGTAAAAAGGCTGGGTTCAAAAATCGGCAGGAAATTACGCAATGCGGCGTACATCAATAGCAGCGATATTGCCATGACGATGTCGGGCGTCACGACCGGAATGTACATCAGCCAAGCGAACAACCTCGAGCCTGGAAACTTGTAACGGTGCAAACCGTAACCCAGCAAACTGCCCAGAATGGTGCTGATGAAGGTGCTGATGACGCCAACAATCAGGGTATTTTCGGCGGCATTTAAAATCTGGTCGTTCTCGAACAGTGAGCCGTACCATTTAAACAAGGGTTGAGCGATCTGGAAGTCCACACCGTATTTCGAGTTTTTAAACGAAAAAATAACGATAACCAGAATGGGAATGTACAAGAACGCCATGACTGCATACGAAATAAGGCGTAACCCTGGCGAGACTGGTCGTTGCAGGCGTTCGCGGTTCACAGCAAATCACGCATTCCTTCCTCGCCGGCGCGACGGGCGTACAGGTACAAGACCAGCAGCGTCAAGCCCATCACCAGAAAGCTGATGGCAGCCCCAAATGGCCAGTCCCTCGAGGTGCCAAATTGTTGCGCGATGCTGTTGCCGATCAAACTGACTTTTGCACCGCCGAGCAAGTCCGGCACGACGTACATGCCGAGCGCGGGAATGGCGGTCAGAATAATTGCAGCGACCAGACCAGGCAGGGTTTGCGGCAGCAGGACTTGAACGAACGCCTGAATTTTGCTGGCGTACAAATCTTGCGCCGCCTCCAATAAACTCCAGTCCACGCGTTCGACGGCGGTGTAGAGTGGCAAAACCATAAAGGGTAAATAGGTGTTGACCATGCCCCAGTACACTGCAAAATCGCTGGGGTACAGACCATCGCCAGCTTTGACCAAACCCACCACCCGAGCCAGTTCGGTGACGGGTGTGCCTGGGGAGAACACGATCATCCAGGCGTAGGTGCGAATCACCAAATTCGTCCACGACGAGACAATGACCAAGGTTAACCAGGTGTTGCGTCCTTTTGGACCGTGGGCGGCAATAAAAAACGCCACTGGGTACGCCAGCAAAACGCAAAACAGGGTTGTGACCAAGGAAACCAGCACCGTGCGTCCCAGAATCTCGAGATACACGGGGTCAAAGCCCAGAATGTCCCAACCAGCAAAACGCACGTAATTGTCGGGCGTAAATGGTCGCGTCACGCCGCCCAGGTCGTCTCGGGTCAGAAACGAGAATGCAAGCAAGATAAAGCTGGGAATCACCAAAAAGACTGTGATCCAGATCACGCCTGGTCCAGCCGTCAGCGCGGCTCGAGCCAGAACTTGAATTGGGTTGAGCACTTCACCGCCGACGGTATTCGAGGCAGTCACTTTCTTGGCTCGAGGTTTGTTGGTTTTGGCAATCATGTGATTTCCGCCTTGGTGTGCGCCTCGAGCAGAATCAATTTGTGGGTTGGGAAACTGGCGTACAGGGTTTCACCGGTTTCAAAATCGAGCATCACCTCGCCAATGTTCATGGCGCTGACCTCGAGTTCCGTGCCGTCGCTGGTTTTGACGCGGTAGGCGTCCATCGCGCCCGAGTAAATCTCGTCGGTGATCTTGACGGCGACCGTGTTGAGATTTGAGCTTTGGGTTCTGGATAAACTGATCTTTTCGGGTCGGATTGCCAACGTCACCTCACCCGAGGCGGGCAGGTCGCATTCAGTCTCGAGTTCGCCGAAGGCGGTTTTGACCCTGTTTGCCGCGATTACCGTGGCGGCAATGGTGTTGCTCGAGCCTAAGAATTTGGCGACGTAGGCGTTGGCGGGGTGTTCGTACATTTCCTCGGGGCGTCCGAGTTGCTCGATCACGCCTCGGTTCATGACCGCCAAACGATCCGACATGGTCAGTGCCTCCTCTTGATCGTGGGTGACAAAGATAAAGGTCATGGCAAGCCTTGATTGAAGGCGCATCAACTCGACCTGAAGGTTGGCGCGGAGCTTGCGATCCAGTGCCGAGAGCGGCTCGTCGAGCAGCAAGACCTGGGGTTCGTTGACAATCGCCCTGGCGAGCGCCACGCGCTGCCGCTGACCGCCCGAGAGTTGCGCGGGCTTGTTCCGAGCCTTGCTGGCAATTTCAACCGTCTCGAGTGCCTTCTCGACTCGAGAGTTGATCTCTAAAGCCGCAACTTTGCGCATTTTTAGACCAAATGCCACGTTGTCCCAGATGCTCATGTGTGGAAACAGCGCATAATTTTGAAACACGGTATTCACATTGCGTTGATTGGGCGGAAGCTGCGTCACATCCTGCCCGCGCAATTTCACCTCGCCAGAGTCGGCAAATTCAAACCCCGCCAGAATTCGCAGCAGGGTGGTTTTACCGCAACCCGAAGGTCCAAGCAAACTGAAAAATTCGCCGCGCCGAATCTCCAAGCTGATGCCTTTTAAAACCTCGAGATCACCGAATGATTTTCTGACATTCCCAAAGGTCACATCCGAATTTTGCTCGAGTTGACGCTTTCGCCGCTCTCCCAGGTTGAGTTCAGTCACCTTGAGTATTATGCGGCATTGGCGCACCGAAAGGCAAAAACCCAAACCGAAATGGGTTTGGGTTTTTGCGAAAAAACTATTTAACGTCGTCCGTAGCGCAGAATCGTTAGTTTCACTTGGCGTTTGCCCCAACGCATTGCCATGCTGCGGCTGTAAAACCAGATGTCCACGGTTCTCGAGATTCGAGAATTCATGGTGTCTTCGACAACAAAGACCACACCTTGCAACATGCTGTTGTAACGTCCGCGCCCAGCGCCAGAACCCAGTGCGCCCATGTCTTCCAAGGTAACTTGCGAGCCGTAAGGGATGCTGCCGAGCATGTCTGGACTGAGGGCAATCACGCCAAAACGGGTACGTGCACCGGTGGCAGTAACCCGAGGGCTGGAATCGGTTTGACTGACCGAACTGTTGTAGGCGGTAGATTTTAAAAAATAACTCGGTCCTGTGCGGCGCGAGGAGGCGCTGACCCTGGGTTTGGTTTTTTGTTTGACGATAGGTTTCGGAGCTGATTTGAGGGCTGGTTTAACGGCTGGTTTGAGAACTGGTTTTGCGAGCGGTTTGATGCTGCTTGCAGGCTTGGGGGTGCTCGAGACACTCGGGGTTTTGGTGGTTGCCAGCGAACCCGAGGGGCTGACTGGTGCTGTGTTTTGAATTGTGACAGTTCGGGTGGTGACCGTTCCCGAAGGCTTATCTGGCAACGAGGACGGCAAGGGCGCACTCGAGGTGATGGCGCTGGGCGGGTTGCCACCGAGCACACTGAGGGCTTGGAAACGAAGGGGCAGCGGCACTTGCAATGGGTCTGGCAGGGCAAGGTTGTTGGAAAGCAAAGTTCCGTCCAGGTCTTCAATTTGTCCTGGGGCACTTTGCGCGAGGCTGTTCCAGCTTGCGCCCATGATGGTGAGCGTTAACACCGTAAACAGTGCACGCCAAAAGTTCTGTCTTGTCATTCTCGAGCGCCTCCTTGTTGGGCGTCAAAATTTCACGCCATGAGGTCGAGCAATAAAAAAAGCTGTTGGCAACGTATTTCGTTGCCTTCAAGCGTTCCAAGAGATTAGACGTGCTCTTTAAGGCTTAGATGAGTTTAATCCAGTATTTTCTCATACAATCACATTCTGTTGCTTGAACCTGACATCAAAACCAGCGAATCATCCCAAGCGCAAGGCTTGTAGCACCATGAGAAAACTGCCAAGACCGCTGACCAAATTCTCATGCTTAACATTCGAGAATTTACCCCCACCAAATGTAGATTGGATCACAAGCACTACCAGATGTAGTCTGGCACAACCGCAAAAAAGCCAAAAAACCCATCCACTGGTAGCAAGTAAGCCAAATGCCAAAACCTTCGACAAATCTTCAAAAAACATTGCAAAAAACCAAGCACAAACCGCGCACAATAAAGCCAAAGGGGCGAACCTCGATCACATTACAAATATCACCTACAACCAATGACGAAGCACACTGCCGCCAGCAACCAAACAAATTCAGAATCAACATATTCAAAACCTCGAGAAGACAAACTCGAGCATCAAACGGAGGAAAGACCATGACAACAACCAACCAAAACCCAAATTCACAACGCCTGGGCTATGTCTTGATTGGCATTGCCGCACTGTTAAGTATCAGCCTGATCGCAGGCGACGGCGCAGGGTGGCTGATTATTGGCGCGATTGCCGCCGGATTCTTGTATTTCTACCGCGAGAATCGTCTTCCAGGGCTTGCCGTGCCAGGTGGAATTCTGGCGGGTGTCAGCGCGGGTATCTTGTTTGATGGCATTCTCGGCTTTGACACGGCATTTTTAATTGGATTGGCGGGCGGTTTTTACCTCATCACGCGTCTCGAACCAAAACGCCACGCCTGGGCAATCTATCCAGCCATCGCCCTGATCGGCATCGTGGTGCTCAATTTTGTCTCCGATTCACCGTGGGTCTTTATTCTTGGCACTTTTGCCCTCGGCATTCACTTTTTGAACCGCAGCAAAACAAACAGTATCTCGAGCAGCCCATCAAACATTGAAGTCGATATCCGTAACGTCGAAACCATCATCCCAACCGTTGAAGTCCCAAGCTCGAGCAACTTTCACACCGCCCTTTCACGTCTTGACCGCCTGAAGGCATGGCGCAGCAACATCGCAGCGCAAAGCCAAATCCCAGTTCAAGATGTTCTTTCCGACGCCCAACTCGAGCATCTGGCACACGCCCCAGTCAGCACGCTCGAGGGGTTGCAAGACACCCTCGAGATTGGGCAGCTTGTGAAGTACGGGCAGGCGCTGCTGGCAATCTTGGTGTAAAAATAAAAATCAGGAAATAACTGGGAATTGAGGAGGCTCGAGTCTCCTCAGTTTTTTGTGGTCAAAGCTTTACGGCACAATATTGAATGATACCAAATTGCGGGGAACAGTCATGCTTTATTGACTGTTCCCCCGACCAACGGGAGTGGCAAAAACACGGAATTGACGGGATTAACGAAGTTATGGAACGAAGTGGAATAACGGAGTATTCCCGTCAATTCCGTATGAAAGGTACAAACCATCTTGAGGCTTAAGTTTTGTTCGTTCAAAAAATTCAGTATTGACTGAACGAATTGAACAGACTATATTGCAAAAATGTTGTCACCCAAAGATCAGTTGATCGAGGATTTTGGAATGTACTTCGAGCAGTACGGAATGTCGCGCATCCTCGGGCGCGTTTACGGCTTATTGATGATCGCAGATGAAGCGATGTTGGGACTCAATCAGATGGCAGAGCAACTGGGCATTTCCAAAGCCAGTGTTAGCACCACGGTAAGGCAGTTGCAGGCGTTCACGTTGGTCGAAAAAGTCACGGTTCCAGGGGATCGAAAAGACTATTACCGTGCCGTTTCAAATGCGCTCGAATACCTGAAGACCAGCATGTCGAGTTCGATACGCCTGGGAAAATTGATTCGGCGGGCAGCGCAACTCGAGGATTTGTCAGGGGTCAGACAAGAAAAACTTGAGCGTTTGGAGCATCTTTTCTCGGCAATGGTTGCGGCGATGCAAGATTTTTTTGACAATTACACGTTCGAGGAAAGCCAGTCGGTTTCAAAATCAAGGAGAGGAAAATCATGACACAAGCCATTGTCCTGCAAAACATCAGCAAACGCTACGGCACAACCAAGGCGCTCGACGGACTCGAGTTGGCGGTCGAAGTGGGCGAGTTGTTCGGTCTGGTCGGCGTGAACGGCGCGGGCAAAACCACCACGCTCTCGATCATCATGGGCTTTATCCACGCCTCGAGCGGGAGTGCCAGCGTGCTTGGACTTGACCCCTGGACAGATGCACCAAAACTTCACTCCTCAATCGCCTGGTTGCCTGGCGACGTTCGGTTGCCCGATGCGCAAAGTGGACTCGAGTGGCTGACGTATCAAGCCGGCGTCGCCAAACTGGATCACGCGTTGATTCCGGCGCTGGCAAATGAATGGGAAGTGCCGCTCAACCGTCCGATGCGAACGCTCTCCAAGGGCAACCGTCAAAAGGTGGCGTTGCTGCGCTTGTTGATTGCCAAAGACGCAAAATTGCTGGTGCTCGACGAACCGACCAGTGGGCTTGATCCCGTGGCGCAAGAACGTTTGCTGTTGGCATTGCGCGAGCGTGCCGCTGCGGGGGCAACCGTGTTTTTCTCTTCGCACAGTTTAACCGAGGTTCAAACCCTGTGTGACCGTGTGGCGGTGATTGACCGAGGACAAGTTTTAAAACTCGGCACGCTCAACGCGCTCACGGGTGACACGCACACCCTCACCGTCTGGACGCAAAAGCCAGTCAATACCTCCTCGCTCGAGCCTTGGAAACCGCGACTGATCTCGAACACGCACGCCATTTTGTCAGGCGACAGGTTGCTCGAGGATGCCCTGCCTAAATTGATGGCGTTTGGCATTGAACGCGCCGAATTTGGCGGCATGAACTTGGAGCATTTGCTCGAGCAAAATCACACGCGGGAGGTGACACGGTGAATAGCCAGGTTTTTGCAAACGCATTGCGGCTCGGACGCCTGGGTTTATTATGGTATGCAATTGGGATCATGCTGCCAATATTTTCTGGCAGGCTGGGACAAAGCGCGATGCAAGATCAGGGCGCGGCACTGGGCAAAATCATGGAGGGGTTACCCCCTGCCGTCCTTGCTATGTTTAAAATCAACCTCGCAAGTTTCAGCAGTCCAATCGGTTATATGTGCGCTCGAGGGCTGAGTTTACTGTGGCCCATCGTGGTGATCGCGTTTGCGGCAGGCAGCGCGGGTGGGATCAGCAGCATGATTGAACGCGGCACGATTCATTTTGAACTCAGTTTGCCCGTCTCGAGGACACGCTGGTATCAAAGCCGCATTCTGGCAGGTTTGTTGGGCTTGGTCGTGTTGATGCTGGTGACCTTTGCGGTTTTATCCGTTTCGGTTCGCGCCGAGTGGTGGCGTTTCATGATGCTTGGCTTGGCGTTTGGGATTTTGTGGCTTGGCATCGGATACGCGGTAGCCGCCTTCGCTCGAGATCGCGCTTTGGTGACGGGTGTGGTGTTTGGTCTGTTCGGACTTGAATTTTTACTTGCCACGCTTGCCAGCACGATTTCGGGCGCGGGATGGCTTGGAAATCTCAGCATCTGGACCAATTACGCGCCAGAAAGCGCGATGAACGACGGCGTGCCTTGGGGAACAGTAGCCCTTTGGGTCACGATTGGTGTACTCGGCTTTGCGGTCGCGTTGTGGCGTTGGCGTACCAGGGACATTCCCGCTTGAAATTTAACGTCTGAACGGTTTGAGTGCCGCCGCCGCCTCGGCGGGCGTCAAGGCGCTCTCATACGTGCGATCATTGGGCACTCGAGCGCCAGCGATGCCAGGATCACGGAAATTCAGTCTCGCCTCGCGCAGGATCACACGGTGTCCAGCTTCAACGCCCAAAATCGCCCCCGCCGCCGAAAGAATATTTTTGTCTTTGATCAGTGGCAACGCCCCCAGGTACGCCCCGACAAAGGCATCCTCGAGCGCGTTCATCAGGCGCAGCATTTCGATTGGACTCTCAAAAACCCCAGCCTCAAAAACAAAGTTGGAATCAGTAACTGTGCCGCCCAAGCTCCTGGCGACTTTGCTCAACGCTTTCAGATGATCGTCCTCTTGACGCAGTGCGGCTCGAAAATACGATCCCAGAATGCCCGTGAATTGTTTGGACGCCACCGCTTTGGTGTAGGCTTCAACCGCGAGCTGCTCGGCAACAATTGCCAAACTGACAATCTCGAGATCGGTGTCTACACTGGCTTGGACGCTCGGATTCAAACCCAGATTTGCGCCGCCCAGTGCCAGCAGTTGCATGAAATGTCTGCGGTTCAGTTTCGAGCGGTTCAGTTTCATTGTGCCTCCACGAGTAAGGAATTCTTTTGAAAACCAGGGGTTTTGGCTCGAGCCAGAGCGCTTTGCTTGCTGTGAATACTCTGATAAATCTCGGTTTGACCCATGTCCAAATCGCTGGTTTGCCCAATGATCTGCCACTCGAGGGCGGCAATCCGGTCGAAGGCTTGCACCACCTCTGGGTCGAATTGCTGACCGCTCTCGCGGTGAATGATGTCTCGAGCCTCAAAGTCGCTGCGGGCTTTTTTGTAGGGTCGCTGCGAGGTGATCGCGTCGTAGGTGTCGCACAGGCTAAAGATTCGAGCCAGCAGGGGGATTTCGTTGCCCGCCAGACTGGCGGGATAACCGCGCCCGTCAAAACGTTCGTGGTGATGCCGCACCACAAAACGAGCCGCGCCCAAAAACGAAATCTCGCGCAGCATCGCATCGCCGTGTTCGACGTGGGCACGCATAAGGCGCATCTCACCCGCGTCCAGACGACCAGGTTTGAGCAAAATTCCGTCAGGAACACCAATTTTTCCAATGTCATGCAGTAACGCCCCGCGCTCGAGGTCAAGTAACTGCTCTTGGGAGAGTTTCATCTCCTGCCCAAGGCGCACCGCGTAACGCGTGACGCGGTTGGTATGGTCGGCGGTCTCGTGATCCCTGGAATCCATGGCGCTCGAGAGTGCCCGCAGCAAACTGTTGTAAGACGCCTCGAGTTCTTGGGTCAAACCCGTCAAGGCGGTGTTCTTGCTGGCAATTTCGGTGGTCGAACTGATGAACACGCGCTTCAAGACAAAGAACAAAACCAGGGCGGCGATGAACCCAACCCCTGCCACGCTCCATTCAATCTGGCGCACCTGTGTCCATTCGGCTCGCATGTCGCGCTCGAGGGAGACAAAACCGATGACACTTTGGTCGGTCTGGCTTTTGCGCACCGGCAACCAGACCTGAATTTTTTGATTGGCGGCGCTCAAGCTCGGTCCAGATTGCGCGAGTTCGGAGAGCTGAATTTTCTCAAAGGCGCTGGCACCGTGCCCGATGCGCTCGCGTTTGTAAGCGAAAGCAATTTTACCGTTCGGGGCAAAAAATGTGGCGTCGGTGATGTTGTACAAGTTTAAATGCAAACGCACGGTGAGATTCATCGAATCTTCGTTCATCGCTTTCATGCTCTGCCCTGTGTACGGGTCAAGCATGTTGCCCATGTCGTGGGTGCCTGGGGCATTCACTGCTGCCAGAGACGCATCAAAGATGTTGGGCAGGATCAACCGCACGTGGCGCACGACTGCATCCTCGGTGACTTGGGCGGTGCTCGAGATCAAAAAACGTCCGATCAGGGTGTTGACCACCAAGACGATCATCAAGACGCTGACGCCGATGCACAGGCTCAGTCCAAGCAAAAAGCGTTTGTACGGATTGAAATCGCGCCAAACAAGGTTGGGTTGAACGGGCTGTGGGTGCATCATGATTTGAGAATACACATTCAATTCTTACGAAAACGTTACTTTTGAAAAAACACTGATTGGCAAAGCTTTAAAACACGCTCGCCCCCCGTCTATCAACGGAGGTTCAATTGAATTTCAGTTCATCTCGAGCTTGTGCCCTTAAAATTTATACGCTGCTGCCTCAAGTTTGGATGTTGAACCCAAAAACCCGAAATTTTCGGACTTGGACGGTCTAAATACAACTCAAATTTCAAATCTGAACTATATCTAGCCAAATGGCAAACCCGTCCCAAAGTCGTGCTGAGGCGCAATTCTGTCACTTCATGGGAAACGGTGCGCCCGAATGCCTTTCAATCCCGTCAGAACTTGCTAGACTGGTTTGGTTTGTGCCTCGAGATTTCCCCGAGGACTAAGTTGGCGGGATTGCTGGTGCGCCGGTGCACCACAAAGAGCGCTCCCCGCGTTGAAAGAGGGTTTGAATGACTCAATTGGCTGAACGACCTACAAATACAAGTCCTCTGGTAATCAACGATTTCACGATCAATGTTGCCACCGTGAACGGCTCGGGTTCACAAACCGCGAACGCCACGATTGTCAACGCGCTGTTTCGCATGGGCATTCCGGTCAACGCGAAAAACTTGTTTCCGTCAAACATTAAGGGCTTGCCGACCTGGTATTTGATTCGGGCGAGCAAGGATGGTTTCACCGCCCGGCGCGAGCGATCAGAGATTCTGGTGGCATTCAACGCCAAGACCATTCAAGCCGACCTTGCCGAACTCCCCGCCGGTGGCGTGATTTTGTATCCAGACCACCTCAAGCTCGAGCAAAACCGTTCGGACGTGACCTATTACAGCCTGCCAGCCAATGCCATCATGAAACAGCACGCGGTTGATCCCAAATTCCGTGACCGCATGATCAACATGGTTTACGTCGGGGCGCTCGCGCAACTCATTGGTCTCGAGATGGAAGCGATCAACGCTTACCTTCTCAAAACCTTCGGCGGCAAGCAAAAGGTCGTCGATTCCAACTTGAACATTGCCAAAACCGCCTTCGAGCACTGCCAGGAACACCTGACCAAAGCCGACCCGTACAAGGTCGAGCGCATGAACAAGACCGAAGGCATGATCCTGATTGACGGCAACACCGCCGGTGGCATCGGCGCGGTCTACGGCGGCGCGGGTGTGCTCGCCTGGTATCCGATCACGCCAGCCACCAGTTTTGCCGACGCCATGACCGAATACCTGCCAAAATTGCGCACCGACAAGGCAACTGGCAAAGCCACCTTCGCCATCGTCCAAGCCGAAGATGAACTCGCCGCCATCGGCATGTTGCTCGGCGCGGGCTGGGGCGGCGCTCGAGCCGTGACCAGCACCTCGGGACCTGGTATTTCATTGATGGGCGAATTCGCGGGTTACGGTTATTTTGCCGAAATCCCAGCCGTGATCTGGAACGTGCAACGCATGGGTCCAAGCACAGGATTGCCGACTCGGGTTTCCCAAGGTGATTTGCTGTCCACGTACTACCTTTCACACGGCGACACCAAGCATGTCTTGATGCTGCCAGGCACGGTCAAGGAATGCTTTGAGTTTGGCTGGACTTCGCTGGATTTTGCCGAAATCTTGCAACAACCGATTTTTGTCATGTCTGACCTTGACCTTGGCATGAACCTCTGGATGACCGAAAAATTCGATTACCCAAACCAACCCATCCAACGCGGTAAAGTCTTGTCCGCTGAAGATGTCAAAGCCTTGGGCAACCAATTTGCCCGTTACAAAGACGAGGACGGCACCGGTGTCGGACCTCGCACCTACCCAGGCACGGACGCGATGGGCGCAGCCTACTTCACCAGGGGCACGGGTCACACCGACATGGCAACTTACAGTGAGCGTCCTGACGACTGGATGAAGAACCTCGAGCGTCTCGACCGCAAGCACGAGTACGCCCGCACCATCTTGCCAAAGCCTGTGATTCACGGCACTGGCAACAAGGTCGGCATCATTGGGTTCGGCAGTTCTGACCCAGCGATGGTTGAGGCTCAGTCCATGCTCAAAGATGACGGTTTGAACGTCGATTACATGCGTGTTCGCGCCCTGCCATTTGCCAATGAAATCCGCGAATTTATTGCGGTGCATGACCAAGTTCAAGTGGTCGAACTCAACCAACACGGTCAACTGGCGATCTTGTTGCGCACCGAATACCCAGAATTTGCCACCAAAATTCACAGCATCGCCCACTGCGACGGACTGCCACTGACGGGCGCGTTCGTGGCGGCTCGAGTCACCAAAGGAGTGAAATAATATGCCAGCGACGTTAGGAGCAAAATTATGACTGCTGTCCTAGAAAATCGCAATAGCATCGGTCTCGAGAAAGCCGATTACAAAGGTTTGACCAGCACCCTCTGCCCAGGTTGCGGTCACGATTCGATCTCAGCGCGAATCATTGACGCGGCGTACCAACTCGGCATCAAACCGCACGAGGTCATCAAACTATCGGGCATTGGTTGCTCGAGCAAATCACCTGCCTACTTCTTGAATGGTGCGCACGGCATCAACACCGTTCACGGACGGATGCCAAGCGTGGCAACGGGCGCGATGCTCGCCAACCGTCATCAACTCGCCATCGGTGTCTCCGGCGACGGTGACACGGGCAGTATCGGTTTTGGTCAGTTCAAACACCTTGTGCGCCGCAACGTGCCAATGGTTTACATCGTCGAGAACAACGGCGTGTACGGTTTGACCAAAGGACAATTCAGTGCCACCGCCGACGAGGGTCAAACCCTCAAGTACGCTGGCACCAACGAACTTCCGCCGCTCGACCTCTGCGCCGAAGCGATTCTGGCGGGTGCGGGATTTGTGGCACGCAGCTTCGCGGGCGACGCCAAACAAGTCACCGAACTCCTGAAAGCCGCCATGAGCTTCAAGGGTGTGGCAGTCCTGGATATCATCAGTCCTTGCGTGACCTTTAACAACGCCGACGAGAGCACCAAATCTTATGCTTACGGCAAAGAACACGAAGTTGCCATTCACGAGATCAACTTCGTTCCAGAATTTGCCGAGATTGTCGTCGATTACGCGCCAGGTGAAGTGGTCAGCATCAAACTGCATGACGGTCCAGCCGTGCAACTTCGTAAACTCAGCAAAGACCACGATCCAACCAGCAAGATGAGCGCTTTAAAATTGCTCGAGGACGGACAACGCAGCGGCGAATTGGTCACGGGAATTGTTTACATCAACGAATCTCGAGAAACCATCATTGACACCGAAGACGTTCACGAGATGGCGATAGCGCATCTTCCAGAACGTTTGTTGCGTCCAAGCCGTGAGAGCCTCGAGGAATTGATGCAGGATTTCGCGTAAGAAATGAAATTTCGCTCTCCTCAATCTTTTTCTTTCTGATACATAAAATCGGCTATTTCTACCTTCATCCCCGACCCTTCTCCCAACATCAGGAGAAGGGAGATTTATTGTTTTATACGCGTGGTTCTAGGTATTTGCTCCTCGGAGTTGCAAATCTTTGGTTTACGTTGAATTTTTATGGTGATAATTGTGCCTTCTCGAGCATATTGTGTGCTAGATCGATGGAATTTATGTTCAATCCGTCTACACTTGAGCCATGAACACCACACCCAAAACCCCGAGTGACACCCTGGCGCAAATTGCCGTGATCGTTGCGTTTGTCTTCACGCTGGTCATGAACACCCTGGCGGTGACGCTGCCGTTGTTTGGGCGCAGCACCAAAGAAATATCGGATTCGTTCCCCAGTTTTTTCACGCCTGCGGGTTATGTCTTCTCAATCTGGAGCGTCTTGTACCTTTCACAGCTCGCGTTTACCGTCTATCAAGCGCTACCAGCCCAAGCCAGCAACGCCAGAATTCGCGCGGTTCGCTATCCGTTTGTTGCGGCGTGTCTGTTCAACGGCGTCTGGATTATCGCC
This sequence comes from Deinococcales bacterium, assembly GCA_025352125.1. Taxonomy (GTDB): domain Bacteria; phylum Deinococcota; class Deinococci; order Deinococcales; family JAAFIG01; genus JANXTZ01. The sequence continues at coordinate 11,791 of JANXTZ010000003.1, read as the reverse complement.
TGGCACGCTTTGATCGTGCCACTCAGCATGATCTTGATGCTTGGACTGCTGGGCAGTTTGATTCTGGCGTACAACACGCTCGAGATTGGGGTCACGCCAGACCTTGGTAATGCTGATCGCTACCTGGTGCGCTTGCCGTTTAGCCTGTACTTGGGCTGGATTACCGTGGCAACCGTGGCAAACGCCGTGTCGCTTTTTTTAAACCTGAACTGGAACGGTTTTGGCATTTCAGGTGCAACCTGGGCGGCAATTCTGGTTTTGATCGCCGCAGGTTTTGGTATGGCATTCAGCCTCTCGAGACACGATATTGGTTACAACACGGTTTTGCTCTGGGCGTTCGGTGGGATTTACGTGGCGCAGTCCAGCAACAACCTCATCATTGCCAGCCTTGCCCTGGGTACAGTCCTGATTTTGGCGGCAATCGTGTTTAGTCGTCTTCCAGGACGTTCCATGCTCACTCGAGCTTGAAAGACCATCACCCTCGAGTCAGACACGGAACTTGTCTGGGGTTGAGTGTCACATTTTGGGTAAAAACTTGTTAATCTGGTGCCCAATGACTCAGACTCTTCTTGGACTCGATTTGGGCGGCACAAAAATTGCTGTCGCAGCAATTAAAATTGGCGCTTCTAACGTCGCAGTTCGCACCTCCGATACAAATAACGGTGGCATCATCGAAAAACGCATCATTCCCACCCCCAGGGACGGTTATGAAAGCGTGTTTGCCGCCATGATCGCCGCAGGCAAAGAAGTGATCGAAGCTGTTGGAGGAGTGGACGGCATCGGTGTGGGCGTGCCTGGACCAATTGATTTTAAAAAAGGCGAGGTGATCTTCGCACCGAACATTCCTGGTTTTAACAATGCGCCCGTCACCGCCTCACTGTCAGCAGGTTTTGGGCGTCACGTCGAACTCGAGAACGATGCCAACGCCGCCGGACTTGCCGAGCATGTGCTCGGTGCGGCAAAAGGTTCAAACTCGAGTATTTTCCTGACCATCTCGACGGGCATTGGTGGCGGTATCGTGATTCACGACCGGGTTTGGCGCGGCGCGAACGGCGTGGCGGGGGAGGTCGGGCACATTGTCGCCCTGCCAGGCGGTGTGATCGCAGGCAGTGGTGTGGCAGGGGCGCTCGAGGCTGTGGCAAGCGGAACGGCACTGGCTCGAGATGCCACCTATGCCTTCGCCCGCCCGATGGACACCCGAGAGTTGTTCGCGCTGGCGCAAGCAGGCGACTGGAAGGCTTTAAAAATTGTCGATCAAGCCGCGTATTATTTGGGCGTCGCCATTGCCGACATGCAAAAAATCATCGATCCCGAATTGTTTGTGCTGGGTGGCGGCGTCAGTGAGGTTGGCGCGTTTTACTTGGACAAAGTTCAAGCGGCAGCCGATGATTCGACCAAAGGTTTTGGCAAGGTCATCATCAAGAAAGCTGTGCTCGGTTCGGACGCGGGCGTGATCGGTGCGGCACTCGCCGCTCGAGCTTGAGTGAAACGCAAAATTTGCCAACCATAACGGTTGGCAGCGGATTCTCGAGTTCTAAAAATCTCTCTCATCCCAAGTCGTATACTGATGTTCATGCAGTTCCTTCCTTTTTTAATCGTGGCGGTTTGGGTGGCGTTCGATCAGTGGCTCAAAGCTTGGGTTGTGGTGAATATCCCAAACATCAATGATTTCTCGGGTGCGGTTCACACCATCCCAGGGTTTTTGTCGCTCTTGCACACGACCAACAAGGGCGCGGCTTGGAGTTTGTTCTCAGGTGCAACCCCAATTTTGGTGGTCTTGCGTTTTGTGGTTGGCGCGGGCATTTTGTACTGGGTGGTGCGTCAACCCAAACTTCCCAAAATTCAGATGGTCGCCTACAGTTTAATTGTCGGCGGCGCATTCGGGAATGCCATCGACGGCGTGATGCGCGGCGAGGTCGTGGACATGCTCTGGAGTCACTGGCTGAGTGCGGTCTACGGTCTGATTCGTCGCGGCGAACAATTTCCAATTTTTAACATTGCCGATACCGGCGTGGTCTGCGGCGTGATTCTGCTTTTGATCTCGAGCTTTCTTATTCCAGAAAAACCCAAAACGCCTGCCAAACTCGAGGGTTGAATTGAGTCTCGAGGCAGCCATTGAACGCCTTCATGCGGCATCTCGGGTCGCGGTGTTGACGGGCGCGGGCATCAGTGCCGAGTCGGGCATTCCAACCTTCAGGGATGCGCAGACGGGCTTGTGGGCGCAGTACAATCCCGAAGACCTGGCAAGTCCAGCCGCTTACGCTACGGACGCGAAACTGGTCTGGGATTGGTACGCGTGGCGTTACGAATTGTGCGCCAATGCCAGCCCCAACGCCGCCCACGAAAAGCTGGCAGCACTCGAGCGGCGCACGCCAGAATTTTTATTGGTCACGCAAAACGTGGACGGTTTGCACGCTCGAGCAGGCTCGGAACGCATGGTCGAATTGCACGGCGACATCATGCAGGCGCGTTGCGAATCGTGTCAGACCAGATTCATGCTCGAGGCAGGTTTTGAAATCCCGCCACACTGCCCAATTTGCGGCACTCGAGCACGCCCTAATGTGGTTTGGTTCGGTGAAGCCTTGCCGCGCCGTGAACTCGAGCGGGCGCAACAGGCTTTTCAAACCTGCGAGGTGGCGCTTGTTATTGGCACGAGTGGTGTGGTCGAACCCGCAGCCAGCCTCGGACGAATTGCCAAAAACAGGGGTGCGTTTTTAATTGAACTCAACCCACTCGAGACGCCACTCTCGGGTTTTGCCGACGCCTCAATTCGGGCTGGAGCGGTTGCGGGACTCGGATTGCTGGGCTTGTAGTACGCCGTTTGGTGCAATCTGAAATTCCATTTTGCTTGTAGAGTGCTGCTCGAGAAGGTGTTTTGATGATTGACGTTCACCCCCACAAATTGGTTTACCTCGCCAAATCTGGCTCGCATTTGTTTGGAAGCAACACCCTCAAGAGCGACTTGGACGTGAAGGGTTTGTTTTTGCCCTCAATTCAAAGTTTGTACCTGCAAAACGCGCCGCAGCAATTTTCCAGGAATACCAACAATTCAAACGCCAAAAACTCGAGCGAGGATGTCGATGTCACGGTTTGGAGCGTGCAATTCTGGTTGAAGTTGCTCTCCAAAGGCGACATCAACGCGGTCAGTTTGTTGTTTTCTTGCTCCAATTCAAACGCGGTACTCGAGGGAACGGATGCCAGCTTTCTCGAGAAGCTCAAAGCACTCGATCCGATAAAGTTACTCTCGAGGAATCTGTCTGGCATGATGGGTTTTGCTTACAATCAAGCCATCAAATACACCGCCAAAGGCAGGCATTTAAACGCGGTTCAAACCGCGATTCGGATTTTGACCGAGGCTTCTCAAGGTTTGATTGCAGACGTTGCCGATGTCATCGTGACCCAGGTTGCCGATGAAAGCATGGCTCGAGTTCAAGTGGGGTTCAAAGGCATCAAACAACTGGTGCTGCTCGAGAAAATGTTCGATTTCACGGCAACCACCGCTTGGGCGCTCGCACCACTTCAGGAGGTCGAGGCACGGTATGGCAAACGTGCGAAATTGGCGCTCGAGGCTGGCGTGGATTTCAAGGCGTTCAGTCACAGCTTGCGGGTGCTCGAGGAAATTCGTCTGTTGCACAGCTTTGGACGCATTGCATATCCTCACACTGGCAATTTTGCCAAACTCATGATGGATGCAAAAATGGGAATGCTCGAGTACGGGGTTTTGGTTGAACAACTCGATCAAAAACTCGAGCAAGCCCGTACTGCTGAAGTGACCAGCGTTTTACCAACTGAACCCGACCCAAATTATTCTGAAGCATTTTTGCTTGCGTTGTACGGGGTTTAAATGACGTTGATCGAACAAAAAATTCTCGAGGCAGTCATCACCAACGGGGGAGAGCTTTACCAAGTCGGCGGTGCGGTGCGCGATTCATTCTTGGGACTCGAGAACAAAGACCAGGATTTTCTGGTGACAAACCTCAGTTTTCCCGCGTTGCAAGCCGCGCTCGAGAAATTTGCGCGGGTTGATCTTGTGGGCGCAAGTTTTGGGGTTTTGAAGGTCACGCTCGAACAAGAAACCGTGGATGTCGCGCTGCCCCGCACCGAACGCAGCACGGGCGTCCATCACCGCGATTTCGAGGTTTCACACGATGCCAGTCTGAAACTCGAGGATGACCTGGCACGGCGAGATTTTACGGTCAACGCGATGGCGTTGCGGGTGGGTGACGGTGCGTTGATTGATCCGTTTCACGGGCAAGCCGATCTCAAAATTCGGCTGCTGCGAACGGTGGGAAACGGTGCGGATCGGTTTGCTGAAGACCCGCTTCGGATGCTTCGGGCGGCGCGGTTTCTGGCAAAACTCGATTTTCTTCCCAGCCCAGAATTGTTGGCGGAGGCTCGAGCCAGCGCGGATTTGATTCTCAGCGTTGCGCCTGAACGGATTCAAACCGAGTTGTTCGGTTTGCTGGCGGCGAAACCCTCGAACGGTGTACTTCGTGCGCTCGAGTTCTTGCGCGACACGGGTTTGCTCGAGCGGATTATTCCAGAATACAAGCCTTGCATTGGCTACGATCAGCAAAATCCGTACCATCACCTGACGCTCGAGAATCACATGTTCGAGGCGGTGCGTTACGCAGTGTCACGGGGCGCGAGTTTGCACGCTCGAGTTGCCTTGTTTTTTCACGACATTGGCAAACCTGCAACGCAATCGTTTGGTGCGGACGGCGTGGCGCATTACTACCGTCACGAAGACATTGGCGCGGACATGACCCGCGCAATCCTCGAGCGTCTGCGTTGCTCGAACGAATTCTTGCATTCGGTGGTCAAACTGGTGCGTGAACACATGCGTCCGCCCAAAAAATCCAGCAGCAAAACCTTGCGTCGCTGGATGAATACCCTCGGTGAGGATTGGCGTATCTCGCTCGAGGTGCGTGAAGCCGACATGATCGCACACAAGCCCGAAGTTGGCTTTAACGCTCGAGCTTGGGTTGAAAGCATTCTCGAGCGTTGCGAGAGTTTTGATTTGAATGTGGCGACTTTTGACGAGCGCGAACTGGCACTGAGTGGACTCGAGATCATGAATGCCTTTGATTTAAAGCCTGGCGCAGAGCTTGGACGCCTGAAAAAGCTCGCCGCTCAAGCCGTGATTGACGGTGAACTCGAGAATCAGAAAGAAGATATTCTCGAGTGGTTGAAAAAACGAGTCTGATTATTTCTCGAGCATCGTTTGAAAAGCACTTGGTTGTTTGCGGGTGTTCCATGCCGAAATGACTTTTTCAACATTTGCATCCAATTCTTGGGTCGAGTCAATCTCGAGGTCGTACACACCAAAGCGATGCACGGTTTCAAAATCTTGTCGCGCCTCACCGATTCTGCGGTTTGTGCGCTCAACCTCACGGCGTTCAAGTTCGGGCAACGGACAGTGAACACCAACGAAGAACACGTCAAACGGTGCAAGAAGCTCGAGCAGCAACGTCATCCATTCTTGGGTTTCGACGATGTGCTCAACAATCAGGTTATTTCCAGCTTTCGCCAATGCTGGCAGGCTGTGGTGAAAACCTGCAAAAAATTGTGGGCGTATGTCTGCCCACGAGAATTCTTTGCTTTTGATTCGAGCTTGCGGCAAAATATTCGCGGCAAGAAGATGGTCTATCGAGTAATGCCAGAATGGTAACTCGAGTTTTTCTTGTAAAGCTTTGGACAGTGTGGATTTTCCTGAACTGGATGCGCCGTTCACGAGGATGATGTTGCCAGAATGTTCCATCTCGAGATTCTAAATGAAAAATTCGAGAACCATCAGGATTTGATTCTCGAGTTGCTGAAATTGAGAACAAACCAGACGCCCAAACCATAAACCAATGAAACTCCCTTCTCTCTTTGGAGAGAAGGGTCGGGCATGAGAGGGTAGCTCGAGATTTATTCTTCTTCTTCTGGAATCGCAACTTCCACGATCTTATCGGCTTTACCCGCCCGAATCGCTTCGTGCACTTTCAAGCGAATTTCTTCCTCGAGCACTTTGTTGTTGGTCAGCAACTCGACCACTTTTTCCTTGCCCTGACCGATGCGTTCGCCGCCGTAACTGAACCAACTGCCCGCTTTTTCGATAATGTCCAAGCCAACCGCCAGGTTCACCACGTCGTTGAGTTGGTCGATGCCGCGTCCGAAGAAAATTTGAACTTCGACCTCTTTGAATGGCGGTGCCACCTTGTTCTTGACGACTTTGATCTTGACCGTGTTGCCGACGGCATCGTTGCCGACTTTGATCGGTTGCCCGATGCGCCTGATGTCAAGCCGCACGCTCGAGTAAAATTTTAATGCCTTGCCGCCGGTGGTCGTCTCTGGGTTGCCGTACATCACGCCAATCTTCTCGCGCACTTGGTTGATAAAAATCATGGTGCAGTTGCTTCTGGATAAAATCGCGGTCAGCTTGCGCAGCGCTTGACTCATCAGACGGGCTTGCAAACCTGGCAGTGAGTCGCCCATGTCGCCCTCAATTTCGGCTCGAGGCACGAGGGCTGCCACGGAGTCGATTGCGACAATGTCCACCGCTCCCGAACGCACCAGAAGTTCGGCAATCTCGAGCGCCTGCTCGCCAGTGTCGGGTTGGGACACCAGCAGTTCTTCGATGTTGACGCCCAGCGCTTTGGCGTAAACGGGATCGAGTGCGTGTTCGGCGTCAATAAAGGCTGCCGTGCCGCCCTGTTTTTGGCATTGCGCGATGATGTGCAGCGTCAGTGTGGTTTTGCCGCCCGATTCGGGTCCGTAAATTTCGATCACACGACCTTTTGGTATGCCGCCCACGCCGAGAGCCAGGTCGAGTGAGAGCGAACCCGTTGGGATCACTTGCACGTCGAGTCTCGAGTCGGCGGAGAGTTTCATGATCGAGCCTTTGCCGAATTGTTTTTCGATTTGGCTCATCGCGCCGTCGAGGGCTTTTTTGCGTGCGGCGGTGTCTTCGACCTGTTCAACTTGTGGTTGTGCTGCGTCCTTTTTTCTGGTTGGCGTCATGGTGTTGCTCCTGTTCTTGAGGGCGGTGTCTGGCGGGCGTGATGGTTGCGAGGCGTCGTGTCAGTCGAGGTTCATGTGTTGTCTCCTAGTGTAAATCGCTCGAGAATACTGTAGTTGGGTCCTTCTTTTGCCAGAACGCTTTTGACCAGTGCAAATTCTGTGATTTGCCATTTCAGGTCAAGCACCATCGGGGCGGGTCTGGGGCTAGCACCTTTTTTGCGGGCGAGTGTGACGTGTGATTTAAATTTTTCATCTGGCACAACCTCGAGTTTGTCTCGTAAGGTTTCGTGCAGTGATGTGAACATCTCAGATTCGGCTTTGATAAACCAGACTCTGGGTCCACCTTCGTTGGGGAAGAATCCTGTGCCGCGCAATTTTGCCGCAAATGGCGTCAGGCTTTTGCTGATCGCACTGGCTTCCAAACTGGCTTTCTCGAGGGTTTTCTTGTTCGCACCGCCAAGGTACAAAAGCGTGACGTGAAATTGGTCGCTTGGTGTTGCTTTCCACCATTTGCCCACCAACTTTTTTTGCATGGTCAGCAGGGTTTCATGAAGTTCTTTGGGAATAAACACGCCAAAAAAATAGCGTTCCTGAGGCACGCCTGCCCGCGCTCGAGTTTTGGAGTTTTCGGGTCTTAAACGGTTTTGGTTGCGTTGACCTTTTTTGGCGTTGTTCTTGTCTCGCGCAATCGCATTTGCCGATTTTGGTTTTGCTGCACGAGGTTCACTTGTTGCCTCTCGGGTTTCGGTTTTTGCTGGTACGGGTTTCTTGCCTCGTTTGTAAAGTTGCGGCGTGGTTGGACGAGGTTTGGTTTTTGCCTCTGGTGTTTCAGGTTTTTTGTCGGTCATGCGTTCACCGACCCAGTTTGCAATTTTAACCAAGTCTGACGCTCGAGGTTCAAGTCGTGGTTTTGCCGAGTCTCGAGTGTCGTCATGCCTTGACCTGTTCGGTTAATTGCTTCCAGAGTTGCCCCAGTGCATTCAAGGCTGCCCGTTCCTTGATCGTGCGCCGATCTCCCGCCGTGGGCAGCGCGTAAGCCTCAGCGCCGTTTGGTCCTGCAATGCCGACAAACAATGTGCCAACAGGTTTGCCCTCGCTGATGTCTGGACCGGCAACACCTGTGGTGCTGACGCCCCAAGTCGCGCCAAATTGCGTTCTGGCTGCGACTGCCATCTCGAGCACGGTTTCACGGCTGACCGCGCCGTGTTCGGCAATGGTTTGGGCTTTCACACCCATCTTGATTTTTGCCTCGTTCGAGTAGGTTATTGCGCCACCCTGAACGTAACGGCTCGAGCCTGAAACGTTGGTCAGTTCGTCTGCCAGCAAGCCACCCGTCAGACTTTCACACGTGGCGATGGTTTCACCGCGTTTGACGAGTAAGTGCCCGACAATTGCCGCCAAACTTTCATCGTCATAACCGTAAATATGTCCCTCAAGTGCGGCTTGAACTTGGGCTTCGACAGGTTGCGCCAAGGCTCTTGCTTCCTCGAGCGTCGCAGCACTGGCAGCAACGCGCACGTGAACGCCGTCGCGCCGTGCGTAAGTGGCAACGCTCGGGTTGGCGCTCTGGGTCAGGGCGGCAAGGCGTTCGGCGATATGGCTTTCACCAATCGCAAACGTGCGAAAAGTTCGGTGGTAAAAGCCGCTCGAGGGCAGGTTGAGGCGCGGCAGGACTTGCTCCGCCCACATCTTATTCATCTCACGGGGCGGTCCTGGCATGGCCACAATCACCGTGCTCGAGTTTGGAACGCGCACAAACCAACCTGGCGCAGTGCCGACAGGATTCTCGAGCGCCTCGGAGGATGGAATAACCCAAGCCTGTTTGTTGTTGCTTTCGGGGTAACTGCGCCCCCTGGCGGTAAAAAAGGCTTTCAGTTTCTCGAGGTACGCCTCGTCGATCACTGGGGTTTCACCGATGACGGCGGCAATTCCCTCGCGGGTCAGGTCGTCGTCGGTGGGTCCAAGTCCTCCGCCCAAGATCACGATGTCTGAGCGTTTGCTGGCTCGAGTGATCGCCTCGACAATACGTTCCAGGTTGTCGCCGACAATGGTTTTCCATTGAATGAAGACCCCGCGATTTTTGAGTTCTTGCGCGAGGTAGGCGGCGTTGGAGTCAACGATTTCGCCCATCAGGAGTTCGGTTCCGACCGAGATTAATTCTGCTAGTAACATAATAACACCTCAAGAGTTTAGCATGGACAGAGCATCTTGTGAAGGTCATTTTATCGCCTGAAGGGAAGAGAATTGAAATACGACAAGACAGATGACCTCGAGCGTCAATCTGGAATCTCGAGTATTGGGTGCGGCATGACTTTTGTTGCATTTGTGCTTGGGTCTTATTTTGGCGTTGTGCAATATAACATTGACCTGGTTTGATAAAGCCAGTATGCTTTTAAATGAGAAGTGATTGGCTCGAAGAGAGTCAGTACCAAAATCCAGAAAAGCGTTCAGAACACTTAAAAAGCGAGTTTGTGCGGCTCGAGTCTTTTAAGATTGGTGTTCGTGAGAGGATTTCTCATGAATGGGGAAGAGTGTATGGGAATGATGAAACGAATACTGACATTTATTTTCGGGTTTTTGACACTGGCTTTTGTGAGCACGGTTGCCCCGATTGCGTCGCAGCAAAGTCAAACGAACGCGCAAGCAGAATCAAAGTCGTTTGTTTATAAAAATATTCGGATTACTGTAACTGAACGTGGTGTTGTGGCAGGTGACTTGCAAACAGGCAAAGTCATTTGGCGACGTGAATTTTCACAAGTGTTAAGAAATGAAATTCTTTTAGAAGAGACAAGATTTTTTGATGAAACTTTTTTTTACCGAGTATATACATCATCTCCGATGACACCAATTATTGGGTATCTAATTGATGTAAAGACCGGAAAAGAAATAGTTAGGGCGTTTGACTTTTATTTAAAAGAAGAGAATAAACTTTACTTCAATGGTATTTATCCGCCTAACGATTATGATAAATTTTTTGCAGATATAGTAATTTTAGAATTTGGGAATGATATAAAAAATACGAAACGCATTCGATTTTCTCTTGATAAATACCTCGGTAGAATTGAAAGTTATTGTTACACACCAAATAATGGTGTCCGAATACCTCAATTTAACTCAAAGCAAGGAAATGTGTGGAATTTTACTTTCTCTGATAAGAAATGTGGAATTAATCTTTCGTTTGATTATACTAATATAAGTCAATTCTCAATTACAGTAAAAAGAAAAAATAAATGAAAAAGCTTTTGTCGCTATTATTAACTCTTATGTTTTTCTCGTGTAGTAATCAAATACTACTAATGTCAACAACTGAAAACTTAGGTGCAATACTAGTTACTGACAATTTACCTACATTTAAAACTGTAGATATTGACCAAAGTGTTTTTAATAAAAATGATGTTCGTAGTAATAGTAATGTTGGTTGTACTTTTGATAATTCCGGACCATATAATCGTGTCCAATCCGACCCTAATCTTACCGGGAACGCCAACGCTATTTCTTCTACATTATTTTTGCCAAACGCACCAGCATCAAAAGAAACTGATTCAAATACAGGAAAATCAAAGTACACACCAAATATTTATACAGGCGGAGGAGTTTATGGTGGTGCATTTATAGATGCTGGATTTTTTAGTGATCAGAATGGTTTATGGGCTGCGTATATTAGCGCTGGTGGGAATTACCTTACTTTGCCAAAAGAAACAATTAATGGGAAAATATACACTCATCGCATCAAACCTGGAACAAGTGTTTCCATCAAGGTATGGGTATCAGCAAATGACACGATCAGCTTTTCAATAACTGCGGATTGGGTTCGTGCAGAAGTAGGGGTTTCTGGAACGCCAGTATCAGTTGGTGTTAGCACTCGAGTATTCTCCAATCCAAATGCAACAGGTTGGAAACCCAGTGGTGAAAACATTGCTTGGAAATTTATGACTTCTGTTGCAATTCAACCAGCAGATGCAGGTGACCTAACAACTGGTGATTATAGTTTTAACGGTTCATCTTGGAGTAGTATCAAACTGGGCATGGCAGATGCAAGCGGTAAATTCCTTAGCTCTACACCGTTTACCCCTAGTTTGCAATTCCAAAATGGTACACCATGTGTTAAACCAAGTGATGTTGTTAGTGCTTCAATAAACCTGCCAAACATATCTGTCAATATTAAGTTGCGTGTTCGAGGTCAGTATGCTCGAACTCCAAAAGATATCCTCGAGTTATCTGGGTATTTTGGTGATACCATTAAAAGCAAGATCAATGTTGCTAACACATCATCAAAAACAGATGGTCTTGTTACCCTTAATTTCACACCACCTGGTGGAACGGCATTAACCGCCAAGCAAATAACTGGCGGTAAAAACCTTGATATTCCATTTTCTTATAAATGTGATTCGGTAGGTAACTTCGATAAACCATTTAGGGTGATTTATTCCGAAAATGGGACTGCCACCGCAATTGATCTAGGCGATCCTGTTTCACCAGCAGGTTCAATCAAGTATGTAGCAGGTAAAGATATTGTTAAAGTTTTACTTAAGTGCCTCAATGATCTTGAATACACTCCACTAACCTACAACGGTTTAAGTGCGGCATTGATTGGTACAAGTAACGCAGGAAAAATTACTTTTACAAACAAAGCTAAAAAAGTAACGTATCTCATTTCTTGCACTTATGTACCAGACGCATAATCTTGCATAGCCGCTCGTAAATACGGTTCAAGTTCAAACGATTCACGCTCCAGAACAACCCACTCCAACACCGCAAACAACGATCTTCGCACCTCGAGCGCTAA
>JANXTZ010000080.1 GCA_025352125.1 Deinococcales bacterium | reverse complement strand
CGACCCTGCCCGAAGGTGCGTTTTAGGGTCAAGAGGATGATTGTTTTCTTTTTTCACAGCGCGAGATTCGCGTTAAAGAACATCCCCTACTGTGTTTTTGGTTACTTCTTGATGGGGTCAGTATCATGCAAGCCTACGACCCAGCATTTCAAGTCCGTGCTGGCGTAAGAACCCCAGGTGCGCTCGAGCATCGCTGCCAGAAAAAATCAGATCATCGACCAGAACGGCTTTCAAACCAGGTTTTGGAATGTGCATTCGGTGAAACTCGAGGTTGTCTTGCACCGTCACCGTCAACGCCAATGGAAGCTCGAGGTGGGCAGCGACAAAACTGGCGACCACCGCGCCGCAGGCGGGAATGCCGACGATCAATTCGGTTTGCGGAAAGTGCTTCTTGATGGCATTGGCTTGGTGTTTTAACAGCGTGTACAAACGGGCTGGGTCACGCACCAAAACGCCCTTCTCGAGCCAGCCGTCGCCGTGCCAGCCGTTTTTGAAGGCGGTGTGTCCGATCATGAAGCCCTGGGTGTCTTCAAATGCCGTTTTGAACTCGAAGGCGATTTGATGTGGCGTCATGAAAGAAGATTATCACGCTCGGGCACAACGCCAATCACCTTAAAAGTTCCAGGTTGAGCGTCTTCGGTCAATGCCACCATCGCGTTCATTAGGGGCACAATCTCGAGATTCGTTCGCATGGCTTGAACATCTTTCAGGCTGTGCCACGCGCCCAAAGATTGAAACAGCTCGAGATTTTCGGTGCTTTGGATCAAGGTCATGTTGGTGGCGGGTGGTTGCGGCAAGCGTAAAAACGCCGAACACAATGCCTCCCAGGCTGCCACGAATGCCGTTTGATTGCTGCTCGAGACCCGGAAGACGGTAAGGGTGAAAACGCTCGAGTTAAGTTTCATGAAATCAGTTTAAATCACCCCTGCGCTTCTTTTCGCGCCGCATTCGAGGCGTCATGCGCCAGACGGGTCGGGTACGGAATGCGTAAACCGTCCAGATGTTCGAGCACGAATTCCAGGGCACTATCAACGTCGCACTTATGCCCTGGTGAGACGTAAATCAATTTGGTGTTGCGTTTTGATCGCAAGGCAAAGCCCAGCGTTTCGCCGCTCGAAGCAATCACGGGTTTGTGCGCTCCTGCCTCGAGTGGCACGTCCTCGTACTTTCCGGTCAGGGGTTGTTTGGCAACACCCAGGGATGGTTTCTCGAGTTGCACGCCCAACTGTGTGGCGATTCCGGCGCGGCGCGGGTGCATCAAGCCGTTGCCATCGCACCAGATTAAATCAAAGTCACCTTTTAATTTCTCGAGTGCCGCCAGAATGACTGGGGCTTCACGAAATGCCAGGAAACCAGTGCGGTACGGAATCTCGGGTTTCATGGTGGCGGTGGCAACCTCGAGCGGCGTTTTGTTGCCGCGTTCAATCAAGACCGCAGCCGCGAACAGTGGCGCATCGTCGCCCTGCAAGAAAGAGTTGGCGCTCATGTCCACCGCCACAAAACGTTTCACCTGCTCGAGTGAACCCTCAAACACGGCTTTTTTGGCGATCTCGAGTTGCTGGTCGCGCATTTCCTGAAAAGTCATTTCACAGCTCCGTTCTGATCTGCCAGAGTTCTGGAAACAGCACAATCTCGAGCGCCCGCCGCAGGTACGGCACGCCAGCCGTGCCGCCCGAACCGACTTTGAAACCGATCACGCGCTCGACGGTGGTCAGGTGGTTGAAACGCCAACGCCTGAAATTGTCCTCGACATCAATCAATTTCTCTGCCAGCGCATACAAATCCCAGTATTTTTCGGTGTTGCGGTAAACCTCGAGCCAGGCGAGCTTCACGGCTTCATTGGCTTGATGTGACACTGTGAAATCTCTGGTCAGCAACTCTTCAGGAATCTGTAAACCGTGCTGATGCAACAATCGAATCGCCAGATCGTAGATGCTGGGCTGCCGCATGGCATTCTCGAGCAGCGTGTAATGTTCGGGCTGATGCGCGTGGGGTTTGAGCATGAACGCCTGCTTGTTGCCGAACAAAAATTCGATCAATCGGTACTGATGCGATTGAAAACCCGAAGCCTGCCCAAAACTCGAGCGAAAGGTCAAATAATCTGTGGGCGTCATGGTTTTTAACACCTCCCAGGCGCTCGTCATTTGCTCTTGCGCCCTCGAAACCCTTGCCAGCATTTTCATGGCGGGTTCGATGTTGTTCTGCTGCAAGCATTTCATGGCGCTTTGCAACTCGTGGACGATCAATTTCATCCAGAGTTCGGACACCTGATGAATGATGATAAAGAGCGGTTCGTCGTGCGTGTCGGTCAACATGGTCTGTGCGGACAGCAGTTGCTCGAGTTTGAGATACGAGCCGTAATCGAACTTGTCTTTCAGGTCAGTGTGGGCGCTGGCAAAAGTCGAATCGGAGTTTGCTTGGGTCATAAGGTAGTTTATCGCTCAAAACCCATTTCTGATGACAAACTTCAGGCTTCAAGAACGGGTAGAATCTCGAGTTGACACTTCTCGCACTATCCTCGGGAAGAAATTCAAGGAGGCACTCATGAAGTACGAACTCGCACCTCTGCCATACGCTCACAATGCGCTCGAGCCACACATCGACGAGCAAACCATGCAAATCCATCACGGCAAGCACCATCAGGCTTACGTGAATAACCTCAACGCCGCGCTCGAGAAGCACCCAGAAATTGACATGCCGCTCGAGGACATGCTCTCGAATTTGGCTGGCGTTCCTGAGGACATTCGCGGTGCGGTGCGCAACAATGGCGGCGGACACTGGAATCACAGCTTCTTCTGGGATTTAATGACCCCGGGCGGCTCGAGCGCCCCAAATGGCAGCCTCGCGGAAGCCATCACGACAACCTTTGGTGGACTTGACGCTTTAAAAGAAAAAATCAATGCCGCAGGCGTGGGTCGTTTCGGTTCGGGCTGGGCATGGTTGGTCTCCAAGGGCGGCAAGCTCGAGGTGGTCAGCACCGCCAACCAGGACACCCCGCTCGAGTTGGGCGCGACCGCCGTGCTGGGCGTGGATGTCTGGGAGCACGCGTACTACCTGAAATACCAGAATTTGCGTCCGAAGTACCTCGAGGCTTGGTGGCATGTGGTCAACTGGGACAAGGCGCAGGCGAACTACGCGAAGTAATCAAGTTTTAAAATATTTTTGGTCACCCCAGCAACTGGGGTGACTTTTTGATTGGTCTGCTCGAGTTCGTCGCGTGTCGGCGGCTCGAGAATGAATTCTGATGGTTGCAAAACCCTGTATGGTGAGGCATGGGTTTATCTTCAAAACATTTTTTTCTGCTCTTGGCGATTTGTAGTGCTTGGCTCGTCTCGTGCAATTCAGTTTCGATTTTTCCAACGATCAATCCGTCAGCCCCGGCGCACCTTCAGTATTTTGGACATTTTTTTGTCGATGTGGGCGTCGATGACCCGCACGACACGATTAACAAAACAATTTTTACCGACGAGGTTGCCTCGTCCTCGAATTTGGCACAAATGTCTGCCTATTATGCCAGCGAAGACCTTCGGGCGCGAATCAAAGCCATGAATGACTTGTGTGTCAAACCTTTTTTGTCGCTGCAAGAAGTGTTGTTTGAACGCCTTGACAAGGCTGCGCCGAGCGGCACAAGATTTGCACTGGTCGCCGATTATCAGACCCGTTGGCAAACCTTCAAGACGACCAATGCGGGTTCGCTCGAGGCGGGCAGCATTGGGGCGTTTTACCTGATGGACGAACCCGTCTGGAACGGCGTGACGTTTGGTGATCTCGAGCTTGTCGCCCAGATGGTCAAACGCGATTTTCCGAGCGTGCCAACCTTGATTGTCGAAGCCTATCCCGTACTCGATTCGCTGCGCGTGCCGACCAGCATCGACTGGATTGGCTTTGACCGTTACGCGGTCTTCAAACCCTCGAGCAATGCGTCTTTTCTGGCACAGCTTGCCACCTTAAAATCCAAGCGTTCAATGCCAGACCAAAAGCTTTTTCTGGTCATCGATGACCAGTGGATGCCCGAATACAGCACGCTTGGGGTGACTGCCAGCCAAATGGGTGCGACCATCCAAGATTATTATGACCTTGCCGCGTCAGACCCAGAGATTGCAGGCTTGCTGGGATACCGTTGGGCTGGCGTACCAGGAGATGCCGCCATTGGCGTGCGAGACATGCCTCAGAATATCATTGACCTGAACGTGAGCCTTGGCAAAAGAATCAAGGCGAACAATTCGCCGTGCTCGCCCTGAATTCTAAACTCGTTCCCGAAATGGTCTTGAACGAATTATCGCCAGTCCAACTCGAGGGTTGTGCTGGGTGCTTGTGGCTGTAATTGAATTGGCTCGAGAGAAGCTTCTCTCGAGCCTAAGTTGACAATTTTAAAACCGTGCGCATTGGGTTCTTGCCGATCAGCGTTCAGTGCGAGCTGTCTGGCAGCAAAACCGCATCAATTGCGTGAATCACGCCGTTGCTGGCTTGAATGTCCGCGACCACCACGTTGACGTTACCGTTCAGCACCACGCCACCGTTCAAATCCCAGGCGCTCACCTCCTGCCCCTGGACGGTGGTCACAAAGCCCGCCTTGAGCAAATCCGCAGCGTTAAATTTGTCGGCTGCCACGTGGTACAGCAACACGTTTTTCAGGGCGTCGCCGCTCGGCAGCGTTCCGCCGCGTTTGGCTTTCAGGGCTGCAAATGCCTCGTTGGTTGGGGCGAACACCGTGAACGGACCCGCGCCAGCCAAAACCTTGTCCAGCCCAGTGGCAGTTAACGCACCGACCAGCGTGCTAAAACGTGGGTCGGCACTGGCAATCTCGAGGATGCTTTTGGGTGCAGGCAGCAGGCTTGGCGGAATCAGCACGGTGTCGATCACATGAACGATGCCGTTGCTGGCTTTGATGTCTTTGATGACAACGCGCACGTTGTCGTTGAGAATCAGTTTGCCGTCTTTGAGGCGAATCTTGATTTGTTCACCAGCCAGCGTCTCGAGCATGTTTTTGGTTTTCAGGTCGCTCGAGTTAAACCCACCGGCAGCGACGTGATAAAGCAGGATTTTCTTCAGGGTTTCGCCGCCTGGGATCGCGGAGAGTTTGGCGAAGGCGTCGTTGGTCGGGGCAAACACCGTGAACGGACCCTTGCCCGACAGGGCTTCGATCAGTCCAGCGCTTTTCACAGCACCGACCAGGCTGCTGAGTTGCGGGTTGCCGCTGGCAATCTCGAGGATGCTCTGCGGTGCGGGTTCACCGACCAGTTCGTCGATCACGTATGCACTCAGGGGTGCGCCGCCACCAGGCTTGTCGGCGGCGACGGCGGTTTGCAGGCTGCCGTCGGCGACATTGATCGTGGCGTCAATCGCCACGGTTTTCGTGCCGCTCGGTGTGACGCGTATCTGCACCTCGCCAGGTCGTACCGCGAAGTAGGGTCCGGCGTCTTTGAAACTGACGCCGCGCAGGGCGGGACGCAGGTACTTCAGGTCACGACCAGGGCGTGAGAGGTACACGTCCACCTTGGGAGCGCTCGGAGCACCATGCAAAACGCGCAGCAAACCCACGCCAGTGATCGTAAAGGGCAATTCACGCAGCACCAGCGCCGAGATGTTGCGGGTGAAGCCGAGCGCGTAGGCGGCGTAATACGCACCATCCTCGAGTTTCAGGTCGCTATTGATGGCGGTTGTGGCAGTGCCCGCCAGGTTGACCTTGACGTTGTACGTGCCTGCGGGCAGGCTGGCTGGACCCGCCTGCTTTTGGTAACTCAAGCCAGAGATGGCAATCTTGTCGTTGACCAGCACGTCCACGGCTGGGGTGTCTGGCGAGCCGTGAATCACCCGAATTGCAGGTGCGGGCGTTTGGCGTTGTTCAAAACGAATCGTGAATCTCGAGCCTGCCACCGACAGTGGACGCAGCACGGTGCTGTTGGTGGCGACGGTGTTGCCCTCAAGGTCGCGCATTGTGCCGTCGAGCGCCATGGTGCCAAGCACACTCGAGTCGTTTTCCGCAACGGATTGCGGGGTGGTCTGGCAGGCGGCGAGCGTCAAGGTGAGCGCTGCCAGTGCGGAGGAGAACCAAGTCTTTTTCATGATCTTGAACCGTCCTTTGTCACGTGCTCCAAGGGTGTCTCAGCCTGTTGCGGGCGCAAATCCTCCAGTCTCGCGGTTGGCTGATGCGTCCGCGAGACTGGGTTTGTGGTCAGCCGCGAGGCTCGAATGGGAACACTGGAAGTACCAATCAGACTTCGAACGATTTACTGGGCGGCATCGGCAACGGCGACAACCTCGAGCTTGGCGAGGGTGTTGACCGCAAAAACCGTGTAAACCTTGCCCGCCTCGAGTGCTGGGGTGTTGAAACTGAGTGCGATGGTGGCTGTACCAGTCGGACGAATCTCGAGTGGGTAAGTGCCTGCCGCCAACTCGAGGTAGCCGGCTGTGGCGTCTGGGAATTTGATGTTCTTGACGACGGCAGCGGCGGGAGCATCACCTTTGACACCAACGTCCACCGCTGGGGCGTCTGGGCTGGCATGAATCACACGCACACGGGCTTTGACGGCGTTGGTGCTCAAATCATCCTCGAAGATTTTGGCACTCAAGGCTTGTGTGCCCGAGCCGTTCAACAAACCAATCGCACCGACCGTGTAATTTTTCCTCTCGAGCGTCACGCCCGTCACGTTGATTGCGGGGTTGCTGGTTGTTCCGGTGGCGTAAACGGCAATGTCATGCTTGCCCACGGGTATTTTCAGATAGCCCGAGACGGTTTTAAACGGCACGTTTTTCAGGGCGGCGACCACTTGACCATCGAGCCAGATGTCAACGTTTGGTGTGTTCGGACTGAGGTGCGCCACGCGCAAGTTTGCGTTTTCGACGACTGGGGTTGGCGTATTGCAGGCGGCGAGGGTGACGCTGAGGGCGAAAAGGGCAGCAATTAATTTCATAAAGTCCACCTTGTTTTAAAAAGAGGGTGAGGGCTTGAAGTGGTCACTCGGGTTTTGGGTCATCTCGAGGCGCGATTTGACCAGGCTGCCAGTCAAAGCAGCTTCTTCATGGCACGCCGAGGCTTAAAGTTTGTCTTGGGTCAACACGTAATTGAGAGTGCCGTCGGTTTTGGACCCGACCACGAAAACCGTGTAGACCCTTCCAGGCAAAAGCTGCAAATTGCGCAACCGAAGAAGATTGATATCGCCCACATTGACATTAAAATCTTGAAGCAGTGGCAAGATTCCCAGATACGGACTGGCGGTTTTAAACCCAACACTGGCAAGAATGTCCGTTCCGGCTGGGGTGCAAAGGCTCAAACCCGCGTAATCGGGGGCGGCGTTGACCAGACGCAATTTGGGACGGTCAACCAGTGGTTCGAGGTCATCGCGCAGCACCACAGGGTTGATGCTCTTGGTTGGTCCGAAACCTGCGGCGGTGATCGTAAAATTACCGTTTTCCAACATCACATCTTTCGCCTCGAGAATCGGGTTGCTGGTCTCGCCGGCGGCATAGATGGAAATGTTGTAGTCTCCGTCGGGAATGCTGAGGTAGTCGGTCACGGTCCGAAATGGCAGGTTTTTGAAGGTTCTCTTGCCGTTCAAATAAACATCAACCGTCGGAGCGCGGGGGGCGAGGTGCGACGCACGAATGTTGGCCGCAAAGCCGACTTGGCAGGTCAAAAATACGAACAGCAAGGCGATCAGTGTGGGTTTCATGGTTGCACCTCGAGTGAGCAGATTAAGACTGACAATAGCGGTTGCTGGTGTGAAAAACCTGTGAAAAACAGTGTCTAATTTTGATTATCGACCGTCTGCCACTGCCAGAACACCAAATTCTGCTGGTGTGCCAAGCCGTCCGACGGCAAAGACGGTGTAAATCTTGTTGGCAGCCAGCGCTGGCGTGCTGAATTTGAAAACTGCCGCCGCCATGCCTGCCGCCCGAATCTCGAGTGGGTACGCGCCCGCATCAAGCTCGAGGTAGCCTGTGGCGTTTGGGTATGACAGGTTCGGGACGACCACCGCGCCGCCCTGAACGGCAACGTCCACTGCTGGTGCATCTGGGCTGGCATGAATCACACGCACGCGGGCTTTGCCAGGTTTGGCGGTCAGGTCGTCTATGAACACGGCTGGTTTCAAAGCCTGAGCGCCCGAAGAACCGAGCAAACCGATGGCTGCCACGGTGTAGGCTTTTGCCTCGAGCGTCAAACCTTTGACATCAATCGGTGGGTTGCTGGTCGTGCCTGCGGCGTAAACGGCGACATCGTGCTTGCCGGCAGGAATGCTCAGATAACCCGATACCGTCTTGAACGGCACGTTTTTCAGGGCAGCGACCACTTGACCGTCGAGCCAGATGTCTACGTTCGGTGTGTTCGGGCTGAGGTGGGCGACGCGCACCAGCGCTGTACCAGTCTGTGCTGAACCCACCTGTGCTGAACCCATCTGTGCTGCGCCAGTCTGGCTTTGGGTGCTGCTGGCAGTCGGGGCGCAAGCCGCGAAACCCAGTCCAACCGTGAGCAGTGCGATGGCTTTGGTAAAATTGTTCATAAACCTCCTTGACAGGCGCCCGTTGTTAAAGTTCGGGCTGCCTGTTGAAACCAGTATGCCGCCGCTCTGGTTTGAAGCTGGTCATTGAAATACCATGTTTTGTCACGCCAAGTGCTCGGGTATCAATTGACTGTGGTTTGTTGCAAAAAATCTTGCCAGGAGGCTGGCAGTTTCGTGCCCACCTCCGCAAACCTGTGCCTTGCCGCCTCGTAAGTGCTTGTCAGATCACGACGGTTGTTGCTGGCTCGCAGCGCCTGCAAAGACAAGCGTAACGCCGCCAGATTGTAAGGTTCCATGTTGACCAGCACCCGTCCCGCCCGCACGACCAGCGCTGGACTGACCTCGAGTTGGGTTTGCGCTGCCATCTGCAAGGCGATCATCAGTTTGTCGCGCGTCTCATGGCTGCCTTCAAAACCCGAATCCTCGAGGTAAGCGCCGCGCCAGATTTTAAGGTCACTGGTCTCAAAAAAACGTTCGGCATCGCTCGAGATTGCCCCCAGCGCGTAACCGGTTGGGGTGCGGTTGATGGTCGGAGCGCCGAGCAGGGTCCGAAGGCGGTAAACCAGGTTTTTCAAGGCGTTGCGGGCTTGAGGCTCACTCAGGTCGCTGAACAATCGGTCCATCAACTCGAGGTCTGGGATTTCGTTGCGTCCCTCGAGTCTGGCTTCGAGCAGCAACGCCAGCAGGTCTTTGCCGCTTCGGGTTTGCAGGCGCAAAACCTGATTGCCACGAACCACCCGTAGGCTGCCAAGCACCTGCAACTCTGGCATAATTTCGGCATGGGTTTCAATGGCGGCTTGCCATTGTGGAAAGTAACGTTTCGCCAGTCGAATCGCGTGTCGTTGACCGCGAGCCTCAAAAATCTGAATCCGTTTCGCGGCACTGGACACGTCATTGTCCAGCCGATCCAACTCGAGGGCGTAACGTTCGGCGCTGGAAAGACCCGCCGAACGCAGTTGTGAAACCGCGCTGCGGTAGGCGCTTCGGGCTTCCTCGAGCCTGCCAAGCCCCTCCAGTGCCGCACCTCGAGCCATGGTTTCCAAGCCGGTCTGATCGCTCACACCAAGCTCTGCCGCAACAGCCAGGGCTTCTTCGCTCAAGGCTAAAGCCAGACTTGGCACGCCGTACCAGGCTTCGACCCAAGCCGCCTGTGCCAGGGCGGTGTTGAGCATGGTCGGGTGCAGCCTCTCGCGGGCGCGTTTGAGGGCATCACGGGCGTGACGCAACGCCAGACTCGCACCGTGGGCGGGATTCCACTCGGCGTAGAGGTGCGCCAGTTGGCAATCCCAGACGATCAGGGCTTCAAAGGCGTCGCGGCGCTCGAGAATCAACCGCGATTCGAGCAGCAATTGTTCGCTGCGTTCGTACTCGGCAAGTTCCAACAGCGCACTTGCCAGTCGCAACTGCGCACGGCAAACCCCCCAGGCATCACCGAGTTCGTTGCGCAGCGTCACCGCTCGGGTACTCAGTTCCGCAGCCCGAAGGCTAAACCCTTGATTCTCGAGCACTTCGGCTTGCACCTCGAGCGCCCGCGCCAGATCGATGGATGCCGCCTGAGGCTCGAGAAGCGCCACCGATTGCGCCGCGAACCGTTCGGCTTGGTCCAGTTCGCCAGACACCAAGTTGAGGTAGGCGAGCGCCATCAGCAACGCGCCACGTTCGCCCCCATTGGGATTGGTGTTCAGTGCCGCCTGCAACAAGTTCTGGGCGCTTTCCAGGTCACCAAATTGAATCATCGACCAGGCGACATCGCGCCGCAACAACGCCGAGGCGTGCCGATGCAGTGGGGGGTGCGAAGCCCACAACTCGAGCGCCGAGGCGAAGTCGAGTTGCTGCACCCGCATGGCAATGAACCGTGGCAGCCATTCAAGCTCGAAGGCTTGCGTGTCCAGGGTCTTCACCAGCGCATCGGCGGCTTCCGCCTCGCCGGTCAACAGCAAGAGTTCAATGGTCAAAAAAGTGGTTTCGACATCGGGTTGATGCTGACGCGCAATCTGAACCAGACGCAACGCCTCGTTTGGACGCACCGCCCGCAGCACCTTGGCGCTACGCAGCGCAATCTCGGCTTGGTTTTGCACCGGCGCGAACGTCACCGCCTGCGCCTCGAGCAACGCCGACTGCAAGGCATCACCCGATTTCAGGGCATCGTCTGCGGCGTGGAGGAGCAAATCAAACGCCGCATCATTGGGCGGTTGAGCGTACTTGAGCAGCTTGACTGCCAACGCCCGAGCGCTGGGGTCATTGCGTTTGAACAGCAATTCAAAGGCTGGAAGCGCCAAAGTCTTGACCCGCGCAGCCTCGAGTCCTTGTCGCAGCACGTCAGGGTAAAGCTGATGCGGAAAGCCGCCTTTGACAATCATGCCGTGACGCTCGAGCACACCAAGCGCCGCCGTAAACCGAGCCTCATCGAGTCCAGTCGCCGCCTGCCAAACATCGGCTGAAATCACTTGCGGCAAGACCGCCCGAGCCTCGAGCAGCACACTCACGTCTGGGGTTTCGGCTGCCGAAAAAAGAAGTTGAATCAGCAAACCTTCCAAACTGGTCGGCAATTGCGAATCGTTGGGCGTGCGCCAACGCCAAGCCAGACCGTCGAACCACAACCATCCTCGGCGTTTGGCAACCTGCAAATACTCGAGCGTGAACAACACATTGCCCTGCGATTGAAGCCAAAACCAAAGGCTGGCTTCAATCGGCAACACCGCGCCGAGTGTGGTCTCTAAAAGTTCATCCGAAGCCAGCCGCCCCAGAGGCTCGAGCCGCCAAGCCTGAAACGCTGCGGGGGGTTCGCTGCGTCCGGTGGTGATCAGCGCCACGCCCCTGGAGCGTTTGACGAAATCACCCAGAACCGACCAGAACGCAATGTTTTCGGCATCGGCGGTGTGCAAATCTTCGACGTGCAGTGCAATTGGGGCGTTCAATGCCAGCATCGCCGCAATCAATTCGGCAAGGTTTTTGGTCTGGTCAAAACGTCCCCTGAAGACCTCCTCCAAACGACGCTCGAGCCAGACCGGACGCGGTTTGAGTGCAGGAATTTGTTGCGCCAGCAATGACACCGTGCTCCGAGCCGAAACGCGCAGTTGGGTGATGGCAGCCTTACGCACAAATGATTCGACCCAGTGGGTTTTGCCAACGCCTGGTTCGCCCCAGACGCCCAAAACCAAACTCGAACGCAAACTTCGCACACCTTGCAAGCTTGGCGGCTTGGGTTTGGAACGGATCAAAGACGCGGACATGATGACCCAGGCAGTCTACATCAGCTCGAGCCTCAGAATGTACTCGAGAAATCGTGCGTGACTCGAATAAAATTTCTGAAGCACCCGTACAGTCCCAGTGATGTTGTAGCAGTGATGCTTTACCTTGTGGCAATCAAAACGGCAGAACCGATCATTGCTCCACCCGCAACTTGGTTGGTGAGGCGACGGGCTTTGGCGGATTTCATGAAGCCGCGCAAACGATCTGCCGATAATGCGTAAACCGTGGCAATCAAAACCATCAAGACTGTCAATGTGGCGCAAAGCCCCAAGTACATGGCAAAGTTCAGGCTGTGAACATCAACCACGGTTGGCAGCACCGCCACATAAAAAACGATGGCGTTCGGGTTGCTGATGCCAAGTGCGTAGCCTGTCACCGCATCTTTCCACGAGACGGTTACTGCCAAATCTCGAGCTTCAGATACACCAGAACTGCGCCACATCTTGATCCCCGCCCAGATCAAATAGGCTGCGCCCGCAAATTTGAGAATCACAAAAAACGCGCCAAACATTTTGGCAATGGCAGCCAAGCCAAGCACCACCAAGGTCAAGAGTGTTAATTTTGCCAGCACAATCCCGAAAGTGTAAGGTACCGCCGCAAGCCGCCCTCCAGACAGCGCCCGACTGAAAATGGTCATGGTGTCAGGACCTGGGGTAAAAGCCGAAACCGTGAAGACAAGAGC
The DNA here is from genome assembly GCA_025352125.1 of Deinococcales bacterium. GTDB lineage: Bacteria > Deinococcota > Deinococci > Deinococcales > JAAFIG01 > JANXTZ01. Next base: position 11,697 of record JANXTZ010000080.1, on the reverse strand, counting down.
AAAAATCAACAAGCCAGAAAGCATCACATCACCTCGAGTCGCCATTCTAAGCGGGGAACAAGCTGCCTTGACGCAATTCGGCGGTGGCTTTGTTCTGCGCCAGAACACTGGCAAAACGCTCGATCAATTCGGGATCATAAATTTTACCCGACTCAAAACGCATTCGCTCCAGCGCCTCGCGGCTGTTGAGTTCCTCGCCGCGCTCAGAGGTCAGGCTGTCGTAGGCATTGGAGATTGCAATGATTCTCGAGAAAATCGGTATGGCATTGCGGCTGAGTTTTTTCGGTGCGCCCGTGCCGTCCCAGTGCTCGAAGACGTGCAAAATCCCAATCCGTGACGCCTCGAGTTCTTGAACGTGCGACAAAATATTAAAACCCAGACCCGCCACGGCGGCAGGCTCGAGGTCCTCACCGCTGAGACGCCCGAGGTTGTGAAGCATCGCGGCAAACCAGACATCGTTTTGCTCCTGGCTCGAGAGTCCAATTTCGCGTGCCAGCGCCATGGCGTAACTGGTGACGCGCTGGGCGTGACCGAGCTGGGTAAAATCTTGGGCTTCGATGGCTTCAATGAACGCCAGCGTCAAATGCCAGGCGAGTTGACGGTGGTAGGACAATTGACGAATCAACGTCAAACTCTGCGTCACCACCCAAGACCAGCGCTGCACCGCCTCGAGCACCGTGGGTTCAAAACTTTGATTGCCGTAAGCGTCCAAGACCAACGCGCCGAGCACACCTTTATTTCCCGCATCTCGCATCGGGGCGATCAGGGCATTGCGAACCTCGCGCAAACCCATCGCGCCCAATTTGGCACGGACTTCGGCAACGTTGGGGTTGAACAGATCGCCAGACAGATTGCTCGAGATGCGCGGCGTGCCATCGTTCCAGGGTCCGACCAATTCCAAATCAACAAAATCTTGGCTGTACCCTTTGACCGCCGCAATTTTGTCCGTCCCCTGACGAATCACGGCGTAAGCTCGGGTGGCGGCTGGCGCGATTTCGAGCGCATGAGCCAGCGCCAACTCGAGAAGCTGTTTTTCGGAGCGCACGGTCAAGAGTTCGGCAGCCGCTTTGAGGGAATCGGCGGAGGTTTGTGGGCTTGCCTCTTCACGTTTACGACGGAACATGAGTCCAGTATACGGTCTGAAAATGAAAAAAGCCCAGGATTTTTTACAAAAACTTGAGGCGCAGTCGTCAAAACCGCCCCTCGAATTTTAACCGAATTGATTTAAGGGCAGATGTTGAATGTTGTTGCAGTATTGCGCGGGTTTGGTGCACCCGTGGCAAAATCGCTCGAGTTGTTGTTTGCATCGGTGCAACCACTGGTGGCACGAATCACGGACGTGATGTTGCCTGGGGCTGGCGTCGGTGCGCTGCCCTCAAAACCGTTGGCGGTTGAGCCGTAACCCACCAAATCAATCAGGTTCACGTTGCTCGAGGGATTGCTGACGGCTAACGTGGTTGTGTTGCTCAGCAGGGCAACTTTACCTGCGCTGCCGCTCATGGCACTTATGCCTGTGGCATCTGGGTTTGGCAATACAGGGGCAGTCAGGTTTGCGCCGTCGGCTTGTTTGACCAAATAATACTGCCCAGGTGCTATGTTTAGATTTGACAAGTTGGTTACTTGCCAAGTTGTTCCTGTTGCTGAGGTGTATTGCACTGACCAACCTGCAATATTGACGCTTTGACCCCCTGCGTTGAACAATTCCACAAAATCGGAACGGTACGGTGCGCCCGTGTTACCGCCGCCGCCATAGACCTGCGAAATCACGACCTTGCCTGGTTTGACCAAAGCACTGACCGTTACAGCCTGGGTTGCGCTGGAAGTTTGCGTGTTCGCATCGGTCACGGTTGCCGTAATCGTAAAACTTCCTGTGCTCGAGAAACTGTGCGTGGCATTGGTGGCAGTATTCGCCAGCGTTTCGGTGGCTGTGCCATCCCCCCAGTTGACGCTTAAACCTGTGATGCTCGAGCCTGAAACGGGTGCAGCAGAAATGGTCAGGGTGTAGGTGGTGTTGACCGTTACGCCGCTCAAGCCAGAAATACTGATGGTCGGGCTGGGCAGGGTTACAGCCACGGTTTTGGTCGTGTTGGCACTCAGGGTGTTGGCATCGGTCGCGGTCACCGAAATTGTAAAATTACCCGCGCTCGAGTACGTGTGGCTGGCAGTTGCAGCGCTCAACGCAAGATTCTCGAGCGCCGAACCATCGCCCCAATCGACACTCAAGCCCGTCAAGCTTGAGCCTGATGCTGGTGCAGCCAAAATGCCCAGCGAATAACTGATGTCCGTGTTGGCGCTGCTCGAGCCGGTCAAACTGACGCTTGGGCTGGCTGGCGCGGTGAGGTTCAGTCCAATCACCACGGGGTCATGGTCGCTCGAGCGGAAGGCATCAGCGGCGTACAGGCTGCTGACTTGACCTGCGGTTTTGAATTCGGTGTTGTAATCCAGCACGCTCGGTTCGTCGCTGTTGATGTGCCATTTTTCGGCTGCCGCCACTTGCCCAACCATGCTGGCGTTGGCAAGCGCATGATCGAGCGAACCCCACTGCCCGCTGAAAACATACGAGTAACTGGTGATCGCCAAGAGGTTGCTGTAACCCGCCGTCTCGAGCGTGGTCAGCGGGTCTTCTTTGTGATAGGCGTTGAAGTCACCGAACAACAAGAAGTCCGCGTCGGTTGTGCCTGTCGGATTGGTGGCGAGCCAATCGCGTAAATCTTTGGCGTTGTTGGTGCGTGTACCGTTCGACAAACCCTGACCGTCCAAAGCGTCCGCATCATTGACCCCGCCAGCGCTCGAGCTTTTGGATTTGAAATGGTTCATGACGGCAGTAAACAGCGCACCGCTCGAGTTTTGTCTGAAGGTTTGCGCCAGTGGTTTGCGTCCCGTCTTGCCGTCGTTCATGGTTGGTGGGTCATCGAATGAACCCGTGCCAAAACCTGTGGCTGGTGCTGCCGCCGCACCGATTGGCGTGACGCTGGCGGGTTTGTAAATAAAAGCCACCTTGATCGCGTCGCAACCCACGTTCGGACTCGAGATTGCCGCATAGGTTCCCGCACCGACAATGGCGTTGATGGCACTCACCAGGGTGTTGATCGCGCTGGTGCTCGAGGCTGCATCGTTTTCGATTTCGGTCAGCCCAAAAATATCGGCGTTGATGCCGACAATGGCTTGCACGATCTTGTCACGTTGACGCGTGAATTCGGCAGCATTGGTTGCACCCCTCGCGCCGATGATGTTTGTGCAACCCACGGGTCTGGAAATGTTTGCCGTGCCAACTTCGGGGTAAAAGAAATTGAGCACGTTAAAACTCGAGACGCGCAATGTGCCTCCCACGGCTGGGGCGCTGCTCGAGCGGACGTTGATGGCAGTAAAGTTCACGGTGCTGTCGGTTTGCAACCTGTAGACGGGCAGGCTGTTGAGGTCGGTTGTGCCGCAAGTGCTGGCATTGCAACCCTCGCTGAGAACGCCAGCCAGGTTGTCAGTCGTGTCACCGCCGCGCAAGGTGTTGCTGGCAGAGAGAGCGGTGCCGCCACGTCCGAATAAAATCGGGTCGGGGTTCTGTTTGTTGCTGGCATCGTCCAGGTAAATACGACGCTTGGCAAGCTCGGTCAGGTATGCGGCATAACCCGCCACGCTTGGGCTGTTAGACGCCGTATAATTATCAAACCGCGCATCCGTACCCGTTTGATTGCTTGCGCCGTCCGCCGCCAAAACCACCTGCCCAAAACGCCCAAGTTGAAAGTGTTCGGTCACGGTCAGGGTGTTGGTGAACCGCACCCTCATGCCCTCGTATTTCTCGAGATCAACCAGACTTGCCACGGGCAAACTGATGTCGGTCACGGCGGGTTGCGTGGTCGTGCCAAGTTTGGTGGCGGTCACCGTGCCAGAAATTTGCGTGGCATTGTTAAACTCTGCGACCGTGCCCGTCACGCGCACCAGATCGCCAGCCGCCAAATCGGGGGCGCTGGGCGCAAAGACAAAAATGCCGTCCGAAGAATTGGCGTTGCCGTCACCATCGCTATCTTGCACAAAAAAACCGTTCAATTTCGTGACGGCTGGCGTCACACTGTTCTGAAAATCACCGACCACCACACCCTCAAAAGTTGGTGCTGTGGCAACCAAACCGCTCGAGTTTCCAGTGCCCTGAATCGTGCCAATCTCGGTCAGTTTGGCGCAGGTTGGAGCACCAGCGCCTTGCACCAGACAAATTGGGTTGAGGCTGGTCAGAACGTTTCCAGTGCGAAAAGTGCTGCCGCTTGAGGAAGCCTCGCCGTCGCTGCCAATCAAAAACGTTTGAGCACCCAAAGCCACTGCTCGAGCATCGGCAGCGCTGGTCGTGTCGTCCAGCCCTCGTGTGACACGGCTGGCAGATTCGTTTGAAAGCACAAAATTTGCCACAAAACGGTACGGGTTGCTCGAGTTGGTGAAACTCGATTCTGGCACGCGGTACGAAACCGTGATGGTTCCAGTGCCACCATTTGGAATCATACGTCCGCCGCTCGCGTTGCGAGCCACAAAACCGTACTCGAGAATGTTGTCCGCCGCCAGCACCACGCCCAAACCCAAAGCTTGGCTTTTCAGGCTCGAGACTTCGCTGGGTTTGAAGGCTTGGAAATCGGCGTGGGCTGAATCGACCGCTAAAGTGGTCGGCGTGAGCAACGTCATGGCGTGCGTCGGAAGCAAACTTTGCGCCGCAGCATCGGCGGTGATTGCGCCGCTCCCAAAGTTCACCAGATTCTTGATGGCTGTACCACCCAAACTCGAGCCTGCCTGGTTGTAGGCATAAAGCGTTAAATTGTCAAAATCTGCGCCCGAATTGTTCGTGACATCAAACGTTGCACTAAGGTAACGGTTGCTGGTTGAAGTCAACGCAAAATCGCCAAAAGAACTGGCGGTAAAACCTGCGGCATTGTCTGGCAGTGCCGCTCGGGTTGAAACTTTGGCTTTGCCGCGCGTGCCTGCGGGGTCAAAACGCAGTTCGACCGTTCCAAGCACGGTGCTGCTCGAGGACGGTACAAATTTTGTGGGATTTGCTGCGGGGGCTTGATTGCAAGCTATCAATGCCAGCATTGGCGCGAACAGAAACAGCATTTTGAAATTCACAGTTTGACCTCCAATTCTGATGAGATCAGATTCCCGCCAATCGAAAGCGTGACCCCAGTGGCAATCTGCCAAACACCTTGACGCTCGAGTTTTGGGGGTTGATACGGTCGTGGGATTACGGTGGTTTGACATTCTGGGTTTTGCATTTTTGTTCCTTCCGAAATTTGAATCTAAGTCATGAAAGACACTTGAGTACACATTACTTCACTGTGTAGTGGTAATTCGCCAGCTTACTTTACAAGTCTTCAATCAATGTGTCATCAGGATGTCAACCTCAACCCACAATCCCGTGTGATACGATTCGCGCCATGCAGGACTTCAAACAAGACCTCAAAACCGCCCTCGAGAAACTCCTTCCCCCCGAAGCCTCACACCTCGAGATCGTGATTCAAGACACCCCGAGCGGCAAACCAGGCGATTACGGCACGCCGTTGCCTTTCTTGCTGGCAAAAGCCCTTCGCGCCAACCCCGTGCAAATCGCGACAGACCTGGCGAGCAGAATCGAACTGCCCAAAGGTGTCGCTCGAGCCGAAGCCGTCGGACCATACCTGAACTTTTTTGTGGACATCGCAGGTTTCACCCAGGACGTGGTGAACTCGAGGTACAGCGCCACGCCCAAAAACCAAAAAGTGATCGTCGAGCACACCAGCGTCAACCCGAACAAGGAATGGCACGTCGGACATATTCGCGGCGCGTTATTGGGCGATGCGATGGGCAAGATTTACCGTGCGGCTGGGTACACGGTGGAGGTGCAAAATTATATTGACGACACCGGACGCCAAGCCGCTGAAAGCATTTACGCCGCCAGCCGCTACCACGGCGCAAACTGGCTCGAGGTGTATGAAGAATTGACCGAAAAACCACGCCTGGATCACTGGCTCGGCGAATCTTACGTGCGTCTCAACAAAGAATTCCCCGAAAAATCTGCGCAAAAGCTCGAGATTGAACCCGAAATTGCCCTGGTCGTTCATGCCCTCGAGCGCGGCGAATTGCGTGGCATCGTTGAAAAAATTGTTCACGCGCAACTCGAGACGGCATACAGCCTCGGCATCGAATACGACTTGCTGGTCTGGGAATCGGACGTGGTGAAGGAAGGTTTCGTTAAAACCGCGCTCGAGATTTTTGGCGACCGGTTGCAAAGCCCCACCGAGGGCAAGTATGCAGGCGCAAAAGGCGTGGACATGAGTTCGTTCGTGCCAGGACTCGAAGAACCGTTTAAGGTGCTGGTGCGCGGCAACGGCACGTTCGTTTACGAAACCAAAGACATCGCCTACCATTACTGGAAACTCGGGTTTTTTGAGGGACTCGAGTACCGAGAGTTCGGGGTGCAACCGAGCGGAAAAGTGCTTTGGACTTCCGCGCCAAACGGCGAGCACGAACCCGAAGGGCATAAGTTCGCCCATGCAGACCAAGTGGTGAACGTGATCGACGCGCGGCAACAATTTCCACAAATGGTGGTGAAGGCTGGGTTGTCGCTCGTGAGTGACGGCACGTATGCGCTTAAACATCATCATCTTGCAAACGAAACCGTGCTTCTCGAGGGTGAAACCATGAGCGGACGGAAGGGGACGACCGTTCCAGCCGATGATGTTGTCACACAAGCCAAATCTCGGGCACTCGAGACCCTGAAAAGCATCAATCCTGATTTGATGATGCAAAAACCTCTGGAAGCGCCAGTTGTTGCTTCAGTTGTTGGTTTGGGAGCTTTAAAGTTTACGTTTTTAAAATCCGAACCAAAACGTCAAATCGATTTTCGTTGGGACACCGCGCTGGCGCTTCAAGGTGACACGGCGGTTGTCGTGCAGTACGCCCACGCTCGAATTCGCAGCATTGCGCGAAAAGCTAAAGATGCTGGCATCAACGGCGCACCAGACTGGAATCAGATTGGCAACCTCGAGTTAGACCTTGCCAAAGTGATTGCCAAATACCCAAGCGTCCTCGAGCTTTGCGTGCGCGATGTCACACCGCACCCGATGTGTGCCTACGCCCTCGAGCTTGCGACGGCATTTAACGGGTACTACAATCACAAAGGTACGGATGGAAAACCCGACACCAGCGTGCTTCATGCCCCTGAAGGTTTAAGAGAAGCACGGCTCGAGCTTGTGACACGGGTTGCCGATGCGATTCGTGAAGCGTTGGGTGTGCTTGGAATTGACGCGCCAGAGGAGATGTGAAGCTCGAGTTTAAATCTCGAAAAAAGCGGTCACGGGCGCGTCAAAAAACTGTGCGTAAACTTTTGCATCGTTTTTGCTGATCGAGCGTTTGTGTTGCAAATGCTTCGAGATCAAACTCTGGTCAATGCCTGTTTCATTCGCCAACTGCACTTGATTGACGGCTTTGTTTTCCATGTACCACGCCAGCATCTCATGTGGTTTGCTTAACTCGAGCGGATGCGCACGGTCAAAATCTTCGATCAGTTTGGTGACTATCTCGAGCAAGCCTCGCAAAGGGTGGCTTGGGTTTCCTCGAGTTGAATCGAGCAGGTCATCGAGCAAGACGCTGATTTGATCGTAATGCGTTTCGTTTTGACTGGGTTGCAACATCAAAATACCACCTCGAGATTTACTGCGGAATCAAGCCAAAAGTCACGAACAATAGGTAAAAATTCAAGCCAATAATCAAACTGGCAATACCCCAACCGAGCAGGGTGGTGATTTTATGATTGACAAAATCGCCCATGATGTCCTTGTTCGCGGTGAACATCAAAAGTGGAATCAGTGCAAATGGGATTCCAAAACTAAGCACCACTTGCGAGAGCACGAGCGTGTTGGTCGGGTTTAACCCCGCCAGAATCACGGCAAAGGCGGGCAGCATGGTGATCGAACGGCGCAACCACAAGGGAATTCTAAATCCAACAAAACCTTGCATGATCACTTGTCCGCTCATCGTGCCAACCGCGCTCGAGCTTAAACCACTGGCTAAGAGCGCAATACCAAAGGCGATGGCGGCGCCGCCACCAAGTAACGGCGTCAGGGTTTTGTAGGCTTCGGTCAGTTCGGTGATGGGTTTGTTGGTCGTGAAGAACGTCGCGGCGGCGGCAATCAACATGCTCATGTTAATCAGCATGGCGATGCTCATGGCGAGCGTCACGTCGATGTTGTTGAATTTTAAGAGGCGTTTGGTCTGGGCGTTGTTCTCGGTGGGAATACGGTTTTGGGTCAAGGCACTGTGCAAGTAAATGACGTGCGGCATGACGGTTGCGCCTATAATACCAACGGCTAAGTACAGGCTGTCAGCGCCCGCAAACCTGGGCACAAATCCACCCAGCACCTCGAGATGCGGACGGCTGAGGGCGACTTGCACCACGTAAGCGCCAGCGATCACGGTGACGAAGGCGGTGATGGCAATTTCAATGGGTCTGAACCCTCGAGCCTGCAAGCCCAAAAGCGCGAAGGTCACGATGCCGGTCAGGATAGCGCCCGCCAGCAAGGGAATGTTAAAAAGGAGCGTGAAGGCGAGGCTCGCGCCGAGGAATTCGGCAAGGTCGGTTGCCATGGCGACCAGTTCGGCTTGCGCCCAGTAAAACCAGACCAGTTTTTTCGGGAAGCGTTCGCGGATGACTTCGGGCAGGTTTTTGCCGGTCACGATGCCAAGTTTTGCCGACAGGTTTTGGATCAGCATTGCCATGAGGCTAGCCAGCAGGATCACCCACAGCAGCATGTAACCGTATTTCGCGCCGCCGCTGATGTTGGTCGCAAAATTGCCTGGGTCCATGTAGGCGACGCTGGCAACGAACGCTGGTCCCAGAAACGGCGTCAGTCGTCGCCAGCCGGTGCGGGTGCTTTTGCGTTTTAAAATCTCGAGCGCCTGAGCGTTTTGTTCCTGATCGAGCGTGCCGTGGGTGGTTGCCGCTTCAACAATCATGATTTCACCTGTTCCATAACAAATAATTTTTGCGCGGCATCGAGTGACAGCGTGTGAACCGCCACACCGTCCACCTCGAGCATCAGCGTTCCGGCGGGAATACTGATCTCGAGAATCTTGATTTTTGCGCCTGGGGTCAAGCCCAATAGGGCAATGTGTTTGACAAATTCTGGACTGTGCTCGCGGATGCGTCCGATCACGGCGTGTTCGCCGACAAACATCTGTGCGATGGGTCTGGATGCACAGTCTGGGATGATGCCGTCAAGCGTTGGGATCGGGTCGCCGTGCGGGTCGTGCGTCGGGTGTCCGAGCAGCGCCGAAATGCGGGCTTCAAAGTCTTCAGAAATATGGTGCTCGAGCCGTTCGGCTTCGGCGTGAACGTCCTCCAGAGCATAACCGAGGGCTTGGTGCAGGTACGTCTCGAGCAATCGGTGGTGTCGAATGAGTTCCAGCGCAATTTTTTGCCCGGATTCGGTCAGGGTCGCGCCCTGGTATTTTTCGTGGGCGACCAGTCCAAGTTCGGCAAGTTTTTTGAGCATTCCGCTGACGCTGGGGGCGCTGATCTCGAGGGTGTCTGCCAGGGCTTGGGTGCTGACTTTTCCAGTTTGACTTAAGGTATGGATTTGCTTCAAGTAATCTTCGATTTGGGGTGATAAAAGTTCTCGCATAGGTAAGCCTCTGTTTATAGTTTAGGCATACCTAATCTTTTTGTCAAGTTGTAACCTGAACCATGCGCCAAGCCCTGACTCAACTCGAGCTTCAAATTTTGCACGGGGCAAACCTCGAGCTTCCAGAATTAAAGGTTGGCTTGAATGAGCGTTTAAAAGGCTTGCAAAGCATTGCCCAAGGTGATGACCTAACCGCCATCAGTCATTTCTTACGCTCGCTCGGTTTTTTTGAACCTCAATCCCTCGAGCGAGCGATTTCCGAACGCTGTTACGGACTGGCACTGATTCGGGTTCAACGCGAAGTCGAGGGCACGTTCGCCCTCGAACGCAGCGACCCGATTCTCGAGCAGCATGGTGTCGAATTGTTTGAACTGGAACTTTAACTGCGCAATAATTCTTGATTCAAACCAGAATTGGGCAACACCAAACCCGAACTGGAGATTCGTTCCTGGACCTTGTGCGGCACGCCGTACTCTGCCAGCAAATCCAAATACGGCACGGCATCGAACGCCTCGGGGCAGAAGACGCCAGCGCCGCGCCAAGAGCCGTTGTAAATCAACTCGAGCGCAATTGCAGGGTTCATGGCGGTCTGCCACACCACAGCCTGACAGCCGTACTCGCGCATGGTCGTGGCATTGTCGATGATGTGATACAAATACGTCTCTCGAGCCAAGCCGTCCTTGCCGATGCCCTTCACCCACGTTCCAGCGCAGGTTTTGCCGTGCATTCTGTCACCCAATTTTGCAGGGTCGGGCAGGGCTGCCGCCACCAAGTCTCTGGGGCTGATGTCGCTGTTACCGACCCGAATTTTCTTGGTCGAATCAAGCCCAAGTTTGTGCAAGGTTTTAAGAACATCAATAAAATCGTCGCCCAGACCGTACTTAAACGTCACGCGCCCAACATCGATGTGGCGCGGAATAAACAAGACCTCCTCGTGTTCCACGTTGACGCATTGCAACTCGCCAATGCCTTCGGGAAACATGAACATCTCGGGTTCGCTGAACGGCTCGGTGGTGAACCAGCCGCGTTCACGCTCGAACAAGATCGGTGGGTTGAGGCATTCTTCAATCGTCGTCCAGATGTTAAACGTCGGCGCGAACGCATAACCCTCGACCACCAGATCGCTGCCGTCACGCACACCAATCTCGTCGATGCTCGAGAACAGATGATCGCTGGCAAAACGCGCAAAGACATCGCTCAAACCTGGTTCGACACCCATGCCCGTGAGTGCCAGAACGCCGCGCTCCTGCCACGCCTCATGCTGGGCAAACTGATCGACACCCAAGGTCACACCCATCTTGGAATACGGTTCGGTTGGGTGCAGTTCGGACAGATTGCAAGCCGTGTCCAAATACGTGCAACCCGTCTCGAACGCCGCCGCGAAAATGGGCGGGTTGAACAGCGGCGCACACAGATTGACAATCGCGTCGGCTTTGTACTTTCGCGCCAGACTTGCCACGCTCTGCTGGCTGCTGGCATCCACGGTTTCGGCAACAATATTGACTCCAGCATTTGCCGCATGACGCGCCACCGCCTCGGCTTTTGAAAGGTTGACATCCGCAACAATCAGCGTTGTCACAAACTTTCTTCGCGCCACAATCGCGGCAAACGCCCCACCGACACCACCCGCACCAATCAACAAAATACGCATCAAAACACTCTCCTCGAGTGTGAACATTTGCCGCTCGACCTTGTGAGGAACGGCTGAACCGCGTTTTGCGGCTCGAGTTGTGGAACATGACAGGCTCGAGGTCTTAACGCTCGAGAGGATTCTGCTGTTCGGTTTTTTGCGAGCTTGGGTCTTTTTGTGACTCGAGCTTGCGGTTTTTCACTCCCCCTCAATTGCTGTTTCTTCCGAATTTATTGTGCCTGAAATAAACGGTTTCACTGCAAAAGTAGTTAAAGTTTAAACCATCGGGTTAAATACTGTCAAACACAGCCTACAATGAATTTAATGATTGTTAAAACTTGACAATCAAGAATTGATTTCTGGATTTTAACAGCAAAAACCGTTTTAAGCTCGAGCTTCACAACAGAAATCAACGCCTGTGAGACTTGAATTTTT
>JANXTZ010000055.1 GCA_025352125.1 Deinococcales bacterium | reverse complement strand
TGGTCATTCCGTCTTGCTGCGCGAGGGCAATGGCTTGTTGTTTGAACTCGAGTGTGTAGGTTTTGATTTGTTTTGACATGATGTGCTCCGATTCTAGTTTTGAACCGAACTTCATGTCCACGAAAGTGTACCCAATCCACTATGAATGCCAGTTCGGTTTGGGTTCACAACTGAATTTACCAGCTTTGTAGAATTGAGTAGCAACTAAAGTCTTGCACTAAAGTGCATTGCTTTGACCAGCGTCCTGATACAGTAAAATTTTGATGTAATCAGATATGCCATTCCAAACTGGCAGGATTTCATGCTCAATGACCACAGGATTCTGAGTGACTTGATTAAGAAACTGTTGCCTGAGTCTAAAACGTTCCACCTCCAATTTATCAAAAGCACCGTCTTGTTCTATTGGATCATGACCAAAAATACAGTTCAAGATTGAGAACATTAGAGATTCGCCGTAATCAACATGGTTGGATTCGTATTATTGCGTAAACGAATCCCATAAAAAATACCGCATTCCATCACGTACAACAGATGATTTAAAGTGAGGCAATTCTTCTGGTAAAAGTGAGCCAAAATCGTGTGTGATACCAGTATCACCATCACCAGAACTCATACGTACCAGCTTACCTTCCTCATAGACAGCATAGCCCCAACCTGAGCATGTACTGATTGAAAATGCAACGACAATTGTGGCATTCGGGAATGTTGCCAGAATGTGTTTAACTCGTTCATTGTGTGGTTGCCTAAAAAAATCAAGTGCTAAATCTTCATCACAAATAACTGTTGCCCCTGGATAAGCGCCAATGAAAATTGATTCTTTCAGCCAATCAATTCCATCTGACAAAGTTGTTGTTTGGCTGAAAGATTTTAAAGCACTGTATTCCGAATAACCCAGTTTCTCGAGCATTTCTTTGGCTTTTTCAGGATCGTGTGCTGGAAAGGTGCCCAAGTACCCTGGTTCTAGTTCATTAATAAAAACGCAAAACATTTTCAAGCCCATAAAACAATTGTACGTTAAAAACAGAAAATGTATCTAGACTTCTTCGTTTATTCCTAAATAATCTGGATTTTTCTCAAGCACTCCTACAAAATTAATGCTTCAAACTCAAGTTTCAAATGCTCCAAACGTCTTCTCGAGTTTGCAATTGATTCATGGTTCAGTTTCTAAACATCACATTTCTTCTCGATTATCCTGCCGCGCTGGGGCTATGGCTTCCATAAACCAAACTGGCAACCTCGAGCGTTGTCGTTGCACCCAACTTGGAAACAACGAATCCAGAATGTAGGTGCTGGCGTAATCGTCACTGCTTCGCACGGCGCGTCCATAGGCTTGCACGAGGCGCAATGCGGTGCGCCATTCGTACCAACTCGGGTCAATGCTGCGACGGGCGTTGACTTGCGGGTCGCCCAGGTACGGGTACGGCACTTTGACAATGATCTGCCATCTGGCGTGATCGTCTGCCAAATCAATGCCTTCGGTCATGCTGGGCGTGAGCAAAACCGTGGGTTTCTTGCTCGAGAGGTGTCGCTCGAGGGCATCCTCGCGCCCTTCAGCCCCAAAGTGATAGATCAGACGGTTCTGGTATTTTCCTGGCAGGCTGGCGACGAGATGCCGCAAAATCTTGTACGAATGCGCGTGAATCACGCCTTTTTCGGTGCTGTGATGCTCGAGGAGTTTCATGACGACGTTGGTGATGCGGGGCAGTTCGGCATCAAGGGTGTCACGGTTTAAGCGGGCGACGTTGAGCGGGTAAATCGGGCGGTTTTTGGCGGGAAAGCTCGAGGGAACGCGAATGAAGGCGGCATCCTCGAGAGGGATTCCGAGGGCGCGAAGAAAAGTTTGCGGGTCGAGAATCGTGGCGCTCAAAAACAACACGCGTTCGGCGTGTTTGAAGACAAAATCGTAAGCGAAGGTGTTGACGCGCACGGGACGAAAACGCCACCACATCGCACCGCCGCCCATCAAGCCCTGATCGTCGGATTGCTCGCAGACCCAAGCCGCGTCGGTATCATCACGCAAGAGCGCCAGGCGTTTGCAAAGTCCCTCGAGTTCGTTTTTGTGCGTGGCAAGGTCTGGCGGGATTTCTTCAAGGTCTTCGAGGTGCATCTCTAGTTTATACAAGGCTTTTGCCACGTCGGGCAGCAAGGAGACCGCAAAATGAATGCGTTCCTCGAGATCGGGAGTGGTTGGAAATTCGATGTCCATGCCCGCTCGAGCCAGGGTTTGCCTGGAAACGTAAACCTCAACAAAACGCATCAGCATGTCTTCGGTGTTGTGTGCCTCGTCCAGAATCAAGAGGTCGCGTTTTTGAAATGCGCCCGCGTGGTTGATTTCCGCCAGAAAATACGAGTAATTCAGCGTCGCGGTGTGGGCATGAAGGGCATCGTCTTTGGCGATGATGTATGTGCATTCCTCGCAGATTGGGAACTTGCGTCCAGCCATGCACGGTGCAGCGCCAGCGTGGGTGTCCATGACCAGACACGGGTAATTGGCGCGACCTTTCACCACTGCCAGATCAGGGAAATCCCTGGCGTATTGGTCTTGCAATAATTTTTGTGCTGTCAGAACGTAAGAACTCCTTGCTTCTCGAGCCATTGTGACGGCAATACCCGATTTGCCCGCGCCCGTTGGGGCTTCGACAATCACAAAACGCTTGCCTTTGGCGAATGCCGCCCGAGCTGCTTGCAGGGCTTCGCGTTGTCCAGGACGATACGCGGCATAGGGAAAGTGTTCAGCCATCTCAATCAACTCGAGGTTTTCGGGAAGGCTCGAGTTGCTCATGCGGGCAGCCTACCACGGGTTCTGTTCAAGGCAGAAGTCAAATCTCGAGAATCCATTTCACCGCCTCGAGCACATTCTCGGCAACAAATGCGGGTTCGATGCTGTCCCAGGTATGGCGAAATTCACCAGTTGAACCACGTCCCAAACCTGTCAAAACCAGAATGGGTTTGCAACTGACTGAAGCTGCTACCAGCATGTCATTTTCGCCGTGATCGCCAATCATAAAACTGTTTTGCAAATCAATCTCGAGTTTTTGGGCGGCTCGTAAAAACAAACCTGGTTGGGGTTTTTTGCAATTGCAATGGTCTGACCTTTGGTGTGGGCAGACAAACCAAGCGTCCAGTGTTGCACCGTGCCGCTCGAGGTTCAAGTTGAGCCGGTTGATTGAATTCTCGAGTTGGGGAAATGTGATTTGTCCTTTGGCAATACGGCTTTGATTGGTGATAACCACGGCTTTGAAACCTGCTTGATTGACAAGCTTGATCGCTTCAAAGGTAAATTCGTAAAACTCAAATTCGTCCGGGTGACAGAATCCTCCTGCACCACCCAAAGTTCCATCACGGTCTAAGAAAATGGCTCGAGATTTGGCTGGCTCAAGGGTTTGTGCAGTCATGGCTTCAGTTTAACGGGATTGGTTTACTTAAACTCCAAAATTACCCCTGGAATGCAAACTCGGCTTGAAACTGTACGTTTTTTGATTTCTTGGGTTATGATTAGTAAACACAAAAAACAGAGCGACTTCCGCCATCTTCAAGCTTCCAAATTCAGTACCAAAATCGATTTCGGTCTTAAGGAAAATCATGACAAACCAACCAAACGATTACGGCTATTTTGACGACCCCGCTCGAGAATACGTGATTACCCGCCCCGACACGCCATTACCTTGGCTGAATTACTTGGGGCAGGACGAATTCTTTGGACTCTGCACCAACACGGCGGGCGGTTACACCTTCTGGAAAGACGCCAAGCTTCGTCGTTTGACCCGTTACCGGTACAACAACGTGCCTTACGATCTGGGCGGGCGTTATTTTTACATCAACGACGCCGGCACGGTCTGGAATCCTGGTTGGAAACCGATCAAAGCCAAAGATGTGGCTTACGAGTGCCGTCACGGTTTGGGCTACACCAAGATTATTGGCGCACACGACGGTCTGGAAGTTGAAATGCTGTTTTTCGTGCCACCAGGCGAGAATCTCGAGATTTGGAAGGTCACGGTTCGCAACCGCTCGAGCGTTGCAAAATCACCAAGGATTTTCTCGTATCAGGAATTTGCGTTTTTTGAAGCCCTGAACGACATGACCAATTACCAACGCACGTACTCGATAGGCGAAGTCGAGGTGGAGGGTTCTGCGATTTACCACAAGACCGAATACCGCGAACGCCGCAGCCATTACACCTTGTTTGGTTGCACCCGAGCCATTGATGGTTTTGACACCTCGAGAGACGCCTTTGTCGGCATTCACGAGGGCTTGCATGAGGCTCGAGTGCCGTTCGCGGGTCAGGCAAGCAATTCCAGAGCGTTCGGTTGGAATCCGATTGGTTCGCATCAGATCAACCTGGAACTCGAGCCTGGAACGGAAGAATCGTTTGCTTTTGTGCTGGCGTATGTCGAACAGGGTGACGAGCCAAAGTTTGAATCGAAGTTTGTCATGAACAAAACCGTTGGGCAGGCGATCATGGACAAGTATTCTGCGCCTGGGGCGGTGGATGCGGCACTTTTAAGTCTTAAGAAATACTGGGATGATCTGCTCGAGAATTTCCAGGCACACTCCCCAAACAAGCACGCCAACCGCATGTTGAACGTCTGGAATCAGTATCAGTGCATGGCGACGTTTAACATGTCCCGTTCGGCATCAATGTACGAGACAGGCATTGGGCGCGGCATGGGTTACCGTGACAGCAATCAGGATTTGCTGGGTTTTGTGCACATGATCGGCTCGAGGGCGCGAGAACGAATTTTGGACATTGCCGCCACCCAACTGAGCGATGGCACGTGTTACCACCAGTATCAACCGTTAACCAAAAAAGGCAATGCGGACATTGGCGGCGAGTTTTACGACGATCATTTGTGGTTGATCCTTTCGACGTGTGCGTACATCAAGGAAACGGGCGATGTTTCGATTCTCGACGCGCCAACGGGTTATGCCGACCTGACGTATGCCCAAGAAACCGAACGCGAATCCTTGCTGCATCACCTCGAGATTTCGATAGCGTACACCATGAAAAAACGTGGTCCCAACGGTTTGCCCTTGATTGGTCACGCCGATTGGAACGATTGCCTCAATCTGAACTGTTTCTCGAGCGAACCGAACGAATCGTTTCAAACGGCTGGAGATGTGAAAGATTCGATTGCCGAATCGGTCATGATTGCGGGTTTGTTCTTGTACGCCAGCAACGACATGATCGAGCTTTACAACTTCCTCGAGCAACCCAGTGATGCCGCCCGAATGCGAGCCAATTACGACGACATGTTGAACGTGATCGAAACCAAAACTTGGGACGGCGAATGGTACACCCGCGCTTACGACGCCAAAGGGCAGGTCATCGGCTCGAACCAGAATGACGAGGGCAAGATTTTTATAGAATCTCAAGGTTGGGCGGTGCTGGGTGGTGCTGGCAAAAACAATGGTCGGGCGCGTCAGGCTTTAGAGAGTGTTCACAAGCACTTGTACACCAAAAACGGCATTGTGCTGCAACAACCTGCCTTCAGCGAGTACCACCTCGAGCTTGGTGAGGTTACGTCGTACCCGCCTGGCGTCAAAGAAAACGCGGGTATTTTCGCACACAACAACACCTGGATTCACTTGGCGTGGTGTTTGCTCGGCGAGGGTGATCGGGCGCTCGAGTATTACCTCTCGATCTGCCCCAGCGCCAAACAAGACCAGATCGAAACTTACAGGTCTGAGCCTTACGTCTACGCGCAGATGATTGCGGGCAAAGACGCGCCGTGCTTTGGTGAAGCCAAGAATTCCTGGTTGACTGGCACTGCGGCGTGGACGTTCGTGACCGTCTCGCAAGGTCTGTTTGGCATCAAACCCGATTACACTGGTTTGCGGGTTGACCCGTGTATTCCCGTAAGCTGGGATGGTTTTAGCGCATCGCGCAAGTACCGTGGTGACACGTACAAAATCGAGGTCAAAAACCCAAATCATGTTTGTAAAGGCATTGCCAAACTGATTGTGGACGGACAAGAATGCAGCCCAACCGCACCCATTCCGTTTGTTGGCGACGGTCAAACCCACAACGTCGAAATCACTTTAGGTTAACACTCGAGCTTTAAAAGAACATGATGCACAACTCCTCTTGCGCACTGTGTTCTTTTATTTCAACCGTGCCAAGCATAATAATTGCCTTGCCAAAACGCATGGGCAAATGTGACATTATCGAGCCAAGGAAATTGCTCGAGCGTCGCAGTTTTCACTTCGATGTCGGTCAATTCTCCAGCGTAAGATCGTTCGGTCAGCGCAAAAATCAAACTTGATGCCGCACCGCAAATGGTAATCAGTTGCTCGAGTTGTGCAGTCGAAAAATCAGGCAGTTGTTTTTGCAATCGCTCCCTTATCGGAATCCTGGCTTGAGGTCCCCAGGTCAACGATTCCTCGAGCGCCAGATTCAAAGTGCTTGCCTCAAATTCCATGATCGATTCTATTCGGTCCTCGAGTTGCCTTGTTTATTGCGCCCAGTCCATCGCCTCTGGCGGCACAAACCTCGAGTGCAATTCGATGGTTTTACCAGTCTTGGCGCTTTCGTTGGTGGCTTCCAGAATCTCGACCACGTGCGCGGCGTGAGCACCTGTGACCCTCGAGGCTCGGTTTTCCTTGATGGCGTCACTAAAATCTTGCAATCCTCGTGCCCAGTCAATGCCGACGGTTGCCTCTCGAGCCAGAGCTACAGGTTGGTAATCTTCACCAAATTTGGCGTAATCGACGCCCGATGTTGCCGAGAACCAGGAGTGCAAATGCAACGAGCCAATGTCGCCGTGAAATTCAATGCCTTCGCCCTGACGGGTCTTATTTGACACGTAAAAATCGGCGGTCAGGCGCACCAGCAAACCGTTTGGAAATTCAATATTGACCACGTAAAAATCTGGAGCTTCGATGGTGAATGGCACGCCGTCTTTGGTGACGCGGTTTGGTTTCAAGGTTTTGGCGAAGGCGGTCAGGCGTGAAGCGGGTCCAAACAAGGCGGTAATCAGTGCCAGTGGGTAGACGCCAACGTCGAGCATCGGTCCGACGGCGTAAAACGGCGCTGGGTTTGGATGCCAGCTTTCGATGCGTCCGTGGTTGACTTCGGCATAGACCACGCGAACATCACCAATTTTGCCTTCACGCACGAGTTTCATGGCGGTTTGCTGGGCTTCGCCCAGGAAGGTGATCGGTGCGCCAGCCAGTTTTAAGCCTTTGGCGGCGGCAAGTTCGACAAGTTCATTCGCATCGCTGCTGACAAGCGCCAGTGGTTTTTCGCTGTAAACGTGCTTTCCAGCCTCGAGCGCTATTTTAATGACTTCGTAATGTGCGCCAAAAATCGTTAGGTTCACCACCAGTTCAACATCACCATCTGCCAGCAACGCCTCGAGACTCTCGTAGGCTTTCCCACCGTGTTCGCTGGCAAAAGCTTGCGCTCGAGCGGTGTCAATGTCCGAAAATCCGAGCAGCTTGAGGCTCGGGTGTTGTTTGATGTCTTTGCTGTACGGTCCTGCAATATTTCCGCATCCAACGATGGCAATGTTCATGGGTTCTCCTTTTGGTCAACCTCGAGTTTTAATTTCCCAGCCAAGTCTTGAGCATGTTGCGGCTCTCGAGCACGTCTTGGGTTGGGTCATGGTCTTCGGGTTCGTGTTCGATGCCGACAGGTCCCGCATAACCAATCTCGAGAATCGTTTTTGCGCAGGCTTGAATGTCCACAATGCCGTCACCAAATTTGCAGGTGTCGTGTGCGCCAGCGGCTTTGATGTCCTTGAGGTGAACGGCGAGCAAGTGATCTTTGAGTTCCCGAATGGCTTGCGGCGCAGAGAATCCTTGAGTTCCCCACCAACCCGTGTCGCACGCCGTACCAACAAAACCGTTCGCACCGTCGCCAATCAATTGCAACACTTCACTGGCGGTTTTTTCTGGGTGATTCTCGAGTGCCAGTTTGACATTGTGATGCTTTAAAATGGCGATCATTTCGTTGCGCTTTTCGGTCAACATGGGTGCACCACCGGCAATGATGGGGGCACCGACGGCACTGGCAACACCGCAAAAACCTTCAACCTGCTCGAGCGTGTTGCAGAAGGCGGCAAGACCAGCCACGTTCAAGCCGTGGGTTTTTAGTGATTCTCGAGCAAGCTCTAGGTGCTCCGGACTTGCCCATTTTGGGTTGAGGTGAGCGCCCCAAAGGTCAATTGCCTTGAAACCCATGTTTTTGACTTCCAGCAGCATCGCACCAAACCTGGTTTGAAACGTCTCGAGCGGCGAAAAGAAGGCTTGGGTAGCGGTTTCGCCCTGCATCCAACCTTGGGTCATGTTGTAAGCGACTTGGCGGGCGACAAAATTGGCGCTGATGAATGAAAGCGTGTTCATGGTTTGCTCCTCAAGAAAAACCCCAAGGTTGACTTGGGGCTTCAAACTTAAAGCTCGAGATTGACAAATGTTTCGTTCGTTGAAATATTTAAGTACCAAATGGTCATGGTTTGAATTTGGCGCATCAGTCGAGCACATCACCTTTTAAGAATTGTTGATAAAACTTGCCCGAACTTTTGATGGTGCGCACTTGGGTTTCAAAATCCACATGAACAATGCCAAAACGCTTGGAATAACCTTCTGCCCATTCAAAATTGTCCATCAAAGACCAGGCGAAATATCCTTGCAGTGGCGCACCTTGCCTGACCGCCTCGCTCGAGGCTTCAAGGTGAAGCTCGAGGTATTTGCGGCGCTTTTCATCGTTGACTTGACCATCGATCATGGTGTCGTCGTAACACGAACCATTTTCGGTGATGTAAATCGCTTTGGCTTGATAATCTGATCCCAGTCGTACTGCCAGTTCGGTCAGTCCCTCGGGGTAAATTTCCCAATCCAAATCGGTTCGCTCGAGGTCAGATTTGACAAATTCGATGTGTCCTCGGTCGGCGTTGTCACTGTGCCTGACAAAATGGCGCATGTAGTAATTGACGCCAATAAAATCGGTTTGCACCGCGATTTTTGCCAGATCGCCACTGGCAATGTCCGGTGCATGTTCGCCCAAAATATCCAGCGTATCTTGCGGGTAGCCGCGTCCGTACAGGGGGTCCAAATACCAACGGTTGCTGAAACCATCAATGCGTTTGGCTGCCATTTGATCTTCGCTGGTATCGCCAGCCGCATGAACGGGCCACAAATTCAGCGTGATGCCAACACTGGCGTCTTTGACATTTTCACGGATGATCGGCACACTTAAACCGTGCGACAAAAGCACATGATGCGAGGCTTGGATACCTTTTTTGAGGTCCGCAACACCTGGAGCAAAATGACCGACCTGATATCCCAAATAAGCCGTGCACCAGGGTTCGTTGTGGGTAATCCAATGTTTGACCCTGTCACCGAGACGATCAGACATGACGTGCGTGTATTCTTCAAAGGCGTGAACGGTATCTCGAGCCGTCCAACCACCCAAATCTTCCAGGGCTTGCGGTAAATCCCAGTGGTACAGGGTTAACCACGGCGTAATGCCGCGCGTCAGAAGACCATCGACCAGGCGTTCGTAAAAGCCCATGCCTTTTTCGTTGACCTGCCCGCGTCCAGTCGGCAGCACCCGCGACCAGGCGGTCGAAAAACGGTACGCCTCGAGGTTGAGTTCTTTCATCAGGTCAAGGTCGCTGTTGTAGCGGTTGTAATGGTCACAGCCTGGTTCGCCGGTGTCACCGTTGTGCGTCTTTCCTGGGGTGGCAGCGAATGTATCCCAGATGCTTGGACCGCGCCCGTCGGTGGTGGTTGCACCCTCAATTTGAAAGCTCGAGGTGGCAGCGCCCCAGACAAAATTTTTTGGAAAATCAGTGCGATTGATCATGCTTGTCCTTTAACGAAATCGATTTTGGTTTTTTTAGTGCGAACAACCCTCAAAAGTGCTGTCGTTCAACTTTCTTGAGATTCAAAAATTACTGACCAATGACCGCGTTCAACAAATCTTTGCGCCACTCTTTCATCAGTGGATCATAAATTCCAAAACCCGACGCAAATTCCCAGTACCCCCAAGAAATTCCTTTGCGCTCGGCAGTTTGGCGGGTGAAGGTCGTCCAACGGATTCTCGAGGCGATATCGGCTTTGCGATACGCACCGAATTCACCCATGTACAGAGGCAGGTTTGCAGCCAGCGCAATTTTTTCGGCTTTCTCGATGTAATCCACGACCACGGCTTGATCGGCAGGTGTGCCATTCCATTTTGTACCCAAGTATTTTGCGCCGTCCGCCCACCATTCCGCACCCTGATGTGTGAATTGAAACGGCGTGTAATTGTGAAAGGTCAAAATCAGGTTGGGATCATTCGGGATTTGCAATTCGCTCATGCGTTCCCCATTGCTCCAACCGTTGCCGTCCATGACCACAGCCCGAGTTGGGTTGGTTTCACGAATAACTGCCAAAACTTTGGTAAAATAATCGTTCCAGAGTGGCTCGAGCTTGTCGTGCGGCTCGTTGAACGGCTCAAAAATAACGCCCTCAGGCTGGTTGGCGTAACGGTTCGCAATTTGTCGCCAGATACCAAGCCAGCGATCTACATTCTGTTTGGGTTTGGTGCAGAAGTCTTCATAATTGTGCAAATCAATCACGATTGCCAAACCACGCTTTTTGGCATTTTGAATCGCCCAATCAATTCTTAACATAAACTCTCGAGCAACCTTGTACGGCGCTTTTTGGTCGCTGTGGGCGTTGTAATTGGCAGGCAGTCGAATTGCCGTAAAACCAGCTTTTTTGACCAGTTCAAAATAATTTTCGTTCAAGGTGATGCCCCAAGCGCCCTCACCAGGAGCCTCGAGCGCGTTGCCAAAATTGACGCTGCGTGCCAATAAACGATTGACTGCAAAAATTGGGGTCTCGCCATTTGGTGTCGTGCCCTGATCCGTTTGTGCGAACACCACAACCCCCACAACCAAGACTGCAAACAATGCCAAAATGCGTTTCATGCGATTCACCTCGCTCGAGCTGTCAAGTTTTGAGAAAACATCAGGAATTCTCGAGTTTTAAACCAAATTTACTTGTCCAGACCTGGCATGGTGATTGCACGAATAAACGGTTTTTGTGCCAGCAAAAACAGCGCCATTGGGACTACCGTGGCAATGACTGCCGCCGCCGAAATCATTTGCGGGTCAGTGCTGCCTCGAGCCGAACTGAAGGCGCGAATCAACACCGAAAGCGGCATTAAATCGGTTTTTCCAGCCAAGTACAATGTTGGATTAAAGAAATCGTTCCAAATAATAATAAAATTAATAATCGCAACTGCAATCACCGAAGTCCGTAACAAAGGCAATAGAATAAACCAAAGAATTTGCAATGGATTTGCGCCATCTACTTTGGCGGCTTCGTCAAACTCACGTGGAATTGCCAAAAAGAATTGCCGAAGCATAAAAATTGATACACCATTGCCAAAAAAGTCAGGTACAATCAGGGGTAACCAAGTGCCAACCCAACCCACCTTAAAAAACATAATATATTGAGGTACAAACAAAATAATTGGAGGTAACATAAAAGTAATAGTAACCAATAATAACATCAAATCTTTACCAGGTAAATTAAACCTTGCCAGACCATAAGCTGTAAATAAGCTGCTGATCAAAATTCCAAGTGTACCTAGACCCGCAATTAGAAAAGTATTCAGCAAACCCCTGGCAAAACCATTGGGTAAATTATTCCACGCATCAACATAGTTCTTAAATTGTGGTTTAAAAACCCACAAGCGCTCGAGTTCACGATATGAACCTGGGTAGTTAATCCTCACCGTTGGATTATTAGGATCGATAAAAACACTGTTGGCACGCCCTGGTTCGATCAATGCCAGTTCTTGAATTTGCCCGTTAACCGGTACTTTATAAACACTTAAATCTTTATTCTCATAGGTAAAAATTCTACCAACATAAGGTCCATAAGGCTGGTTTGGCTCTCGAGAAGCAGCACCTAAGCTGGCATTAAGTAGCTCATACAATGGTGTCAAAAAAACAAAAGCCAACCAACTAACAAATAAAGTCACAGCAATAGAAACCAAAATGGAACGAAAGTTTTGCCGATCCTTGATTTCTTTACCCGCAGTTTGATTTTTAACTCGCTTGCCTGTAATTACACTCATTTTCGATCATCTCCTGCATAGTAAACAAAGCGTCTGTTTAAAGTAAACAATATTTGAGTTATTATCAATATAATCAATAACATTGCCCACGACATTGTTGAAGCATAGCCCATATTTCTGTAAACAAGTGCTTCTTTAAAAACTTTTAGCATAAAAAATAGAGCAGAATCATTGGGACCACCTTGACCGTTAAACAACAAAAAACTAATTGTAAAATATTGAAACCCATAAATAATAGCCGCAGTAATATTAAAGAATAAGACTGATGACATTAACGGAAGGGTAATTCTGGTGAAAGACACAAAAGCATTTGCGCCATCTATTAGTGCAGCTTCATAAAGCTCTTTGGGAACATTCTTTAAAGCTGCAATCATTTGTAAAATTGTATTTCCGATACTCCACAAGCCAACAAGCGCGATGGCTGGCATCACCCAGTTGGCATCCGAAAGCCACATTGGAGACTCAAGTCCGACTGATTTAATAAATCGACTGATTGTACCACCATTTGAAAGTGAACCCTGCCAAATAATACCGGTCACGATTCCTGGTACAAGTGTTGGCAAGAAAAATAACGTAATAAAAAGTCCTTTAAGTAAAAGTGGCTTTGCATTGATAAATAAAGCCAGAAAAAGAGGACTAAGAATCAAAAATGGTACGACGATCAAGATATAACGCATGGTGACAAGAAAAGATTGTCGCATTCCTGGATCAGAAAATAAAGAAATCCAATTTTTAAAGCCTATAAAGGCAAATGGTACGTCAGGAACAAGATTATAATTGGTGAACGACAATACCAGTGAAAAAAGCATCGGAAATGCCGTAAAAACAACCAAGCCGATCAACCAGGGCGCAAGAAAAGCCCAACCCCAACGGCGATCCACTGACTCCAAGCCCGAATACCTTGATTTTTGTTTTATGTCTCGAGTCATTTTGACCTCACATTACGAATTTTGATTTGTTTTCTAGGAAATTCCTCCGCGCCAAACCTGGCGCGGAGGTTGAGGAGAAGACTCGAGAAGCCAGCAATCTGTTGTGACTTACTTCTTCTCGTCGAAAGCGCGTTGCATTTCTGCTTTGAAATCACTGACTTCTTTGGACAGGTCCAAGTTTGGCAAGGTCATGATCTTGGTCAGCAACTTGGTTTGAATATCGCCAGCTTTGGTGAAGTTTGGCATGTAAGCTTCGTGGCTTGGGGTATCGACGTACTTGAGCATGTCTTGAATGGTGGTCCAGTTAATCTTGACGCCAGCATACTTTTTGTTGACGGCAGCAATGTAATCGTCTTGAAGATTGACATCGGCTGGGAACGCGCCGTAGGTGGTGAAGAGGTCTTTTTGCTTCATGACCCACATCATGGCTTGGAAGGCGGCGTCTTGGTTCTTGGCGCCCTTCATCATGCGGAAGGTATCGGCGTGTAATTTCGCGGTGGTCTTGCCGTTGTAGCTTGGAACAACAGCAACGCCCCAGTCTTTGACCTTGGCATCCTTGCCAGCATCGAGGCAGCAGGTGTACCAGAGGTGGGTGAAGCCCATCGCAACATTGCCCGAGTTGAAGGGATTGCCGCGACCCAACAGGTCAGAGTTTTGAGCGTCTTGGTTGGGGATGAAGTGGTCTTTCCAAATGCCGTTGTAATACCAACGCAAAGCGGTCATCGTCGTTGGATCAACCACAGCTTTGCCTGTCTTGGCGTCGTACAGTGCCGTTGGTTTAAATTGAGCGGCAATCGAGGTCACGTAATCGGTGGTCCACTGGTTGATAAATCCGTAGGTTACAATGTTTTTGGCATCAAACCCCGATTGGGTTGACGAACGTCCCTTGCTGTCATAAGTCAATTTCATTGCCAAGCGGCGCATGGCGTTCCAGTCCCAGGTTTGACCTTGGTATTTTTCGCCAACTTTGCTCGGTGGGTATGGCAGTTTGGCTTCGTCAAAGAGTGCCTTGTTGTAGTAAATGAAGCTGGGGTAAACGGCGTATGGCAAGCCGGTGCCTTCTTGTGATTCTTTGTAGAATTTTAAGAGGGCAGGCTCGAAACCAGAAAGGTCTGGCTTGTACTTGGCAACCAAGGGATCAAGGTCAACCCATTGACCTTTGAACCAGTTTGCACCGGTGTTACCGACTGGACCGACAATATCTGGCGGGTTGCCGGCGGCAATACGAGCCGAGAGGTTATCTCGAGCCGAGTTGTAATCGACGATTTGCAAGTCGATTTGAATCTTTTCCGAGGACTTGTTAAAACGTTCGACGGCAGCTTTTTCGCCTTCAATTTGGGCTGGTTGACCACCTGTACCAACACCGACGAACCAGACAACCGTTGACCGTCCACTTTGCGCCGTGGCAGCCAAGCTTGCCAGTGCGAGCGCACCCATGCCTGCCAAAGTCAAGAACCGAACCATCTTCTTATTCATACTTTCCTCCAAGAAGTGCTTTGAATCGTCATCAGCCAAAAAGAAAGCGCCGATGACGCCATTGCCAGTTTGTTTAGTAAATTGCTTGCTCAAAGCGTATCTCAGCTAAAGATTCTTGTCAAGAGTGAAACGCACATCGAGCGCCCAGGCGCAGAGAAAAACCGCCACACAAATCAGGGCTTTTACAAAATCCCCTATCAGAAACGGGAAAAAGCCAGCTTTCAAAACATTCATGATAGGGTTTGAAGACAGGGCGATGGTTTGCTCGGTTTGGGGAAATGGTATCTCTGGGGCAGCAATGGCAAGCCAAGGCAAGGCAACAGCGTAAATAAGGGCTGTGCCAATCAGAACCGCCGCAAAAATAAGCTGAGGTTTGCGTGTCCAACCTCGGTTTGCCAAATAGCCGACGGTG
Source organism: Deinococcales bacterium (assembly GCA_025352125.1). GTDB lineage: Bacteria > Deinococcota > Deinococci > Deinococcales > JAAFIG01 > JANXTZ01. The sequence continues at coordinate 66,159 of JANXTZ010000055.1, read as the reverse complement.
AGAGCCGCCGCCAACGCACCCACAAAATAGCCTGCGTTTGGTAAAAACAATTTATGCCAACCGCCGAGCAAGCCAGACAAGACTGGCAAACCGAGGGCAGCCTCGAGAAAGTACAAGAAGAGCGCCAAAACGGCGCGTTTGGCACCGAAAAGCAACGCCACCAAAAATACTCCCAGGGTAAAGCCTGTCATCGGTGATGGTCCTGAACCAACCGAAATTTGCGCCAGGAGGGCAATGAGGGCGCTAGCGCCAAAAGCCACCAAGAGGTCTTCTAACATTCCAGATTCTGGAAAAAAACGCTGTCCCAAAAGCACCGATTCATTTTTCATAAACACAACCCTTAAGTCTGATTCTCGAGTTAGAAGTGACGACCAAACAAATTTTCGGTCTTGATTTGTTGACAGAATGTGGATTGGGCAGAGTGTACCTCGATTTTGACTCGAGTTGTGGTCATAAACCGCAGATTCGGGTCAAGTGCCAAAAGCCCAGCTCGAGCCGATTCTCGAGTGACAATTTTGTCTTATTTTTTGGTTTGTTTACGAAAATTTTTGGCTACAGAGCTGCCACGCACGATCAATTCTGTTTCAATCATCGTTTCACCAGTGCGGCGTGCCAGCAGTGACTCGAGTCCGCGTCTGCCCAGCAATTCCTTGTTGACCCGAACGGTGGTTAACGGCGGATGCGCGTGTGAGGCGGCATGAATGTCATCAAAACCAACAAAGGCAATGTCTTCGGGAATCCGTAAACCAGCCTCGAGACAAACCTGCATTGCCCAGAGCGCCGAGAGGTCATTGACGACAAAAACCGCGTCTGGACGAGGCTCGAGTTTTAAGAGCTGGCGCATCGCCGCCTCGGTGCCTGCTGGGGTGAAGGGTGGGTCGGGGGTCATTTCCAGGGTTGGGTCGGCAGGCACGCCCGCATCGAAAAGTGCTTGCCTGAAGCCGTAAAGCCGCTGTTGAATCGAGTGATGGTTGGGACCGCCCATGAAGGCAATTCGTTGATAACCTTTTTGCAGCAAGTGCGTGACCGCCTTTTTGGCACCGTTGATGTTGTCCATGTTGACGCTGGCGATGCCTGGTGCGAAGTGATCGATGAGCACCAATGGTAAACCTATTGCCGCAATCCTTTCCATCAATTTTGGCTCGAAATAACCGGCGCACAGCAAACCGTCCGCCTCGTGGCGACGCACGATTTCGACAGCCCGGTCGCCAGGGCGCAATGAGGTGTAGGACAAGACAATCTCCTCGTCGCGGCAGGCGTCTTCGACCCCGTGCAAGACGGGCGAGTAAAACGGATTGATCGTTAGATCTGGCAACCTCGAGGTCAAAAAACTGACCCGCCTGAGCTTGTTGGGGCGTAGATTTGTGGTGTCGTAACCAAGCTCGAGGGCGGAACGTAAGACCTGTTGACGGGTGTCTTCGGTCAGACCCGCCTGGTTCTTGAGTGCCCTCGAAACCGTGCCAATCGAAACACCAGCCCGCCTGGCAACGTCGCGGATGGTCACAGAACTGCTTTCAATGGCTCGCATGATTCAGGGATTGTAACAGAAGTTGCTTGTGTTTTAGCAACAAGGTAAAATAAGGTTTGCCGAACAAATTTTATTCAATATTGATTAAACTCTTGCCAGTCGGGTTATTTTGAACTTGTGTTTGACACTTTGGGGCTTGAAGTGATACCTTTTGTATATTCAGTTTACTAAATTCAGGAGTCTTCAAATGACAGAACGTTCACTCGAGCAACATTGGAAGTTGAAACGCCGCAACCAAAAGCTCAGCCTGGAAAGCGATTTTGCCACCACCGAAAATTGGTTGCCGACCACAGCGCCCAGCACTGTTTATCAAACCCTGCTCGATGCCGGTGTGATTCCCGATCCGTATTTCAACACCAACGAGTTGGACGTGCAGTGGGTCGGCGAGGCGGACTGGTTGTACAAGCTCGAGTTTGAGGGCAGCAAAACCGAAAAAAATGCCTGGTTGTGCTTTGACGGGTTGGACACCTTTGCCACGGTTTGGCTGAACGGCTTGCAAATTTTAAAATCTGAGAACATGTTTGTGCCAAGCCGCGTTGAAGTGTCGCTGCAAGAAAAAAATTCTTTGCATGTTTTGTTTGAAAGTGCCTGGCACAAAGGACTCGAGCTTGAACGGGCAAACGGTGGCAAACGTCCACTCTGGAATGGCGACTCGAGCCGTCTGTACGTGCGCAAAGCCCAGTACCATTACTCCTGGGATTGGGGTCCGAAGCTGGTTGATCTGGGCTTGTGGCGCTCCGTCAGGCTCGAGACGTTCAGCGCCAGAATTGGTGAATGGCATGTTCAGCCCGAATTGAGCGCTGGTCTGGACTGTGCAACATTATCCGTGTCGGTCAAGCTCGAGGGTGCGATCAAAGGCGCAAAACTGGTGATGTCTTTGCTCGACCCAAATGGCAGCGAATTGTCCAAATCGGTGCTTGATGTCAGCAACCAAGTCGAGCACAGGTTTTTGGTCGAACAAGCCAAACTCTGGTATCCGCATTTGTACGGCGGTCAGCCGCTTTACACCGTGATTTTCGAGTTGGCGCGTGACGGGCAACACCTGGATTTCAAAACCCAAAAAATTGGTTTGCGCCAAATCCGTGTGGTTCAGGAAGCCGTCGCGGATGAGGCAGGCTCGAGCTTTTATTTTGAGGTCAACGGCATTCCCATGGTGATGGGCGGCGCAAATTGGATTCCCGACGATTTGATGCTGACCCGCGTGACCCGCAAACGTTACAGCGAACGGATCAGCCAGACCAAAGCCGCCAACATGCAGATGCTGCGCGTCTGGGGCGGCGGCATTTACGAAGACGATGCCTTTTACGAACTCTGCGACGAGGCTGGCATTCTGGTCTGGCAAGATTTTATGTTCGGTTGCGGCATCTACCCTGGCTATCCAGAATTCATACAAAACGTCAAGCTCGAGGCAATCGCCAACATCAAACGCTTGCGGCATCATCCGTGCCTGGCGATCTGGACGGGCAACAACGAAGATTACCCCTTGGCGTTTGGGCAAGGTCTGTACAAAGCCGATTTGACCCCAGAAGAAAATCCCGAAATGCCCGCTCGAGTCATTTACGAACGCCTGCTGCCAGAATTGCTGCAAGAACTCGACCCAGAGCGCTATTACCAACCTGGCAGCCCGTTTTATGGCAAGTATCCCGACGATCCAAGCATCGCCGACCGTCACACCTGGGACGTTTGGGGCGGCATGGCGCGTCCTTACCGCGATTACGTCAAACTCGAGGGACGGTTCGTCAGCGAATTTGGCATGGCGAGCGCCGCGCATTTGAGCACGCTCGAGGCGGTCTTGCCACCCGAGGAGCGCCATCCGCAGAGCCGTGGTTTCGAGCATCACATGAAAGCCGGTGAGGGGATGCGGCGCTTGAACGCCTACATCACCGACACGCAAAAACTGACGACAAACCTGGCTGAATTTGTTTACGCCACGCAACTGGTGCAGAGCGAGGCGATGGATTGCGCCTACCGCATCTGGCGCAGACGTTGGGGCGTTGCGGGCAAACGCGCCGTTGGCGGCGCTTTGGTCTGGCAGATCAACGATTGCTGGGCGGTCAGCTCCTGGGCGATCATTGATTCGAGCGCCACACCAAAGCCCGCCTATTACGCGATCAAACGCGCCCTTGCAAGCGTCAGCATCAACCTTTGGAACGATGGCTCGGTCTGGGCGTTAAACACGACCCTGGAGCCTTTGAGCTGCACACTCGAGCTTAGAGCTTTGAGTTTGGCTGGGGTTGAGCTGAATTTTGAAAGCCGCGAGGTCGTGATTCCTGCCAACGGCGTGCTCGAGCTGGGCGTGTTCGCCCCCAGGCATGAGGACACCGTGGTGATTGCCGCGCGGTTGCTGACGGGCAATACGGTCATTGCCCGCCATGTCTTGTTCCCAGAGCCGTTCAAATATTTTGATTTTCAAGCCCCAGAAATAGAACTCGAGTGGCACGATCAACACTTGCAAATCTCGAGCCGTAAACCCGTCAAGGGCGTTTTCATTCACGGCTTAAATCTAGCTGATAACATGTTTGATCTGATCCCTGGCGACGTTCAAACCATTCCCCTCTCGAGCATCCCCAAAAACCTGCTCAAAAGCCTGAAGGCACAATGGCTTGGCGGCGCGGGCGTGCTGAATGTAAAGCGTGACGACCTTGTCACCCACGACTAAAATCCCACCCAATAAACCCCTCTCGCGGCAACTCGAGCCGGCGGCGAATAAAAATTTGGGCGGGGCTTGGTTTGTCGCGCCTTTTTTTATCTTGTTTTTGGGGTTTGGCGCGTTTGGATTGTTGTTTTCGTTGTTTATTTCGTTCCATGTTTGGGACCCAGTGCAGGGCACTGGCGAATTCTTGTTCAGGGGTTTGCGCCCGTACTGGCTGGTGTTCACCGACCCACCGTACTGGGCGGCGATGCTGCGCACCTTGCAGGACGGTTTGCCTGGTGTGGTCTTGCAGCACCTGGTGGCGCTGCCGATTGCGTTCGCCCTGTTTTTGGTGTTCAGGCGTGCCCTGGGTCAACTTGGCGTGACTTTTTTCCTGCCCTATATTGCCTCGCCCGTGGCGCTTTCCGCAGCCTTGGGTTTGCTGCTGCGGCTGGTCAGTTCGCCACTCGAGGATGTGTTTGGATTCTTGCGCGACCTGCCGATTATCGGTTCGTTAATCCCGTACCGATTCTCAAATTTTGACAATCTGGACGCCTTCGGTCTGGTCTGGAATGCCGTGGGTTGGAACGTCTTGTTGTACCTGATGGCACTCAGCGCCATTCCACGCAGTGTGCTCGAGGCGGCGCAGCTTGATGGGGCTGGATTCTGGATGCAACTGCGAAAAATTGCTTTCCCAGTGGCGCGACCAATGGTTTTTATGGCTTTTTCAATGGGTCTGGTCACGGGTTTGCAAGCCAACGCTTGGCGTGCCAGTTACAGCGACTTTGATACGATTCGGCTGCCTGGTTATATTTACGGCACGGCGTTCAAGTACGCCAACTTTGGACTTTCGAGCACCATGACCTGGGTGTTTTTTCTGGTCATGCTGGGTTTTATCGGCATTGCCTACTGGTTGTTTGGGCGAAATTTCAGCGCCATCGATACCTCCGCCAGCCTCGAGTCCGACCATGCGCCCCTGCGTTTGCCTGCCGTCACGACGTTGGTCATAAAAGTTGCGGTGGCGTTTGGCGTGTTTTTTAGTATTTACCCCTTGCTGCTGCTTTTTTTTCAAGCCACGCAAACCTACGGCGGCAATTCGACCCAGTTAAGTGTCGGTGATGCCGCCAGTTACAATTACAGCCTGCTGCTCGACCGCGTTCCAGATTTCTGGCGCAACCTCTGGAACAGCATTTACGTCTCGAGCCTCGCCAGCGTTTTTGCCGTGGTCAGCAGCGCCCTGGCAGGGTTTGCCTTCGCCGCACTTGAATTTAGATTCAAACGAATTTTGTTTGGAATCGTGCTCGGGATTATCGTTTTTCCAGCCATGTCCAACGCCATTCCGCACCTGCTCGAGATGCGAATTCTGGATTGGATCGACACGCCCCGCGCCCTGTGGTTGCCCGCCAGCGTCAGTGCCATCGGCGTTTTTCTGGTGCGGCAGTACAGCCTCAACGCCCTGCCAAAAACCATGCTCGAGGCGGCAAAAATTGATGGCGCGAACGACCTGCAAATTTTCTGGCGCATCGGTTTGCCGCTGATCTCGCCAGTCCTGACCACGGTTGGTTTGCTGACTTTTGTCAGTTCCTGGAATCATCTCGAGGCTGCGATTTTACTGATGCGCTCCCAAACCACGCGCCTCTTGCCGCAAGCCCTGGCGTTCTTGGGCGGTGACGCTCGAGACGCGGCGGTGACGGGCGCGGCAATTGCCTTGATTCCACCATTGATCGTGTATTTTGTTGCCTCTGGACAACTGGGGGCGGGCTTTGGGCTTGGCTCGGGCAATCGTAAAAACTGGTTTGCGGGGTTCAGCAATTGGCGACGCAGAATCCAGCCGCGCAAGACTGTCCGTGAAGAACCCCGAGACTCGGGTTTTGTCTTGAGCGGCGCGGATGGCGTGCGGGCAGTCGCGTGTCTGATGGTGGTCTTCAGCCATTTGGCGCAACGCCTCGAGATGCCCAAACAAGCAAGCTGGATTCAGGAGATTCAACAATTTTTGATGACCGGCGCATACGGCGTCAGTGCCTTTTTTGTCCTCTCAGGAATGCTGCTCTCGATTCCATTCTGGCGTCGCTACCTGGACGGTTTGCCATTACCCTCGTTTAAAGATTATGCGCGTCGCCGTTTTGTGCGCATCGCACCAGGTTTTTACGTCAGCCTGATCGTGACGTTTATCATTGCGCGGGCGCTCGAGCCAGGGGATTTTATGTGGTTGCGCCTGTTCAGCGGTTTGACGTTCACCACCGCGTTTCATTACGTGACGTTCTTTCCAGTCGAACTGAACGGTCCGTTGTGGAGTATCGGTTTTGAAGTGTTTTGTTACGCCCTGATGCCAATGTTCATGATCGGTTTGTTTGTGCTCGCCAGAAAAATTCAGGCAAACGCCAAACAAACCACTCGAACCGTCACCAAGGACACCACCCGCACACTGACTCGAGGGGACACGCAAATTGTCACGCACAGCATCAGCAAAACAGTGATTCGCAGCAAGACCAAAAATGTGCTCGAGCAACCCGCACCAGGCTCACCAAGTTTGGCATTTGCCTACTGGGTTGGCGTACTGATCCTGGCAATTCTGGCACACCAATGGATTTTGACCCATCTTGTCCCAGACAGTGTTGACCGCAGTTGGAACAATGGCTTGATCGGCGGTGCAAAATTCTGGATGCCCAATTACAACCCCGTCGGTTTGTTCGCCCAGTATTGCATCGGAGTCTTGACGGCTGGTGTCATCGCGTACTGGCAAAAACGAATTGGCAAACTCGAGAAACCAATTCAAATCCCAGCCCTCAACTGGGTTGCCGTCGGTGCATTTGCTGCCGCACTCGCTTTGGTTTGGAACATGCGTCACGCCAACGAATTCAGTTTCAGTTTGGGTTCGCAGCCTTACGCCTTCCCATTTTTTGCTGTTCTGATTGGCACGGTGCTGGCGGCAACCCCGTTCAGTTCATGGGCGAAAAAAACAATTGACAACCGTTTCACGCGTTACACCGCCAAAATTTCTTTCGGACTCTACATCTGGCATTACCCGATTCTCGAGCTGGTGCGCTTGTTGCACAACGAAGATTACAAGTATTTTGGCATTTCGAGTTTCGGCTACTGGGCAATTTTGACCGTGGTGGTTTTGAGTCTGGCTTACACCATGGCGAGTTTGTCTTACACGCACCTCGAAAGCCCGTTCTTGAAAGAAATTCGTCGCGCAAAACCTTCAACATTGAAAACCTCGAGCCTCGAGTCAACTTAAAGCATTCGAGAGATAAAAAACACTGGCTCGAGCGACAATGCTCGAGCCAGTGTTCGCTTTGTTCGATCTAACAAATTTGGTTGATGTGAAGCACCACTTTGTCTGTGCCATCGTTGTTCTGAGGGTCTTTGGCATGAAGCCGCAAACGCAAAAAGAAGTCCGCTTCATGACAACCAGTACCGAAATCAATCGAATCGGAGGGTTTCCACTTGCCGCTGGCTGGCACGGTAATCACTTTTGTGGTTGTGCCAGTGCCAGTGGCAACATCAAACGGATAGGTGATGTCGTAAGAAAGTGTGACCGCACCGCCTTCTGGGTCGGTGGCACTGCCCAGAATGTCAATGACTTGATCTGGTCCAACAAAAATATTGTTGGCAGGTTTGCTGATGTTTGCCACAGGAGGAAGATTGGCTGGCGGGTTGATGACGTTCACATTGACGGTTGCAGTTGCGGTTGCCCCTCGAGCATCCGTGCCTGTCAGGGTGAGTGTACGTGCACCGTTGGAAGAGAAAGTCACTCGAGGGTCGCAACCCGTGACGGGCAGGGAATCGCCAGCCACCGAGCTTGTCCAACTGAGGCTGGTGCACGGCAGAGCGCCCAGCAAATTGTGCCCAGCATCGGTTTCGTTGGTATCAAAGCTGGTGCCCAAAACCTTGTAACTGACTCCCCTGAAGAACTCCTCGTTGGCAATTGGTGAGTACATGGCAACCGTCGGCGCTGGGTTGGTGACATTCACGGTCACGGTGGCGCTCGAGGTTTTGCCCTTGCTGTCCTTGGCGGTGGCGGTGATGGTTCGTTGAACAAGCGTGGTGAAGGTCGCGCCAACTTCGGGTTGGAAACCTGTGGCTGTGCCCAATACACCGTCAACGCTCGAGCTGAACGTTACGCTGCAACAGACTTGGCTGCCATCTTCGGGGTCTGAAACTTCGACCCTGAAATTGTGCCCCACGTCGCTCGAGAGACTTTCATTGGGATTCGGATTGAGGAACTTGATGGTCGGTGCGGCGTTGGTGGATTGGGCAATTTCTTTGCTGAGGTCAAACAAATTCGCCGAAAAGTCTTTGGTGTAACCCAAAATGTCAACATGCAATCCAACATTGCCTTCAATGCCACCAGACAGTTTCCAAACAGGATCACGGGGGATGACGGCATCAAAACCAAGTTTAGCAACCAGTTCGACATAAGGTCCAACCACGCCGTACAACAAGAAATCGGCACGAACAGGAAGTTTTACGTTGACGCTGGCGTTGACCTTCGAATCGCCTGCGGTGGCATCGAAAACATTGCTGATATCAGAAATGTTTTTGAAGCTGTCGGTGTATTTGACACCTGCCACTGCGGTCAGGGTTTGTGACGCCTCGAAGGTGACATCGACACCGATAGAACCGTCGAGTTTGAGTTTGATGGTAAAGATTGGGGTAATCACCACCGGAATGGGTCCAATCGAGAAGGTGATGGGTTTAAAACGGTGGGTAAAAATGGGTATTTCTTTGCTGGCGCTGAACGCCACTTTGGCAACAATTTTGAGCGATGCTTTCTCTTGAAGCCCGACCTGAAACTTGAAATCGATGTCGGGGTCGGTGCATAGAAATCCGCAATGAAACCCGATGTGCGCGTCAAAAACTGGGTCGAGGCTGAGCGTGCCCGAGGCTTTGATCTGATCGTTGGTGGTTTTGGTGTCGCCGTCCTTGTCGTAAAGCACAGTATCAATCGAATAAGACAATCCAATGCCTCTGGCGGCTCGAGTTTGATGAACGCCAGCAACAAGCGGTGTGACACTTTCAGAGTCGGCTTCGGTCAAATGTTTTGAGGCATCCAGCGTTCCCGTTTTGATCACATCGCCGAGCTTGGCTTGTTCGGTCTGCACCACGGTTTTGCCATTCGCAGTTTGAATTGAGACGACTTTGCGCAACAAGCCATCTGGCGCATTTTTGCTCGGGGCAGACACCATCACATCCCCTGTTTTGGTACTGACATTGCCCGTAAAAACCAGTGTGCCGTCGGTTTTGAACTCCTCGAGGGCACTGCGGGTGGCAGGGTCAAGGACTTTGGCTTGGTCGCGCACGACCACATCGGGCGGTGGCGGTGTGACGGGTTGCGTGCAACCGACGAGCACCAAGATCAAGATTAACAGTTGGACAATTTTGTTTTGCATGGTTCACCTTTCCTTACTTGAGAGATGGAGAATCAAATACCGCCGATGATTTGATTTTCGGTACAGAACGAAGCTGTTCTTTCGGCGGTCATGGTTTTGCCACTTTCGTCAGAAGCCCCTGTTGTCAATTTCCAGGCGACCGTTTTACCGTAACCATAAGCAGCGCCAGGCGTGAAGGTCATGACAGTTGCATCAGCACTCCAGGTGATCGCGCCGCCAGTAAGTGTTTGACCATTCACCGTTCCACTAAACGCGCCACCAGTGCCAGTGCTCATCGGTTCAGAAAAGGTAATGACAATTGGCGCACTGATGCCCGCATTGCAAAATAAATTTGTAACTGGACTGAATTTCACCACTCGAGGTGGCGCGTTTTTGGTCAGGAAACTGAATTGGAATGGCGCAAGCATCTGATTGCCAGCCGTGTCCTTCACACCCGTTCCCATCGTGATGGTGTAGGTGGTCAGTTGCTCGAGAAAGGTTTTGGAAACGCACTTGGCACTGTTGAGCGTCCAAGTCCAGGTGCAAGAAATCACTGGCGCACTGAGGAACGCTGCCTCGGCGCTGGCATGATCGACGGCTTCACTGAAATCAAAGCGAATCGTGGCACGGTTGTCCACATCCAGATTCTCGAGCACCCCTTGCACGGTGGGAGCGGTGGTGTCTGGTGGGATTTGTACCGAGAACTCGAGGGTGTTGCGCCCAGTTAAGGTATTGCCCGCAAGGTCTTTGGCGGTCAGTGTCACAACAAATGTTCCACCGCCCGCAAACAAATCGTTGCTCGGCGTGAAGGTCGCCACGGTGTTGCCCGCACTGAAGACTGGTGCGCCAAGTTTGGTCAGGTTCAGGCTTCCGGCTGGACAGGTGCTGGCGTTTTTGGTGCAACCGTCTATTGCAAAGGCGCTGGTATCAATCGGTTCGGAAAACGTGACCTTTATGGTCTGCACCAAAGTCAAATTGCTTGCCAAATTCGCGGGTTCGCTTGAGGTCAGCGTGGGTGGTGTGACATCTTTGGGCGTGACCGAAGCGACCACTGATCGCGGCGAGTGGTTGCCGTTGGCGTCCTGCGCGTCCAGGGCAAAAAAGTAAGTTTTACCGTTGGTCAAACCCGTGACGGTGGTACTGACGCCAGGTTTAGCCACAAACACCGAACTGACCACGTTATCGCTGCTCTCACCCAGAAAGACGTTGTAACCCGCAAGGTCGGTTTCAGTGTTGGCGGTCCACTCGAGCAAGAATTTATTCTCACCTGCCGTGGCTTTGAGGTTGGTTGGCACGTTGGGCGGCGTGGTGTCAATTGCTGCCACGGTTTGAAAACTGATGGTTTTGGTGCCCGTTAGCGCATTGCCCGCCAAGTCTTTGCCCTCAACGGACAACGTGTAACTCGAGCCGAGTTGCCAATCGCCTGGAGGGTCGAACACCGCCGTGCTGTCATCGCTCCAAATCGGAGTCCCAAGGACTATCGGCAAACTCGAGCTGACCTGCACGGAGCTTTGCTGCATGGCTTCGGAGAATTTGATGGTCAAGGCTGCCAGCTTTGAAACGTTGCTCGAGCCGGTCGCGGGCGAACTGATGAGCATGGTGGGGGATGTGGTGTCGGGCGGCGGAGACTGCGGGCAGGCGTTCAAGCTTGAGAGCAAACCGAACGTGACCAACAACCGTTGCAGGGTTCTGGATTTCAAAACTTTTATGGCATTCATATTCAAGACCTCCCAAATCCTGGACGCTCGAGTTTGCAGGCTCGAACTGACATCAGTTTGGGAGATCAACGGTCACATGGCGGTAACAGGAATGAATTTTTGTTTCCTGGATTGACTTTTCAGACTCGAAAGAATCACCCGCAGAACATTGCAGGTGACTCAAAACGTGTCGCTCGAGGGTTAAAGTTTGACGCCGAACAGACGCCCGTCAAATTTCCAATCGTTCGTGGAACGTTGCTCGAGATGAATAAATTCTCGAGGCAAAAAAAGAATCCCCGTTCTTGAGGATTTTCTTGAACATTGCTGGCTCGAGAATTTATTCGTAACCCAGTTCGCGCAGTGCCTCTTGGTCGCTGCGCCATTGTGCAATCACAATGACTTCCAGACCCAGGAACACCCGCGCCGACAAGAAGACCTCGAGTTGCTTGCGGGTGCGTTGCCCAATTTTTTTGATCATCGCACCGCCCTTGCCGATCACCATGCTGCGGTGCTGCATTTTTTCGACGATGATTTCGGCTTGAATCATGTTCATGCCGTCCGCACGTTGTTCCCAGGAGGTCACGCGGGTTGCCACGGTGTACGGCAGTTCCTCGTACAAGGCTTTCATGGCTTCCTCGCGCACCAGTTCGGCAGCCCAGACTTCTTTGGGTTGATCTGACTTGCCCGCGCCAGGAAAGAAAAACGGGTTTTTTGGTAAAATCGCCATGACTTCCTCGAGCAGCCCCGCCACCGCATTCCAATCGTTTTGGGCGCTCAGCCGCACTTGGTTGAACTCAGTTTGCTCGAGCAGTTTGATGTAATGGCTCATGGCTTCGTCGGGGTATTTTGCCGCATCGAGCTTGTTGCCCACAACCCAGAGCGGTCTGGAAAAACCTTTCAAGGCTCGAGCCACCATCGCGTCCTCGTCGCTTGGCGGACGGCGCAAGTCCACCACCCAGATCACGGCGTCCACATCGGCGAGGGCGGAATGCACCTCGTCGTTCATGTACTTGCCCAGCGCGTCTTTGGGCTTGTGAACCCCTGGGGTGTCCACAAACACAGCCTGGCGGTTTGATATGGTTGAAATGCCGCGAACGCCGCGCCGCGTGGTCTGAGGACGATCTGTCACGGGGGCAATCTTCACGCCCATCATGGCGTTTAACAACGTGGACTTGCCAACGTTGGGCTTGCCCACAATTGCAACGAAACCGGCGTGGGTGTTGGGGTTGGTGATGTCTGTTTGGAGGTCATCACTCGGAATTCTCGAGTCGGTCATAGAAATGCAGTATCTCACCCGAGCTTGCGTTTGAACAGGCTTAAATGACCCACAGTGTTCAGACTGCAAAATTTTTGGTAATCTTGGCGGACTATGGGAAACGCTCGTCGTGAAGAGAAATTAAGCCGCCGTGAAGTGGAACAAAAGTTGCTCGAGGCTCAAAAACACCCGTTCAAAGCCGCCATGAAAGAATTCACGCTGGCAAATTATTTTGCCGTGCTCAAACGAACCTGGTGGAAGGTGCTGCTGGCGTTTGCAGGCGTGCTGATTTTACGTTTGATCCTGATCAAACTGGGCGTCAAATTCTTTGAAACCGAGGCGGGTTTGAACCTCTTGTTCATCCCCACCGTGATTTTGACCGCCTTCTGGTCGCAGCAAGCCAGCGTGAATGTACGCTCTGAAATCAACAAAAAATGAGGCTCGAGCCACCTTACGGCGGAACCGCAACCAGCCTGCGGGTCAGCGCCACAGCCTTCATACGTGACAAGCTTGGGCGGGTGTTGTTGCAACAACGCAGCGACAACGGTTTTTGGAATTTACCAGGCGGTGGACTCGAGCTTGGTGAATCGGTGGCGCAAGCTTGCGTGCGGGAAGTCCGCGAAGAGACGGGTTTGGAAGTCGAGGTGGTGCGCTTGATCGGCATGTATTCCGCACCCGAAATCACCACCATGGGCTACCTCGACGGACGCGTGATTCAGTACATCACCAGCCTGTTCGAGTGCCGTGTGACTGGCGGCAAACTAGAGCTTGATGCAGAATCATTGGCGCTTGAGTGGTTTGATCCGCTCGAATTACCGACACCGTTCAGCCCAAATCATGTGCCTCGACTGCAAGATGCGCTGGCAGGGCAAACAGCGGCATTCTGGCGTTAAGGCTCGAGATCAATTGGTCTGGGTTCTCGAGCCTGGTTCGCGCACCGCAACTTCCTGAATTTCACCAAAACTTGCCTCGTAACGCCTGATATTTTCGGCTAGTGCCTGAAGAAAGGCTTTGGCGTGGCGCGGACTGGTGATCACCCTCGAGACGACCTGCGAGGGTTGACCTGGAAGGCTGAACGCAAAATCGAAGACGAATTCGTTGGCGGTGTGCGAAATCAAGGCAAAATTTGTAAATTTGCCTTGGGCGGTGTCAGAACTCAAGTCCAAACGAACTTCACCTTGGTTGTCATTCATGGCTGTACTCTGTCAGAAAATTGTTGCGGCGATTGGGAGACAATGAACAGAACAAAAAATCTTTGGAAAAGATCGAGAATCGTATTGAAGATCATGAGCTTAATAAACTTTTATGGTTGTTCGTCAATTCTGGTGAGACGCAGCAACCAGGCTGACTCCAGGCAATTGAGTTGGGACATGAACACAAAGATCATGCCCATCGCACAGCACAACGTGGGATTCTCGAGCTTGATCTGACGAGTTTTGGACATGGTTCGGTATACATGCTCGGTACACTGCGGTCATGATCTTCAAAGAACCAAACCCGTACCTTGTCACCAACAAATTTGAACAACACTGAATTAACACTCCGTTGCATACGCCATTGGTCACGCTCGAGAAAAAGCAGCAAGCTCGAGAAATCCTGAAATGCAAAAACCCCGTTTATCACAGGGTTTTTTCTTGGCGGGTCGTGCAGGGCTCGAACCTACGACCTATGGTTTTGGAGACCATCGCTCTACCGGCTGAGCTAACAACCCTCGCCTGTCCAAACTTCGTTTGGCGTGGACGAGTTTATCACAGGCTTTCAAAGCTGACAAGCACAAAAAATAGAAAAGCCCGAGCATCAACACTCGAGCTTTTCATTGACCTGATGTTTAAGCTTTTGGTTCGTTCAAAATCGTGATTCGTCCCTCGAGTCCAATGTCCACGGTTTTCAAAAATTGCACGTAATCGCTCATGACCGAGTAATCGGGCAGGTACGTGTCAAGCCTTGATCCTTTGGCATTTTTGAGCATGTCAAAACCGTCGCCGCCGCCAGCCACAAAGTTGTTGGTCACAACCTTGAAGGTTGCCGCAGAATCGAGCGGTTTGAAGCCGTCTTTGGCAGTACCAATTTGCACATCCGTTACCCTCGAGCCTGGTTTTTGCGCCAGGTCAAACGTGTATTTGAGTCCCGAGACTTGCAAGAACCGTCCTGCGCCCGCCTCCCATTGGCTGACGCCATTCTCGAGGGCGGCTTTGAGTTCGCTGCCAGTAATCTCGAGTACAAAAAGGGTGTTACCAAAGGGTTGAACCGTCAGGATGTCGCCTTGGGTGATTGGACCGGCTTGAATGCTGGCGCGGACGCCACCGCCGTTTTGCAGGCTGATGGTCGTGCCCAGGTTTTTGGTGCGCCACAGGTTGGCGTCGGCAATCAGGTTAGAAAGGTTGGTTTCGCGTTTGCGGACATCGCCGCGTTCGCCGTTCAGTTTGACGGCACTCGCGCCGACCACGGTTTTTCGGAAGCCCTCCAGTGGCACGGTGAAGGCTTTGAGGGTGGCTTGCAGGCGCGTGTCGGCTTTGAAGGCGGCGGTGACTGGTGTGACCGTACCTTTCCAACCTACAGGCACGCCGTCACCGTTCATGCTGAGGCGCAGGCTGCCGTAAAACTTGCCCCATTCCCAGACCTGGGTGATCAAAATGGTTTTGCCGTTGCTGTCTGTTAAAACGGTGGGGTAACTGCCCTCACTGGCAGGTAAACCGTTGCCCTCGTATTTGCCGAGGGGAGTGTGCGAGTGACCGCCGACAATCACGCCAACGCCTTTGAGTTGCGGCGCAAGCTTGAGGTCTTGGCTGTAACCCAGGTGCGAGAGCAAAATTATTTTGGTAATGCCTTGGCTGCGCAAATCATCGACGGCTTTTTGCACGCTGGTCAGTGGGTCAAGGAATTTGACCGTATCGCCAGGACTCGAGGTGATCGGGGTTTCTGGCGTGGTGACGCCGACAATGCCGACTTTTTGCCCTGCGATATTGATGATCGTGCTGGGTTTGATTAGGCTTTTTAAGAGTGGGTCGGCACTGGCGTCGATGTTGGCGCTGACCACTGGGAAGCTGGCGTTTTTGATGTACTCGGCAAGTTGGCTGGGTCCGTTGTCAAATTCGTGGTTGCCGATGGTCTGGGCTTGCACGCCAAAGGCTTCCATGTATGCCAGGTCTGCCAGACCTTTGTAAATCATGCCGTATATCGTGCCGGTAAAGACATCGCCCGCGTCCAAAACAACAGGGTTGATCGAAGTTTCCTTGAGGCTGTCAACCACGGCTTTGATGCGTCCAACGCCGCCGTACTCGAGTTTAAAATCTTTGCCCGCCGCGTCTTTGCCCGTGTAGGTGGTTGGCTCGAGGTGGTCATGGGTGTCGTTGGAGTGCAGGATGGTGAAAGTCAGGTTGCTGCCTTGGGCTGCCGCTTGATTGCTGGTCTGAATCGCGCTGGCTGCGCCGGTGATGCCCAACAGTTTTAAAATATCGCGCCTTGAAATGCTCATAAATTCCTCCTTGGAGATGGTTTCGAGCTTTATTGTACCCGCGAAAGTCAGGTCTGGGTGAAGTTTGAAACTGGGTTTCTCGAGGGGTGTTCTGTGGACAGTGACAGTTTGGATGTTGCGGAAAACAGGCTTGATGGTTACACTGGACAAATTATTCCTAACGAGCGTTTGTTTTATGCCTAACGAACGTTCGTCAGAATCTCGAGTTCTCGGAGGAACCATGACGACCATTCAACATCCTCAAGCCATTCAGACAATGCCTCAACCCTCGACCATTTTTGAGCGTCTGCACCCCAGCGCGTTGTACCGCAACCTCAGCACCCCCAGGTTGATCGAGGAAGCCCTCAAGCGCAATGAGGGCTGGCTGACCCAGGACGGCGCGTTCATCGCCCATACGGGCATTCACACGGGGCGCAGCGCCCAAGACAAGTTTGTCGTTGGCACCAATTCGAGCGAGGGGATTTGGTGGGACAGCCCCTACCAAAAACCACTCTCAGCACATCACTTTCAAACCTTACAAAGCGATGTGCTCGAGCATTTTAATGCCAGAGATACTTTTGTCTTGGATGCCTTCGCGGGTGCGGATGCCACCTTTCGCTTAAACGTTCAAGTGATTACCGAATTTGCTTGGCACAATCATTTCGCCCGTAACATGTTCATTCCCTGCAACACAATCCAAGCTCGAGATTTTGTCAGCGATTTTACGGTGATCTGTGCGCCGAGTTTTAAAGCCGACCCCGCACGACACGGTGCCAGGAGCGAAACCCAGATCGTGATTTCATTCGAGCACAGGGTCGTTTTGATTGTTGGCACAAGTTATGCCGGTGAAATCAAGAAAAGTATTTTTACGGTCTTAAACCATTTGCTGCCCGCCCAAAATGTCATGCCCATGCACTGCGCGGCAAATGTTGGCACCAATGGCGACGTGGCACTTTTTTTTGGCATGAGCGGCACGGGCAAAACCACGCTCTCCGCCGACCCGACAAGAGGGCTTATTGGCGATGACGAGCACGGCTGGAGCGACGCTGGTGTGTTCAACTTCGAGGGCGGCTGTTATGCCAAAGTGATCGGTCTAAACCAAGCCGCCGAACCCGAAATTTTCAAAACCACCCGCACCCCAGGCACGGTACTCGAGAATGTCGTCTTTGACCTCGAAACTCGGGAACTTGATTTAAACGATGCCAGTCTGACCGAAAACACCCGTAGCGCTTACCCATTAAGCCAGATTTCGGGCGCGGTCATCCCGAGCCTTGGTGGGCATCCCAAAAACATTGTTTTTCTGGCAGCCGACGCGTTCGGGGTTCTGCCACCGATCTCGAACCTGACGCCAGAGCAAGCCATGTATTACTTTTTAAACGGTTACACTGCCAAGATTGCTGGCACGGAAAAAGGTATTCATGAGCCGCAAGCCAGCTTTGAAACCGCCTTCGGCGCACCGTTTTTGACCCTCGAGCCGCAAGTCTATGCCAACTTGTTGCGCAAAAAAATTGCGCTGCATGATACAAAAGTCTTCTTGGTGAATACCGGCTGGACGGGTGGCGCTGCCGGTATTGGCAAACGCATTCCTATCGCCTACACCCGCACGATGGTGCGTGCCGCGCTCGAGGGAACACTTGAAGGCGCGGCAACCATCAGACACCCGATTTTTGGCTTGCACATGCCGACCAGTATTACAGGTGTGCCAAGTTCAGTGTTGAATCCTCGAGATTCCTGGGCAGACAAAGAGGATTACGATATCCAGGCTCGAAAACTGTTGCAGATGTTCAATCAAAATTTTGCCCAGTTTGAAAATGGTGTTTCAGGTTAAAAAATGGTTTACAAAAACTCTGAACCAGTGCCATTTTTACAGTTTGACGCTCGAAGGCATTGGCGCTTTGAGCGTCAAACGCCACTAAACAACAATTGTCAGAGTTCTGTGACAATTGATATGGCATCGTATTCTCAATATCCTTGCAGTTTGAAACGAGAATCCTGACATGACCGATAAAAATAAGCGAAGCGGCTCTGCTCGAATCATGGTGCGCCCTGCGTTGCTGCTGGGGGTTGCCATCATGACCTCGTGCACTCAAAATACGTTACAAGACTCAACCCTGACGGACACTCGAGCCGCGACAGTCCAGGCGCCGGTAACATATCAAATCGCTGAAACCAACACCACCGCCCTCGCGTCTGGTCGCAGGGCTTGGAGCACAGGTCGGCGAGCCTGGAGCACAGGTCGGCGGGCTTGGAGCACCGGCGATGTGGCAACACTCGAGGATAACCAAGCCATTTGGACTCAAATTCACTTGCAACAAGCCCAAACGCTGTCACCGAATTGGGGTGCGGGCGTCAAGGTGGCTGTGATTGACACGGGCATTGACCTGAACCATCCAGCTTTCGTTGGGCATTTAGCGCCCAGCAGCGATTGGAAAGACTTCATTGATGGCGACACCAACCCACAAGAGGTGGCTGGCGGCGAGGCTTACGGGCACGGGACAAGCGTGGCAAGCATCGTGATGCAGGTGGCTCCCAGGGCGCTCATCCTGCCAATTCGGGTGCTCGACTCAAACGGCGTGGGTGATACCAGCAAGATTGCCAGCGCAATTGACTGGGCAGCCCAGCACGGCGCAAAAGTGATCAACCTCTCGCTCGGCACGGATGCGGCAAATTTTGATTGTGCGGTTCAAAAATCGGTGGCTTTGGCAATTCAAAATTACGGCGCACTGATGGTTTTTGCTGCGGGCAATACAGGTGACAGCAACATCAATTACCCTGCCATCACCGTCAAATCCAACCCGAACAGCAACCCAGCCGTCAAGGCTTGCCGATCAGCCCCTTACAATTTGGCTCCTGCAATGAACGCGGGTGTCAACGTCGCCAGTATCTCTGTGGGCAGCGTCAACAGTTTTGACCACAAATCGAACTTCTCGAGCTACGGTGAGAAACTCGAGATGGTCTCTCCTGGCGAGGATATTTTTGGTCCCTATCCCGAGAATTCGGCTGCCTCGTGGAGCGGAACCAGCATGGCAGCACCGCTCGTTTCTGGAGCTTTGACCCTGGCGTTGGGTGAAAAGCTTCGCTCTGGTATTAAAGTAACCGACTTGCCCGATATTTTGATTGGCAAAACCGACAGTGTTGATGCCCTAAACCCAGGCTTTGCTGGGCAAATTGGTAACGGGCGTTTGAACATCGAGAATTTTTTGAAATCTGTCTTTTAAATTCAATCCTTGATTTGAAACCAGCCCCAACAACGCTCTGCGTTTTCGGGGCTGGTTTGTCAATTCAGAACATGTTCTTGACGAATTCTCAGTATGATAAGAGCCACAGCGACCCGATTGAAGCTGCCAAGGTGTTCTGATGACCGAACCATCAACTCGACTCGAGACATCCCTGAACGCCATCGTGCGTCTTGAGGGTCATGCCAAATTGAGTGCTTTGACCCAACTGGCACAGGCGTTGCTCGAGGTTGAAATGGAACGAAATCCCAGGCTCGCACTCGAAATTGCGTTGAAAGCCAAAGAATTGGCGATCAAATTGAATGACAACGCAGGCTTGGCAAACAGCCAAGCCCTTATCGGAGCAAGTTGCGTCGAAACGCTGGCGTTTGACGAGGCAATTCAAGCGTTCAAATTGGCATTCAAACAATTTGAACAACTTGAAGATCAACGCGGCAGTACCAGAATGCTGCTCGAGCAAGGTCGGGTGTACAGAACACTCGAAAATCATCAGGCTGCGCGTGAACAATTTGCCAGCTCGCTCGAACTGAGTCGCCTTAGCAACATCAAAGACCTCGAGGCAGACAGCTTGAATGACTTGGCATCAATTTATGACTTGGAGGGAAACAATTTTCAAGCCATCGACTTTATCAACCGTGCGCTCGAGATTCATATTGAATTAAACGATGTGCGTGGACAGGTAAAATGTCTCAATAATCTTTCGCTGTCCAATCTGCGGCTCGGAAATAACAACAAAGCCCTCGAATGCGTTTTGCAAGCCTATAAATTCTTTACAGAACACCAGCTCAAAGACCCGAACCTCGAGGCGCGTTGCCTGATTGGTTTGGGCAATGTTTACGAAGAAATGGGCAATGATAAAACCGCCCTCGAGTTTTTTACTGAAGCCGCGCATTTGGCGCAAAAGCATCAGCTCAAGGAGACCCAAGTCTTGGCAACAGTCAACGCCGGCGAGGTGCAAAACAATTTTAAGCACTACGCTGCCGCCATTGAGGCTTTTACCCAGGCGCTCGGTATCGCCCGTGAGATCAGAATGCCTTCGGGCGCACTGTACGCTTACCAGGGTTTGGGCAAATCCTATAACGGTTTGGGCAAATACCTCGAGTCGCTCGAGGCGTATCTGCAATCTCTGGCGCTCGCCAAAAACATTGTTGACCGCGAGAGTGAAATCATTGCCCTGCTCGGTCTGGGCGTCAACCAGCGCAGCCTTGGACGGTTTGATGTCGCCACCAATTACTTTCAGGAAGCCCAGACCCTGGCACGCACCGTCGACCAGAAAAAATATGTTCAAGACAGCATTCAGGAGCTGGCTCAAACTTTTGAAATGGCGGGTGATGCGACCAAAGCCCTGGCGTTTTACAAGGAATACCACCGACTGGAAAAAGAAATTTTTAACCTCGAGTCCGAAAAGAAATCCCGTGATCTGGCGGTGCAATTCGACCTCGAGCGCAGCCAAACCCAAGCCGAGTTGTACCGTGTGCGCAGCGAGGCTTACAAGCAAAATGCCTTGGCGGCAGATCAAGCCAACCGTGCCAAATCCGAATTTTTGTCGCGCATGAGTCACGAACTGCGCACGCCCTTGAATGCCATTTTGGGATTTGCGCAACTCCTGGGCATCTCGAGCCTGAACACCAATGACCGTGAAAGTGTCGAGCAGATCAGCAAGGCTGGCAGGCATTTGCTGGGTTTGATCAACGAGGTGCTCGACATTGCCCGCATCGAATCTGGACGAATTGACCTGTCTCTGGAAGCCATCAACCCGCTGGATATTGTGACTGAAAGCCTGGATTTGATCCGTCCGCTGGCAGTTCAGTCTGATATTCAACTTGTGATCAACGAAGACCTGAGCGAAAACCGTTTACAAATCACCGCCGACCGTCAACGGCTCAAACAAATCTTGATCAATTTGCTTTCCAATGCCGTGAAGTACAACAAAAAAGCGGGTTCGGTCAGGGTCTGGCTCGAGTTAACGAGCACACAACGATTGCGAATCAACATCACGGACACCGGCATTGGCATTTCCGGCGGCAAGCTCGAGCAATTGTTCACCCCTTTTGAGCGCCTCGGCGCGGAGCAGAGCCGAATTGAGGGCAGCGGTATCGGTCTGGCACTGTCCAAACGCCTGACCGAGGCGATGGGCGGACAGATTGGCGTCAGCAGCCGACCAAGTGAGGGCAGCACTTTTTACATTGAACTGCCAATCGCCCGTGAGATTTTGTCAACAGCCAATCTTCAAAACCCGAGCGAATTACAGCTTGAAGAACTGCCCATCAAACCAATGACGGTGGTTTACATCGAAGACAATCCTGCCAACATTCGTTTGGTGCAATTGATTCTGGCAAACCGACCACACGCAACCTTGCTCACCGCCATTGATGGTTTGAGCGGACTCGAGTTGGTGCGCCAAAAACAACCCGATGTGGTCTTGCTGGACTTGCACCTGCCCGACATTGAAGGCAGTGAGGTGTTAAACCGTTTGCAAGCCGATGTGAAAACCAAACATATTCCGGTGGTGATCTTAAGCGCCGATGCCAACCCAGAACAAACCACCAAATTGCTCGAGTCGGGCGCACGGCAGTATTTGACCAAACCGTTTGATGTGCGCACATTCTTAAAAGTGCTCGATGAAGTGCAAGACAATGAATGATCCCAGAATCAATCTTCAAGCTCGAGTCATGAAACTGTAAGAATCACGGGGCTAAAGTAAGTTCAAATTCGGTCAGTCAAGGTCAATTCGTGAAGGTCAATGACAATGAAACCAGAACCACAACAAGCCAAAATCCTGATCGTCGATGACCAAGAAGCCAACATCTTGCTTCTCAGACGGTTGTTGCAAGAACTGGGTGGTTACAATCAAATTATCGGCACCACCAACCCTCGAGAAACCTTTACCCTGCTGACCGATTTTGAACCCGACATCATCCTGCTCGACCTCGCCATGCCCGAACTCGACGGTTTTGGCGTGATGGAACAACTCGGCATGATTCTGCCCAAAGACAGTTTTTTGCCCATCATTGTCCTGACCGCCGATATTTCCCCCCTGACCAAACAACGCGCCCTGCAAGCTGGCGCGAGGGATTTTCTGACCAAACCTTTTGACAGCACCGAAGCCTTATTGCGCATTCGCAACCTGCTCGAGACGCGCTCCCTGCATTTAAAGCTCGAGGCTCGGGTGCTCGAGCGCACCCACGCCCTGCAAGAAGCCCACACCGAATTGTTCAACCGCACCCTCGAGATCGAAGCCGCGCAAATCGAGGTACTTGAACGCCTTGGGGCGTGCGCCGAATTTCGGGACGATGCCACAGGGCAGCACACCCAACGTGTCGGACACCTGGCAACCCAGGTGGCTCGGGCGTTGGGCTTGCAAGACAGCCAGATTGAACTGATTGCCAAGGCGGCTCCCCTGCACGACGTTGGAAAAATCGGGATTCCTGACGCAATTTTGCTCAAGCCAGACCGTTTAGACCCCATCGAACGCGCCCAGGTTGAGCGCCACACCACCATCGGTGCGCATATTTTAAGACACGGACATTCGGAATTGATTCGCCTTGCAGAAGAGATTGCCCTCACCCATCACGAACGTTTTGACGGCACCGGTTATCCAAACGGCTTGGCGGGTGAAAACATTCCAATCTCTGGACGGATTGTTGCCATCGTGGACGTTTACGATGCCCTGACCCACGAACGTCCGTACAAACGCGCCTGGAGTCACGAGGACGCCATGCTTGAAATCAAAAATCAATCTGGAAAAAGTTTTGATCCCAACGTGGTGAATGCTTTTGTCGAGCTGCTCGAGCAAAATTTAATTTTGCCCAATCAGGTTCAACTCGAGTATGAGCCTGACCGTGCTTGAGGGTGACAAGCCAGTCCATCTGGTCTCGAGTATTCCAACCAACCACCTCAACAACGGGTGACGCGCTAAATTGATTCATGGCAAACATCAAAACCGTTTTTGTAGCTGCTTTAAACCCTGTCGGTGCGAACAGCTCGAGTTTTGTGGCGCAAAATCCACGCGGGGACCGGGTGACGATCACCGCGCACAAGGTTTTACCAATCAGTACAGACCCGCCCAGTGCAGGATTGGGTCCGATGGAGGCTTTGCTGGCGGCGCTGGGCAGTTGTACGGCGGTGGACGTGCAAGACATCATGACAAAACGCCGCACGCCCTTAACGCGCTACAGACTCGAGATTGAAGGCACTCGGGCGGCGGGGACGCCAGGGCGATATACCAGCATTCTGGTGCGGCACATTGGTACGGGTGAGGGCGTGAGTGCAGAGCAACTCGAGAAAGCCGCGCACCTTTCGCACGAAAAATACTGTTCGGTTGCCGCAAGTTTGCGCGAAGATATCGTTTGGAACATTGAAGCTCGGGTGGAGTGGGTTTGAGCTTCGCAGGGTCTTCGATTTTGTTTGAAACTTTCTTGATCTGTCCCTCGTAAGGTGAATCAGTAATCACTTTACAGTTACACAGGAGAGTCTCATGTCAAGAAATCGTTTTGTCGCCAGCGCACTCATTCCTTTCGCCCTATTCGGTTCAATTGGCGTGACCCAAGCCCAGAGCCTCAACACGCTCGAGATAGACCGTTTGGTGGCAGACGCCATGAAACGCCACAGCGTGCCTGGAGTTGGACTCGCAATTGTGATGGACGGTAAGGTTGTGTACACCAGAGGTTACGGAGTGCGCGACACCAAAACGAATGCTGCCGTGAACGCCGACACGCTCTTTTCGATAGGTTCGGTCAGCAAGTCCTTCACCTCGCTCGGGGCAATGCAGCTTGTGGACGCTGGAAAACTCAGTTTGAGCACCAAAGTAAGCGCCATACTGCCGAACCTCAAGTTTTCTGATGCGGGCAAGGGCGCAAACCTGACCTTGCAAAATTTGCTCTCGCACACCAGTGGCATGGACCGCGCCGATGACCTCTGGTACTTTGATAAAACCATCAAAACCCGTGAGGACATGCTGGGCACGGTGGCAAAAATTCCTTTTAACGAACCCGTCGGCACAAGCTGGCAGTATTGCAATCAAAATTTTGTGATCGCCGGCGCAATGCTCGAGAAAACCACGGGTCAAACCTGGGAAGCGTACACAACACAACACATTTTTGCGCCACTCGGCATGAAACGCAGCGTTTTTGAGACAGCCGACGCGGTCAAGGATGGCAATTACGCGCAAGGTTTTCAGTTGGCTGTCGGTGGCGTTGATGCCATGCCCGCGTTTGACCGCATGGTGATCGCCGGACCAGCCGGTTCAATCATCTCGAGCGCGTCCGACATGGCACAGTACGCCGCATTTCAACTCTCGAACGGCACTTGGAACAATCAAAAAATTGTTTCACAAACCGCGCTCGAGACCATGCACAGCCGCCAAGTCGAAATCTCAGGGCTTCCCTCAAAAACCCCTGGTTTGGCATTTCCAAGTTATGGGCTTGCCTGGTTTAACGAAGAATACCGTGGCATCAATATGGTTGAGCACGGCGGCAACATCGACGGTTTCAGCGCCGAGGTGCAACTCGTGCCATCAAAAGGTTTGGGCGTGGTGATCTTGACCAACCTGAATGGGGCGAACGACTTTACCAAAGAGGTTCGTTTGGGCATCACCGAACGCGCCCTGGGATTAACGCCGCTCAGTCAATTTCAACCCAATTCTTTCACCACCCAGCTCGAGGCGGCAAAAACCTTCAAACCCGATCTGAGCGTCTTAAAATCACTCGAGGGGAAATACGCGCTGATCACGGGTGACAGTGTGGCAATCAGTGTGATTGATGGTCAGTTGAGTTTGCGTCAAGGTGGTCAAACTTTCCCATTGATTGCCGCCAGCAAAACAAGTTTTATTTTGAACGTCATGGGTTCGCTGGTTTTGCTCGAGTTCCAAACCGATTCAAACGGTTTGGTATGGGTGTATCAGGAAGGTCAAGTTGTTGGCGTTCGTGTGCCTGCAAGCTCGAGCGCTGCGCCTGCCACGAGCACTGCGTCTGCCAGCAGCGAATTTAAGAACACGGCAAGTCAATACAGTTTCACACTGCCCGCGAATTTAACCCTGGCGCAACAAACCCCGAACTTTAGCGTGTTTGAGTCCTCAACCCCTGCTGCCACCGTGATTGTGGCAACCACCAAAGCCCAAACCGACCTCGAGCAAAGTGTTAAAGCGGTGGTGAATCAATTTGACCCAAGTTTCAAGCAAAAACCCGATAACGTCAGGGAATTACCGCCAGTCAATGGCGTGGTTTGGACACAGTACCTGTACCAATTGCCGAACGATCAAATTTTGGTGGCACTCGCAGCCCGTAAAGGCGATACTGCATTTGTGATCGTTGCCCAACTGAAAGTCTCTGATGTGAACGCGTTCACACCAACGGTCAATCAGTTGATCGGTAGCTTCAAAATTCTGATTTAAAACCTTGAGAGCCAAATCAATTCCAGAATCTTTTTATGTCCACTCGAGGTTTGGGTGGACAATCTTTTATGGTTTTGCCAAATCCATCGTCCAGAGTGGACTGTTCGGGCTGGCACTTGGGTACAATGCCGCCACAGCAATTTCGCTAAAATTGGCGTTCATGATGTTGGCGCAGTGCCCTGCACTGTTCAACCAGGCATCCATGGCAATTTGGGTCGTGGACTGACCCCAGGCAATATTCTCGCCCCAAGTGCTGAACTTGTACCCCTGGGTTTTCATTCGGTCTCCAGGACTCGAGCCGTCAAAACCTGTGTGATCAAAAAAGTCGTGATCGAGCATGTCTTGATTGTGCACTCGAGCCGCAGCCTCGAGTTTGGTGTTCCAAGCCAGGGCTGGCGCGACAGGATAATTTTTAGTGCCACAAGTCCGTGTGGTGGCTCGAGCGGCGTTGACTCGGTTCAGGATGTCTTGGTTGAACGTGTTTAAGGTGGTGGTCGGTGGTGTGACCACACCAGGTCTGGTGATGACAGGGCTGCCCGTGCCGCAGGCGGTCAGGCTGAAGAGTAAAATGATTGCCACCTGAAATCTCGGGTTTCCGAACATGGCTCGATTTTAAGAGAGCCTATGCGTTTTTGGGGGTCAAAATCGTGTTGAGAATGATGAAGCTCGAGCGGATTGATCAAAACCAACTTTTCAAAATCTCGAACTTGTGCCAGAATAAAAACCATGAACAATGTCTTGCAAAATTCAATTGCTCAACTTCCACTAAGCGCCCAACTCGAGCTGGCACAATGGATTATTGGCAATGTTCAGGCACATCACGAAGCAATCATCCCAGATTTAACACCACTCGAACTCCGCCAGGCTTTGCAACGCGCCACAAGTAATCCTCGAGATGGTAAAACTCCAGAGCAGTTATTTGACACGATCAAAATCAATCGTGGAACTCGGAATGCTTAATGTATTTCTTGGTTCTTGACGACAAAGTACACGACAAATTGGTCTACATCAGTCAAGATTTCAGCGAAACTCGAGAACAGCAATTTGTACGGGTTCTCAAAAATTGCTTTGATACAATACTGGAGCATCCGTTCGCCATGCCAAGCATTGGGTTTGATGCTCACCATCCGAAATTGGCGATTCGCAAAATTTTATGAACAGGGTTTTCGTGTGGTTTGTTGTACGTAGTTCTCGAAGATCAAGAGGTCATTCGTGTGGTGGCTTGTTACCATGTTCGCAGTGACCCTGAAACTTGGTTGCAGCAATAAATAAAAACTCGAGCTTTTTCACTCGAGCGTCACCCTTTGCACATATCTTCTAACCTCCAGCCACTAGAATGGCGTCATGTCGCTCGAGTTGATTTTTTCACTGGCATTGGCGTATTTGGTTGGCAGTCTGCCGTTTGGCTACTGGCTGGCGCGTGCCAAAGGGCTTGAACCCCTGCGCGGCGCGTCTTACAACATTGGTTTTGAAAATGCCATGCGGGTCTTGGGCGAGGACACGGTCATCGTGTCATTCATGCTCGATTTTTTAAAAGGCGCGTTGGTGGTTGGTCTGGTCGCGCCTTTTGATGGCAACGAACCCGCTTTGCTGGCGGGTTTGGCAGGTTATGTTGGGCATTTATACCCGCCCGCATTTTTATTTCCAAAGGCTTATCCAGTTCGTGGTCGTGGGAATATATTTATTTTGGGAATGCTGGCAGGCTTGGCGGTCTTCACAGCTTTTCCGTTCTGGATGGCGGCACTGCCAGTCATTGTCTGGGCGGCGCTGCTGGGTTGGACGCGGTATGTGGCAGTCTCGAGCTTGGCGGCGGCAAGTACCTTGGCGCTCGAGGTGCTGCTCTCTCCCTCCGACGCCTGGGGACGGTTTGCGGTGCTGGTCTTGCTGGCGGCGGTGATTTGGCGTTTTAAGGAAAACCTTGGGCGCGTGATGGACAAAACCGAACCCAAAGTGGGCGAGGTGCATCATATTGCGGGCGAGCGCAAAGATCAGATTGTCAGCGCGTTCCTCATTCATCCACTTTCACCCGATGCGGTATTTTTGACCGAACGGGCAAGATGGCTCAAACCCTTGTATGACCGTGGTTGGATCACCAATTCCATGATTTACACGTTCGGCAAATACATCCGACCTTTCAAAATTGGCGAATTGCGCGGCATTTACACCAGTGATGGGCAAGAAATTCGTTGCCATATTCTGACCTCACCGCTTGTGCCAGAGGTCTTTAAAAACGAACCCGAACTGGCAAAAAAACGTGCCATTCAAGGTGCAAGACTCGCGCTCGAGCTTGGCGCGAGCACGTATGGGCTTGGGGCTTTTTGGGGCACCATTGGCAAAAAGGGACTCGAGGTGCAAGCCGCCGTACCCGAAATCCATGTCACCAACGGCGGTGCGTACACGGCGGGCAGCATCCGTGCGGCGGTTCCGCAAATTCTCGAGCACTGGAAAACACGCGGCGAGGTCATGGGCAATTTAACAGCCGCCGTGATTGGCGCAAATGGTGTCGTTGCATTTGGCATGGCGCGAATGCTGGCGGGCGAGGTTGGAAAAGTGATTTTGATTGGACGCGATTTAACCCGTCTGGACAAATCAAGAGCCACCCTCGAGAAGGCATTTCCAAACACCAAATTTGTCAGCAGCCTCGAGCCTCACGATTGCATCGAAGCCGACCTCATTTTTACCGCAACCAGCGACCCAAACCCTGTGGTGTTCGCCAGAGATGTCAAACCTGGCGCTTGGATTTACGACGAGGGTCGCCCCGCCGATGTCGATTTCAGCGTGCTCGAGGTTGAGGGTGTGCGCCTCATTCCTGGCGGTGTGGTGCAACCCCCTGGCAGCATGTACGACACCAACGGTTGGGCGACGGGCAGCCTGGGCTTTGGTGACGGCAACGTGCCTGCCTGCCTTGCCGAGACTTTGATTATTGCCGCCAACGAAGCTTGGGATCGCACCAGCCTCGGTGAAACCACCAAAACCGAGAACATCAATTACTTTGTCACCGAAGCCGAACGTCTGGGCTTTAGGGTGCTCGAGAGCGTCGAAAAACCCGCGCCACCGGTCAGCGGCAAAAACTCGGGTTTTGGAAGTGCTCTGAATTGAGGCTCGAGGTGCGAAATGTGGGTTAAGCCGCTGGTTTACACCATGCTGGCATTGCTCGATTTGCTGGTGATTGCGCTGATCGGCACGCAACTGGCAGCCCACAAAGCCGCCAGTTGGAGTTTGATTTTACCCACAATTTTCTTTAATTTTTTTGGCACGTACCTACTGAAATACGCCAGCAAAGACGACTGATACTAGAGCGTTTGGTCACTCTCCGCGAAAAGCCTTTTCCAGAACCGCAATCTCGAGTTTGTTCATTTGCAGCATGGCATCCATGACGCGTTTGGCAATTGTGGGATTCTTGTCCTGCAACCATGTTCCCAACTGTGGCGGCACGAGTTGCCAAGATAGTCCGTATTTGTCCTGTAACCAGCCGCACCTGTTGGGCATTCCGCCGCCTGATAGCAGTTTTTCCCAGAGGTCATCAATCTCAATCTGGGTTTCGCAATTCACAAATAGCGAAAAGGCTGGGGTTGGCTTGTAATGTGGTCCGCCGTTGAACAAGATCAGTTCTTGTCCCTCGAGCATCAATCTTGGCGGCGTACCAACAATTTGGGAATTGGGGAAAATACTGGTGTAAAAACCCATGATTTCTTGAATGTTGCCGTCGAACCATAAAAACGGGGTAATTTTTTGCATCCTTTTTCTCCTTTTGCGTTAGAGCGTGTTTAACAGCGTCTCGAGCCGTTCAAATCCCATTTCCATGCCGTGTTCCATTCCCGATTGCAGTGCCAAATCCCTCGCCTCTTTGCCGCTGTGCAAAATGCTGGTGACGACGGTGGTTTGACCGTGTTGTTCGCTCAGGCTGAGGGTGACGGTGGCTTCACCTCCAGTCCAGTCGTCGTCAAAAAGTTGGGTGTTGACAATTTTTTCTGGGGACATGATTGTCTTGAACACACCACCAATGCCCAGGCTGGCATTCTCGGGACCCGTCCAGACGTAACGGTATTTGCCCCCAACCCGCAAATCGATTTCGCAGACCTCAAATGCCCAGCCGTTCGGTCCAAATAGCCAACGCCTTAACAATTCGGGTTTGGTGTAACACTCAAATACCAGTTCGCGCGGCGCATGAAAAACCCGAGTGATGACAATTTCTTGATCGGTTGGAGTGGTCAGAATCAGCTTCATTGTTTTGCTCCCTTTGGTGTTGGTGTTTCGCTTCTCGTTTTTAATTCTTCCAACAACGTGTCAAGGCGCTGATAGTTGGCTTCCCAGATTTGGCGGTAATGCTCGAGCCAGACGGTTGCCTCGGCGAGCGGCTGCGCTTCCAATCGGACGGGACGTTTTTGGGCGTCGCGCCCTCTGGAAACCAGTCCCGCCTGCTCGAGCACCCTTAAGTGTTTGGAAATGGCGGGTTGGCTGAGCGAGAACGGTTTGACCAGTTCGGTCACGGTGGCTTCGCCCGTCATCAGTCGCTCGAGGATGGCGCGGCGCGTTGGGTCTGCCAGGGCAGCGAAGGTGATATCGAGCCGATTTGGTTGATAGCTATTTAGTTGCATAACTAAATAGTAATATACAACCTTGAGAATGTCAAGGTCGTGAACAAAGCTTTGAGTTGGAGGATTTCAATGCAGAACGATTTCGACCAACCCGTGAGTAATTTCGAGATCAACTGTTAATTCTGTAAGCAACAGATTCTTACGGTTTTTCCGAAAATTACTTTTTGCGCTTGAAACCGCTCGAGACGACCAGCCATTCAACAAATCTGGGCAAAATTTGATTGAGTTTCAAGAACGCATTCATCAACCACGGCAACACAATCATACGGCTTTCACGCGTTAAAACGGTTTGCACGGCTCGAGCGACCTGTTCTGGCGTGACAATCGGGATCAATTTTCCAAGGCTTGGAAAGCGTTCAACCACGCCAGGGTTGTGCTCGAAATAAGCACTTTTGACTTGCCCTGGCACGACCATGCTGACGCCCCGACCAGATCGGCTCGCAATGCCTCGTACAAGCCGCGCAATGCCCAACGGCTGGCAGCATAGACTGTTGCCCCTGACCAGGCAACCCAGGCGACAGGAGAGCCAATAAAAACGATTCGACCTTTTTGTTGCTCGAGCATGGCAGGTAAAAAAGCTTGGGTTAACCATAACGCCCCAAAAAATGGTGCGTCCATCATGGTTTGAGTCTCGCTGGGCGGGGTTTCCTCGAGCCACAACCAACGCCCCAAGCCAGCGCTGTGAACAATGGCGTCTAGAGTGCCACACTGGTTTTGAATTTCTAGAGCGACTTGCGCGACAGCCTTTTGATCGCCCAGATCAACACTGAACATGAAAGCTTGACCGCCAGATTGTTCAATCATCTGTTTGACAGCTTCGAGATTTTCTTGGTTTCGTGCCAACAGAATGACTGTAGCGCCAGCACTTGCCAGGACTTGAGCGCAGGCTTTTCCAATCCCGCTCGACGCGCCCGTAACGATGATGGTGCTGTTTAAAATCTTCACGTTAAAACCAGTTTATCGGTCAAGACAACTGAAGCTCAAGGCTGGGGATTTGTAAAGCGCCAACTTCGGGTTCATCTGTTCCAACGACCTCGAAATCATGTTACGCTTCGTTATCCAATATTACGGCAGACTTGCAGGTTGCTGCCGCGTGTTGAATTCGCCACCCAAGAAGGATTGCCTTGAAAGATTCCATCGGGGATAAATTCCACGATTCGACCAAACTCAAACGCGGTGACACCTTCCCCCCAGGGAAACGTGTGCCAGCGTTCAAGGTCTATGCCAGTCCGCTCGAGACGATCAGACTGCCCGCACCCAAAGCCAAGGGCGGCGCTGGGGTCTGGAGCGTGATTGCCGCCAGACGTTCCCTGATTCCAGAGGTTGGCTCGAGCGTCACACCGTCCGAGATCGCTCAATTGTTGTGGGCGGCGCAAGGCATCACGGGCGAGCGTTCTGCCACCGCCAGGGCGGCACTGCCGTTTCGGGCGTCACCCAGTCCCAGCGGCGCGTATCCGCTCGAGGCTTACGTGCTGGTGCGCGACGTGAAAGATACTTTTGCGGGCGTTTACCATTACGTGGTGCGCGAACATCAACTCGAGCAGGTGCGAATTGGCGACATCACCAAGGATTTCTCGAGTGCACTCCTTGGCGAGGCTGGCATTGACGTTGCCGCCTGCGCGATTGTGCTGACGGGTGTGACCGAACGCGTCACGGCGTCGCACGGCGAGCGTGGACACCGATACTTGTACCTCGAGGCTGGGTTTGCGGCGCAGAACATTCTGTTGGCAGCCACGGCACTGGGTTTAAGCGTTTTGCCCATCAGCACCTTTTACGATGACGAACTCTCGTTTTTGCTGGGTTTGAATGGCAACCGCGAACTGCCGATGTGCGTGATTTTGGTGGGGCGGTAAGTGACGGGCAACTCGAGCGAGGCTGTTTCAAAACCAGTACAAGTTTTTGTTTACGGCACACTGAAACGTGGTTTACGAAATTTTCCTGCCATGCAGGGCGCTGGCGTCAGTCAAGTTCAGAAGGCTTATTTGCGCGGTGTTGCGCTGTACAACGTTCCAAACTTTGAGCGCCCTTACCCATACCCATGTTTAATCCCCGGGCGCGGCATGGTCTTGGGTGAAATTCACACGCTCGGCGCGTCACAACTCGAGCCTGAAGATGCCCTGATGGTGCTTGACCACCTCGAACTCGAGGGGTTGGAATACCGTCGGGTGAAAACCTGGGCGCATTGTCGCGGGGAACGCATTCGGGCTTGGGTTTATATTTACCATTCCAAACGGCTCGCGCATCGGGTGCGGGCAAAGCGGGTCGCAAAACTTTCATGGCAGCCTTGAGGCTATACTTGGCTGGCAGCATCCAATCTTGCTTTAAAGACGTATACCTATTCGAACCACAATCTTTCAGGAGGATTTTATGAAATATGCCCTATTGACCGTCTTCGGTGCGCTCGCGTTCGCCTCATGTGCCCCAGCCAACACTGGACCCAGCTACGACGTTAAAATCTCGAGCACGGGTGCGCTGGCAAGCAATGCCGCCAGCACCGTAACCGGAACTGCCAGCGTGGTCACCATGACCGACGGGACTGCCAAAGTGGTCGTCAAGCTTTCAGGCATGGAAGCAAACAGCAAGCACGCCATGCACATTCATGTGGGTTCTTGCGCCAATCAAGGTCCTGTGGTCATCGGTTTGCCCGATGTGACCGCCGACGCGAGCGGCAACGGCAGCATTGAAAAAATGGTTGAAACCGCCAAAATACCTGCCGCCGCATACATCAACATTCATCAGAAAGCCTCCGATGCCGGCGTGGGTGGCGGAATCGCTTGCGGTAACGTCCGATAACATTGCTTCAAACACCGATTCCATCTCGAGAATAATGACTCGAGATGGGATTTTTGTTGCTCTTAAGCAAAAAGATTCCAAAGTTAAAGCCCGAGGATGATCCTCGGGCTTTAACTTGCCATAAGCTTTGACTTTACGGCGCTTTGTACTGTGCAAAACCGCCCGCGTCTTTAAATTGAGCCTCGAGTTTGGCGGCTTCGAGGCTGGGCTTGGAGGAATCATTGCCAGGTAAGGTTTTGGAGAAAACCTCGAGTGCATCGTAATAACCGTCGTTGTCGGAATCGAGTTTTTTAAGCAAAACCTTGTAGAGGGCATCTTTGATGCGCACCGTGTTGGAAAGGCTGGTGTCGGTTTCGTTTCTGAAAGTGCTTTGCAGATTAATGCCAAACGGATTCCAGGGTTTGTTGCCGCTGCTGTTGACGTGACAGTAGGTACACTGCGTCAACCGTGTGCCGTCGTCGGTGTCAGGCGAGAGTTTGAACTGCGCGATTGCCGCCAAGCGATAGGTGTTTTTGGCAAGTCCAGCACTAAAAAGCAGTCCAGTCACAGTCAAAGCAACCAACGTTAATGCTCGAGTAAGGCTTAGTTTCATGGTTAAACTCCTGAGAAAACTGGGGTATTAAACGCAGAACTTGAACGTATTTCAGTTTGACAGAAATTGAGACTCGAGATGGTAAAATACCGTAAAGGCTTGTTCATAAAGGTGGTCAAAAGCTTTATCAAAACTTAATGACCCGTCAAATGATTGAGGCTTCATTGTGCTGGCACAAGTTTAATCGGATAGCCGCTGATGTTGATTTTGAAGGTTTTGAGCGCAATCTCGAGTTTGGATTGGGCGCTCTCAAAATTGCCCTGGATTTTCACCCCGACCCGAAATTTGCCCGTTTGAATGGCTTTCAAAGCATCCGCCCTGATTTGCTGTTCGGTCGTTGGGCTTGCCCCAGTCGGTGCGAGTTCAAAATTGATTTGGATGCTCGAGGTTGCGGTTGCGGCGTTTGTGTTGCTGATCAAATACTTGGAGTCCTGGTAAATGTTGGTCTCATTGGTTGGTGCGACATAAACGCGAATGCTGCCAGAGATTTTGGCGGTGTTTCCCGAGCCGTCGCCAGTCAGCACCAGAATATCGAGTTTGGCGCTGTTGAGCACGTCCAATTTTGGAAAATTATCAATCAACTGACCTTCGGGTTTGTTGGGAACGGTTTCGTTGACAATCAGTGTCGGCGTGCTGAATTGCAGGGTGGTCTTTAACGCCGCCTCGCCAACCAGCGAGGCAACATCGACTTTGAGGGTGATTAACGTGTAATTGGCGCAACTGGACAGCGCCAGGGCAACAAAAGCCAGCAAAACCCGAGAGGTAAATTTTTTCATTTAAAACCCCAACTTCAAGGAAAGGGCAATGCCAAAAGCCGTGTAACCACT
This sequence comes from Deinococcales bacterium, assembly GCA_025352125.1. Taxonomy (GTDB): domain Bacteria; phylum Deinococcota; class Deinococci; order Deinococcales; family JAAFIG01; genus JANXTZ01. The sequence goes on along the minus strand of JANXTZ010000055.1, from coordinate 31,781 downwards.
GGTGAACACAGCCGTGTGGCTGGTCAGGGCAACGTCGAGTCCAAGCCCACCGCCAAAATCCACGCCGCCGCCCAGACCAAAGGTCAAACCGTTGTTGTAACCGATGCCAGCCCGTCCGACCAGCAAGCCAAATTGTGCCTCCGCGCCAAGATGAATCGAGAATGCGTTGCGTCCAAATTGCAAATCCGCCGCCGCCAGAACCTTCAAGCCTGGCACACCAACGTTGAACAAACCTGCGCCGTTAACGGTGAACAGTGGATCGGTGGTCAAGCCACTGTCAACCGTTGCGGCAACGCCTTTGCCCGCCGCGAACGGGGTCGAATCGGTGTTGGAAACCTTAAAATTTTGTCCAGTCCATGAACTAAACGTCAGACCGCCCAAGACCCCAGCACCAACATTCAGACGCTCGAGTTCGGGCGCTCCGAGTTGCGCACCACTGAAATCGGCGGCAACGCCAAGGTCCAAATCAGCGCCAAAACCACTGTCGCCAGGATGGTAAAACGGACTCGAGATGAAGACCTCGCCGTCGTATTTGCCCAGTGTGCTGGTGTCTGGACTGCCGTCAGGTTTGGTAGCAATTTTTGCATTGACCGCACCCGAGACATAACCCAGTCCGTAAAAGCCTGTGCCTCGAGCGCCCACGTACAGGGTCGTGGTCGGCAGTGAAATGCTGGTGGCGAATGCCAAATCCAGTGCCACACCGGCAGAAGCCTGGAACGAACCCGTGGCGAAAGTGTAGGTTTTGCTCGGCTCGAGCGTGTTGGTGGCAAGTTTGTTCAAGAATTCTTGATTCAGTGAAATACCTGGCGTGCCAACGTTGACGAACAAACCCAGACCAACTTGCACGGGTCCAACATTGATCGGCAGGCGAAACAGTGGGTTGACCCCCAACGGGCGGCTGCTCGAGCTGCCCGCAATGGCAACGCCCGCACCGCTCGAGAATTGCAGTTGGTTGCCATCACCATCAAAAAACCGCACGCCATTCTGGGCGGTAATGTCAATCACCAGTTCCTTTGGGCTGGACGGCGGGTTGAGGATAAAACTGTTGAGGTTGGTGGCTTGATCAAAAATCGGCAGCAGATCAAACGGGTTGTTTTGAGGATCGTTGACATAAGGTGCACGGTTGGTGGCAAAATTTAAAATGTTCATCTGTGGGCGAATAAAAAAATTGATCAAGCCTATCGGCAGGACAATTCCACCGCCGCGCCCCCATTGATTGGCAGGGTACGTTGCGTAGGCGGGGTTAAATGCCGCCAAACTGGGTCCAGGCAACAACACCCCGCCCATGCCGAGCGAACGCACATCTTGGGCGCTGGCAAGACCAGCACCCGCAACGATCAATGTTGCAAACGTTCTTAGTATTTGTTTCAAAAACCCACCCCTTTTGAGACTGCCTCAAATGATCTTCTCCTCGAGAGACTCAAGGTCTTCAACACCCGAGTTTCATCTTAATGCCAATTTGGCTTTTTTCATGTGCGCTTGGCAGAAAAGCGTGACATTTTTCAATTCTCGGTTTCTAAAATTTGGTGTTCCTCACCCAAGGCGCGGTACACTGGAATGCGCGTTTGTGCCCGAGATTTTTGGGCAGCGATAAACAACCACATGACACGGGAGCACCCGATGAACGAAGAAACCAAGAACACAGGCACCAGCACCACCTCCAGCAGCCTCACGGGGCGTTTGACGATTGACCAAACCAATTTCGGTTCGAGTTTACGCGAAGCCCGCGAAGCAAGAGGCTTGTCGCTCGAGATGATCGCCGATAAACTCAAACTTCGCACCAGTTTATTGTCGTTGCTTGAGGCGGGCGAATTTCATCAATTGCCTGAAGGCATTTTCACCCGCAGTTACATTCAAAGTTATGCCAAATTGGTGGGTTTGGACGCCGCCCCGTTTGTGCAAGTCTATGACCGCGTTTCGGGGGCAGCCCCAGCGCCTGCGCCAAGCGTGCAACGCGCCACGCGCATCAACACACCCTCGCCACTGAGTCCAATTCCAGTTTCTGGGCTTGCCGCGTCTGGGGTCAACAAAAGCGTGTCCTCGAGTGGTGCCACCTCGGCGCTCGGTTCAAACCGTCCCATCACCATGACCAGCGCAAATTCCTCGAGCGGCAGGCTTCCGGTGGTTCCAATTGTGCTGGCAGCAATCTTTGTTTTGGGCGCAATCGCTTGGGTGGCTTGGACCGCATGGCGTGGAACACCACGTGGAGCTGTTTCAAACGCAAACCAGACCGGAGTGATTGCCAACACGCAGAATCCTGGGACAACTTTGAGCACCCAAACCGTCATGCTTTCTTTGCAAAGCACCCCCAAAGGCGCAACCGTCTTGGTGGACCGCAACAACATGGGCGTGACGCCGCTCACCAACGCTCCGGTCACGTCAAACCCAGCTCGAGAGTTGCGGGTCGAACTCAAGGGTTATCAACCGTTTGTCAAAATCATTCCGTTTTTGACCAACCGCAAGCTTTCAGTTTCGCTGCAAAAACTCGAGCCGTCTGTGAGCGCTGCAACCGCCAAACCTGGCACGATCAATCTGACGTTCAATGGCACAAGTTGGGTGCGCATCAAGGACAAAACGGGCAGGGTCTTGTACGAGGGTATTCCGAAGCAAGGCTCGAGCCAAGCCTATACGGGTCCGATCACGGTGCGGGCTGGGCAACCCGATCAGATCAGTTCGAGCATCAATGGTGTGACCAAAGCCGCCATCGGTTCTGCCGAAGCCGCCACGATCACACTGCCTTGAGCAGAATCGGGCGTCCCTATCCAAGTCCTGGTCACTCGAGTATGATGACTGGCTTTTGGAGGTTGTTTTGAGTGCTGTAAATACTGTCCAAACCCGAAAAGTTGGTTTTGTCTCTTTGGGTTGCCCCAAAGCCCTGGTCGATTCCGAGCGCATTTTGACCCAGATTCGCGCCGAGGGTTACGAGATCGCGCCCAGTTACGAGGATGCCGAGGTCGTGATCGTCAACACCTGCGGTTTTATCACACCCGCCATTGAAGAAAGCCTCTCGAGCATCGGTGAGGCGCTGGAGCACACGGGCAAGGTGATCGTCACGGGTTGTTTGGGCGAACGCCCAGAGACGATCATGCAGCGCCACCCCAGCGTCTCGAGCGTGACCGGTCCCGGCGATGTCGGCGGGGTCATGACGGCACTGCATGGGTTGATCCCCAGGGACGAGAACCCGTTCACCAGCTTGATTCCATTCTCGAGCACGGGCGTGAAGCTGACACCCAAGCATTTTTCGTATTTAAAGATTGCCGAGGGTTGCAACCACACGTGCAGCTTTTGCATCATTCCCAAACTTCGCGGCTTGCAAGAATCCCGCGACGCTGGGGACTTGTTGTACGAGGCGTACCGTTTGGTTGCCAGCGGCACCAAAGAATTGCTGGTGATCAGCCAGGACTCGAGCGCCTACGGCGTGGACATTCGCCACCGAGAATCGGAATTTCAGGGTGCTCAGGTTGCGGCGCATCTTCTTGATTTGACCACCAAACTTGGCGAGATGGGCGTGTGGGTGCGGCTGCATTACGTTTATCCGTACCCGCACGTCGAGAACGTGGTGAAGTTGATGGCGACGGGCAAGATCTTGCCGTATCTGGACGTGCCGTTGCAACACGCCAGCCCCAGCATCTTGCGTGCCATGCGCCGCCCTGGTGCGGGAAAGCGTACCAGCGACGCGCACGGGTCTACACAGCTCGAGACCATAAAACGTTGGCGTGAAATCTGCCCAGAAATCGTTTTGCGCAGCACGTTCATTGTCGGTTTCCCAGGCGAGACCGAAAGCGACTTTCAGATGTTGCTGGATTTCCTGACTGAAGCCCGTCTTGACCGCGTTGGCGCGTTCACCTACAGCCACGTCGAGGGCGCAGACTCGAATCAACTCGAGAATCATGTACCCGAAGACATCAAACAGGAACGGCTGATGCGTTTGATGGCACTGCAACAAGAGATCAGTCTTCAAAAAAACCAGGCAAAAATCGGACTCGAGATTGAAGTGATGATCGACGAGTACAACGACGATGAGGACGACACGGTTGCAGGCTCGAAGTTGATTGGACGCAGCAAAGGCGATGCTCCAGGCATTGACGGCAGCGTCTACATTGCGGCTGGCGAACTGGCGGGTCAGATCAAGATTGGTGACATTATTAAAGTGCTAGTCGAAGATGCCGATGAGTACGATCTTTACGCCCAGGCAACCAGCTTGCTCGAGTGGAAACCGAACGTGATGCTGATGAATACGGTTCATTCGCACTGAATTTTGTTGGCACTGAACAAACAATCTTGGGTTTTACAGCGGTTTTGATCAAACTCGGGTTTGATAGCGTGTGCAAAATGGACGCGCAAAAACAATGGCGGCGTGTAAAATTTCCTCATTGTGCCCAGACTTTCAACCCACTCCTCTTCAGGGCATACCCTTCTGATCGTAGATGACAACCCATTGGTGCTCGAGAGTTTACGTTATTTGTTTGAACGTGAAGGACATACGGTTCTGATTGCCGACAACGGTCGCGCGGCGCTCGAGATTTGCCAGCAGTCTGAAATTCATGTCATGGTGCTCGATTTCAACATGCCTGGTTTGACGGGCGGCGAAACGGTATCGAGGTTGCGCAAATTTAACACTGACACCCAGGTGATTTTGCAAACCGGTCAGAGTTTGATCCCAGCCCGTGAGATGCTGCGCGAACTCGAGATTCAGGGATACCACGACAAATCTGAGGGCGCTGAAAAACTGATGCTCTGGGTCGATGCGGCACTGAAATCGTACCGTCAAGCCCATACTCAAAAAACTTTGGAGGGCAGTTTTCTGGCGCTCGGTCTGGCGCTCGAGATGCGCGATCTGGAAACCGCAGGTCACACCCAGCATGTTGTTCAGTACGCCACGGCGCTCGGTGAGGCTTTTGGCTTGAACACGCTTCAACTCGAGGCGTTGCGCCAAGGCGCGTATCTGCATGATTTGGGGAAATTGGGTGTTCCCGACGGTATTTTATTAAAACCAGGCAAACTCAATGCCGAAGAGTGGAGCATGATGAAAACCCATGTCGAACGCGGCTTTCATCTGGCGTCACAAATTCCTGGTTTGGCGCAAGGGGCGCTGAACGTGATTCGGTATCACCACGAACGCTTTGATGGTTCGGGTTATCCGACGGGTCTCAAGGGCGAAGAAATTCCGCTCGAGGCACGGGTTTTTGCGATTTGCGATGTTTACGATGCCCTGGTGTCGATTCGACCTTACAAACGGGCTTGGACGCACGAGGAGGCTTTGGCACAGCTTCGCATGGATTCGGGAAAGCATTTTGACCCAAGTGTGGTGAGTGCGTTTATTGAAACCCTGGAGTCAAACTCGAGCGAAACGCATTTGGAATTGGTCGGCAAGTAGCATCTGGCGTGTCATTCGTGTGATACTTGATCGAGATCAGTCATTCTTTGAAGCTTCTCGGTTCAAGCCAAAGCAATTTTGAACTTTAAAAAAGTGCAATTTTGATCACCAGGATTTTTTTAAAAGATACAGCTTTACGGGAGATACAGTGGCGCGACTTCGATCCAAACATTCACAAACAGGTCACACCATTTTGGTGGTCGATGATGACAACACCATTCTGATTACCTTGGCGCAACTTTTACAACTCGAGGGGCATTCGGTCATGACCGCCTCTGGAGGTATCGAGGCTTTGCGTTTAACCAAAGAGCACGAAATCCATTTGATGCTCTTGGATTACTTCATGCCAGACATGAACGGCGAAGAGGTGGTACGCGAGGTTCGCAAGTTTGACCACAACGTCCAAATCGTCTTGCAAACCGGTTATTCTTCCGAACGCCCAGCCCGCCAGATGCTGCGCGATCTCGAGATTCAGGGCTATCACGACAAATCTGAGGGTCCAGAAAAACTGCTGGTCTGGGTCGATGCCGCCTTGAAAGCCTACCGTCACGCCAGGGCGTTGCGCAGCTCACGGGACGGTTTGCGTTACATTTTGCGGGTCACGCCGGAACTGCACAAAGTCCAACCGCTCGAGGATTTGATGCGCGGCGTGTTGTTGCAAGTTCAGGGTTTGTTGGGTTTGTCTGGGGCGTTTATTGCCATCTCGGAGGGTTCTCAAAATCAATCAGACGCCACTGAAGGTTTTGTTGCCACCCTAAACGACGACCAACTCGAGCTTCGGGTGGGCACAGGACGCTTTGAGCAGCAAACCTGGGCAAGCCTGTCAGACATTGAACGCGATCTGGTCAAATTTGCACTCGATTCTGGCGTGACCCAGCGCGATCAGAGCTTGGCGGTGCCGCTCGGCTTCAAAGATCATCTCGTTGGGGTGGTGTTTATCGAACAACAACTCGAGGCTGATGCCGACCTCGAGCTGCTCGAGTTGTTCGCGGCGCAGGCGGCTATCGCGATTGAAAACGTGCGGCTCTACGATCTGGCAACCGTGGACGGTTTGACCCGTTTAATGTCGCGGCTTCATTGGATGGATCGTTTTGGTGAAACCCTCAAACTTGCATCTCGGCATGGTCACAGCACCAGTTTGCTGATGCTTGATCTGGACGGTTTTAAAGAAATCAACAACAACCTTGGGCACCTCTCGGGCGATCACCTTTTAATGAAGGTCGGACGGGTCATCCGCGAATCTTTGCGTTCGACCGACATTGCCGGACGTTACGGCGGGGACGAATTTAGTCTGGTCTTGCCAGTGACCGACCACCACGGGGCAATGGTGATTGCCGAACGTCTGCGTCAAGCCATCAACGGTGTCACGGTTGGAAACAACGACAAAAACCCAAAACAGACCATCAGCGTCAGTGTTGGCGTGTGCACCCTGAGAGCCGTTCAAACCGCGCTCGGAAACCTGGGCAATCAAGACCTCGAGCTTGTCCGCAACGCCATGATCGAAAACGCCGATAACGCCATGTATAAAGCCAAAAACCAGGGAAACAACCGCGTTGTCATGGGCGAAGTGATCGAACTCGAGACCTTGCTCAAATAAACGATTGGCTCAAATGACTTTGATCGCTCGAGTGTTTCTGGCTTGAGGCTGATGAACGCGCTCCCATTGCCAAGTTTGGACTTTTGAATGGCTTGCAAGCACGTAAAATCGTTTTACCACAGGACTTCACTCGGGGGCTTTAGCCATTCCAAACCCATGATTTCAAAGGCTTTATTTTGACAAGTGCAACCACATCTCAGAACATGGCTCGAATACCACAAAAAAAATTAATGGTGTGGTTGGGTGTCCTGATCTTTTTTGGAATTTTGGAGACAATTGTTTTGTTGCTGCAAGTTGGTGGACAAGCTTTTGAAGTGATACGTGGCGACTTGTTCAATGTTCCGCCAAGTTTTATTGCCGCCTGGATCATGTATTTGGTTTCAAAACAGCACAGCGATCCCATGAAAAAAATGTGGTTTTGGATTTCGCTCAGTTTAATGTTTCTTGGGTTGGGCGATATTCTCTGGGCATATCTCGAAATTGTCCTTAAAATGAATCCTTTTCCTTCAATCGCTGACCTTTTCTACGTGTTACAACCCATCACTTTGATTGTCGCGTTTTCTTTTGTGCCGCGTAAAAAAATACAAACCAAACGCGAGGGTTTAAAGCTCAACATCGAAATTGCAATTGTCATGACCACCCTGATGATTTTGGCTTGGCGTATTTACTTGGCAGATACGGTTCTCGAGTACGGTCAACAGTATTTGGCATTGATTTTAAGTCTTGTTTACCCAATCATGGACGTTTTACAGTTGATCAGCCTCAGTTTACTGATGTTCAATGGTCGAGGAAATTTAACCAAATTTCAATTCTCGAGCTTGGCGCTGGGGTTAACCGGCATGGGTTTATTCGATATTTTGTTCAACATTCAGGAAGCGAGCAATTCTTACCAAACTGCAAATCCTTTGGATTTACTGGTCACGGTCTGCGTTGTGTTGTTTTGTTTGGCTGCGGTTTCGAGTCTTTTATCAAAAAATGATTTGGTCATGAATGATCGGTTGGCAAGCAATTCCAAAAAAGAAATGGGTTCAAACTGGCAAACGCTGGCTCTGGTCACTCAGGTTTGTGTGTTTATTGTTTTTTTGGTCAATGTTTTTCGCAAAAACGATTCGGGCATCAACGAAATTGGCGTTTTGACAGGCACAGGTCTGGCGGTCGTACTTGCCCTGTTTCGACAATCCATAGAGCTGTACGACAATGCACAGTTGAATAAAAGTCTGAAAACATTGTCATTGAATCTGGAACAGCGCGTGCAGGAACGTACCGAAGAGCTGAACGCCAAAACCGCGTTGCTGCAAGAAAGTCAAGCCCAGTTGGTGGCAAGTGAAAAACTTGCCAGTCTTGGACGGGTCACCGCCAGCGTTGCCCACGAGGTCAACACACCACTCGCAGCCAGTTTGTACGACCTGTCTCATGCCAGGGAATTGGTGCGTGAGTACAAAAACTCACTTCTCGCCCCCAATGTTACCAAAGACGATCATCTTGAAATTGCCAATGAACTCGAATCGGTTCATGAAAGAATTGAACGCAGTCTGGAACGCCTGGGTCGGTTCATCAGACGGGTGCGCGAACAAAGCCGCATGTCCAGCAAAGACACCACGGATTTTGATGCCCGACAAACCCTGCAAGACAGTTTTGTCCACCTCGAGTATCAGGCAACCCAGCATCAGGTCAAGCTCGAGCTTACTTTGCCAGTTGAACCCGTACCGATTCACGGCGATCCGTTGCGCTTGAAACAAATTTTGAATGAACTCGTGTTGACCAGCATTCAAGCCTGTGCGGGACAGCCAGACCAAAGCCTGTCCTGGGTGCATATTGTCTTGGTTTCGAGCGCCAAAACCATGCACTTGAGCGTTGAGAACAATGGTTTGGCACTGACTGAAGATGTTGTGACCAGTATTTTTGAACCAAAGTTTTCGATGCTCGGCGAGAACAGCGACGGTCTTGGCTTGTCGGTGGTACACGATATCGTCAAAGGTCATTTCTCGGGTGATATTGCCCTCAACAGTCAAATCGGTATCGGGACACGGTTTGATATCTCAATTCCGAAAGCCAATTCAGTCAAGGAAATTTTATGATCCCCGAAGTTGCTTTTACAACTCCCGACCCTCGTTTTAAAACTTTGAAACCCATGTTTTTGCTGATCTTGACGCTTGGAATGACCTATTTTTTGATGCTTGGTTTGAGAATTGGGGGTACAAACTGGCAACAGGCACGAGTGGTACTTTTCAACCTGCCAATAGAAATCTTGGCACTGGTCTTTCTGGCTCGAGCATTGCAGATTCAAAATCCAAACCTGCGATTCATCATGCAGCCGTTCGTTTGGGGGGGTGGATTGCACGTGCTGGCAGATATTCTGCACGCCATTTTAGAGTTCGGCTTGCAAAGCCGATTGAACCAAGCGCATTTTAGCACAGTACCATTTAGCCCAGTACAATTTAACCCAATTGATTTGATGTATGCGGGCACAAGCCTGTTGTTGATCATTGGTTTGCTTCGCATCCCACGGCGCAAAACCAGCCGACTCGAGGTGGTGCGTTCAAGCCTTGACGTGTCCTTGTTGGTATTGACGGTAGGAATTTTATTTTGGACTTCTTTTCTGGATAAAATTATCCAAAACGGCGGTCAATTGCTGATCCCAGGCACAACGGCGTTCAGGGTTGCGAACGCTGACTTGCCCAGGGTTCCTTTCAATGGCACGCCAATCGATATCTTGGTGCTGTGTGTCGCCGTTGTCGTGACCGTGCAGAGCACCATTTTAATACAACGCTTGGCAATCTTGATCAGTTTGGGCATCACGTCTTTGGTGCTGCTGGATGCTGTCATTGGTGCTCAGTTGAGCCTGGGACTTTACCAGCAAGGCGGTTTGAGCGATAGCGGTTTTTTCTTGTGCCTGATCATTTTTTGCCTTGGAGCTTACCTTGGTTTTAGCCCTCAACCCTCGAGCCTGCTGACCCGTCAAAGTCTCATCTCCCTGGGTTGGTTAAGTGTGTATGCGCCGTATCTGGCGGCGGTGCTGATTTACATTCCACTGATTCGCTCGCATCTGGATTCTGAACTGGGCGATGTGGTCGGTGTCTTTGCCGCCGCCGTGATCACCACATTGGTGCTTGTTCGTCAAATCCTGATCTTGCGCGAAAACCGCAGTCTGACAAGTCAGCTTTTAAACATGAACAACCAACTCGAGACGCGCATCCAGGAACGCACCCAGGAACTCGAGGACAGCCGTGAACGCTTGGTTTCGAGCGAAAAACTTGCCAGCATTGGGCAGTTAACCGCCGGTCTAGCCCACGAGGTCAACACGCCACTGGCTGCCAGTCTCAATTACTTGCATCAGGCGCGTTCGCTGGCAGACGAGTACGCGCAAAGCCTTGGCAACCCCGACGTGACCACGGAAGACCACACCGAGATTGCGAAAGAGCTTCAAAAAAGTTTGCAAGACACCACCGTCACCCTCGACCGCCTGGGCGAATTCGTGCGCAAAATGCGTAACCAAACCCGCTTCTCGAGCAACGAAGCCACCTTGTTTGATCCTGTTGACGTTGCACAGGACACACTTTCGATGCTCGAGCATCAAGCCGCAAGTGCCAAGGTTGTCATCTCTTTGAACCCTGGAATCGCTGGTACACTGTTGCGCGGCGAGCCAGGTCGTTTTACGCAAGTGGTCTCAAACCTGGTCATCAACGCCATTCATGCCACTGAGGGCAGAGAAGATGCGCGGGTGGAACTGATCTTCGGCACTCGGGTTCAACTCGGTCAAACCGAGTTGGTTTTCAGCGTCACCGACAATGGTATGGGCATTCCTGACGCCATCTTGCCCAAGATTTTTGAACCCCTGTTCACGACCAAACCTGTTGGCAAGGGCACCGGACTGGGTTTGAGCATCATCCGTGACATCGTGCGCGGACATTTTGGTGGCGAACTTGAAATCCAGACCCAAGTCGGCGCGGGAACCACATTCAAGCTTTTTCTGCCGATAGGAACAACCGCCGCTCGGGCTGGAACCGATCAAGCCAGGCTCTAAGCCATTTTGCCCCTGGCACGATCAAGCAACAAAAAACCGCCAGTGGTCAGCAACAACAGCATCACGGCAACGGCGCTGGCTTCACCCAATTGCCCTGGTCGCCCAAGTTTGGTGTAGATGACTGTGGTCAGCGTCGCCCATTCGGGTCTTGAAAGCACCAGGGTCGCGCTGAACTCTCCGATCACGCTGGCAAACGCAAAGGCGATACCCGTGCTTAGGGCGGGACGCAGGAGTGGCAAGGTCACAAACCAGAACACCTGAAATTCGGTTGCCCCACAAACCCGTGCTGCCTCGAGAATCTCGAGTGGCAACGCCCGAAGCGCTGGCAGCACACTGCGCACGATGAACGGATACGCGCCAATGGTGTACGCCGCTATCAACAAGCCAAGATTCGCGGTCAAGTCTGGATACGCCACAATAAACGCCACACCGAGCAATGTCGCGCTGGTCATGAGCGGCACCAAGGACAGTGCATCAAGAATTCTTGAGCCTGTAAATTGCGTTGCAACCGCGTACAGCAAACCGAGTGGCACCGCCAGCAACAAGGTCAGCGTCACGAACAAAACCGCATTTTTGAGCGCCAACAGAATCGGAACATCACTCAAACCGTCACCGAGCTTCAGCGCATTGACAAAAAACGCGATTGTCAAACCCTGACTGTCAAACAGCGCCTGACGTAACAACGCCAGCATCGGCGTCAGCGTCAAGATCAGCGTAAAACTCACGCAGGCCATCAAAATCACCCGAGCGACCCCTTTGGCAAATGGACGTTTTGCGCCAAACTCGAGCGCGATTCGGGCGTCAGATTGTGCTCGGGTGTAAACCAGACTTGCCATAAACGTGACCAGCAGTTGCAGCAACGCCAAAGCGCTGGCTTGGGTTAATTTGAGCTGACTGCTGACCGACTGCCAGACTTCCACCTCGAGCGTGTTGAACCGCCCCGCCCCCAGCAGAAGCGGCACGCCGAACGAGGCAAAGCAATACAAAAACACCAACGCCGAGGAAGCCAATATTGCGGGTCTGGCAATCGGCAGTGTGATGAACCTAAAAACCTGCCAAGTATTCGCACCCTCACCCTTGGCAGCGTCCTCTAGGTCGGTGTCGAGTGTACCCAGAAAACCCGAGACGATGCGCACCACCAGCGCAAAATTGTAAAACAGATTTGCCAGAACAATCAAAAACGCCGTGCCCGAGAAATTGATGCCTGTCAAACCATTCGCGCCGAAAAGGGCGTTAAACCCCATCGCCACGACAATGGTCGGCACGACAAATGGCAAGGTGAGGATTGCCTCGAGTGTGCGCTTGCCAAAAAAATCGAACTTGGCAAACACAACCGCCACCGGCACGCCCAACACCACGGTCAGCAGCATTGACATACCCGCACTCTGGAATGTCCAGACCAACCTGGCAACATAATACGGATTCTCGAGCACCGCCCGAAATCCTGCCAGCGAGAACGAGCCAAACAGCAATTTGAGAATTGGAAAAGCCAAAAAAACCAACAAAAACCCAATTGGCACCACCGCCAGCGACCAGCCCAACCGCGTGGCTCGAGTGTTGTTCAAATCTGATACTCGAGAATCACGGGCGCATGATCTGAAAAAAGGTCGGAGCTGTGAATTCGTGGGTTTGCAGCCAGCGCCGCCAGCTTGGGCGTGGTGAATTGATAATCCAGACGCCAACCGATATTTTTCGCCCGCGCCCCGCCCCGCGCCGACCACCACGAGTAATACGCCGCCTCTGGACCCACCAAATCCCTGAAGCTGTCACGCCAGCCTAGACTGAGCAAACCGTCAATCCAGGCGCGGTCTTCGGGCAAGAAACCGCTTTGGTTTTGATTGCCGCGCCAGTTTTTCAGGTCAATCTTTTGATGCGCAATGTTGAAATCCCCGCCGACAATCAACTCGCGCCCGTCAGCTTTTAAAACCTCGAGATGCGCCAAAAATTCTGCCAGAAAACGCATTTTTGCCGCCTGACGCTCCTCGCCACTCGAGCCACTGGGAATGTAGGCGCTGAGAACATCAAAACCGTCAAACTCAGCCCGCAGCACCCGACCCTCCGTATCGAATTCGCTCGAGTCGATGCCGAACGAAACACTTTTAGGCTCGAGCTTGGTCAGCATTCCAACGCCAGAATAGCCAGGTTTTGCCGCAGGATTCCAAAATGCGTGATAACCCTTCAAACCGAGATCGGGCAGTTGATGCTCGAGCGCCCGAACTTCTTGCAGCAAAATAATGTCTGGTTGCTGTTCCGCCAGCCATGCGAACGCGCCCTTGTTGTGGGCGCTGCGAATACCGTTGAGGTTAAAAGTCATGACTTGCACGAGACCAGTCTAAAACACTTGCCCTCCCCTTTTCCCAAGCAAAGCGCTAGAATGCGCCCATGCCAGTCAAAACCTCCCAACACAAGCTCGAGGTGGACATCTCCAAAGATGTGCTCACCGGAATCGCCAGCATCGCCATCGAAGGCGTCAAAGGCGTCACCCCCGTCACGCCACCCGTCAAAATGGGCGAATTTCTGGCAGGCAAACGCCTGAAGGGCATCAACATCACCCGCGAGAATGCCAACGTGATCGTCGATTTGAGCGTCAACGTCGATTACGGACGCCCCATCCCAGAGGCGGCGCTTGAGGTGCAACGCGTGGTCGCCGAAAACATTGAAGTCATGACCGGCTTGAGCGTCAAAGCCGTCAACGTGACCGTGCAAAGCATTGTGCTGCCCCTGGAAGTCAGCAATGGCTGAAGTTCAAACGGGCACACGCCGCCGCGCCAGAGAACTCGCCTTTCGGGTCTTGTTTGAGGCAGAACAGGGTGGCAACGACATCAACACCGCCTGGGAAAACGCCAAACTCGAGGTTGACGAAAAAAAAGAAACCCGTGACCGCGACGAACCCAGCGCCCTGGACACCGAGGGCATGATCTTTGCCCACCGTCTGGTCTTGGGGTTTGATGAAAAACGTTACGACGTGGACCAGACTTTAGAGCGCGTGATTGAAGGTTGGACGTTCACGCAAATGTCGCAAACCGATTTGACCATTTTGCGCATTTCGAGTTATGAAATGATGTTCTTGGACACCCCGCACCCCGTCGTGATTGAGATGGCGGTCAGGATAGCCAAACGCTACGGCGGCGAGGAAAGCGGGAAGTTTGTGAATGGGGTGCTTGCACGCCTTATTAAGCATCTCGGATAGGTTTGATTACCCAAACAACTGTTTTAAAAATTCTTCACGAGATAATCCAGGATGAACAGCAGTTTCGGATAGAAGCGCTGCAAGTGTGCCAACACGCAGCGGATCATGACGCGGAATGGTGAGATGATGCTCACCGTTTTGCTGGGTTGTGAGTCGAATATGGCTTCCTGTTTGACGTACAACCGCATACCCGAAAACCTTGAGCAATCCAATCAGGTCACTCGCAGAAATATCGCGGGGAAGTTTCATACCGCCAAAACTTCTTCACGAACAAAATGCAAACGCAAAATCTTTGGGGCTTTCCCTTCATCAAAATGGCACAACACCGCATCTCGAACCATGGCGTGCAATTCTATTTCAGTATCGGCTTGGGTGAAAATGCTTTCACCCAAAGCTCGAGCGTTAAAACCACCCTCTGGGGCTTCTTCCACCAGAAAAATCAATTCGTTCATGCAATCAGTCTAGCACTGCTCGAGATTACTTCAACGAAAACACAATCTCGTAACTGCCCTTAAACGTCGCGCCAGCCGCAATGGTTGGACGGGAAACAAACGCGCCAGGCTCGGATAAAAAGTTTGGCAATTTGACTTTCTCGAGCTTCACGCCAGCGGGCACAAATTCGGCGATTCGCAGGTTGACCCCTCGAGATTTGACGTTTTTGATCGTGTAATCCACGCGGTAACGGGCAATCTTTTTGGTGCGCTCGATGGGTTGGACTAGCCGAATCAATTTGACATCGAAATCTTTGCCCAAGTTCAGACGCACATTGCCAAGCTTGGGCGTGTTGGGAATGCTGGTCTGCCCCACCAGACGCCCCGCCTCGCGCACGGTCACGCCACCAGTCGGCAAACTTTGCGGGGTCATGAACGAGTACACGCGTTGCAGTGAAGTGGTCGCTCGAGAGTTGGTGTCAAACTGTCCTTGATACTCGAGGACATCTTTGACGGTTTGGGTGTTTTTGATGAATGGTAAACCTGTGGTGGCTTTTGCCGCAAAACTGGCAGGTTTGAGATAATTGTAGCTTTGCAATCCGCCAAGTTCGCCTGCGGCAACAATTCGTGGTGCTGATTTTCCTGCCGTTGGAGTGGTGGTTGGCTCGTTCTGCTGATTTTGCAAAATACGATTGTTCTGGGCAAATTCTTGATCTTGTTCAACGCTGACATCACCCGCGAACAACGTCAAATTTGGCACGCTGTACTCGAGGCTCGAGAGGTTTTGAACGTCCGCCCAGGCAGTCAGGCTTGCGGTATTGTTGCTTGCCACGTTCAGGGTGTAGCGCGTGCCAGCCCAGAACAAACCCCTGGTGCTGTACAAGATTTTTGCCGCACCGCCAGCCCCCGCGAACTTCCAGGAGTAGGTTGGCGCAAACCGCGCTCCCTCGAGCGACGGGAATTTGACTTCGGCATTCTCGAGGCGGATAAATTCGCCGTCAATCTCGAACAAGCCAATGTCGGCTTTGATGACCTTGGCTTCAATCCATTCTTCGTTGAAATAGACTTTGACAACCTTGCCTTCAAACAAGGACAACAAACTGCCCGAAGGCGGCAGGAGCTGCATTGAAAGCACGTTTGCATATTCGAGTTCCAAGCTGCCAGGCACGAGGTAATCGCCAAGGTCGGCGGCGGGCGTCCAGTCAAACCTCGAGCCTGTCAGTTGCACATTTTCGCGGACTTCGGAAAAGCTGGGGTACAAGGTGATTTCGGTGGCGCTGGCGCTCGAGATCAGGCTTGAGACGATGAGTGCAGCGCAGATTTTCAGGGGGTTTGAAAACATAAAATATTCTCCTCGAAAAGTATTTTACGAGCATCAACCTGAAATGAAACTGGCATAATTGTGGCTCGAGTCTGAAAAACAAAAAGGGGCACACGTCCATGCGCCCCCACAAAAAACATTTTGGATTTATTTCGCTCGAGCAAGCGCCTTGCTCGCCATCACGTCCACCAGATGCGCTCGGTATTCGGCGCTGGCGAAATGATCGCCCATCAAATCGCTGGCACTGACCAGACCCTTGCAGGCACTCGAGACACCTTCAGACTCGAGTTTTGTCAGACGCATGGCATGATCGCCCGCACCCGTCACGGCGGCGCGAAGGCTGCCGTCTGAATGCACCACGACTGCCACACCTGCAACCGCGTACCTCGAGGCTGGATGAGCGAATTTTTCGTAGGCTGCGCCTTTGACGCTGGCTGGAACGTGAATCTCAACCAGCATCTCGCCTGGAGCGAGGGCGGTGGTGAACATGCCTTGAAAGAATTCATCGGCGGTCACGACCCGAGCGCCACTCGAGCTTTGAATTTTGATTTTGGCGTTCAATGCCAGAATTGCGGCTGGGTAATCGGCTGAAGGATCGGCGTGCGCCAGAGCACCACCAATCGTTCCCTTGTTGCGCACCATCGGATCACCAATTAAACGCGCGACTTCACTCAACAATGGCACTTTTGAAAACTCGAGTTCGCGGTGTGTGGTCATCGCGCCAATGATGATCGTGTCGCCCTCGGTGCGAATGCCGCGCAATTCGGGCAAACTCGAGACATCAATCAAAGCACTCGGGCTGGCAAGGCGCAATTTCATGGTTGGAATGAGTGAGTGTCCACCCGCCAGCAATTTCGCGTCGGGATTTGAGGCGAGTTGTGCCAGCGCGTCGGACACGCTCGAGGCTTTGTGATAGGTAAATTCGGAAGTGTACATTTGACCCCCTGTTGTAGGGGCGACCCTTGTGGTCGCCCAGAGGTGGGGACAATCCCCGCCCCTACGGATTTTGTTTAATCGTCTGCGGCTTGTGGAAGGCTGGCGCTGATCGCCCGCCAGACTTTCTCGGGCGTGTACGGCATGTCCAGGTGCTTCACACCGAACGGCTCGAGGGCGTCGATCACGGCGTTGGCTATCGCGGCAGTGCTCGAGATGGTGCCGGCCTCGCCAATGCCTTTCACGCCGAGCGGGTTGTGCGGGCTGGGGGTGACGGTGTGACCGATCTCGAGTTGCACCATGTTGTCAGCGCGTGGCATGGTGTACTCGAGGTACGAACCGCTGGTCAGTTGTCCGTTGTCGTCGTAAACCGTGTTTTCGAGGAGCGCCTGTCCCATGCCCTGGGCGACGCCGCCGTGAACTTGTCCCTCGACGATGAGCGGGTTGATGATCGGACCGCAATCGTCCACGCAGACGTACCGAATCAGTTGGATGTGACCCGTGTTGGCATCCACCTCGACCACGGCAAGGTGCGTGCCGAATGGGTAAACAAAATTCTTGGGGTCGTAAAAGTGGGTGGCTTCCAGTCCTGGCTCGAGGTCGGCTGGATAATTGTGCGCCAGGTGCGCCATGAGCGCAATGTCGAAAAATGATTTGGATTTTTCGGGCACGCCCTTCACTTGATATTTGCCGTCCTCGTGAACGATGTCGTCCACACTCGCCTCGAGCAGATGCGCGGCAATTTTCTTGGCTTTGTCATTGATCTTGTCCGAAGCCATTTTGATCGCGCTCAAACCCACGGGGGCGCTTCTCGAGCCATACGTGCCCCAACCGTGCGGCAGTCTGGCGGTGTCGCCGTGAACGATGCTGACATCTTCCATCGGAATTTGCAGTTCGTCGGCAACAACTTGCGCAAAGGCGGTTTCGTGACCCTGCCCGTGGCTGTGCGAACCCGTCAAGACCTCAACCTTGCCCGTGGCACTGACCCGCACGAGCGCTGACTCCCACTGCCCCGCCTGAGCGCCCAGACTGCCCACCAGGGCGCTCGGAGCCAGTCCGCAAGCCTCGAGGTAGGTGCTGACCCCAATGCCGATGTATTTGCCGTTTTTACGACCCTCAGCTTGCTTGGCGCGAAGCCCCGCGTAATCGAGCATCGCCATGGCTTTGTCCATCGCGGGTTCGTAATTCCCGGAGTCGTACTGCAATGCCACGGGCGTCTGATACGGGAACTCGTCGGGTTGAATAAAATTCTTGCGCCTGAACTCGAGCGGGTCAACGCCAAGCTCGAGCGCCATGCGGCTCATGATGCGCTCGAGGACGTAGGTGGCTTCGGGACGACCCGCGCCTCGGTAGGCGTCCACACCGACGGTGTTGGTGTACGTGCCGGTGACATGGCAGTGAATGGCTTTCCATTTGTACGTGCCGTTCATCAGTGTGCCGTACAAGTAGGTTGGCACGGCTGGCGCGAAGGTGGTCAGGTACGCGCCAAGGTTGGCGATGGTTTTCACCCGCAACGCCAGCACCTTGTGGTCAGCATCGACGCACATCTCGGCAACCGTCTCGTGATCGCGTCCCTGCGCGTCACTTACAAACGATTCTGAACGGGTCGCCGTCCATTTGACCGGACGGTTTAATTTTTTCGAGGCGAACAGCACGATCACCTCTTCGGGATACTGGAAGATTTTGCTGCCAAACCCGCCCCCCACATCTGGCGAGACAATCCGCAACTTGTGCTCTGGAATGCCCATGATAAACGCGCCCAGCATCACCCGGTGAATGTGCGGGTTTTGACTTGTGGTGTAGAGCGTGTACTCGTCACCGGCACGTTTGTAATCCGCGAGGGATGAGCGTGGTTCGATGGCGTTCGGCACAAGCCTTTGATTGCGCAGCTTGACCTCAACAGTTTTGAAGGCGTGGGCAAATTCGGCATCGACTGCCGCAGAATCACCAATTTCCCATTTGAATGCCACGTTTCCAGGCGCGAGTTCGTGAACTTGGGGCGCACCTTCAGCCAACGCGGTACTGCCGAGTGCCACGGCGGGCAGCATCTCGTAATCGACATCGACCAGCGCAGCAGCATCCTCGGCGATGGCTCGGGTTTCGGCAATCACGGCAGCCACAATGTTGCCCACGTGTGTGACCTTGTCGGGTTGAATGGCGTGATGCGCCGAAATTTTGAGGTCGGGCAGCAACCAACCTGGCGGTATCGGGTTGATGCCCGCCGCCACCAAATCTTTACCAGTCAAAACCGCCAGCACACCAGGCAATGCCAGTGCAGCCGAGGCGTCGATGGAGTTGATTTTCGCGTGGGCATACGGGGAGCGCACCATCGCCGCATAGGTCATGTTGTGCAGCACAATGTCGTCGGTGTAATTTCCTGCGCCCGTGATAAAACGCGGGTCTTCAACGCGTTTCACAGCTTTGCCAAAGAATTTTTCGGTCATGGACTTCTCCTTAAACGCTGTCTTGAGAAACCAAAGTGCTCGAGTGGTGAAAAACATTAAAACCCGAGTGTATTGTTGATCAAACTTCAAATCTCTTCTGAATCTCGAGCTTTGAGGGCTAAAAAAATTTTGCCTTAGTCGTCTGCCGCCTGTGCCATTGCCGATTGTGCCATGCTGTGTGCCGCATTCTGCACGGCTTTGACAATGTTGTGATACCCAGTGCAACGGCAAAAATTTCCCTCGAGCGCGTGACGAATTTCAGACTCGCTCGGGTTGGGATTGTGGCTCAGCAGATCGGCAGAACTCATGATCATGCCTGGGGTGCAAAAACCGCATTGCAGACCGTGTTCCTCCCAGAAACCGGTTTGCAGGGCGTGCAAATGACCGATCTCGCCCATGCCCTCGATGGTGGTGACGTTTGCACCCTCGGCTTGCACCGCGAACATGGTGCAAGATTTGATTGCCATGCCATCCACGTGGACGGTGCACGAGCCGCACTGGCTGGTGTCGCAACCGACGTGCGTGCCGGTCAATCCCAGTTTTTCGCGCAAGTAATGCACCAAAAGCGTGCGCGGTTCTGGATGATGTGTGGATTTCACGCCGTTGACGGTCATTGTTACTGCAACCACTTGTGCCATGTTCCAACCTCCTTGAAAATAAACGATTCAAAACCTGCGCCACTCGAGGTGAAACTCAACTTGTGTTCATGTGGGTTCACTCCTGAATCTTCAAGATTCAACCTTCTGTGCTTCCAGCTCGAGTTTGGAGAAAAACAAATCGGCTTGGACTTTTGCCACACCACCAATGAGGCGTGCGCCAACGCTGGCGATCATGCCCATCAGTTGCGGTTCGCCCGCCCAGTGCACGGTTGTGCCGTCGTTTTCAGGCTCGAGTTTGAGTGTTCCGAGCGCGTTGGCAATGCCGACGGGCGATTTGAATTCGACTTTCAAGGTCATGCTTTGATCTTGTACTTTTTCGGTGATCGCAATTTTCCCATCAAATTTCCCTTTGACCGGACCTATCGCCACCTCAACTTGTGCTTTGTAAGAATCCGTACCGTCAAGCACCAAACTTTTGACTCCTGGCACGCACCTGGAAAGCACGTCTGGGTCATTTAAGAGTGCAAAAACCCGACTTGGGGGCGAATGAATAAAATGACTTCCCTCGAGAAGCATGGTGTATTCCTCCTGGTTTTGTTCTGGCTGCGCAAATACTATCACTTTTAATGATCTGAATTTGGGCTGAGCGCCACTCTATCGGCAAATGTCAGAAAACCTCAAGCCTCGAATCTGAGGGCATCAAGTATCGTGTTTTGAGAATGTTTTGATCAGGTTGTTTGACTCGAGCCTGTCGTCTCGGAAAACAGGTCTTTGAAATCGCGCACAAAGTCCTGAACGCTCAGTGGATCACGCCCAAGGATGCGCTTGACCTCGTTGGTGACCCGAGCCGCCAGTCCAAAACGGTTGGTGTTGTAAATCAAAATCATGACGTTGACAAACGCGGGTTTGATCCCGCGCTTTTGCATCTCGAGTCCAAACTTGAGTGGCAGGGGGTCTGAGTACGTGATGGTTCGCCCCAACACCTGGCTGAAAACCATTGCCACCTCTGAATAGGTCAAGGCTTCAGCGCCAGTCAGGTCAATCCCACCACTCACAATGTGCGGCACACTCAAAGCACGCACGGCAACGGCAGCAATGTCTCTGGCATCAATAAAACTGGTGTGACCAGTGCCGGCTGGGACAAACAAATCGTTGCGTTCGCAAATGTCCGAGCGATGCGTGCTCAAAAAATTTTGCAAGAAGAAACTGGGACGTAAAAACGCGTGCGGGATTTTGAGTTTTTCAATGGCAAGCTCGAGCTTGCGGTGCGGCACAATCGGGTTGTGTTGTGCGCCGAGCACTGACAGGAAAACCAATTGTTCAAGTCCGTTGGAGGCAAGCGCTTTCAAGAATGGCTTGAAGGCTTTGGCATCATCCATGATCGGGGGGCGCATCAAAAAAACACGTGTGACCCCCTTGAGCGCCGCCGCAAACGTGCTCGGGTCATTGAAATCAAAACGCTCCAGATTGACGCCTTCGGGCAGTCTGGCTCGAGCACGGTTCAAATCGGTGACCGCCGCCCGAACGGGAACTTGAAGTTCAAGCAAACCGCGCAGCACATCGGCACCAACGTTTCCTGTGGCTCCAGTCACCAAGATCATGATCTCAGTTTAGCCGATTGTCAGTCTCGGGAATGTTTTCATCAAATCACGTTAAACTTTTTGCATGAAGCGATTTTCGATCCTGATGGCAACGCTTGGCTTGATGCTTTTTTCTTGCGCCCCAAGCACAAATTTGATCACACCCAACCCTGGCGAAGTCGTGTACCGTTCGCTCAACAAACCATCAAACGAGAACCGCTCAAGTTCGTTCACCCAAGAAATTGCCGTGATTTTGATTGATGCTCTCAACTCGAGCAACGTGATGGGATTCGAGCGCCTAAAATACCAAGCGGGCGAATCGTTAATCACCTATTCTTACGCCCGTCTTGTGTTCACGGCTCGAGGCAGCAACAACGCTGGCACGGTTCGCAGCGTTTGGATGGTACGGGATCGCGGCGAGTATTACTTTTCACTGTCCGCAATCACCACCTCCAACCTCGAGATTCCAGCCAAGCTTGAAAGGCTCGAGACAGACACGTTCAGTTACCTCGGCACGATTTTTGAACGGATTTCTGGGAACAGGTGAATTTGGGTAGAATCTGACTCAAAAGGAGCAACCAATGGAACAACCAAGAATCGTTTCAAACAATGCTTTCACCGTCGTGGGCATGGCAATCGACACCACTCCAGGATCATCAGACATTGGCGCACTCTGGCAAACGTTGATGGGACAGCCCCCTCACGATTTTGCTCGAGCCGAACCAGGCGTGAGTTACGGCGTGATGCAGCTCGAGCGCTCGAGTGGTGTGTTGCGTTACATGGCTGGCGAGGCTGTGAGCGGTGAGGTTAACGCACCACAAGAGCTGCAACTTTGGAACGTTGCAGCCTGTGATTACGCGGTGTTCCCAGCCAACCTCGAAAACGTTTCGCAAGTGTTCAACCACGCCTATGCCAATTGGTTGCCAAGTTCGGGGTTTACTCGAGGGGACGCCCCAGATTTGGAACGTTACGGGCAGGATTTTGGGAATCAAAACCCGAATTTCGAGGTATGGATTCCGATTCAAAAACCATAGTTTAATGGCATAAAAAAGCCCGAGAAACCATCTCTCGAGCTTTTTTATGAAATCCGTTTTTAAGAAATCACACCAAGCTCGCGTCCAACTTTTTCAAACGCGTGAAGCGCCTTCTCGAGCTGCGGTTGGGTGTGTGCGCCGTTGTAACTGGTGCGAATGATGCTCTGCCCTTTGGGAACGGCTGGCGGCAGGCTTGGGGTGGTGAAGATTTTTTCAGCCCACAAGCCCTTCCAAAATAAAATGGCGGTGTCATCATCGCCTGCCAGCACCGGAATGATCGGGCTGTCCGAGCCGAGCAAATCAAATCCGAGGGTCAGCAGGTTATCGCGCATGAAGTTGACGTTTTTCCACATGCGTTCGCGGTGTTCGGGTTCGCTGCGCATGATGCGCAGTGCCTCGAGCGTCGCGGCGGCATTGGGTCCTGGCAGTGCGGCGTTAAAAATAAAGGGTCTGGCGGTGTGTTTGATCCATTCGACCACCTCGCGCTCACCGGCGACAAAGCCGCCAACGCTGGCAAAGGATTTCGAGAACGTGCCGACCACCAGATCAACCTCGTTTTGAAGGTTGAAGTGGTAATGTGCGCCCTGCCCGAGCGGTCCGAGCACGCCAGTCGCGTGGGCATCGTCGCAGACCACACGGCAACCGTAACGTCTAGCGACCTCGACAATTTTGTCCACCACGCCGATGTGTCCGCTCATCGAGAAGACGCCCTCGGTGTAGACAATTCGCCCGCCCGGTTTGCCCTCATCCTCTTTTAACAGGCGTTCAAAATCATTGGCGTCGTTGTGATCAAAACGCCGCAGTTGTTCGTTACGGACGTTTGCCAGTTTAAAGCCGTCGTAAAGGCTGGCATGGTTTTCGCGGTCAAAATAAATCAGGTCATGGCGACCCGTCAACGCCGCGACGCTCGAGGCGCACGCCAGAAAACCGGCGGCAAAAACCAGCACCTGTTCCTTGCCAAAAAATTCGGCAAGTTCATGCTCGAGGGTTTCGTGAATGTCGAGTGTGCCCGTCAAAAACCTCGAGCCTGTACAACTTGTGCCGTAAGTCGCCACCGCATCTCGAGCCGCCTGTTTGATGCGTTCGTCCTGGGTCAAGCCCAAATAATCGTTGCTGCCGGTCAAAACGTATTCTTCGCCGTCCACCATCACGCTGCCCCCGTGATGGTGTTGAATGGCTTTGAAGTACGGGTACAACCCTGCCGCGTGAGCCTCTTCGACTCGGTTGAATTTCCGTGCCTTTTCAAAGGCATCTTGGGGTTTGGCGGTCATCAAGGGTGAAAGCCTCCTTCGTTGAATCGACCATGCACGGCGCGTGAAAATTCTGTCATCGCTGACAACATTGGGGTCTTGGTCGCTCGAGTGCCAATTGGCACAGTCTCGACAGGTTAGCACGAGACTCAATGCGAATGAAAAGCCCAGACACCAAAGTGACCCAAAAACGGATGGATTTCCATTGAAACCCATCCGTAAAAAATTGCAAAACCTTTTTAGAGCACCAGTCCGACTGGAGTCTCGAGCGACTGGGCGACGTGTGCCAGAAATTCCGCACCGGCTTTGGCTGGAAAATCGCCAGAAAGGGTCAGCGTCGCCATGTTGTTGCTGATCTGTCCCAAGGCGAGCAGCGCCCCGCTGGCGGGCAAGACCAGATCATCGACACCCAAACTGGACGCGTCGAGCACCGCCAAACCACTTGCCACACCCGCGTCGGCGTGGTTGACGCTTTGCACCGCCTCGATGAAGCTGTGATGCAAACCAGCCGTGCTGAGCGGCACCAAATCAGCCTCAAGTTTGTTGAGCGTGATCGCGTCGGTGGTGCCGAGCAGGTACAGTCCACGCTGAGCGGCGCGTCCGACGAAGACGCCAAGTTGAACTTCGCGTCCGTTCAGCGCTTTGGAAATCTGTGTCCGAATGTCCATCAGGGCGCTGGCACTAAACTGACGGCGCAAAATGTTGGTGTTGAAAAAATCTTTGTGCAGGCTCGAAGTTGGCGCAGCCAGGTGCTGACCCGAGGATTCCGACATTGGGGTTTGAACTTCGGCGGGGATGACGACCGGAGTTGGCACAGGGTCTGCTGGCACGTGAACCGGTTCTGGCTCGAGCGCGACCACCGGCTCGGGAACGTGCATTGATGCAGATTCGACATGAACAGGCTCGGCTACAGGTTCCAAGGCAAGCACAGGTTCAGCTTGGACATGAACGGGTTCGGGATCAAAATGGGCAATCATTGGTTCGGTCATGACCGGCGCTGCCACTGGTTCTGTCATGACAGGTACTGCCACTGGTTCGGGTTCAATTGGCAACTCGGGTACGGCGGCAGGTGGCGTTTCAAGCTCTAGCTCGAGATCATTACTTGGAGCATGGAACGCGGCACCAACGCCAAGCGCACCAGCACCAATGGCTGCCAGAGCGTCAAGTGACATTCCTGCGGGTTGGTGATGAACCGCTGGCGTTTCAATTTCGTCCACAACCAATTCTGGTTCGGGGGCAAGAATCGCATCTTCAACAATCAAGGTTTGAACGGGATCAAAATGGCTGTGCGCATCCAACTCGAACGCGACATTCTCGAGCGGATCGGGCACAGGTTCAAATTCGTCACTGACATGCACCAAAATATCGTCCCCTGGACTGAGCGTGACTTCATCGGATGGTACAATCACGTCATGCTCATCGCTGACGGTCATGATATGATCTTCGTTCAGGCTTGAGGTTGGCATGATGATGGCAGGGGCTACGATTTCGGCGGGGAACAAGTCTGGGTTGTGCAAGCTGGCGACTGGTTCAACGTCGTCAATGTCGTCAAGGTCAAACTCGAATATGGCATCGTCAAGTTCTACCGATTTGGAGCTTGGCACAGCAACTTCAGGCATTGAAAACTCGGGCACAGCCATTTCGGGCACAGCAATTTCGGGCATTGAAAACTCAGGCACAACCACTTCAGGTATTGAAACACCCGCAACCTGGCTCGAGATCACCACATCATCGGCAACGCTCGAGACTGGAGTGACTGGCATCGAAAAGTCGTACTCGGGGACTGGTGGTGTCTGTGTTGGAGCTGGTGAACTGAAATCGCCAAGCATCGAGTTTAAGTCAACGCCCTCTTTTGCCATGCTGGCACTCATCAGGTCAAAGTTGGCGACCTGTCCCATGTCGGGATTTGCACTTCCAAGCGCAGGACCCGCAGGTTCTGAGGCGTCAGGCATGGTGGGCAAATCCAATTCGCCGGACATGATACGCGCCAGGTAACTTAAAATGTCACGTTCAATGACCTTGCCAGCCGGACCCGTTCCCCTGATAAAACGCCAATCTATCGAGTTTTCCTCCGCCAGCTTCTTGGCTAACGGTGTAATGTTTTCATCCATGATGCTCCCCCGAAATCAGACTCGAGCCAGATGCCAAACCCAAACGGATTTGATCCAACCTCCCCTTTTGAACCGCCACAAAGCCCATAAAGAACGCAAATTGATGATTGTCTCGCAAGTAACGTTTCATTAAGAACCCAGTGTAGCAAAGAATCCTGTCCCCTGGTGTGGTTTTTTGGCTTGTCCGACCAAATCAGCCTCACCAGGCGCATTTACGCCAAGAAATTGAAGACTTTCATGATAAAAAAAATCGCTCGAGAACGGACTAATTCTCTTAAAAGACCATTTTGCCTGCCCGTTGACGCACCAAGCTCAGAAATCCTCAAGCCCTGGCGTAAACTAAAAAGCATGTGGTTACACGCCCCGAATTTACAGAGCAATCACGGTTTCTCAACCCGCACTGGTGGCTCGAGTACAGGTAATTTTGCTGGTTTAAACCTGTCCGAACGGGTCGGTGATGACCCTAAGTGCGTGCTCGAAAATCGTGGGCACGCCTTGAGTGCGCTTGGCTTAAGTTTAAACTCGGTAGCCAGACTCAATCAAATTCACTCGAGCACGGTGGTCGAGGCTGTTCCAGGCGTGGTGCTCGAGGGCGATGCGCTTGTGACAAGCCAGAATAATATTGCCCTGGTGATCGAAACCGCCGATTGTTACCCCGTGCTGCTCGAAGACCGCGCAAACGGCGTGATCGGCGCGGCACACTGCGGCTGGCGCGGAAGTGTGGCAAAAATTCTCGAGCATACGCTACGGCAGATGCTGGGCTTGGGAGCAAAACTCGAGCACATCCGCGCCGCGATTGGACCCGGGATTTGCTTTGAGCATTACAGCGTGGGACCCGAGGTGCGCGAACAATTTTTGAACGCGGGATTCCCAGACAACATCTTAGAACCTTCCCAAACCCTTTGGAAACTTGATTTGAGCGCCGCCAACGCCTGGTTGCTCGAGGCTTGCGGCGTTCCAAAAAACCAGATTTGGCGATCAGGCGCGTGCAGCACCGATCCAGAATTTTTCTCGTACCGCCGTGACGCTGGAAAAACGGGTCGCATGTGGTCGGTCATTGCCAATCAGGTCAAACCGTGAGCACCCGAGCCAACCCATTGTGGTTAAAGCTTTTAACGCCCAAAGCCCAACTCGAGAGCGCGTTTGAAATCACGCCAGCCTGGTTGGCTGACCGCAACTTACGAGGCTTGGCGCTCGACATTGACAACACGCTCGCACCAACCCATTTGCCAGGCAACGAAGCTCAAATTCGGGCGTGGCTCGAGCCGTTGCACCAAGCCAAGATTCCAATTCGGGTGGTCTCCAACGGTCATTCAAATCGAATCCTCGGGTTTTGCCAGTTGTTCAAACTCGAGTTTGTCGGGATTTCAGGCTTGCGAATGGCAGGAAAGCCGATTCCCAACGCCTTCAGACGCGCCTGCCGCGAACTGGGTTTGCCCGCCGACCAAATTGCAATGGTCGGCGATCAAATTTTTACCGACGTGCTCGGCGCGAACCTGACTGGCATGTACACCGTGCTGGTCAAACCCTTGAGCGAAAAATCCATGCCTCACACCAAATTGATTCGCAACCTCGAGAAACTCGTGCTGGCAAGACTCGAGCACGAAAAAATGTAAGCCACTGGTCAAAAGCCAGAAGCTGTGATACAGTTCCAAAGCTCCCAAACGGGAGAAGCTGCATTTTAACGAATGCAACGTGCGTTTTAAAAAACGCATTGCGCGGTTCAGAGACACTGAACCGACGCTTCGGGCAAGCAGGTTTTGTCCGCTAACCCAAACGGGTTGAGAAGAGAAACATGGCAGACGTTAAACCCAAGAACCGTAAGGCACGCAAAACCGACAAAAGCAAGCGTCGCGGCGAGAGCCAACAAAAACGCCACCGCCAAAGCCTCAAGCACCGCGCCGTCAACCGTGCCCTGAAGAGCACCATCAAAACCTTTTCCAAAAAAGCCCTGGTCGCCGCCACCGAAGCCGCCACCGATGCCGTGGCATTGGGACGCAAAGCCGAGAGCCTGATCGACAAAGCCGCCAAAGGCAGCACGCTTCACAAACGCGCCGCCGCCCGAAAAAAGAGCCGTTTGATGAAAGCCATCAACAAGGTCAGCGCTGTCGCCAAAGCCGCTTAAATCCCAGAAATTTAAAACCGTCAAGCGCAATGCTTGACGGTTTTTTTGTGCCTCGAGCCTCACCAGCCCCAGGTGCCAGTCTCACCCTTGAATGGTCCAACAATATCGCTGGTGATCCAACCGCCGTAAAAATTGCCAGGTTGCGGCACCACCCGTTCACCATTCACAAAACAACCATCACCCTCGAGTAATGCCACTCGAGCGGCATAAAACGCCACGTGGTCTTTGATTGCGGCAAAAGATTGACTGGGTTCGGGATAAAACCACGCCACCTCAGGCACAACATGCGTTCCAATTCGAAGCTTGTAATAACCCGCAGCACCCTTCCACTCGCAGAACGACGACCCGCTCGCCAACTCGAGAACCGAGCTTTCAATGTCGCCTGGCGGAATGTAAAACACAGGCGGGTGGCTCGTCTCGAGCACCCGAAAGGCGCGGCTCGAGTCCACGATTTTGACGCCAGCACAAATGATTTCAATGTGCTTATGACTTGACTCGAGGCGCGGTGGGCGAGGGTAATCCCAGACCGATTCTTGACCTTTGGCTGGTTTAACAGGCGCTGAACTTGGCGCTGGAGGTTTCATACCGCCATTGTTGGCGTTTCAATGAGTTTAAGCTGTATCGTCAGCCACTGTTTACAATTGTCACGCCACGTCTGGAATAAACTCGAGTCATGGCTTTTTACACTTCAATTCCAGGCGGCACGATTCGTGTGACTGGCACTGATCGGCTGGATTTTGTGCAAGGGCAGGTCGCGCAGAACATCAAGGCGCTGCCAATTCCTGGCGGGGCACGTTCGATGATTCTCAACGTGAAGGGGCAGATCGAATTTGATGTCCGAATCTACCGCCGCGCCGATGACCTTTACCTTCAAACCGCACCCGATCTGAGCGAGGCGGTCTTGGCGAGATTGCAAAAATACGTTGTGTTTGATGACGTCAAACTCGAGGACATTTCAGGGCAAATTCGGGTTTTACACCTCAGCGGCGAGAACGCGTTTGAGGTTGTCTCGGGTTTTGGTTTCTCGAGCGGCACGCAATTGCTCGAAACAAATTTTGGAACGTTGCTTGTAACAGAAGTCAATCGAGGGAATGGCGCTGGTTTTGACCTGCATGTTTTAAATTCTAAATTAGAGAACTTGCTTCAAACCATCACAACCTCAGGAGCATCCGAACTCGAGCCTGTCGAACTCGAGCGACGGCGTATTGTCTCAGGTTTACCGAATGCACACACCGACGGTTTTACGGGAATGCTGCCCCAAGAATGCGGCTTGCTCGAGGGCGTGAGTTTTAAAAAAGGTTGTTACGTCGGGCAGGAGATCATGGCGCGACTTGACGCCAGGGGTCACAGCAACAAGACTTTGGCGCGGGTCAACCTTGAGGCGAAGCTTGAGAGTGAAACGATTGTGATGTGTGATGGTCATGAAGTTGGGCAACTCGGGCATGTTGTACCGCTCGAGACTGGATTTACGGCGCTGGCGGTGCTGCGGATTGATGCGCTCGAGAAACCGAACCTTGAAGCTGGAGGGATGAGGCTCGAGGTGCAAAAGGGTTGAAAAGAAGAATCTCGAGATGAAAAAGTCACCCAGTTTTTGGCTGGGTGATGAGAATTTTTTGGGTTACAGGTATCTCGAGTTTTACAAACCTACAGTCGAGCAGTAAAAATCATTGAAAACCAAGAGTCTGAAGTCTAGCTTTTGCACTTGCCCAAGTTTCTCTACGGCACAATGTAACAAGGGATTGCCACCCATTAGCATTCCTGCAAGGGCTTTCCCATTGTTCGCCAGGAACAAACAAATGACTGTCTGCATCATTTTTACCTTGAGTTATAGCTGCATCTAATGTTAGAGAATTCTCACATGTTCCGACATTTGGAATCAAATTTGCGTATGGACTAATAAGATCAAACCAATTAGAGTATGGCGCATAAGTGTTAGCTTGTGCTCTTTGTCCGCAGCTAATATTATCAATAATAACGATTGCCGCATGTTGAACACCCACACAAGTATGTAAGACGGAAATCCTGGTTTTTATCACTCCGTCAATGAGAATATCAAGTATTCCATTTACTTCGCCAGCAGGGATAAAATTTTCAAAACAAAGTGCCTCTAAACTAATTTGTGTTGAACCATTTGCCCCAATCGTTCCCGTAAGACCACCAACAATGTTCACTCGAGGCATACCATTTAATGTTGCTGTGTAGGTTGCTGGTACTCGACTTAAATTCTGAATTGGAACAACAGCGTGTCCTGGTCCACTCCAACTTGGGTTGCTTGAGGCAAATTTAATGGAGGCAGGACCACTCAGGTTTATCACTTCTGTACATTCCAGACTTATGCCGATGTTGAGTGGACTCGAGGGATCATTGCTTGCAACAGTAATGTATCCCGTTAATTTCCCCGCAGTGTCCCCGCAAGTACCTGTGATGCCAACAGTCCAACCTGCGTTCGCCCAAATTATCACCGCACCTGGGTTACTGCTAATCTCGAGCTTTGCACCTGGTAAAAATGTAGTAATCGTAACTCCTGTAATACTGGTGACGTTTAAGTTCCCATCGCCTTCATTGCGAAGCAGAATATTGCCTGAAACAGAATTATTGACTTTTGTGGTCAACACGAGCGGATTGGCAACCAACTTCGGACTTCCAACACAGGTTAAATTCACTGTCCAAGAAAACATTTTACCCATGTTCGTGGTCAGTGTCACCACACCCGAATACGTTCCAGCCGCCAACCCCACGCAAGAAGTTGTAATCGTAAAACTCGAGCCATTCCCAGGTGCAACACTCGAGGAGGACGGCGTGACCGTAAGCCAAGCGGCGTTCGTGGTGATGCTGGTGGTTAACGTGGCAGGGTCGCTCGAGCTTCCAATGCCTGTGTTGGAGTAACTGATGGCGCTCGAGGTGATGGTTTCACCGACTTTTGCAGTCAGATTGATGCTGCCGCCTTGATCGCCAGAATAAACAGCGCCAGTACAAGTTACGTTTACGCTCACGTCACTCGAGGCGAAAATTGGAGTGCCAGTTGCCGTAAAATCACCTGTGGCATACGTGACTTCAATGATGCTCGAGAACGTCCCAACACTTGAGCAAATGGCACTGACGGGAATGGTGGTGCTGGCAGCCGTGGTCACACTGGTTTTCAGCAATGAACCCGTGGTTTCGACAGGCGAGGTAAACCTTGCATCCACAGACCCAATTGGACCTGGGAAGCCAGAACCTGACGGTAAAGCTCGAGTCATAACGGGTGTGCTGGCTGCGATTTGAGTGCTGGCGGTTTGACCAGGGCGGTACACGATGTAATCTAGGGTGCTGTCAACATCGCCAGCATTCTCGAGTGTGAAAGAACCTATTGCAGTACTGCCTACGGGTGCGGTGATCGGGAGTGGTATTGGGTTGATAGTTGCTTTGGGTTTGAGTTTTGTAAAACACCCTATCAGAAGCTTGATGGTTTCTGTTTTGCTTGATGTGCCATTTGTAATTTTAATCGTCACAGTGACTTCTTTTGTGACAGCATTTGCAGGGCAAATTAAAGTGGTAGCAATAGTTGCAGTTGCACCAGTTATTGCGCTACCAGAGCTTGTTGTGATTTTGAAAAGTGTTGGGTCAGAAGAAGTGACTGTATACCTCATTTCTTGCAGTTATCCAAAACACAGTCCTAAACGCATAATCATGCACTTGAGGGACACTCAGACTTGAACTGAGCTTCGGATTCCGCGTTTGATCGCGTTCCTATGAACTCCGAAGCCCGAAACATTTTTAACACCT
>JANXTZ010000050.1 GCA_025352125.1 Deinococcales bacterium | reverse complement strand
TGGATTGGGTACACTTTCGTGGACATGAAGTTCGGTTCAAAACTAGAATCGGAGCACATCATGTCAAAACAAATCAAAACCTACACACTCGAGTTCAAACAACAAGCCATTGCCCTCGCGCAGCAAGACGGAATGACCATCAGCCAAGCCGCTCGAAACCTTGGGGTTTCGGCCGCAGGATTGCATCGCTGGATTAACCTAGCCAAACAAGCCGAACTGAACGGACGACCAGCCTTTACTGGACGTGGCATTGTTGCTTTGAGCGAATCTGAAAAACGAATCAAAGAACTCGAACGTGAAGTCGTCATACTTCGTCAGGAGCGTGAAATTTTAAAAGCAGCAGCCAAATACTTTGCCAAGGAGAGCAAGTGAAATACCAATTCATTAAG
The DNA here is from genome assembly GCA_025352125.1 of Deinococcales bacterium. Lineage (GTDB taxonomy): Bacteria > Deinococcota > Deinococci > Deinococcales > JAAFIG01 > JANXTZ01. The sequence goes on along the minus strand of JANXTZ010000050.1, from coordinate 17,815 downwards.
GACAACCTCACCAAATACTGGCTGCAACCCATGCTCAACGTACTTGGTGTCGCTAAAAGCGGGTATTACGCTTGGTTGAAACGACCTAAAAGCAACCAAGCGCTCGAGAACGAAAAGCTCAGTGTGCGCATTGAAGAGGTTTACAAGGAGTCCCGAGGGAATTCGGGGAGTTTGAAAGTGCAGCACGGCTTGAACAAGCTTGGAATCAAGGCGAGTCGTCCTCGGATAGCGCGGATCATGAAAGCTCGAGGCTGGCGTGGGAAGAGCAATCGTAAATTCCGAGTGACCACGAACAGCCAGCACAAACACGGGTTTTTCGAGAATCATCTCGAGCGCAAGTTCAGCGCCCAAAAACCAAATCAGAAATGGGTATCTGACATCACTTATTTGCCAACGAGCGAAGGTTGGTTGTACTTGGGAGTCGTGCTGGACTTATTCTCGAGAAAAATCGTGGGCTGGGCAATGGGTGTGAGTCTCGAGGCAAGTCTGGCAGTGCAAGCACTGGCGATGGCTCGAGTGACGAGAAAACCCGCTCCTGGACTGCTTCATCATTCGGATCGTGGTGTGCAGTACGCGAGTGCTGAGTTTCAAACGGTAGTCAAGCAATTTGATGGAGTCTCGAGTATGAGTAGGAAGGGGAACTGCTGGGATAACGCAGTGGTGGAAAGCTTTTTTGGTTCTTTGAAACTCGAGCTAGACCTGGATAAAGTCATCGGGTCTCGAGCGGTGACGAAAGCGGTGGTGTTCGAGTGGATTGAAGTGTTTTACAACAGGAAGCGGTTGCATTCGACGATAGGGTATCAGTCGCCTGTTGAGTTCGAGGAAGCTTGGTCTCGAGGGAAAATGCCGAACTTCATGTCCACGATCTCTTGACAATCCACACCCTTGAATTCAGGTCTGTAAGCTTCAAAAGTTCGTTCCAGCCAGCCGTCCTTCGTGTTTCGAGATAAACGCATTCAGCACCAGTTGGTATTGGTCTGACTCTTCGACATGGGCGGTATGGGAGCTTTTCTCAAATAAAACCCATTCCGAGCCAGCAATGCCGTTATGGACGGTTTGCGCGATCAAGGGCGTCGCTTCGTCATACTTGCCCGAAGTTACCAGTGTTGGAATCTTGATCGTACCGAGCTGTTCAATGATGTCCCAGTTTTTCAGCGTGCCTATGACGTGAAATTCGCTGGGTCCATTCATGGTGTTGTACACCTCTGGGTGGGCTGCCAGTTTGGCAAAGCTGCGCTGCACGTAATCTGGATTTGGCACGATTCGGCAGACGTGACGGTTGTAAAACTCGGTCATGGCGGCAAGGTAGGCTGGCAAATCGGTTGTGCCGGCGGCTTCATGCTCGAGCAGCAGCGCATTGATCTCGGTTGGGAGTTGTTCGCGCAACTTGTTGGCTTCACTGACCCACTGCACCATGCTGGCGGGCGAACTGGCAATGGTCAGGCTGGCAACACCCTGGGGTTGGCGAATCATGTACTCCATCGCCAACATCCCGCCCCACGATTGTCCGAGCAGGTGGATACGCTCGAGTCCAAGTGCTTGGCGGACGGCATCAATTTCCTCGAGGTAGATCTCTATCGTCCAGAGTTCTGGTTTGGAAACATCGAGGCTGGAGAAGCCGCAACCAAGTTGATCGTAGAAGATGACGCGCCGTCCAGTGTCTGCCATGCTGGCGAGCGACCAGAGGTAATCGTGGCAAGCTCCAGGTCCACCGTGCAACAAGAGCAGGGGCAGCTTGCCAGGGTCTTCTTTGGTGCCAACGATTTTGTACCAGGTCTTAAAGCCTTGAAAGGGGATGTAGCCTTCGACCGATGGATGTGTCATGTTGGAGCATCCTTTCCAGATGATTGCATTGACGGAACAAATCCAGTTTTTTACCAACAGCCTCAATTCGGATGCGCTTCAGTTGGTTTCGCACCTCGAGGCTCGAGTTCGACCCAACGCGCCAGGCTCTGACCAATCAGAACTTGTGTTCGCACGCCAAGATCAAAACGCAGACCGTAAATCGTCTCATCGGGCATCTCGGTAATCACCGTGATCGTGCCTCGCTCCTCGAGGTTCGGTGGTATTGGAGGGGCAACCGAACGGGCATCGCGTTCCCAGAAGATGAACGGCATCCCCTCAACCAGCTCAAATGGGTCTTTGAGGACATGTGGTGCGCGTTGACGCAACGCCTTTTGGGTGACCTGGTAGATTTCGTCATCTGCGGCCAGGTCTTTGGCAATCATTGTCGCCAGCTCGTGCGCCAGAGCCTTCTGGGTGCCGTCATGAACCACAATGACCATCGCTCCCATCGGCACAGCCCAATGCTCGAATCCCTGGGGCGCGTACCCCGAGTACGGGCGTGTCCACTCGTGGGCAGGGTAGCCGTGCAGATTGAGGTGTACCCGTGGTTGATGGCTCGAGAGTGCCCTTTGAAGGGCTGCCCCCTCATGGCTGTCGGTGGCTTCGAGATCAACGCCCAGAGCGGTGTAACGTGCGGGGTGGTGCATGTGCTCGGGGTGAAGCTGCCGGAGGGCATGGTACAAGCGCAATCCATCTGGGTTCTTGAGGGGAATACCAACGACATTGATTTGCCGATGTTGACTCCAGCATTGCTCGAGCAACTCGAGGGCGGCTTTCGGTCCAGTGGGTTCATTTGCATGCTGTCCAGCGGTTACCAGGAGCGTTGGCAGCATCGGGTTGAACATGCGGTTCAGCATTACGATGGGACGACCCTGGACGCTGTAGCCAATCAGGCTCGAGCTGACTTCGGGAAGCTGGCTCAGGCGGTTTGTTTCGCGCCAGATGTGCTGGGCGGAAAGTGGACCTTTTGGCAAGGAAGATGGTTGTTGGGCGCCGGGTTGATTGGGGTGACGCCTGGTTCGCCAGACCGATTCCCATGTCGGATTCAGCCCAGCTTTCTCAAAAGTTTGGTCAAACTCGAGTCGTTTGGGCGCACCGAGCATTCCTGATACATTCAGCACGGCGCTCCCGTCGGTGTCAATTTGTTGTTGAACTCCGATCTGATCCCTTGCTGCCAAACGAACCGTGCCGTCTGGGTCTCGAGCGCCAATTTGACCATCACCAACCAGCGTGAGGCTCACCCGAGCCTGCCCAGGTTGACCGAGGGCTTCGCTGAATATTGGAATGATCTGGCCAACCTTCAGACCGCGCTCACCCAGGGGCACATTCGCACGCTGCTGAAAGGTTTCGAGGGTGCTGAAATAGACTTCTTCCGCCAGCGCCTCGAGCATCGAGATTCGTTCTGGTTCGAGGTTGAGGGTCAGGTCGGGTTCTGAAAGCTTGGCGGTGACCGTCAAACGCTGAAAAAACGGTCCTTTGGTTGGACTGAGTCTCAATATTTGCGGCAGAATCTCGTCTTCGAACCAAATCCAGAAACGTTCACCATCGGTTGGAATTTGTTGTTGCTTCAGGTGCTCACCTGTGCTTAGTTCAAGCCAACCCGTGGGTGAGAGTATCGTTTGATTGAGACGTGTTCGCACGGATTGAGGGGCGAGACAGGAACCGTGCCAGACTTCAACCTGTCCTGCAAAACCCACAGCTTGGTACAAAGTGGTCTCTTGCTCAAGGGCGGATGCTTCAAAGCGGATTCCCTCACGCTCGAGCATTGCAAAACCAGGATACAACTCTTGCAAAAAACGTCCAGCAAAAGCGTTCGGCACGATTGGAAAACGCACCGCCAGGCGGTCTGCGCCGTGCCGACGCAAAACGGGCAGCACCTCCTCGAGCAACCAAAAATAGCCTGGCTTGTAACTGCTGCGAACGGTGACCTGCGCCTGCACCCCCCGTTGACGCAGTTGTTCTCGAGCTTTGAGGGCGAGTTGCCGGCGAATCTCAGGTGGTTCGGACAGGTAACCCAGCACCCGTACTGGGTTACCTGTTGTTGGAAAAATGTTCAGCAGTGTCTCGAGCCAGACATCGGCTTCCCAGGGAAAGCGTGCAGTCCAAACATGGCGCTCACCTCTGGACGTGTCCCGAACTTGCAGCCCTGAGACCTGGCGTGCAGCATGGGGCGGGTAGGGCATCAACAGTTGGCTCGAGGGATTTGCCACGGACATCGCGGCAATCAGTCGTTCCCACGGGCTTTCAAGGCTCAGCGTTCGCTCGAGCCATTGTTCTGGCGGGTCATCTGAGGTTTTATGATTCATGTCCACGCCCTTGATCGAGGGGGTCGAGGCGATCTCGCAACCAGTCCCCCAAAAGGTTAAAGCCAAGCACCGTGACCGTAATCGCCAAGCCTGGAAATGTCGCAACCCACCAGGCGGTCTGCATGTAATTGCGTCCATCGGCAAGCATCCCACCCCAGGACGGGATCAGCGGATCAATCCCGAGTCCCAAAAAAGTCAGACCAGACTCGAGCAGGATGTTGTTGGCAACATTGAGCGTGGCAAGGACAATCACTGGTCCAATCAAATTTGGCAGCATGTGACGCAGGACAATACGGGCATCCGAAGCCCCGAGTGCTCGAGTCGCCTGCACCGCGTCTTGTTCCCGCAGGCTGAGCACCTGACCACGCACCATTCGGGCGTATTGCACCCATTGGGTCAGTGCCATGACAAAAATCAATTTCCACAACCCAGGTCCAATCACCGCGATGACCGTGATCGCCAGCAAGATAAAGGGAAAAGAAAGTTGAACATCAGCAATGCGCATCAGCACAACATCCAGAACACCACGGTAAAAGCCAGCCAGCAGACCAATCCCCACCCCAACAACCAACGAGACCGCCACCGAAACAAAGCCAACCGTCAGCGAGATCTGACCACCGTGTGGGATGCGTGCCAGAATATCCCGACCAATGGCATCGGTGCCAAAGAGATGTCCGTCAACCCCTGGTGGTTTGAGACGGTCCGCAAGGTTCATCGCGTCCGAGCCGAGCGGGGCGATCAGGGACGCAAAGAGCGCCGAGAATAGCGAGACACTGAGCAACAACAGACCAAAAACCAGGTCAAAGTTGATTCTCCTTCTGATGCGCGAAGTCTGCCGATCGTTCATCGAACCTGCCTCACGAGACATTGATTCTGGGGTCAATTAACCCGTAAGAAAAGTCAATCAACAGGTTCACAGCGACAACGACCAGTGCAAGCACCGCCACCGTGCCTTGCAAGACAGGATAATCTCTCTGGCTGATCGCGTTCAGCGCCAGCGAGCCCAACCCGGGCCAGGCGAATACCTGTTCGACAATCACCACCCCACCAATCAGTCCACCAAACTGCAAGCCGATAAAGGTCACGGCTGGGATGGCCGCATTGCGAAGCGCATGTTTGTAAAGCACCACCCGCTGAGGCAAGCCCTTTGAACGCGCCACGGTGATGTACTGGGTCGAGAGCACCTCGAGCAATGCCGCGCGAAGCAACCTGACATTGGTGGCGGTCAGGATCAGTCCGAGGGTCGTGGCAGGCATGATGACCGAACGCCAATCCTCGAAACCAGACGGTGGCAACCAACGCAACCCCACGCCAAAGATCAAGATCAGCATCAGCGCCAACCAGAAGTTAGGAAACGACAAGCCGATCAGCGAAAACAAACGCACCAGTCGGTCCACCCAGCTTCCCTTACGCACCGCCGAACTGATCGCCAGTGGGACTGAAAGGGCAATCGAAATAAACAGGCTCGAGGCTGCCAGCACCAGCGTGCCAGGAATTTTTTCGCGGATCAGTTCGCTGACCGGCTGACCGTTGCGAAAACTGTGTCCAAGGTTACCCGTCAATAAACCAGTCGCGAATTCTGTGTACTGCACCAAAAAAGGGCGATCCACCCCCAATGCTTTGCGAATTCGCTCGAGGTCTGTCTTGTTGGGCGCTGAAGCCCCTTGAAACAAGGCAACCACTGGATCACCAGAGAGCCGCACCGCAAAAGCCACAAGCAGGGTGACCACCAACATCACGAACAGTGCCTGAGTCAACCTGAACACCGTGTATCGCAGCACCCGTTCCCCTTTCAAGGACCGAACCGCCCATGCGCTCGAGCGATTCGGTCACGGTCTGTGACTCACCATCCACAGTTTTATTTGACAGAAACGTTCACCAGGCGGTTGCGATCATCCGGTGGGACGACCCAACCGGAAACACGCTTGTTCATGCCCCAGAGGTTCACGCCCTGATACAGTGGCATCTCGATGGCAATCTCTTGCAGGTAGCGTGCAAGTTCTTGCATCGATTTTTGACGGGCTTTTTGATTGTAAGTGCCGCGTTCTTTTTCGAGTAAAGCTTCAACTTTGGGGTCTGAGAACACAGGATTCCAGTATTCGTCCTTGTGGTAGAGCAAGTAAGCCGTGTTGTCAAAATCCAGCGTCCAGCCACCCCAGCCAAAGTTGTACATGTGACCCGTCTTGTTCTTGGGAATGATGTCGCTGAAGTACGTGTTCTGTTCAAAGGTTTTGAGGTTGACTTTCAATCCAACCGCTTGCAAATACCCTGCGATACCCTGGGCAACCTCGCGGAATTGAACGTCGGTATCGGTAAAGTCAATCTCAACTTCGGTTCCTGAAGGCACTTTGGCTTCGGCAAGCAGGGCTTTTGCTTTGGCAGGGTCGTAAGGCAAGGGTTTGAGTTTTGGATCAAAGCCCCACGAGATTTCTCCCTGGAAGCTGGCAATTGGCTTGCCATACCCCTGAAGGATTGTCTTGATGATCGTATCCCGATCCACAGCATAAATCATGGCCCGTCGAACGCGAACATCATCCATTGGCTTCATGGACGTGTTAAAACGCAATTCGGTCACAGTGGTCGTGCCCACAGGCACAAGTTCTGCGTCACCTATACCCTTGACCACACTGGCAAGACTGACTGGTACACCCTGAACAATGTCAGCCCGTCCCGCCTGAAGTTCAGCCACTCGAGTGGAGGCTTCTGGAATAAATCGGTATGTTATGGTCTTCACCTTTGGCGAACCACCCCAATACCCGGTGAATGCCTCGAGCGTCAGATGATCGTCTTTGACGTATTCGGTTGGACGAAATGGTCCTGTTCCAACGGGCAGGTTGTTAAACTTTTCATCACCAACTTCTTTGTAATACTTGGGTGGAATGATTTTTGCACCGTACCCAGCCAATTTGGTGATGATGACCGGATCAGGACGGCTCATGTTGAACTCGACAATGTACTTGCTGACCACCTTGACATCCTTGATTGCGGTGTAATTGGCTTGCTGTGGTCCCTTCGCGCCCTCATCTCCGAGCAGTCGATCAAAGGTGAACTTGACCGCGCTGGCATCAAAGTCCTCACCGTTTTGAAATTTCACGCCTTTGCGCAAGGTAAAGCGGATGACCGAATTGTTTTTCAAAAAGACCCAGCGTTCGGCCAAACCTGGTTTGATTTTCAGGTCTGGTCCACGGTCCACCAGTCCGTCAAAGATGTTTGAACCCACCATGCCCCACGAGAGCAGGAAGGTGTCAATGGGATCCCAGGAGTGTGGGTCTTGGGTTTGTGCGATCACGAGCTTGCCTGTTGGTCCTGGACTCTGACTTAAAGCCACACCCAAACCGAGCGTGAGCGCCAACACGGAAAACAACTTGATACCGGCTTTCATATCGTGACCTCCCAATGAATTTTTGATTGCGAAAATTGTGAACTGCCGCCACATGAGTGCACCAAACCCCTATACCACGACCTCCTTTGTTGGCTCACGCTTAAGCCACGCTTGCCAATCCCAGGTGTTTTTCAGAATTTTGACCACCTGTATCGTTTCGCAACTCGAGACCCCGGGAACGTCCGGCAGGGTGTGCGAAACAAAGTGGTACAGCTCGTCTATTGAGGAGTGCAGACTTTCAACGACGATGTCGGCTGGACCCATTGCCAAGCCGACAAAGCGAACCGACTCGAGGGCGGCGATGGATTTTGCGGCGGACTCGGCGGCTCGAGGAACAGTTTTTACCAAGCTGATGGCATCCACCTTGATGCCAAATCCGGCTGGGTCGCCTGTTGCCAGCACTTGCAGAAAACCGTTTTTCACCATCGCGTTGTAACGCCTGCGAATTGTGCCTTCGGAAATGTACAGGCGGCGTGCCATCTCGCGGAAAGCCATGCGACCATCTTCTTGCAAGAAGGTCACGATTTGATGGTCGGTGGGATCAAGGTCTGCGTATTTCATAATGAATTTTATTACGCATTGCGTAAACTGTTTACAGATTAACACGTAAATGCGCTATTTGACAAGCATTCGTTCACGTGTTAATCTTTCCGTCTAAAAGTTGGCGTTTACTGGGTTTTTCGATATCCCAAGCCATTTTTGACCAAATTTCAGACGATTGTCAGCAGTTCTATACGTTCTCGAGCATTGATCCCGACATGGGGGAAGGTGCGCGGGAATTTGAGCGATTTTCCAAGTCCGTGTTTTTCGCTGCGATCAACCACTCCCCTCAAAACGGTTCTGTCAACTTGAGGTGTCAAGGTAAGCTCGAGCAATGCCCACTGACCTAACCGAACCTGCTCGAGAATCTGGTGTGATCGGGCAGCAACCCCCCATCTTTGGCTCGGGTGAACGCCAAACCCGCAGGTTTGACAGGCAAGGTGTACGCGGGGTGCGACAACCGAAAAAACGGAAAGTGCCATCTTGATTAAAACAAACTTATGCCACACAATATGAAATCACAAAGATGTTCCCTAACGAGATCGATATCCTATTTTGTAGTTCAACCCAGACGTGGTACGCCCATTTTTCGGTAAGCACCGGGATTGCACCCCATGCGGTTCTTGAACACGCGGCTGAAATAAGCGGCATCGGTAAAACCGCACGCCTCAGCGATGCTGTCCAAGTTTGTAGCAGAATACACAAGCATCGTACAAGATTGTTTGAGTCTGTGCTGGATCAATTCCTCGATCGGACTGACATTAAAAAACAACGAGTAGAGTACTGAGAAACGGTTGGCACTCATGTCTGCCATCGTCGCGAGTCGGCTGATGTTCCAGTTTTCAAAGAAATGATCGAGCATCGTGGTCCTGATGAGCTTAAACTGAGCGAGGTGCGATCGCTCGACCACGCTCATGGCCTCTGTGGCGCTCTGGTTTTCCTGAGCCCGCCCGATACGCAACACAATGGTCTCGAGTTCTTGGGCAATTCGTTCTTGCCAGAACGCCTCGCGGCGGTGATCCTCGTCGGCAATCACCCGCAAGTGATCGGTCAGAAACGAACCAAAACCAGTTGAAATGCGACGATTGAGCCGAATTCCGTAACGGGTCGTCAGTTCCTGCATGCCCTGAATACCAACATGCAGCCAATCGTTGCGAAATCCCTCGGTTTGACCAGGGGCGGTGGTGTGCCATTCCAGATAATCCGCGTCATGAACGATGCAATCGCCGGGCTGACCGATCTGCGTGCCAAACTCGGTGGCCATCAAAAAGGGCGTGCGAAAACAGAGGATGGTCCATTCCTGGCGTGGTCCTGGACGGTTCACGACAAATCCCGGGTCGTGTGGGGTGTTGGCACCATACAGCAACAGCTCGAGGTTTGGTTTCACGGTGTCTCAGTATACAAGGATAGTACAAGTGAGCCAAAGCTTTCTGCATGGTATTTCTGAAAAAACCCATCTATCATGAATTTCACCAAGTTACGTCGGTCCTGAAAGCTTCGGAATGAATTTCGTTCCCGAATACAAATTACTGGACACCTGGTCACGCAGCGACGAATGCGTCAGGCGAAAGGCTGACGAAAATTGGTGCACTCGAGAGAAGACCTTTCACGCAAGAGTCAGTTCCAACCTGGAGGTGAACGCTGTTCGATTGGCAATGCCATTGGTCAAGTTTCAATCTCGCCATTTCATTCCTGGAGGTCACATGAAAAAAGTCCTGATGGTATCTGCAACGCTCGCACTCGCCACCTTTGGCGCTTTTGTGGCGCTTGCCCAACAAAAAAGCACGCTGACCGTGTGGGTGTTGACCGACATCGCCCCGTACTTCAAGGAAGTGGCGGCGGAGTTTGAAAAGGCAAATCCTGACGTGTCAATCACGGTTCGCGACTATGCCAACGAAGCCTACAAGACCGCCATTCAGGTCGGTGTCGCATCCAATCAGCCACCAGACGTGTTTTACAACGATCCGGGCGAGGCGAGTTTTAAATTTGTGCGCGACGGTCAGGCGATGGACTTGACGGCTGCCGCCAAAAAAGCCGGTTGGGACAAGTTGCTCAAGGGAACCATCGCGGCGTACACGCTCGACGGCAAGATCTGGGGCATGCCATACACCCAGCAATCAAAGTACTACTATTACAACAAAGAAATTTTCGCTAACCAGAACGTCAAGATTCCAACCAGCTTCAAGGGACTATTGAGCACCTGCAAGAGCCTCAAAGCCAAGGGCATTACTCCGATCTCGTTCGGCAACTCGGAGCGCTGGCCAGGCATTCACTACATGACGATCCTGAATCAGAAGGTGGTCGGCGATGCCCAAATCGCAGCCGATTACTCGCTCAAGCCCGCCGAGGACAAACTCTTCACCGACCCCGCCTATGCCAGCGCATTGCAAAAGCTCAAGGACATGCAGGATGCTGGATGCTTTAACAATGCTGTCAACTCGGTCAGTCCAGAGATCGCTCGAGCGACCTTCTATTCGGGCAAGGCAGCCATGACCTTTTGCGGAACCTGGTGCCTGGGCATCATGGACTCCAACGGTTTCAAAAACAAGTACGGTATCTTCCGCTTCCCGCGCATTGAAGGCGGCAAGGGCAATCAGGGCTACGTGATCTCGGGACCAACCGGACTGCAGGTCAGCGCCAAATCGAAGAACAAGGACGCAGCAACTGCGTTCCTGGCGTACTTCTCATCTGTCAAACCCCAAGCCCGACTCGTCAGCGAAACGAACCGCATTCCAGTCAATCCCGGCGCTGTAAAAGGTCTCGAGCTTGACCCCGCGCTGGCTGCAGTGATCGCCGATCTTGGCAAAGCCAGCGGTTCGACCTTGTGGCTCGATAGCGCCGTCGAAAGCGGAATCTCAGACACCTACCAGAACGTTATTCAGGAAGTTCTGAACGGCACACAAACCCCGCAACAAGCCATGGTCAGCGTCCGCGAGGCTGCCCTGGTTTCCAAGAAGAAGCTGGGTCGCTAAAACCGCACATCCACCAACGGGGCGCGCTATGTGCGCCCCACCACGACTGAAACCCGAAACGGGCAACCATGAACAACATGAGCCAGAACACCATTTCTTCAAAGCACCGATCACCGGGCAGGAGCGTCCACATTGCCTCGTATGCGATGCTGGCTCCGGCTCTGGTTCTCTTTGCGATTTTCATTGCGTATCCACTCTCGAACACGGTGATCTCGAGTCTTTTTGAATACGGTCTGACCAGTCCCACGCGCAATTTTGTCGGATTGCAGAACTTTCTTGAGTTGTTCGGCGATCCAGTCTTTTGGGTCAGTTTTCGCAATAACCTGATCATTCTGCTCGGATCGGTGGTATTTCAGGTCGGGTTCGGTCTGGTGCTGGCGGCGGTGTTTAACCGAGGCATCAGTCGGCGTTGGAGTACGCTGGCACGCACGATCGTCTTTGCCCCGATGGTCATGAGTTCGGTCGCGGTGGGCATCCTGTGGCAGTTGGTGTTCAATCCTTCTATCGGAGCGCTGGATGCCGCGATGAACTTCGTGCGCCTGCCAACGCCGATGTTGGGTTGGCTGGGTGACCCCAACCTGGCAATTTTCTGCATCTTGCTGGTCGCCTGCTGGCAGTACACAGGTTTCATGATGGTGATCCTGCTGGCGGGCATGCAGGCTGTGCCGAACGAATTGTACGAGGCGGCGACGCTGGACGGCGCGACCGAGGCGCAGGTTTTTTTTTACGTCACCATCCCCGCGATTCGCAACGTCATCATCGCGTCGGTGTTGATTACCATGATCGGTTCGTTCAAGGCTTTCGATCTGGTGTACGTGCTGACCCTTGGTGGTCCCGCGCACGCCAGCGAGGTTCTGGGAACTTACCTTTACAAGAATGCTTTCAACCTCAACCGCATGGGCTATGCGAGCGCCATCGCGGTGGTTTTGCTCGGCTTTACTGTGACCCTGAGTCTGATTCAATTGCGCTTACAGGCAACGCCCACCCGAAGCCCCGCCAAGGATGTGGTCTGACATGCGTCGAATCAACTTCAGACCGTTGGTGTACGCCCTTCTGGTCGTCTACCTGACAATCATGTTGCTGCCATTCCTGTGGTTGCTGGTTTCAAGCCTCAAGACCACTCCGGAAATGTTCTCGAGTCCCTTCTCGCTCCCAGCGGTGCTGCGCTTGTCCAACTTTGTCGAAGCCTGGCAAACGGGTGTGGCAAAGTACCTGCTCAACTCCTTGCTGGTCACCGTTGTCAGCGTGGTCGCGATTCTGGTCGTCAGCGGTCTGGCCGCCTACGCGCTGGCCCGCAGTCAATTCCCTGGTCGCAACGGATTTTACGTGCTGCTGATCACCGGCTATGCCATTCCGATTCATACCGTGCTGGTTCCGCTCTATGAAATGTTGCGTTCGGCGCAAGCGCTGAACTCCTATATTGGTCTGATCGGACCATACGTCGCATTCGGCATCCCGTTTTCGGTTTTGCTTTTGTACTCGTTTTTCCTTGACTTCCCCAAAGAACTCGAGGAAGCCGCGCGGCTTGACGGCTGCAACGAATTGCAGTTGCTTGCCAGAATCGTTGCCCCGCTGTCGTTGCCTGGACTCTCGAGTGTCGCAATTTTTCAGGGCGTGTTCATCTGGAATGAGTTCCTGCTGGCGCTGATTTTGATCAGCGACGATGCCTTGAAAACCTTGCCGTTTGGTCTGGTGAGTTTTCAAGGTCAGTACGCCGCAAACTGGCCACTGTTGCTGGCTTCTGTGACCATGGCTACCTTGCCGATCTTGTTGCTGTACGTCGTCTTGCAGCGTCAGTTTGTCAACAGTCTGGCGGGTCTGGGGAAGTGAACAATGCTCATCTAATGCCCTAAGTCTCTAAATCCAAATTGCCCTTCGTGCCATACAGTGACGCTGTGCCAAAATTTGAGTGCAGCGCACCGAGTCCTAACTGTCTCAAGACCCTGAACGGCTGAACGTGCAGGCAGCGAAATGGCATAAAAGTTGCAGCTCAAGATTCGGGCGGTGAACAGGCTGAACAACATGGTGAAATTTCAAACTGGAAGACCCTGCAAGTAGACGCACAACAGGGCTTCAAAGTGCGACGGCTGACGAGAGGTCAAAGGCGTATCGGCGCGGTCAAATCCAGTGGATCGATAACACAGTGAATTGGGAATCAAGAAACTCGGAGGTTCATTGATGAAAAAGGTACGTTGGGGAATTATTGGTTGCGGACAGATCGCCGTGGAAAAAATGCTGCCAGCCATGCTCGCAGCCGACAATGTCGAACTGGTCGCCGTAGCCGATCCCTTACAGGAACGGCGCGAAATGACGGGCATCGAGGGTTACTCGAGTTACCAGGAGTTGCTGACCGACCCACGGGTCGAAGCGGTCTATATTGCATTGCCGACAGGAATGCATCTCGAGGCGGTTTTGGCTGCCGCCGCCGCCAACAAGGCGGTTCTGTGCGAGAAACCCCTCGGTCAGAGCGTCGCCGAAGTCACACAGATGGTCGAGGCTGCCGAGCGAAACGGTGTCCGACTGATGACTGCATATATGTCGCGTTTCGGTGACATCTTTCAGCAGGCGTGCGAAACCCTGCGCTCTGGAGCAATTGGCACGGTTACGTTCACTTACGCCAACTTCTCGTATCCTGCTCTTGAACCTTACCCGATTGGCGCACCTGGCGATTGGCGCTGGACTGACCCAACGGGCGGTGGACCACTCCTGGATATCGGTGTCTACCTTGCGTTTGGCTTGCGCGAACTGCTCGGCGAACACGTCTGCACCGTCAACGCCCGCGCCGTGCGTACTGTGGCACCTGACAACGCAGTCGCGGACACCAACATGGCATGGACGATCAGTTTAGGCGGCATCCCTGGCGTGTTCGCCGCGACGTTCTCGCATCAGGAATGCAGGATCATCGTTTACGGCACGAACGGCAGGCTCGACATCACCAACTGCTTCGCGCAGAAACCCTCGGGTCGTCTCGAGGTCACGGTTGGTCAGAACACAACAGTCACCCAAGCCAACTCGAGCTTGCCGCATTTTGACAATTATCGGCGTGAGGTCGAGCACTTCTCGAGTGCGATTCTGAATGACGCGCCGTACCATCCCAACCCTGCGGAGGTCCTCGCGGACATGAAATTGCTCGATGCCATGAAAGGAATCCCATCATGAAAATTGCCATCAATGGTCAGCAACTGGCGGCGAGCCACTCACTGACCGAAATCCTCGATTTGATTGAACAACACGGTGTTAAAGCCATCGAACTGTGGCCCGCGAACTTCGGCGGCTCATCGCAGACCCCGGAAGAACACGAACGCTATGAAACCAAAAACATTAACAGCATGCAAGCCACACTCGAGCAACGCGATTTCGAGGTTGCGTGCGTCACATTGGGCTTTCATGCCGCGCCATTGTGCATCGCTTCGGGTGGGACGAAAAACCTGACCGAAGCCCTGAAAGGCGCCATAGATGTTGCAGTGAAACTCAAGAGCCAGCTTGTCAACTGCTACACCGCGCACATTAACATTGCACTCTTTCAGGAGGCAGTCCAACCTGCCGCCGAGTACGCCGCCGCGCGGGGGGTGGTCATCACCTTGGAAAACGAAGCCCACGACGAAAGCGCCCTGCCTGAAACAATCGCCCAGCTTGTTCAAACTGTCAACTCGGATGGGTTTCGCACGCAGTTTGATCCGTGCAACTATTACCACGCTTACGTCGAACCCTTCCCGCACGCTTACGAAGTGATTCAGGAGCAGATCGGTTACGTTCACCTGAAAGGCGGTTGTTACTTTTCGGACCGTCCCGGCGTGTACCAGGGCAGTCTGATGCGCAACTCGAGTCGTGATTTCATCGGTTATGTGCCGATGGATGAAGCAGCATTCCCAATCGAGGCCATCGTTCGAACATTGCGAGCAGACAGTTATCCGGGCTGGGTCACGCTCGAGCCGCACGTTCCAGCGAATGTCGTGCCGGAGTTCTACGAGCGCGACCTTGGCTATCTGCGTACCCTACTGTCAGCCCCTGTCTAGTATGCGACGTTCTCGAGTAATCGGACAAAGTGCGTTGCCACTGCCACTTGAGCACACAGGCTCAGGGCGGAAATGGAAGAACGCGGATGCACTGATCCGGCGCTGCTCGCTGAACCTTATTCGAATCATTGCTCAAACAGTGGCATTCGGGGATCGCAAGAACCAATGATTCTTGTTCAACACGCCGCAGAATTCGAAAAGGACACCCAATGTTGAAAACCTGGACATTTCATGACTATGCAGTTGGCGAGGGCGAAAGTCTCGGAGCGCACCGAGAAAACCTCGAGACTTCCAGTGATTGGCTGCCGATTTCCGTACCCGGAGACATTCACCGTACCCTGGTCGAAGCCGGAAGGCTCAAAGACCCGTTTTACGACCAGAACGAGGCGCATTCCGTCTGGCTCGAGGAGCGCGAATGGTGGTATCGAACCTCCTTTACCGCACCTGAACCGAAACATGGTTCACTCATGCGTCAACGTCTAGTGTTTCATGGACTCGACACGAGCGCGTTAATTTCGCGGGTGGATTGCCCACCAAATCTCGAGCCGAAGTAGCCTGAACCAGTGAACACCAACCCGTCCGAAACGACCCTCGAACTTCGCGTCACCATCCAAGGCATCAGCCCACTCATCTGGCGCAACATTCGCATCAACAGCACCAGCAGCCTCCACGACCTTCACCAAGTGCTTTGCACCATCAGCGAATGGACTGGTTCGCAACCCTACCAGTTCACCGTTCATGGTCAAGTCATCAGCCTCAACAATGAATTCGGTCTTGAAGCTCGAGATTTGACCTTGGCTGACTTGAAGCTCAGGGCAGGCGAAACCATCATGTACTCGTATCGTGCCAGCAAGCCCTGGCAACTCGAGCTTCGCCTACTCGCCGCCAAAACATTTGTCAAAGGCCAGGTTCTTCCCGTGTTGCTAGGCGGGCAACGCAGCGCACCAGAAGAGCACCTTGCCGATGTCAAAGCGTACCTGGTCAAGCGACGTCATCTCGAGTACAACCCGCCAATAACATCACTGAAGTTGGCAGCAAAGGCGGTGACTTTCGTGCTCGAGCACAACACCGGGCCAGACCAAGGTTTCATGGACCGCTTGGACATCGCTCAGGCTGAAATCACCGAGTACCTGCGGTTCACCTCACCAAAACTTGATCTCGAGCGAATAAACGACAAGCTCCAGCCTGATTCGGGCGTGATCGCGTGAAATTCAATCTGCAATTGCGAGTGACCACCGACGATGGCAGCGTTCTTGAACATGATCTGGTCACGTTCGCACGAACAGAACCCCGACTCGAGACGCTCGGGTTAACGCTTGAGGAAGGCAAGAAGGTTTTGAAAACAGTGCAACAAAGCATGGTCGAAACTCAAGTGCTCGCGTTCCTCAAGCAGCAACGACCCTGCCCAGACTGCAGGCAGCAACGACGGGTTAAAGGCTCGAGGCGCGTTTCGTTCAGCACGGTCTTTGGTGATTTGAAATTGCGAAGCCCACGATTGCATCACTGCGATTGCAACACCCATCAGGTCGGGTCGTTCAGTCCATTGTCTGAACTGCTGACCGAAAAATGCCACCCAGAATTGGTGCATCTCGAGACGAGATGGGCTTGCCTGATGAGTTACGGCCTGACCGCGAAACTAATCAAGGACGTGCTACCCGTGAATGAAAAACTCAACGCTGTCGGTATCAGAAAACATGTGCTTGCCGTGGCTGATCGGCTGGAAGAAGCACTTGTTGAGCCAATACCAGAGCATCGACCCGTACCTCCCGAGCCAATCGAACGAACTCCTGCCACAAGCCCACAAGTCTTGACCATACCAGATGGTCCAATGACCGTTGGCATTGATGGTGGGTACGTGCGCACCCAACGCAAACAAGGGTTCTTCGAGGTCATCGCAGGTAAAAGCTTGGTGGCTTTCAAACGTGATGCGCCAGAGGATCAAGATTCAAGTTCTGCGAAGTGCTTTGGGTTCGTGCAAACCTTTGACCAGAACCACAAGCAACGGTTCCTCGAGCATCTCAACGCGCACGGGTTGACAGCAGGGCAGAAGCTCGAGTTCTTCTCTGATGGTGGTGAAACCGTGCGTGGTTTGCACAAGCACTTGAGTCCTGATGCCCAGCACGTGCTGGACTGGTTTCACATCAGCATGCGTTTAACCGTGCTTGGACAGTACGCGAAGAGTTTGTTGGATACGGCATCGCTCGAGAAGGCTCGAGGTCAGTGGCAAAAGACCAACCCGGACTGGCAGGACTGGGACACGCCTGATCCGTTGCCTGGTTGTGCTCGAGAGGAGGTGCTGGTCGATCTCGAGTCGGTCAAGCATTACTTGTGGCATGGCAATGCGTTCAGGGCGCTTGAGATGACGAACGGGTTGCTTTTGGAAGTTGAGATGCCCAACCCACCGGAGAAAACGCGGAAGTTGTTGAAGGGCTTGCTCGAGTTCAGGACGTACATTGAACGCAATCAAAACTTGATCGTGAATTACGGCGAGCGATACCGAATGGGGGATCGGATCAGTACAGCGTTTGTGGAGAGTACGGTGAATCAAGTGATTGCCAAGCGTTTTTGTAAGAAGCAGAGTATGCAGTGGTCGGTGGCGGGATCGCACCGGTTGTTGCAGGTGCGAACTCGGGTGCTGAATGGCGATCTCGAGACGGCGTTTAAGCAGTGGTATCCGGCATTCGGTGTGGGGGAGATGCAGTTGCCAGAACTGCTTGAAAGGCGAGAAATCCACCCGCGAAATTAACGCACTCC
>JANXTZ010000039.1 GCA_025352125.1 Deinococcales bacterium | reverse complement strand
GAGACAGTAAATTCGCAGTTGGAATCAATGGGTATTCAACGTCTACGCGCTCGGACACGAGATGGATTTGAGATTAAGACGCATGCTTCATTGTTCGCTTTGGCAGTCACAAACGGAATGTGAACTGGCAATCAGGGTAAAGCTATATTCATCACCCAAAATACTGGGAATTGCTAGATGATATTTATGTCCTGGTTGCAATTGTCCGAGTTTTTCTTTTGCAAAATCTGTAAATGCAGTCATATACCAGTCTGCCAAAAATTCCTGGTTCATCGAAAGTGCTTCGAGTTCATGTTGGTTTTGAGCAACCACTTTACAATAAACATCTTCGGGGCATAAGCGCCAAAATTTTCCGTGAATATCTCGAATCAGCAGATTGCCAAAATCGTTTTCGCCTACAACTTCTTCAGGCTCAATGCCAACCCAATTCCAGGATTCCTTAATTACTTCAATGATGCTCAAACAAAATATCTTAACCATTTTGCGTTTCCCACGTTCTAGATTGTGTCAAAAGCGCATTTCTGAGAGCATCAAACCGCGAACCAAATTTGAAAATTCAAGTTTCTTAAAAAAGCGCGACAAATTCTTTAGGCAAATAAATCGGAATTTTCGCTTTGGCGTAATCTTCTGAATTCCTGGTCACGAGGCAATCACAATTGTTCGCCAACGCTGAAAAGTATTGAACCGCATCTTCAAAATCGTTAAAGTCTGAATCCAGCGCCTCGAGCACAGCACGGTGATCGACTGAAATAACGGTCAAATATTTCAGAATCTCTTGAATAAAGGTTTTTGCTTTGTCACTCGAGCTTAATTTTCTGAGAACGTAATACAGATTTGTGATGATGTTCGATGAAACCACACCAACGACAGTCCTGTTTTCGATGATCGCCAACGTCATTTCAGAATATTCTGCAAACGGTTGACGCCCAGTTGCCACATCCAAGATCACGTCGGTGTCAATAAAAACCCTTTGAATCACAGGTTTCTCTCGAGGATTGCGGCTTTCAAAAGTTCTTTGTAAGGTTGATCTTGGTATTCTTTGGCGAACATGCCCGCAATTTTGCTGGTGGTTGGGGCAGTGTTTTGGGTGCTAGTGTCGCTCGAGGTTTCAGTGATGTGACGCAGGTATTCTTCGACCATTCTCGAGATACTTTTGTTTTTAAATTGGGCGTATTTTTTGGCGTTTTCAATCACGGTTTGTTCTATGGTTAAAGTCAGTTTGGTTAACACGAATTCACCTCATACGTGTACTTTATGAAAATTACACGTACTTGTCAATTGCCGTCTCTGGCAGACAATCCTAAATTTCCTTTACTTTCTCGAGCTTCTGGTCGTGCCAAAATCGCGCCAACAAACAGCAAAACGGCAGCCGCCACAAAATTCCAGCCGAGTTGTTCATGCAACAAGAAAAATCCCAAGATTGACCCGACCACAGGCTGCGCAAAAAATGCAATCCCAGATAAAACACTTCCCGCTCGAGAAACCCCGTAAACCCAGGCGGCGAAGGCAATGGCGGTGCTGACCACGCCAAGGTACAGAATGCCAAGAAAAATGCCTGGGGTAATCGTGCCGATACTGTTGCTCGAGAGTTCAAACGGCACAATGATGAGCGTTCCAAAAAACCCGATCACGCTTGCCCAGGCGGTGACTGCCATTGGGTCGTGTTTGGTAACAACTTGCCCACCAATCAAGCCCAGCACACCCCATGTAACGGCGGCGACAACCAACGCCAGAATTCCGAGCGGGTTGATGTCGCTCGAGCCTGTGCTGGTGAGGATGACTCCCAGCAAACCCAAGCCAAGCCCGAACCAGGCTTTGGGTTTGACACGCTCGAGTTTTAAAAATGCGGACAGTGCCACGGTGACAAGTGGGCTGGCGGTGGTGATGAGCGACCCCAGGGCTGCGCCCGCCAGTTTTGTGCCGATAAACTGAGCACTGATCGAGATGGTGTAACCGACAATGCCCATGAGAAGCACCCGAGTCCAGATTTCGCGGGGCAGTCGCCACTTGAGGTTGCGAAATTTTAAAAAAATAAACATGGCGAGTGCCGAGACCAGCATTCGAATGCAGACCAGGGTGATCGGTGGAATCACGCCGAGCACGATCCTCGAGATCACATACATGCCGCCCCAGATGCTCGAGGCAAGCAGGGCTGCACCGATGCCGCGTGTCAGGTCGGTTGAAGGTTGCTGATTGACGGTGGATTTCACAGGCTCGAGTTTAACTGATGGCTCGTGTTTGCTGACAGCAACTAAACAATTTACTTTTAGAATGTGAAGTATCACGCGAGGAGCAAACTCTACACTTGGTCTAAGAATTAGGCATTCATCGTCAGGCTGGGGATTTTACAAAACCCAAACACAGAAACATTGTGGTTCACAGCCTACCCAAAAGCGTTGACACTCGAGTCTCGAAAATTCTATACTGAGCAATCGTGAAGCAGAATGTAACTTTATTTCCAAGCCTCAACCGCCCTGTCATGGCGGTTTTTTTATTCGTCTCAGATGCCAAAAGCTTTGCCCCTGCAACCCAGGGAAGAAAGGAGTTTTGAGATGATGAAAGTCACGCTCTCGAGTGAGGAAATCTTACGTGGTTTAAAGCATTACCGTCGTATCGCCAAGCAAGATTTGCTGCGAGCACCAGAAACTCCGACCCCGCAAGCCTTCACCCAACACGCCGAAGCGCGGCGCGAAGTGTACGGGCAACTGGCAGACCTTGCCGAGCAGGGCGCTCCAGAAGATGTGGTCGTCAAAGCCATCGATTTGTACAAGGGCTTGCCGTTCGTCAACGGGCATCACGAGGAATCACACCCAGAAATCAAGGGGCAAGAGAACGCGCTCGAGAATTTCTTTTTGATGATCGGGCTTGACCCGAAAATTCGTCGTGAGGCAAGGCGCGAACGCAAACCAATCGCAAGTTAATGTGAGCACAAAGAAGCTCGAGCGTTTCAGGCTCGAGCTTCTTTTCATTGCGTTTATGCCGTCTGGGTTGCGCTGACCAACACTTTTTCTGGCAGGTCAAAAGCTGGGTGCTTGTACGTGAACGCCAATCCCAGCAAACCGACTTGCGCCAGAATCCCTGGCGCGAGCAACGGCGCAAAACCAGTCAACACCAGTTCAATCAGATTTGGTGCTGCACCCCCTCGAGTGGCATCGCGGTAATTGGCTTTCAGGTGCTCCATCACGCCAATAACCGAACCGAGCACCACCAAGACCATCAAGACGCGCACGCCACGAAGCACCTTGGCATTGGGACGAAACCAGGCAGCGACAACGCCAATCGCGGCGATTCCCAGAAAAACAAACGGCATGATCTGGTCTTTGTCGTTGTAATGGTGCATCAACACCAGTTCGATGGGTGTCGTGACAACCCCGAGCAGGCACAATGCCAGGGCGAAACGACGCAAAGCTTGGGCGGTTGGATGCTCGAGGGCTGTTCTCATAGCCAGAGCCTAGTTTTTTTTGGTTACAAACGGGTTACGCCTTCGTAACTGTTCCTTAACTGGGTGAACCTAGGCTCGAGGTCAAGGAGCAAAAAATGATTGATTCTGTTTTATCGGACGAGGTTCAAATTTCCGAGCCGATCAACTCGAGACGCGAGTTTCTGAAACGCTCAGGTTTGGTGCTTGGCGCGTTGACCTTAAGTGCGGGACTTGTGCTTGCCAATGATGACGGTGAAGGCGAGGATGAGGGTCGCGGTGGCAACGTAGCTGCAGGCAAAGGCGTTATCGATTTGGGGGCAGGCTCGAGCTTTAAAGTTGGTAGCGTTTTAGACAGAAGCAAAGATGTCGGTGCAGTCATCTCGAGCAGTGCAAATGGTTTGATTGCCCTCGTACCGATTTGTACGCATCAGGGTTGCACGACTGGCTGGAATGCCGCCACGCAGTCCTTGAACTGCCCTTGTCACGGGGCACAATTTTCAACCACTGGTGAGGTGCTGCGCGGTCCAACCCGCACACCACTGGCGCGGTACGCGCTGCAACTCAAGAATGGACATGTTTTGGTGGACACAAACACGCTCATTAAACGCTCAAAAATCCAAGCCAGCGATTTCATCAAACTGAAATAATTTCGTAACCGAGACGTAACCAAAGATTGTTAATCTCTAACTCGGAGAAATTCATGAACGAAAACATCAATAACGAAACGGTAATTCCAGACGACCTCGAGACCAATAACTCGAGACGCGATTTCTTAAAAGCGAGCGGTGCGGTGGTCGCACTGGCAATGACGGGTGGCACAATTCTTTGCAGTGCAGCACAAGCCGAACATGATCCGTTTCAAGCCTTTGGCAAAGGCAGCATTGACCTTGGTGCGGTCTCGGGTTTTAAACTGAACACCATGACCGATAAAATCGCCAGTGCTGGCGTGTTGGTCTCGAGTACCCCAGACGGTCTGATTGCCCTGTCTTCGCACTGCACCCACGAAGGCTGCGACGTGCATTGGCAAACGGATGCAAAAACCTTGCAATGCCCGTGCCACCGCGCAGAATTCTCGAACACGGGTGATGCGCTGCGTCGTCCAGCCCGTGAACCCCTGCCGCGTTATCCATTGACGGTCAAAAATGGTCATCTGATGGTGGACACGAACAAATTGATTCGCCGTTCGAGCGTGACCAAAATCGATTTTTTGAAGGTCAAGTAAAGCTTGATTTTGGCGTTGCGGGCATCAAACCCGCAACTTTTTCTTGTTCCAATAAGTGGGCTACATCATGCGTGTGTTGCTGGTCGAGGACGAACTGGACATTGCCGTTCCGCTCAAACGGGCGCTCGAGGCGCAATCGCTCGAGGTGCGCCATGCGGCAAGCTTAAACGCGGCTCGAGAAACACTGCTTGATTTCGAGCCTGATTTGATGATCTTGGACGTGGGTTTGCCCGAATCGCAAAACGCTGGTTTTACCCTGGCAACCGAGGCTCGAGCCACCGGTTTCGCAGGTTCGATTGTCTTCATGACCGCCCGCGATGCGATAACCGACCGGGTGCATGGTCTTGACGGCGGCGGCGACGATTACGTGGTCAAACCCTTTGACCTGCTCGAGTTTCTGGCTCGGGTGCGGGCGTTGTTGCGTCGTCCAACCCAAGCCCGAGCCAGCAAGTTGGTGTTCGGTTCGCTCGAGCTGGATTTCACGGCTGGCACGGTGCGTTTTGACGGACGCAAGATTGAACTCTCAAAACGCGAATTTGATCTACTCGAGCGGCTGGCACTTTCGCCGAATCGGGTCTTCAGCGCCGAGGAATTGCTCGATCTGGTCTGGGGGGAAGCCGCCAGCAGCGTCGGCGTGGTGAAAGTTTTTGTGCATCACTTGCGGCGAAAGCTTTCGGCACAGGCGATTGCCTCATCTCGGCGCGGCTATCAACTGGGTTTCTCGAGGGACGCGCCGTGAGTTTAAGGGCGCGGTTGGCGTTGTTCATTGCCCTGACCGTGGCGGTTGCGGTGATCGCGCAAAGTTTGATTGGTTACGCCCGTTACCATCAACTGGCTCGAGATGATCTGAGCCGTGACCTGAACGAATACCTGATCGGCATTGCCGACAAGCTCAGTCACAAACCACCAGACGGCGAGGACAATTTAAAACTTCATTTTGAAGGCAGCCGAATTCCGCATGAGGACACCAACACCCGAGCACGTCTGATGCAGGGCAAGACCGTTGTTTTTAATTTCGACAACTCGTACCCAACCACCCAAACCAACTGGGCATTCTCGAGCTTGCCATTGCCTGGTTTGGGACAAGATTACAGGCTTGAAGGGGCAATCAATTTACGTGAATACCAGGCGCTCGAGGCTCGGTATCGTGGCAGCGTGATCTTGACCGTGCCATTGATGGCAGGTTTGGGCGCGTTGCTCGCCTGGATGCTCAGCGCCTCGGCACTTGCGCCGCTCGAGAACATGATTCAAACAGCTTCCAAAGTTGCCGCCTCTGGAAATTTACAAGAACGCGTACCCAAAGCGCCTGGTGGTGGTGAACTCGAGCATCTGGGAATTGCCTTTAACAAAATGCTCGAGCGTCTGCAAAGTTTCAGGGAGCGTGAAACTATTTTCGTGCGTTACGCCGCCCACGAGCTTCGCACGCCGCTCGCCGCCATGAAAACCCAGTTCGATGCCCAAGAAAACGGTTGGGTCAGCGAATCGGAGGCGTTAACTTCGGCACGCAATCAGGTTGAACGCATGACCAGACTCTCGCAGGCATTGCTGGTTTTAGCCCGAGAAGAACGGGTCGAAATGACCAACTTTGACCTTGGAAAACTGGCGCTCGAGATTGCGGCAAAGTACGGCGCAAACTTTATGGGTGCAAAACAGTTGACGATCACAGGAAATTCAATTTTACTCGGACGGGCGCTCGAAAACCTGCTCGAAAACGTCAAACGGCACGCACCAAACGCCAGCGCAGGCGTCAAACTCGAAACTCGAGGCTCGAACATCATTTTAAGTGTTGAAGACAACGGCACAGGTTTGAGCGTAACAGCGCTCGAGCACGCCACCGAAGCTTTTTTTCACTCGGACACCTCGAGCGGTAGTGGACTTGGCTTGGCGGTCGTCAAACGAATTAGCGATTCGCACAATGGCACACTGAAGCTCGAGAATCTGAAGCCCGCGGGTTTAAAAGTCAGCCTCGAGCTTCCTCAATCAGCCTAATTTCGGTATTCGCGCCTGAAAGCATAGAATCAATTCATGTCTGAACGCCTTCAAAAAATCTTGGCTCGAGCGGGCGTGGCATCACGACGCGCCGCCGAAGACCTCATCAAGCAGGGGCGGGTGCGAGTCAATGGACGCGTGGCGCAACTTGGCGAATCCGCCCTCGAGACCGACAGCATTGTGGTCAACGGTCACGAGGTCACTCGAGCGGGTGAACATGTGACCTTTGCACTGTACAAACCGCGCGGCATTGTGACCACTGCCGATGACGAACTGGGGCGCAAGAACGTGCTGCATCTTGTGCCGGTCGTGCCAGGGCTGCATCCAATTGGACGGCTTGACCGCGATTCTGAAGGGTTGCTGCTGCTGACCACCGACGGCGATTTGACGCTTCAACTGACCCACCCGCGTTACGAGCACCCCAAGGAGTACCGAATCTGGTCCGACCCCGCTCCCACCAAAGCCCAGCTCGAGCTTTTAAGGCGCGGTGTCAATCTCGAGGATGGATTGGCAAAACCCGATTCCTTGCGCGAAGCCGACGGTGGCGCGATCATCGTGATTCGGGAGGGACGCAACCGTCAGGTGCGCCGCATGTTTGGCGCTATCGGTTTGGAAGTGGTCGTTCTCAAACGCACCCGAGTCTCGAATTTGCACCTTGGCGATTTGCGGGTTGGCGAATGGCGCGAACTCGAGCCTGAAGAGGTGGCACAGCTTAAAGCACCCTTCAAACGCGAAAAGTACCAACCCGTGCAACGCCCTGATTTGAGGCGCAGAAGTCAAACTCGAGAAAGCCGAGATTGAAAGGCGTGATTGTGTTTTTATGATTGCCATGCTCGAGAAAAATATCGTTAAGTGAATACCTCGAGTTTGAAAAACGCTTGGCGGTATGCCACGGGTTTGGTAATGGCGAGCTTCTGGCTATGGCACGCAAGAAACGGCGTCATAATTGCATAGCATTTTGTGGTTTTTCTTTCAGAAATTGCCTTGCAAAAAATTGCGAACTGATTCTTGAATCAGTCAAAATCTGAACTTGAGGACCGCGAATTCGCTGCCCCGACATTGCCATCTTTTGCGCCCTGGTAATGACGCATATCTTCTCGAGTTAAGTGCTATCGAGGAGGTAAGAAACGTGCCAGGACTCGATTGGTCGGCGTGGGTTAGGCATCGTGAATAGGTTGGTAATAAGCTGATGTTGACTGGTATGATTGATGGCTGGGGACGAATCAACGTGCTCGAACGGTATGAAATGATTGGCAATTCCGTGTTGGAGAAACTGCGGTGAAATTAAAACGGTTATATCCAATTTTTATGGTGTGATGATCCAAAAGAATTATATAAAAGACCGTGTTCCGCTCGAGTCTCGAGCGAAACGGTTCTTCCGTACTTACTTCTTATTTTGGAGCGGGAGAAGAGATTCGAACTCTCGACATCCACCTTGGCAAGGTGGCACTCTACCAGCTGAGTTACTCCCGCACGTTGTTATCTTACTTCTGGTCTAACTTTTTAGCATGAATCTCGAGTCAAACCATCTTGAAC
>JANXTZ010000034.1 GCA_025352125.1 Deinococcales bacterium | reverse complement strand
ATACAAATAATGTCTGCGAGGTTGTGGCGTATGCCTCGAGCTTGTCGAGGGTCAGGAATGGTGGTGAAGTGTTTGAGGAGTCCAAGTGCGTCGATGTCTGGCATTCATTAGGTTATCAGTCTGACTTTGCGGTTGCCCTGTTTGAATGACGTGATTGTGGCGTGGGTTCATCGCTTGCTGACATTTACAGGCTAAACTTGGAATTCATGGTCGATTTGAACAAAACCCTGTTGACTGCCACCAAGCTCTTACTGATTTTTGCTTTGAGCGTGACACTCTTTGGCGTGCTCTTGTACCCTCGGGTTTTGGCACAAAAGATCGTTCCAACCTATTACACAGACGTTCAACCGATCTTTGAGAAAAACTGTGTGTCGTGTCATGTCAAAGGCGGCATCGCGCCGTTTGTGCTGGACAACCCAAAAGAGGCAGTCGCCCGAGCGGAACGCATTGTGCAAGTCACCCAATCTGATTACATGCCGCCGTACCCTCCAGGCAAAGATTCGCAACCGTTTTTAAACGAACGTCGCCTGGGTGTTGCATCCAAGCAAATTCTGGCAGACTGGGCAAAAGCTGGCGCACCGCTTGGCACAGCCCCGAAAAAGTAAAGGAACATCATGAAAAAAATTCCGACTCGAGCGATGGCGGTCATGCTGGTGGCAGGATTTGGGGCGCTCAGTCTGGGCTTTGCGACCTTCGGCAGTCTGCCCCCCGAGGCAGGGTTGCACAATTTTGACCTGGGCAGCAGCAACCACATGCACCGCGTCAACCAGAATATTTCCGACATCCCCTGGAGTCTAAATCCACCAACCTCGAGTAAACTCCAGGCTGCCAAACCCGACGCAATTCTGACCCCAGACAGTGCCTACACCCCAGACCCGGGCAACAACGACGATTACCACTGCTTTTTGCTCGACCCCAAACTGACCCGCGATACCTTCGTGACCGCGACCAACGTCAAACCAGACCAAACCAGCATCGTGCATCACGTCATCTTGTTCAAGATCGGACCCGAAAACGCAAGTGAAGCTCGAGCCAAAAATCAGGCTTCTGGCGGCAAGGGCTGGACGTGTTTTGGTGGCTCGGACGTGGGTGATATTCGCACCACTGCCAACAGTTGGTTGGCGGCGTGGGCACCAGGTGCGAGCAGCCAAACCATGCCCGAAGGTGTCGGCTCACTGCTGACCAAAGGTTCATTGATTGTCATGCAGGTGCACTACAACTTGACGACAGGTGTCAAACCAGACCAAACCAGCGCCGAATTGACCTACGCGCCCGAGGGCACGAACCTCACGCCGACCCAGACCATACTGGGTTACGCACCAGTCGAAATTCCTTGCCCCGACGGTCTGAAAACCCCGCAATGCGACCGTCAAACGGTCTTAAACGAAAACGTGCAAAAGTACGGACAGAGGGTTGCCTTCATCCCGCTGGGCTTGTTGTACGTCTGCAAAAAGAAACTTGAGGATTACCCAAAATCGGTGGGTGATGCCAGCGAGATCAAAACCTCCTGTGAGCGCGAAGTCAAAAAAGCCAGCACCTTGTATGCCGTCGCGGCGCACATGCACCTGCGCGGACAAGACATCAAACTCGAGTTGAACCCCGGCACTGGACGCGCCAAAACCTTGTTACACATTCCCAAATGGGATTTTCACTGGCAGGGCAATTACTGGTTTAAAACCCCGCTCGAGATTGTGCCAGGCGATGTGCTGCGGCTCTCGTGCACGTATGACAACAGCCTGGCGGGTCAACCGGTGTTGAACGGCGTGCAAGCCAGTCCGCGTTACATCACCTGGGCGGAGGGCACGACCGACGAGATGTGCCTGAGTATTCTGACCGCCGCGCCCAAAAAATAATTGTTCGCGCCATCCTCATCCCCAGCCCTTCTCCCGCTTGTGGGAGAAGGGAGTTTGGGTTCTTTACACGTGTGGCTCGAGGTTTTTCCTTTTCCCGCATGGCGGGAGAAGGTGGCGCGTAGCGCCGACTGAGGGCTTCAGGCGAGTTACAAAACATTTTCTTGCACAAGAATCGAGTCTTTGGAATTCACCCGAGATTTGAAGAGGAACGTGTCAGCTTGCGTTCCTCTTTTTTGCTTCTGAGGTAGACTCATGCGTCGCTCGAGGGAGTCTCGAGCTTTTGGAGGTCACCCGATGTCAACAGCCTTAAATCTTGCAGGCGATCCTGCTGCCGAAGCTTTACTGAACCGTGCCAAAGAGGAAATGCAGGGGTTGAGCGCCGTACCAAACTTGGTCGTGGTGCGTATCGGTGATGATCCCGCTAGCGTTTCGTACACCCGCATGAAAACCCGCCGCGCCAAAAAAGTCGGTTTGAACTCGAGCTTGATCGAACTGCCCACCACGACCTCGGAAGCCGAGATGCTCGAGTTGATCAAAAAACTCAATCTTGACAATGCGGTCAGTGGCATTCTGGTGCAACTGCCATTTCCCAAAGGCTCAGAACCCGATGAAAAACGGATTCTCGAGGCAATTGACCCAGCCAAAGACGTGGACGGTTTGCATGTCGTGAACGTTGGACGCTTGTGGGCGGGCGAACCAGGTTTGCGCCCTTGTACACCTGCCGGTGTGATCTCGATGCTGGATTTTTACGGCATTGACCTGGCGGGCAAACGTGTGGTGATTGTCAACCGTTCGCAACTGGTCGGCAAGCCCCTTGCCGCCCTGATGCTCGAGCGCAACGCCACCGTGACCATTGCGCACTCGAGGACCGCTGACATGAAAGCCGTCACGCTCGAGGCGGATGTGCTCGTGACCGCCGTGGGTCGCGTGAATTTCATCACGCCCGAGATGGTCAAATCTGGCGCGGTGGTGATCGATGTCAGTATCAACCGCATTACCGATTTAAATGGCGAAGCCAAACTGGTCGGCGATTGCCACCCCGACGTGGTAAATGTCGCCAGCGCCCTGACGCCCGTCCCGGGCGGCGTTGGACCAATGACCGTATCGCATTTGCTGTACAACACCGTTCAGGCTTGCAAGCAGCAACTCGCAACTCGAGCAAAGCTGCTTCAACCCGAGTAGAATACGAAGGGCGCTTGTGAAACCCTTTTGGAGAACCCGTGTTTGAACAATTATTCCAAAATCAACTGCTCTGGACGGCACTGATCGCCTCGACGGGCGCTCAAATTTTAAAAGTTTTTCTGGTGTTGATTTTTGAGCGCTCCTGGCAACCAGCTCGGTTTCTCGAGACTGGCGGGATGCCCAGCTCGCACACCGCCAGCGTGGTGGCGTTGTCGGTGGGTTGCGGCATCAAATACGGTTGGGACAGCCCTTATTTTGCGATAGCCACAATTTTTGGCATGATCGTGATGTATGACGCCACCGGCATTCGTCGCGCCAGTGGAATGCAAGCCGAACTGATCAACGATCTGGTCGAAGAACTTCGCGCCGTGGTGCGAGAAGGCTTCACGCCCAAACCCTTGAAAGAACTTTTGGGTCACACGTACTTCGAGGTTTTTGTTGGAATGCTTTGGGGTATTCTGGTCGCGGTTCTATCATTCTTGGTGGTGGCAAGGCAGTAATACTGGAGGTTTATGTGTCTGTAGTGCAAGTCGCGGCGGGACAAGACCGATTTGGTGAAACCCGAGGACTCGGCATCAGTGTCATTCAATTTAAAGTCACGCCACAAGACCTGGACGGTATATTGATTCTCGAGAATACCTTTCACGCCAAAGGTGGACCGCCCAGGCATTTGCACCACGACCAGGACGAATGGTTTTACTGCCTGGCGGGTGAATTTGTGCTCGAGGTTGGAGACCAGCGTTTCGAGTTAAAACCAGGTGATTCGGTGGTCGCGCCGCGCCAAGTGCCGCACGTCTGGGCGCACGTTGGCGACAAGATCGGCAGAATGCTGATTACGTTTTCACCCGCAGGTCAGATGGAAGCTTTTTTTAGGGAAGTCAACAAAGCCAACGCGATGCCGCCGCAAACCCCAGAACTCTGGAACGCCCACGGAATGCAACTGCTCGGACCACCCTTGCCGGTCTAACGCTGCTGGTTTAACTCGAGCCAGTCCGACCCAAAGTTGTTGTTGGACGCAGCCGAATCTTGATGCGACGTTCGGGCGTTTTGAAGACGTTGCGCAAGGTTGCCCGTAAAATCTCGCCCTCACCGACGGTCACAGTCACCACCGTACCGTCGGGCAGTTTGGTTCCAGCCTCGAGCACAATCACACCATCTTTGACCAGACCTCGGTACGCCCGCATGTGGTTCTCCTCTGGGTTTATTTACCTGGTTAGTTTACTCGAGAATATCCTCTTTCAAACGTGACACAATGCGCTCGAGTTTTTCGGTGTTCTGCCCGCGTTTTTTCTCGATCAGCACAAAACGCTCGAAAACTTCGATGGCTTCACGGCGACGGTTTGCCCGCACGAGCAAATCGCCCAAGAACTCGTTTTCCAGCAGGTAACTCGAGAAATCGTTCGGTAAAAGCACAACGTTGGCTTTGATGGTTTCAATTTTTTCCTGGGTTTCGCGGTAACGTTTGACGCGTTCACGAATCACAAACCAAGCCACCACCGCCACCGCGCCAAAAGCCGCACCCAAGATGCTCGAGGCTTGAGGGATGCCGTTCGCGTTCGCCACACGCACCAGCACTGGGAACAAGAGTCCCAGCACCACCAGCACGGCAAGCAACGCGGCATAATTCACGCATTCACCCTAACCCGTCAGGCACTTTGGGGGCAACCAAAGGGCTTAAATCACGCCCAAGCCAAGTCCATCAAAAAACCCATTTAATGGGTAACTCGAGATAACCCCGCGAGTCCCACCCAGACTGAAATTTTCAAAACCCATGCGTTTTTGCATGTTGACGCGTTGCTCCTCGGGCATCTGCCCCATGCGGGAGGTCGGACCCACCTGTGAGGCGTGGGCTTTGAGCGCCGCCATTTTCTGATCCAAATACGCTGAAATGTCGTGACCAAACGCAATTGTTGACCTCGAGACGCCGTACAATTCTGGGTCGAGTCCTGGAGTTGGACTGGCGCCCGAGGCAAACATCATGCGGGCAATTTCGGTCGGCATTGCCGTGTAAAACAAGCGTTGCGGCGCAGCCTCAAAATCGCCACTCGAGAAAAACGCCGCCAGCGTCGCGCTGTGAATCACCAGATGGTCTGGATGACCGTAGCCGCCGTGCGGGTCGAAAGTCAGCATCACCTGCGGTTTGACTTTCGCAATCACCTCCCGAATTTTTTGTTCGATCTCGAGCGGGTCGGCGTTGATGCTCGCCAGGGGATCGTCTTTGCGCAGTCGCTCGAGCCGTCCAGAGTCGTGATACCCCAAAAAAATGGGTGGGTTGATGCCAAGTTCTTTGCAGGCGTTTTGCAACTCGAGTTCGCGCAGTGCGCCAACATCTTTGACCTCGCCCAAGATCGGATCGGTGACTTTGCCAGCCTCACCACGGGTCGAACTGATTAAAGTCACGTCCACGCCCAGCTTGGCGTAATGCGCCAGCGTGCCGCCACTCGAGAAGGCTTCATCGTCAGGGTGGGCGAACACGGCAAGCAAGGAGGGTTTCACCAGAACAGTATGACCGATTGATGGGCGCTGAAAAGACTTCTCACATTCATTTCACTCATGATCTCGAGCGCAGCGTTTCAATCTGCGGCATTGCATTCCACCATCGGTTCTTTGCAGCGCGGCGTGACACCTTTTAAACAGTGACGGTGATTTGCAACCCAGCCGTACACGCCGTCCTGAAGTTGGCGTATTCCTGGCAGCGAGTAAAACCACCACGCCAGCCCAATCCCCGTGCTCAGCGCAAGTGCGGCGTTGATCGCGGCGGCACCGCGCAACCGACGGTTTCCGAGCAGCAACCAAGCTGCATCTTTGACCTCTTGCTGGCTTAACCCGTAACGCTCGAGGATATCGGGTTCTTGCCATGCCCTTGTGTGCAAACGGTTGTGCTGGTCCAGGCGCTCGAGGCTGTGGGCGACGCGGGTGCAAAAGCCGCAGCGTCCATCAAAAATAAAGACGGCGCGTTGGTTCGAGGGTTCAAAGGTTGGGGTAAGAATACTTTGACGCCACCAATTCGGCAGCCTGAATTTCCAGTTTGGATCGCCCAAATAGAGCAACAGTGCGGCGTCCATCGCAAGCATGAAACTGCTGAGGCTGAACACCACCGCAATGCCCGCGTGAAAGACCAAGCCCAGTTTCAACAAGTTGCGGCGGTAACCTGTGTCGGCAAGCAAGCCCAGCACCAGCCCAATCTCGAGCAGCATCGTTCCCCAGGTGATGGCGAGCACCCAGGCGGCAGAGTTGAGCATTGGATCGAGAATGGGATGCAACCAATCTGGCATTCCCAGGGTGGAACTGCCGAACCAGTAATACACGGCTGTGCCGTTCAGCCATTCCGGAACGCCAAATTTTGCGGTGGCGGCATGAAAGTAAATCACCCCCACCTGCAAGCGAATGAACGACAACCAACCAAGGGCGATGAGTTTGGCAATGGGACGCTCGAGGTCATGCTTTTGGCTGGCAGCGCGTTGCCAGTGCCAGGCTCGAGGGTCGGTCAGGGTCACGGGAACAAGCAGCAGGGTCAGGATCATGTTGACCTGATCGCCGCCATCAACGAACGTACCTGCTTGGTGGTAACTCCAGGCGATCCACCAGTGCAGTATTCCAGTCCAGCGTGGTCGCCAGCCCGAGGCGACCAGTGCCAGCCCAAGCAACGCAAAAAGGTGTGCCAGATGCAATTGGCTGCTTGGCACAAGACAAAATAAATTTGCGGCATCAATTCCAGAGCACAGGCTTTTGTCCATCAAGTTCGGGTTGCCCGAGAACAGTGTTTGGGTGTCGGTGAACAACAAGGTCAAACCTGTGGCGAGCGCCAGCAGGCTGCGTGCCACGCCAAGCAGCACCGTCCAAATTTGGCTCTGGGGTTTACTGAGAATCTGCTTGCCTAATCGTGAGAGCATACGACCTCCACCCGGGTCAATCTTGAGGGCATGACTGGTTTGCTCTCGCGGTACGCCCAGGGGATTGGGCGGCGTTCAAACAGCACCAAGTCGCCACACAATGTTGGCAACTGCACCGCATTGACAATCTGTTTTTGCACAGTCAAATTCTGAGCGCAAACCGAAACCTCTTGCTGGCAACCGTGCCACAAACTCGAGGTTTTCAATTGACTCAGCAAACCGTCAATCTCGAAACCTTGCGCTCTGGACAGGCGGTCAAAACCAAAAGCGTACTTGGCTTGGAAACTCGAGACGATGTTGAGCTTAATCAACCTGCCACCCTGTAAAACAGCCACCTGCATTTCTGGGTCGCGTGGGCTTTTGGTAAAAAATCCCCAACCTTCGGGCATCAAGCTCATGACCGTGTTTCGCGCATCGTCTGTCAGATTGAGGGTGTTGAAGGGCATTGCCGCGACGGCTGCGGTGATGGCAATGGTGGCAAGCAAGCCCAGATGAACCAGTGCCAGTACACCCAGGTTGGTGGAAGATTGTAAATTGAGTCTTCCAAATTTGATCAACATTGCTCTCACGTCAACCTTTCCAAAGGGACTGTGCTTTTGCACAATCCCCTTTCGGCTCGAGAAGAATTGACCGCTACTTAAATTGCCAGTCGTTTTGTCAGGTTGGCGATCAGGGTTTCTTGCTGCAAAGACATCAATTTGTTATCGTTCAAGAGTTGGCTTAATGGACTGTCCTCTTGATTCAGGGCAGTGTTAACAACACTGATGTATTTATAAGGCTTGACATACCTGTCTGTCGCAACAGCTTTATTCTTGTAAATAAATTTGTTCTTGTAAATGAATAAGCTCAAAGCGACATTGCCTTTGGGTAACGGGTCAACTTCCGGTGGGAACATCTGCTCGAGTGTCTTGCTGACTTGCCCGAGTGCCGCCTCGACCAGTAATGGATTCCCGCTTCGCATGGATTTGGAGAGCATAGAGAAAAACCTTGGGTCAAAACGCTCGATCTTCAACACGAAGGCATTGGCAGTCTCGAGGCTCGAGTCGCGGTCGGCTTTGGTCTGGGCGAGATCGTGAATACTCAGACCGCCGCGCCAAACTTCGGGCAGCAACTGACCAAGGGTTTGTTCACCAAAGGCGATCCCCCGAAAAATGGCTTTCCCGTCCAGGTTGGGGTCTTTCAGGAGCGCGGCTTGGCTTGTTTCGGGCGTTAAGCCCTCAGTTACAGGGTTTGAGCCGCAAGAGGTCATGGCAAACGCAAGTCCGAGAACAAAAACGACAGGTTGAAAGATTGATTTCATGGTGGTGCTCCTCTCTCGAGCGACCTCGGAATTTCAGGGTCGCTCGAGGAAATGATTTCAGTGGGCGGGGACGCACTTGACGCTGTGAAGAGATTGCAACCTTGAATTTGGCTTCAATCGGATTGACCTATGGGCAAGCAAAGTGATGCGTGAGTCCTTCACAGGGGTCTGGTTTGGGTGGACAAATATCACCACAGGCTTTTGGCTTTGCAAAGGCGTCAACCTGCATACAGCATGTGATGGTCAGCAGAACAATCAAAATTCTTTTGGTCAGGCTTTTCATATTCACCCCTTGCATGGGTTCAAGCTGCGAATTGCCGAATATCGAACCTGGCTCGAGGATTTATGGTCTGGCGATCACCTCCTTTGGCTCTTGGCGTGTTCAAGATGGACTTAGGCTGTGAGGGTCTTGCCGATCACCAAAGTCCGCTTTGAGCCTGAGTGTTGAACGGTTTGGACTCGAGAAACCTTCACAAACCACGCCTTGGCAATCAGTAAGAACCTTTCCATGCCAACGTGCCGAACACGTCCGAGACGCCATTGCCGTCAAAATCGCCAAAGAAAAAGCCTGTGATCTTGGTGTACGGCGCGACCTTCAATTGACTCGGCAATGCCTGCCAAAGCCCCGTTCCACCGTAAGAAACCTTCCAGCCGTCGCCGTCGGAACGGTAGACATCGGCGATGCGGTCGGCGTTCAAATCACCAATTTTCACTTCCGAAGACTTGAAACTCGAGGTGTTGATCTGCGTCCACGGACCAAGCCAAGTGCCTTGGCTTAACGTGGTTTGCCATATACTTCCATTGCTGTAAAAGAGATCGGTTTTGCCATCACCGTTGAAGTCACCAAACGCCAAATCGGGTACTTTTAGGGTTGAGTATCCAGCGAGTTGCCAATTTCCCAAACCGCTGTATGTGATGAACCAACCACTGCCGTTGCCATAGAATATGTCGGTTTTGTGGTCGCCATTGAAATCACCAAAGGCTAATTGGGACAATGGATAGCTCGAGTCGTTGATCAGCACCCACCAATCCACGCCGCCCTTGGAGGTGTACCAGTGTCCGCCACTGGTGACAAAGACATCGGTCTTGCGGTCACCGTCGAAATCGCCGAACCGCAGGCTGCCGAGGCTCTCGCATTTGCCCGCACTGAGAACCGTCCAGGGTCCAAAGGAACTTGTGCCGAAAAGGGGAAGTTTAAAATTGGCTTGTGGGTTGACTTGAGACTTGGTTTGAGCGGCTACCGGAGGAATTGGTTGAAGCACAGGGCTGCTGAGTTGCGTATAGGAAACGTACCAAACGCAGTTGACCGAATCGGCATAAAACAAATCGCTGCGTCCGTCGCCGTTGAAATCACCTATCGCCATGTCGCTGGTTTTGATTGGCGAATTTCCAAAGCTGCGCCAGTTGCCTGCCGCGCCGTCAGAGATGACCATGTTTTGTGAATACAACCATTGGACTGATGCGATGTCGCCCGCGCTCAGACCGCTGCGTTGACCGATGGGAATTCCCGCCGGAATGGTTTCAATGGTTGGTAGACCATTTTTGCTAAAGTCATTCGCGCCGTAGTGCATGATCGAGGCGTAATCGTAGCCTCCAATGTCCAGACCATCATCGACTTGTGTGTCAAAGTTGTGCTCTCGACCAGATTCAATGTTTTGGGAGAGAATCTTGATGTGTGTGTTTCGGTCAGAACGGCTTTGCTCGTGCCATAAACCGACCGCGTGACCAATCTCGTGAACCAGCGCCCCTCGAGAGCAATCGCCGCTGGGCGTTAAATTGATGTCTTGCGACCCTCCCTGACGACCCACCTGCGAGGAACACGCGCCCGCCGAACTGCCTTTTTTGAAGACCACATAATCGCCCTGGGTGGTTCGCGGGACAAAACGAATTCGGGTTCTGGCAGTCCACTCAGCAATAGCCTCCTGAATGTGGGTGTTGCCCAAGCTGGTGACACTCGAGTCAATCAGGAACGGGATTTCACCATTTTTCCAACGGTAATCGTTGTCCGAGCAGTACAACCAGTTGCAGTCTTGATCGTGGAAAACGCTGCGCTGGTTTCGTTTGAGGTTCTCGAGTTGTTCGCTTGTGCCAAGGACAATATCGCCCTGGTACATGGCAAGACCGTTTTCGATCTCGTAACGAAAAACTTGCTTGCCGACCGTAATGGATTGTACCTGCGAGGGGATTTCGGGTGTGACGGGCGTTTGCGAGCACGCCGCGAAAGACAGGGCGATGCCAAGCCCAAAACTGCCGATGATCCAATTTCTTAAATTCATGACCTACTCCTTTTTCGGCTCGAGGATGTGTTGGACGTCAAACCCGAATCATCACCAAACCTGTCGCTCAAATTTTTGTTCGGACTGCACTGCTTTGCTTAAGCTCGGGTCATGATGCAATGGTGGCTGGGATTGGGCAGGGAAAAGGCTGGGAAACCATTTGGCAGCCCGCCTGAAACGTGCAAACGTGCTGGGGAAGACTCGAGGGACAAAAAAACTGCCAAGGGTCTTGGCAGTTGGGTGCTTAAGGTTAGGTTTTTGGTTTTATGGTTGAGTGCAGGGTGCAGAGGTTCGGCAGTGGGAACTTGGAATTGGCGGTGGAGGTGGCGGCAGTTGAACAAATGGCGTTGTGGGACTGACAATCGTGCTTCTTGGTGCGGCAAATACTGCACCCAGCGATGAAATGGCAAGTATCGTTGCGATCATTGAAATCCAGCGTATCAACATCTTCATAATTTTCTCCTAAGTGACTCGAGATTGCCTTATGCCTTGATGCCAAAAGCTTACAATTTGGGGTGGGAAAAAACTGGGAAACGTTCAAACCATGCGCAACCCCAACCTTTCCAGACTTTGCCGCAACGAATCGCTGGGTTGCAAGCCAAACTCTTCAGACAGCATCCGGGCATACGCGCCGTAGGCTTGGTTTGCCGCCGCCACGCCACCGAGCGCCAAATGTACACGGATCAAACCCAGATGACTGACTTCAGACAGCGGCTCGAGTTCGATGGCGCGGCGGTATATTTT
Source organism: Deinococcales bacterium (assembly GCA_025352125.1). Classification (GTDB taxonomy): domain Bacteria; phylum Deinococcota; class Deinococci; order Deinococcales; family JAAFIG01; genus JANXTZ01. The sequence goes on along the minus strand of JANXTZ010000034.1, from coordinate 139,134 downwards.
CAGCGCCTCGCGCGGTTCGGTCTGCTCGAGTTGCTCGCCCAGGGTCGCGGCGGCGGCAACGGTTTGCTCGAGGATACGGGTGCGAAGGGCGGCAACCCATTCGGTGTTGACTCCAGGCAAAAATTCGCCATTGTAGACCTCGAGTGCGGCGTGTAATCGCTCTATGCCGCCCGACTCGAGGGCGTGTTGTGCCAGACCAAAATCAAGTTTTGGGCTGAGTTGCGGCGCGAGCGAATAGCGTTTGTTCTCGAATGGAAACGCGTTGAATCCCACGTCTGGGTGCTCACTCAGGGCGGCGCGTAAACGCCTCGCGGCGACCCGAAAATACTCGTGATGACGGTTTTCATCTGAACCATCCCAAAGTGCGTTCATGATTTCCTCGCGGCTTGAAGCGCCGTGCAGCGCCACAAAAATCAGCAACTCGCCCGCTTTGGCAAACGGAATCCGAATCGCTGTGCCGTTCAAACTGACTTGGAGTTTGCCCAAGGTCAGAATCTCGAGTTCAAAGACTGGTTTGATCGTTTCTGAGATGGTTGCAGGCGTCTCTTGAGTTGACGCATGGTCCACAAAACGACCAAACCGCTCGGAAAACCAACCGCGTTCGATGCAATTTGCGAACAATTCATTCAATGGTTCGGCATCGACCATCAACACTTTGTCGTGCGGCATGGCGTCGAGGCTGGCGATCAACGCTGTCACCTGTTCAAACTCGAGCGTGTTTTGTTGCCGCGCAATTTCTGCCAGGTAGGCTCGAGCGCGAGGTCTGTGGGTGTGTTCTTCAGATTTCTCCAGCGCTTCGCTCAAATATTCCTTTGCCGCATCAAGAGCGTTGCTCGAGAAACTGGCAATGCCCTGATAAAATGCGTAAACACCCCGAAGGTCGGCGTTCGACTGGGCTTCCTGGCTCAGACGCTCGAGGATGTTTGAGGCTTTTGCGTTTTGGTTTGCCCGCCGGAGGGCTTCGCTTTGCTTGAGTTCGATGATCTGCGCCAAAACCTGATCGCCCAGCTCCAAAGCACTTGAAATGGTATTTTGATACGCTGCAATTGCCAGTTCAAATTCTTGTTGCCAGAAGTACACATCGCCCCGAAGCTCGAGAAAATACGGCAGCAAGCGGCTCTGTTCGCGCGTTGCCAGTGCCAAACCTTGTTCGATCAGCGCGAAAGCCTCAGAAGCGCGGTTTTGCAGGTAACGCAAACTTGCCAGGTCAATCAAGAGTGGCAACGTCCGAACAGGTGTGCCGAGCGCCTCGTAAACCTCCATCGCCCGCAGGATCGACTTTTCGCAATCAAACCATTGCCCCAGACGGTACTGAATCAATTTTAAACTGCTGAGGTTGTTGCCCAGTTCGCTCAAGTTGTCATGGTTTTCTGCCCAGCCGACGGCTTCTCGCATCACCTCGAGCGCCTGGGGCTGACGGTTCAAACCCATTAAGGCATGGGCTTTGAGCCGCAACAACCCAGAAACATTGGCGTCAGGGTTTTGCAATGCCAAACCGTCTTCAGCCAGCTTAAGCGTTCGCTCGAGTTGCCCCTCGTGATACGCCAACCTGCCCAGCCAGTACAGCACCTGGGTATCGGCTTGACCCTCAGAACGGAGTTTACGCAGCAAAACCTCACCGTGCGTTCCCTTGCCCGTTTCGATCAGGGCAATGCCCAAAAAACCTTGCAATTTGGCTGGAAGCTGATCTGCTTCAAACGACTCGAGCAACTGCCTGAGCAACCGAAACTCGGCGCGGTCAAACAACATTGGCGCGACGCCCAGCGCCAAATCCAAAGCCTGACTGTTTAACCCAGCATTGCGGTAATGTTTTAGCGCCCGCATGGGGTCGCCCACCGCCTGGGCTTGGAGTCCAGCCTTCAACGACAATTCGGCATGACGATCTACGTTGCGTTTGAGTTGGGTTTGCAGCACCTCGAGCATCACCTGAAGCGGTCTGTAGGTTTGATGCCCAAGCGGAGTCAGCGGCAAACCGGTTTGTCGCACCACGTTCAACCAACCCGCAGGCAATCGGCAACCAAGTTGCGCCGCCGCCTCTTCGTTCCAGATTTCACAGACGCCAGCTTCGGGCAAGGCAACCTGCACCGCTTGGGGCAGACGTTTCAGCGCCTCGAGCATCAAATCGCTCGGATTGACCTGCAACGACATTCCCGAAGCCACCAGCGCCAACCCCGCCGCCCAGCCCTCGAGCGCAGATTGCACCACATCTGGATCGTCGGCGACGTTGCGCTCGAGCAAGTACGTTCTGGTTTCTTTGATCGTGAACGCCAAATCTTGGGTGCTCCACAACAGTGCTTGTCCCTGCGCCACCAACTTGGCGAGTGGCAAGTGCTCGGCGTCGTAACCCGCAATCAAAAACCGATGTCCTTCGTTTAACAAACCCAGCAAACCCTCGAGCCAACGGCTTGCATCGACCCCAAGCAGATGCACCCCATCCAAGAAAAAACCCAGGTTCTGATCGCTGCGGTTGAGGTCACGCGCCAATACCTGCGCCAACATGTCCGCCGAAGCGGTTTGGCTGCCTTGCGACCAATGCTCGAGTGACAATTTTGGCTGCGTTATCCGCAACGCGCCCACCAAAGCATGTGCCAACACCACGGGGTCGGTGTGGTCTTCGCTTAGCTCGAGCCAGATTGCTTTGCGTACATCGGTTCTGGCAAACTGCGCCAGCAAAGTGGTTTTGCCGTAACCAGACGGCGCAATCAAAGCGATCAGTTGCGTATCGCTCGTAGCCTCGAGTTGCGCCAATAACCTTGGGCGCTCCAACTCAAACCGCAACTTTCTCGGGATGACGCTTCGGAGGTCATCATTTGCCCTGCCGCTTGGCATAAAGACCATCCTATTCGATTTGTGATGATTCAGAACCAAGGTCATGTTTAACCTGACTACAAGGTATCCTTCCCCTGATGACCTCGTACTTCAGGTTAGCAATTTCTTGGTCACACGGTGGTCACAAAAGAAATACTTTTGATGCTTGCCATATCAACAACCTTTAAAGCTTTAATTGAGCCATCACATCGCGTACCATAAACTCAATCGGTTGACCAATATCCAGCATCAACGCATCTTGTGGCGGCTCGAGCGTATTCAGTTGCGACTCGAGCAAACTTGCTGGCATGAAATGCTCGCGGGTGTTCATGCGCTGGGCGATCAACTCACGGTTGCCACTCAGAAAAACCACGTGCACATCCTCGAGATTCGCAGTCAGGGTTTCGCGGTAACTGGCTTTGAGCGCCGAACATGCCAGCACCAAAGGGCGTTGCTCGAGAAGATGTTGTTCGATCAAGGTATGAAGTCGCTGTAACCAAGGTTCACGGTCAGCATCGGTCAACGCTTCACCTCGAGCCATTTTTTGGACGTTGCTTGACGGGTGGTAATCGTCAGCATCGGCAAAAATCCAATTTAATTTTTGCGCCAGCGCTGTGCCAAAGGTGGTTTTTCCAGAACCCGAAACGCCTGTCACAATAATGGCTCGAGTCATAACGCATTCCGATAGCATTTGTGCGAGCGCATGATGCCACCCAATATAACCGTTAAACTGCTGGCGTGAACCCGCAAATTCTCGAGCAACCCAGCACCAGAGAGCTTGAAGTGTTCTTGCAAGCGCACCTTGGCAAGAAAAAATTTGTGCAAATTGCAGGCACGTGCGAAGTCGTTTACGTCGGACGCGCCGCCAGCCTGACCGAAGCGGGCGATTACGTCGTGATGGTTAAAGCGGACGGCAGCATTCAAGTTCACGGCGCAAAGGGGGTCAAACCCATCAACTGGCAACCCCGTACCGATGACGTGCGCGTGGCTCGAGACGAGGATGACCGTCTGATGCTGCTTGCCGAACGTTTCAAACCCAACGAACTGGTGCAAGTCACGTTCAGAAAAGTTTCTATGGCGTTTAGCCTCGAGCTTCGGGACGAAAAAATGTTCCAACTGCACGGCTCAGAAGCCCAAATGCACGAGGCGCTGGCACAAAACCCAGACACGATAGAACCAGGCTTGCGTGTCCTCGAGCGAGAACTGCTGGTCGGCGTGGGCGGCATTGACTTGTACGCGATGGACAACCTCGGGCGTTACGTGATCGTTGAGGTCAAACGCGCCAAAGCCACCCAGGAAGCCGTGCATCAACTCGAGCGCTACGTCAACGCCGTGCGCGAACAAGTTCCTGGCGAGGTGCGCGGCATTCTGGCAGCGCCCAGCATTTCAAACCCAGCCAGGGTCGTGCTCGAGAAATTGGGACTCGAGTTTTGCGAGTTGAACGCGCTGCCAGAGGAGAAGAAACCAGAGCCGCAAATGGCGTTGTTTTAAGGCTCGAGATCAGGGTAGGCAAAACCGAAACGCAAACAATACTGCACCTTTTCAGCACAAGAATACCGGAGGCAATTCATGACAGAACATTTTGAACGTCTGGAAATCAACCCACACGAACATGCCAACCGCATTCGGAAGTTGCAAGCCAGTCTCGAGCGTGAGGGCTTGGATGCCCTGGTCGTCTTTGGTCCGACGCGGATTGCTTACCTGACTGGCTTTTTCTTTGCTGCCACCGAACGCCCAATCGCCCTGGTGGTGCCCCGCGAGACAGAACCGTGCATGTTGATCCCAAAGCTCGAGACCGAGCACCTGCAAAAACAGTCCCCGCAGATCAAACACGTCATGGTCTATCCCGAGTACCCTGGGGGTGGTTCTGGGCGTCATCCACTGACGGCGCTGCTCGAGTTGCTCAAAGCACAAAACTTGGACACTCTGCGTCTGGCTGCCGATCTGGACGGTTACGAGCACCGATGGGGCTACCGAGGTCCGCGCCTGAGCGCCCTGTTGGGTCGAGCCGTCCCCGAACGGCTCGAGTTGATTGACGACTTGCGAATGGTCAAATCCCCCGCCGAAATTGCCCTGATCCAAGAGGCTGCACGCTGGGGCGATCACGCGCACCGCCTGATGCAAGACTCGATCTTTACGGGCGCAAACGAACTCGAGGTTTCGCAAGCTGCCAGCCTGCAAGCCACACAGGACATGCTTTCCGCACTCGGAAGCCGCTACGTGCCAAAGTCACGCGAGGGCAAGCCCGCAAACGCGATGTTCATTCGGGGGGTGAACACCGCCCTTCCACACGGCTTACACGAGGGTGGCGGCGTTCGGGCGGGCGATGTGCTGGTGACTGGAGCTTACGGTGTGGTCGGTGGTTACGAATCCGAACTCGAGCGCACCATGATTGTCGGCGAACCAACAGATGAATTCAAACGCTATTTTGCCGCGATGCTCGCCGCACAGGACAAGGCTTTTGAGGCGCTCCGACCAGGGCGACTGTGCAGCGAGGTCGAAGCCGAAATCTCGGGCTTTATTGTCAAAGAATTGGGTCTGGGTGCGCTGATGCGCCATCACACCGGACATGCGTTCGGACTCGAGGGGCACGAGCATCCATTCCTCGACCTTGACGACCACACACCCATCGAACCCGGCATGATCTTCTCGCTTGAGCCTGGACTGTACGTGCCAGGTTTTGCCGGTTTTCGGCATTCGGATACCGTATTGGTGACGAACACAGGCTGTCAGAACCTCTGCGCTTACCCCAGAGACCTCGAGTCATTGACGGTTCGTCTTGAGGCACAGACCTGAAAGAACGCAGCACGATGATCGGCGCTTTTTTGTTTTGTTGCGGCGTGTTCTAAATTTTCTTTGATCCTGAACGTGACCCATTTATGTTGCTCAAGTACCACTTAGCCGTTCAAATCCACAGTTTTTAGAAGAATCTGTAGCGTTCGAGATCAGGGTGTGCGGCGGTTTGGGTTGGGAATGAATTCATATTTTTGCTCGGTGAAGGCTGAATCTTCAGGTTGGAAAGACAGTCCTGTTCCATCAAAAAGCGTTTGGTCGTGTTGCAGTAATCTCAAAACCACATCTAAAAAACTCACATCAAGTAACTCGAGTTTGTCATGAGAGAATAAAAACGTTTTTTCAGAAATGACTTCTATTCCTGTTTCGTCTTTACGTGTCAACCATCCAAGGTTACCCTGATTGCCAGTTCACATTCCGTTTGTGACTGCCAAAGCGAACAATGAAGCATGCGTCTTAATCTCAAATCCATCTCGTGTCCGAGCGCGTAGACGTTGAATACCCATTGATTCCAACTGCGAATTTACTGTCTCAATCCGACGACGATACCGTGCCAGACCAAACGTTTCACCAATCGAATTCTGAAGCTTCATGTTCTTCCTCCGAATCGGTACAACCAGCACTCCGACCTCCTCGAGAATACTTGCCTCATCCACAGCGGCATTAAAAGCTTTATCACCGTACAGCAAAGCTTCTTCTGGTAATTCGTAGGTTAATTCATGAATTGGGGTTAGATCGTGAAACCCAGCCGCTAAAATCGTGAACATGGCAGGCATTCCCGCTTCATCACAGATCAAATGCAAACGCCAACCGAAGAATTTCTGCTTTTTCGCCGCGCAATAGCCGCAAAACTCTTTGCCTCGGACTTTTTTACAACGCATGGCTCGGACACGTTGACACACAGGTAAGGGCATACTGTCAATGATGTAGACCTCACTATGACGGCACAGTTCGCCAATGGTTTCCAGGGCAAATTCGAGCCAAGATTGAAGTTGATGAATTCGACGATTGAACCGACTGGTTTTGAGTTTGTTTGGGATGTATCGAGCGGCTTTCATGGCAGCAAGGGCACTCTGGTGATTGTTGCCAAAGTATTTGGAGGCGACGATAGCAACAGTGAGGACTTCGGCATCACTGACTTGAGCCAGGCAATGTGTGTGGTGGTCGAATTTGGTCATGAGGTCGTCGATAATGACGAAAGCTGTTACGATAAAATGGTCGTCCATGAGTGATCTCCTTTGAGTGCGTTGGGTAGACACATTCTGAAGAGTTATTCATGGGCGATCAACTGGCAATCAGGGTATTTTGATTTCTCGAGAAACCAATAAAGCTCCCTTCTCTCGCACACGGGAGAAGCGACCCAAGCCCGAAGCGATGCCGCCCGTCAGCGACCACGCCCGTCAGGTGCACGTATGTGGTCAAGACAGGTGCATGTTTGGCATCAAGACAGGTGCTGTTTCAGGGGCAAGAAGGGTTGGGGATGAGCGACCATGCCCGTTAGCGATCCCGCCCGTCAGGTGCATCTTGGGATCAAGAAGGTGCGTTTTATGGTCAAGAGAGAGTGGCTGGAGATTGCCGCTCAGTTTTGTTTTGCAATTAACTGCAACCCTTGCCGATTGTTGTTAGAATGCCCTCACCGTGCCAAACCCGTTACCTGATTCGTTTTTGTTTGGCGTTGCCACTTCAGACCATCAAGGCGAGGCGTTTGATCCCAAAACGCCCGACAACTGGGATGTTTGGGAAACAAAAACCAAGCGCACCGCCAGGGGTCGCGGGACTGACTTTTGGAACCGTTTTGAGGAAGACATCAAGCTTGCCGCCAGTCTCGGGTGCAAGGTCTTTCGGTTTTCGATTGCTTGGGCGCGGGTCGAACCCAGATTTGGTCATTACGATGAAACCGCGTTCGAGCATTACCGCAGCGTGATTGCCGCCATCAGATCATCTGGGATGCAGCCGCTCATCACACTCTGTCACTGGGTTTATCCGCTTCACGTCGAGGCTCGAGGAGGTTTGGTCGCGCCCAATTTTCCTGAAACGTTTGCGGTTTACGCTCGGGCGGTGGCACAACGCTTGGGTTCGGAGTGCACGTTTTGGCTGAGTTTTAACGAACCCAATGTCATGCTGCAAGGTTACTTCAAGCCTTGGAATGCCTCAGAGACTTCACTGCCGCCAGGTTTGGGAACCGACGACAGCATCGGGCGTCAGGTGGCATTGATCGGACGGTTGTTGCCAAATTTATTTCGTGCCCACACGTTGGCGCGTGCCGAATTGCAAAAGGTCAACCAAAGTGCTCGAGTCAGTGCCAATCCGTTGTTGACTGGCTTGCCGTCTTACGTTCAGTGGTTGCTCGATTGGCGTGTGACCCATACGCGTGATCTCGATCATTTGAAACAAATTCAAAAGTTGATCACGCCCACTCCGGTGCGTTATCCCAAAGGGACACCAAAAAAAAGGCGGCTTCGCGGTTGGCGGGGTTTCATCACCATTTTGCGTTTGGTCTTGACGGGTGCCAACAGCAATTGGTGGCATCTGGGCATGGCTGGCAAACTGCCTGAGTTTCTGTGTCCAAAAGAATGCGTCGGTCAACACGATTTTGTCGGTTTGGATCATTATTGGGGGGTCAGCGATTGGCAACCCTGGAAAATCGTGGATTTGCTCGAGGCTGGGACTGGGCGTTTTGACCGTGCGCCGGTCAATCCAGCAATTTTGTCGAGGACACTCGGGAAACTCTCAAAAATGTTTCCCGATCAAGACATTTTTATCATCGAAAATGGTTCGGTCAGAAATGGGCGGCTCGAGCCTGCCGAGTACATTCGGCGGCACGTGCTCGAGGTTCAAAAGGCGGTCAGCGCCGGTGTGCGGGTGATTGGTTACATCTGTTGGAGCATCACCAGCAACCGCGAGTGGGGTTTAAAATTTGCGCCCAGCAACGATTTTGGGCTTTATTTTGTCGATCTGGACGGTGATCCAAAACTGACGCGGCAACGCACCAGCACCGCCGAAGGTTATCAACAGATTATCCACAGCCGGGGTGTGGACAAGTTGTGACTCGAGTCAAGCGGTCTTGATCGGAATTTCAAATTGAAACGTCGAACCCTCACCGACGCCTTTTGATTCTGCCCAGACCTTGCCGCCGTGTCCCTCAACAATGGCTTTGACAATCACCAACCCCAAGCCTGTGCCTTTGCTGCGGTGGGTTTCGCCTGGCAACCTGGCAAATTTTTCAAACAGCAATTTTAAATGCTCGCTCGAGATGCCATGCCCAGTATCTTTGACGCTAAAACGCACAAAATCGCTTTTTTGCTCGAGTTTAAGCTCGATACTGCCGCGTTCGGGTGTGTATTTTATGGCGTTCGAGATCAGGTTATCGACCACCTGTTTGAGTTTGGATTCGTCCACAAAAGCATTTAGCGTTGTCGGCAACTCGAGCGTTAATGTTTGGTGTTTTTCGGTTGCGATCACGCTGGCTTGGTCGCTCGAGGATTGAATCAGTTTGCACAGGTCTGTTTGTTTGGTTTCAATTTTCAAATGTCCAGCGTCTATTTTGGCGTAATCGAGATAATCGGTGACCAGGGAAATCATTTTTTTGGCGGCGTCGGAAGCCAAGACCAGCATTTTTTGTTGGTTGGTGTCAAACGTATTCTGGTCCTCGAGCAATTCGTCGATTGCCAGTTCGACCACGTTGGCGGGATTGCGAATGTCGTGGGTGATCATCGAGTAAAAATCGGTTTTCAGTTGCTCGAGTTGTCGTCTGGCAATGATACCGGCGCGGTAATTTCTGGCTTGCTCGAGTGCCTCAAAAAATTGGCTCTTGTCACCCTCGAGCGGCAGGTCTTGCTTTTGAAAGTAACCGTCTGCCCCTTCGCGGATGGTGGTGATGGCTTTTTTGATGTCCTCAGAGCTGGTCAGCATGACCACAACCACGTCTTGACTGGCGCGGCGTATCTGCTCGAGGACTTGAATTCCGTTGAGGTCGGGCATCTCGAGGTCGAGTAGAATCAAGTCAAACTTGCTGATCTCAGAAATGCGCTCGATGGCTTGCGTGCCGTTTTTGGCTTCTTCAATGTTGGCACTGGTGTCGGCAAAAATGCGTTTTAGGGCGCTGCGCACCAGTCCAGAATCATCAACAGTTAAAATACGTTTCCAGCCAGGATTTACTTGGTCGTTGAAGATCGGTTTGTTGGTCGAGACGAACAGTGCCGCTTCTTCTTCAAGTGCATTGATGCCATTTGTTAATGTTTGAAGCTTTTCATGATCTAGGGCTTGTTCCAGGGCTTGCAGGCTTGGCTCGAGATCGTTCACGTTAAGTCCATAACCGCTCACGAGGGTCGCACTGGCGAGGCTCGAGATGGCTTGGCACAGGCTCGAAAGCTGGCTTGCACTTTGGACTTTTGCCATGTTGGCGAGGATCATGGCTTGCGATTCAATGGCGTTTAACCATTGATTTTTTGATAGGTATGTCGTTGGTTCCCGCCAACGGTTGATGCTCGAAATGGCAGTGTGTTGAAAATGTTCGAGTTTCACGTTTCCTCCTGGCTGGTTTTTTGCTGGCTTTTTTGGTCATTTGGTGCTTCTCAAAGCATATCCTGAATTGATTGGTGTGATGCGGGATTAAAGTTTCGTACTTTAATCCACAAGTTATCAATTCTTTTTTTGCGTGCATCACAGGTTTCATGAAAAGTTATCCACATATCCACAGGGTCTTCAAAATTCTGTGGATAACTGGATTTAAGGATTTTGGCTTGTACGGTCTTTTAAGCTGCCTCGAGATTCATTGTTGGGTAAGGCGGGCTTTTTGAAGCACCAGCCCCGTTAAGCTGCCTTCAAACGCGCAAGGGGTTGACGATTGCCAGGTAGCCAGGATCGTTGCTGGCTCTAAACACCGCCGGTGAGTTCATGCCCAAGCCAATCGTCACCTCACCCTCAATCGGTCCGAGGGCTTCGATCAGTTGCTTTGCCCGGAAACCGACCGTAATGGCGGGTTCGGTGCCAGATTGTTGCACCTCGAGCACATCTTGGGCGCGTCCGTAATCGCTTTCGGCGACCAGTTGCAGTTTTCCACTGGCGGCAATAAATTCGACTTTGTTGTTGGAAAGCTTGTCGGCAACCACCGCCACCCGCGAGACGCTCTCGCGCAGGGCAGCCGAATCGAGTTGAATGGTGACATTTGAGCTGCTGGGAATCACCCGTTCGTAATCTGGCAATTCGCCGTCCATCAGTTTGGCGTTCAAGCGAACACGGTCGCTCGAGACCGACAAGGTTCCGTTGCTGATGGTCAGTTTGACCTCGCCATCTTTCAAAACCCGAATCAGTTCATCGGCGTTTCGTGCCGGAATCACCAACTTGCGGGCTTCGAGGGTGCTCGAGGCTGGGAAGTCGCGGTATGCCAACCTAAAACCGTCCGTTGCCACCAAACGCGAACGTTGCGGCGAGAGTTCCATTTGCACCCCTCGGAAAATGGCGCGGAATTCTTCGGCGGCAGCCGCATAGCGCACGCTCGAGATGCTCCGAGCGAATTCTTTGGCGTCCAATGTCAAGTCGCTGTGGGTTGGAAAACTCAGTTCTGGATAGGCACCAAGTTCTCCAGTTTGAAGCTTGAACGTGGCTCCACCCGACGCCACGGTCAACTCCGAACCGGTCAAATGCAACTCGACCAACTCACCTGGCAGGGCTTTGGTGATCTGAGCAAACAAATGCGCTGGCACAACAAAATCTGACCCGTCATTGATCTGGGCTTCGACCAGAATTTCAAGATCAATCTCGAGGTTTGTGCCCGAGAGCGCCAATCCGCGCTCGGTGCTCGAGACTTTGAGTTGGGTCAATGCGGCATTCGAGCTGCGGCTCGGCACAACCCGTTCCAGGCTTGACAAAGCATCACTAAGTTGTTTTTTTGGAATTTGAACTTGCATGATCTGATCCTCCGAATGTTTTGTTTGGGTTGCTTGCCTTTTCAATCTTGATGTTTTTTGTTTGAAGCTCGATGATCTCATGTCTCGAGATGCGGTCTTAAAGCTTTTCTTAGTTTAATAGATTTAGTAGCAGTAGTAGTAGGGGCTGTGGATAGTGTGGATAAGTCAGAACCAAGCTGCCACAGAATCAATTTTGCCTGTTTATAAAGTTGTGGATAACTCCAAATTGCCTGTGGATAACTTGTGGATAAAGTCCGAGTTATCCACAGGGTGTTTTGAATATTGGGTTATCAACAGGTTATCCACAACTTGTCCACAGCTTATCCACAGGGTTATCCACAGGGTTATCCACAACTTTTTTTAGGGCGATCTGACCCTGAGCTGACAGTTTCGGATTATCGCTGAAAACTGCGAGTACGTCTGATTTCGAGATGCAGATGGTTGCATTGTTTCAGTCTTCAAAATCAGTGCTGATCTCAGCCTCCAGAATCAGTGCTGAGAAGAAGATAAATATAAATATTTTACCCGACCCGTCTAAGCCAGGCGATTGCGAATTTCTCGAATATTGCTCGAGAGATCAGCGTCTTGTTCGACCTGTTCGGTCACTTTTTGAATCGCATACAGAATGGTCGAGTGATCTCGAGCGAAGAAAGCCCCAATTTCAGGCAGGCTGTGCGAGGTCAGTTCGCGGATCAAAAACATGGCAACCTGGCGCGGAATCACGACCTCTTTGGCGCGACCTTGGGTTTTTAAAAGATCGACCGAAACATTGTAGTGGGCTGCCACAAACGCCAAGATATCTGCCATCTCGTAGGTGCTCGGTTCGGTGCTGGTGAAGACATTGGACAAGGCTTTGGCTGCCATCGCACGCGTAATGTTTTCACCCTCCAAACCGTTCAGGCTGGCGTAAGCAATCACCCGCATCAGGGCACCTTCGAGTTCTCGAATGTTGCTGGTGACTTGTTTGGCAATAAACTCGAGCACCTCATCGCTGACCTGGACGCGGCGGTATTCGGCATTCATGCGCAAAATGGCAATTCGTGTCTCGAGTTCGGGGCTTTGAATATCGGTGATCAAACCCCATTCAAACCTCGAGCGCAACCTCGCCTCGAGGGTCAAAATATCGCGCGGTGGTCGGTCGCTCGAGAGAATGATTTGTTTGCCAGCCTCGTAAAGTGCGTTGAAGGTGTGAAAGAACTCTTCTTGGGTGCGTTCTTTGCCGGCAATAAATTGAATATCATCGACCATCAAAAGGTCAACATTGCGGTATCGGTCTTTGAAACTGGTCATCTTGTCTTCACGAATCGAGTTGATCAGGTCATTGGTGAAGGTTTCAGTCGAGATGTATTCGATGCGTAAATTTGGAAAGCGTTCGGCGACCGAATGTCCGACAGCGTGCATCAAGTGTGTTTTACCCAAACCCACCCCACCGTATAAAAACAATGGATTGTAGGCTTTGCCAGGTTGTTCGGCGACCGCAAGGGCTGCGGCATGGGCAAAATTGTTGTTGGGTCCAATCACAAACTTTTCAAAAGTGTATTTGATGTTCAGCTTGGCTCGACCGTTGTCGGCGGGGGTTGGTGTGAGTTTGGTTTTTGGTTCTGGCTCGAGCACCGCCTCTTGGGTGCTGGGCAACACCCTGAAGCCGATTTTGGGCGTTGCTGCCCCCAAATGCCTTAAAGCCTCCTCGAGCAATCCAAGGTAATGCTGCTTGAGCCAATCGGCGGCAAACGAATTGGGCACGCCGATCATGTACGTGCCGCTCTCGACACCGATGGGTTTTACCCGCATAAACCAGGTGTGATATTCGACATCGGTGATGTTTCGCTTCACGTAATCTTTTATGTTTTCCCAAATATCCAACTGACTCACAATCACTGCCTCCCCGATTGACTCGAGCACCCATCTTAAACCTTCAATCATGAACTTGCAGTCTTAATCCCAAGGCACTGTGAAACAACCGTAATACATGATAGTTAAGTCGTCCAGCACGCATAAATTAACTGTTATGGTAAATCAGGCAACTTGTGTTTCACGTGAAACCGTTTACCTGGTAAACATATATTAAAGACAGGTTGCACGTGAAACTGTTTATCTGGTAAACATGGATATGCCAACTCAAGAGTTCGATCTTGGATACCTAATTGGACTCACCGTTGCAGAGGGTTCATTTACCGCAGACCGCCAACAGCCATCATTTCAATTCAGACTTCACGAAGAGAACCCAGAACCACTCGAGCGACTCGTAAAAGTTGTGGGTGGAGTCATCTACGGTCCCTACAACCACAGTGATCGAAAATATTATGTATTGATGCTAAGGGGACCAGCCCTATGGAAGGCGGTAGAACTCTTTTATGAACATCTCCCCCACTGCAAAAAACGCTTACAATTTGTCGCTTGGTGGAAAAAACACCAGGCAAAGCTGCCCCCATTGCCACCAGAACTCGAGGAGCAAACACGGTGAATCAACAACAACAGCTCGAGAAATACGCTGAATTGGTACAGCAATACTCGCAAACCCTGGACCTCAGTTCGCCCAGAATGCTCGAAAAATTTCATATAGCCATTGAAAACAGCAAAAAGTACGCCGAATTGATGCCAGAAGCGGCAAATGTGCTCGATATTGGTTCGGGGGTTGGGTTGCCAGGAATTCCACTGGCGATTCTGCGACCAGACATCACCGTGATGCTCTGCGAAATTCGACAAAAACGGGCTGCGTTTCTCGAACGTGTGGTGAGTACTGCTGGCATCAGAAATGCCCAGGTATTTCATGGCGATGTCAAACAAATCAAATCCCCCAAATTTAATGCGGTCACCGCACAATCGGTTGGAACCCTGGCACACCTGTACAAATTGTGCAAAAACGCACTGACGCCAACTTGGGTTATCATGAGCAACAAGGGCGAAAAACTCGAGCAAGAAATTGCAGAAATTCAAAAGATGACCCATATTTTGTCATTCAAAACCGAAAAATTGGATGAAAACGCAACCATTGTGATCGTTTATGGAGGTCAAGAGTGAAAATACTCAGCATTGTCAATCAAAAAGGTGGCGTTGGAAAAACAACATCCACCATCAACCTGGCGGCATACCTGGCAATGGGCAAGCGAAAAGTTTTGGTGATTGATCTCGATCCCCAAGGAAATGCCTCGAGCGGCTTGGGAATCCGAGAATCTGAAGCGGGAATTTACGAAGTCCTGAGTGGCGACGCACAAATTGAGGCGACGATTGTGCCGACCGAACAAAAAAATCTCTTTTTGTTGACCTCGAGTTCGGATTTGGCGGGTGCAAGCGTGGAGTTGAACGAACATCCAAATCGATTAAAAGAAGTTTTGGTGGATTTAAAAGGTTTTGACCTTGTTTTGATTGATGCGCCACCATCGCTCGGGGCGCTCACCGTAAATGCTTTGGTGGCATCAGACGGCTTAATCGTGCCATTACAGGCAGAGTATTACGCTTTGGAGGGCGTTGCAGGCTTGCTCGAGACAATTGACCGGGTCAAAGATGCACTGAACAAAAAACTCAAAACACTTGGGATTGTCATTACCATGTTTGACGGTCGTACCAATCTGGCACAACAAGTGGAGGAGAACGTGCGGCGACACTTTGGTGAGCAGGTCTTTTGGTCGGTCATTCCCAGAAATGTCAAACTTTCAGAGGCACCGAGCTACGGAAAAACCATCAATCAATACGCGCCGATGTCAAACGGCGCAGGAGCATACCGACGCTTGGCAGAAGAGGTGATGCAACGTGCTCAAAAACTCTAAGAAACCAGGGGCACTGGGACGCGGCTTGGACGCGCTTTTGCCCAAAGCGACCAGCAACCAGACCAACAACGTTTCAATCAGCGAATTGATTGCCAACAAAGAACAACCAC
Source organism: Deinococcales bacterium (assembly GCA_025352125.1). GTDB lineage: Bacteria > Deinococcota > Deinococci > Deinococcales > JAAFIG01 > JANXTZ01. Next base: position 123,747 of record JANXTZ010000034.1, on the reverse strand, counting down.
GCACCAATTTTGATGAGGCGGCACTCGAGGAACTGGCTTCAAGTATCAAAAACAAAGGTGTATTACAACCCTTACTGGTACGCACCAAGGGTAAAAAATACGAAATCATTGCCGGCGAACGTCGTTTTCGCGCGGCTCAGATGGCTGGACTTGAAGAAGTGCCTGTTATTGTCAAAGAATTTTCGGATCAAGAAACCCTCGAAATTGCATTGATCGAAAATCTTCAACGCGAGGACTTGAATCCGCTTGAAGAGGCTCGGGGTTATAAAAACCTGCTCGAGTTTGGCATCACGCAGGATGAGGCTGCACAGGCAGTTGGAAAGGCACGCAGTACGGTGACAAACTCTTTACGTTTGTTAAGCCTGAGCCAGAACGCCCAACAGGCGCTTCAAGAGGGCACGATTTCGGCGGGTCACGCTCGAGCCATACTGGGGATTCAGGAGGAGAACCGTGACTGGGCGCTCGAGCAAGTTCTGAGCAACGATTTGAATGTCCGGCAGACTGAAGCCCTGAAACGCAATTCCGAAAGCATTGTGGGCAATGGCGCCAGTGCAGCGGCAATGGCTGCCAAGCCAAGAATTCATCGACAACTGGAGTTGGAATTGTCCAGATATTCTGGAACCAAAGTCCGCATCGTGGGGGACAACAAAGGCAAGCTGGAGTTGTATTATCACAGCCCCGAAGACCTCAACAGAATTTTGCAAATGATTGGGTATGAGGTATAATATTCTGTCTGTAACAGAATAGGAAATGCCAAGATGAAATCACGAACCAGGCAATCAGACCATCAAGACGACCACCCAAACACCACAACAAAAAGCCGCCAAGCCACGCCAGGATTCGACCAGGAGGAAAAATATGCCAGCATTTGACCCTCGAGACTATTTGATCAAACTCGGAAGCAAGGAATACTTACCTGTGGCGGCAAGGCTGTTGTGGCTGAACGAGAAAGAAGAAAATTTTACGATTCATACCGAAATCGTCAAACTCGAGGATACCTATGCGGTATGTCTTGGGATCGTCAGTATTCATGACAAGCTGGGTGCAGTCGTGAAGTCCGCTCGGGCGTACAAACGAGAAGACAAAACGCACTTTCCAGATTTTATTGAAAAAGCCTCGACCGGAGCGGTTGGACGCGCCCTTGGAATGCTCGGTTTTGGCACACAATTCACCACAGAATTTGACGAACTGGAAGCCAACCTCGAGCCTCGTGTGGTTGACACCCCGCAGACAACACCCAAAAATGCGCAAAGTACAATCTCGAGCTTGCCCGCCGCCGCTCGAGCCACAATGGGAACAGCATCACAACTTGGTGCGCCCACCAACAAACGCAAACCACAAAACCTCGAGCCTGAACCCCCTGCACCACCCGCAACCCGAGTCAGCGCGAGTGCAGACCTGGACATTGACGACGGGTTAGAGGAATACGACCACAGCGCCATCACCGACGAGGACTTGTTTTCAGAATCCAAAGTGCGACGTTTGATGGCAATTGGCAGCAAGCTTTTTAACCTGCGTGACGAATCGCTCGAGAATCGATTGCTCGAGGCGAGTTCTAAAATTTTAAAGAAATCCATCGCCGATCTGAACGCGCTCCATTGGCGCGACGGCAACGAAGTGATGCGACAACTCGAGGAAACTGCCGTCAAACGCGGGGTCTGGGACGCCTCGAGCCGTTAACCAAAGCCCAAAAAGTTGCGAAGATGGAGCGTAGTTTTGGCGCTCCATCTCTTTATTCTAAATTCATACGTCAGTCACACGAGACAAAAAACAAAACCGCTCTAGGACAGCATTTTTGCAGCAATTTAGTTCAAAGTTTAGACTTTGCAGTCTTCATGCGTTCAAATTTGAAAAAGGATAGAATGACTTTTCTTGAGCCTGATCTTGAGCCGAAGTGACAGTGGCTTTTGCTGCGCCAATTTGCTGTAAAACGAGGTTGTCCCGATGAAAGAAGAGATACGCCAACGACTTGACATCCGCGAAGTGGTCGCGGAATACGTGGCGTTAAAACCATCTGGGGCAAATAAGTTTAAGGGACTTTCGCCGTTCAGCAAAGAAAAAACGCCAAGTTTTTACGTTGATACCGCCAAGCAACTGTTTTACTGCTTTTCGACCAAAACGGGTGGCGATGTCTTCAAATTTGTGCAACTGGTCGAGGGCATCACCTTCCGCGAAGCGCTCGAAAAACTGGCATCCAAGGCAGGCGTTGCACTCGAGCCAACATCTGGCGTGCAGGACAAACGCAAACGCGATTTGTTTGAAGTCAACGCCTTCGCGGCACAGTATTTTAAGTCTCAACTGCCCAACTCCGAGGCGCTGGCTTACCTGCAACGGCGCGGGGTGACCGACGCCAGCATCGAAATGTTTGGCTTGGGTTACGCGCCCGCAGGGTTTGACAACCTTTTGAAGTACGCCAAAGCCCGAGGCTTGGGTGAGCACGAGTTGCTCGAGACTGGATTGCTGGCAGAAGCCCAGGACACGGGACGGATTTATGACCGTTTTCGAGGGCGCGTGATGTTTCCGATTAAAGATTATCTCGGGCGCATTGTGGCTTTTGGTGGGCGGGTTTTGGACGATTCCAAACCCAAATATTTAAACTCGCCCGAAACCGAAGTCTTCAAAAAACACGACACACTTTACGGTCTCGAGTTAGCCCGCAAACACATTCAAGAAACGGGCAATGCGGTGGTCGTTGAAGGTTACATGGACGTGATTGCCATGCACCAGCACGGCTTGACGGGCGCGGTCGCCAGCCTGGGTACAGCACTGACTCCTGACCACGCCCATTTGCTGGTGCGCCAGGGCGTGCGCAAACTCGAGTTGCTGTTTGACAACGATGCGGCGGGACAACGCGCCACCTTGGCGGGACTCGATCAAGAAATTGGACGGATGTTCCTGGTCAGCGCCGTGATCGCACCAGGCGGCAAGGACGCCGCCGATATTCTGCTGGCTGGCGGAAAGGCTGACCTCGAGCTTGCGTTGAACAGCGGCGTGACTGAGGTGGAATTTCGCTTGAACGCCGCCCTCGAGAAATTTGATGCCAACACCCTGGACGGCAAACGCGGGGTGCTTCAAGCGCTTTTACCTGCACTTCGTCCGCGAGAAGTCTTTGACCCTGTGGCGCTCGAGCTTCGGCGTTTGGTCGAAGACCGCTTGCAACTCGAGCCGAAAATGCTTGACCAGTTTTTAAATGCCAACCGTCCAAAGGGTCAGAACATTGACCGAATGCAAATGTCTGGGCTTTCACGCTCGAGCGGTGGCGACGAGATCAAACTGGCAAAACTCTTGGTGCAAAACCCTGGTTTGACCGCCAAACTCGACGGCGAAGCCATGTTTGAAAACCCCCTGGTTGCCGAACTGATCGAGGTTGCCCGCACCGCCACCAGCAGCCAGCAGATCCTCGAGCATTTCATGGGTCGCCCCGAAGCCAGCATGTTGTTTGAGGGCGTGTTCACCGCGCCAGATCAGGCGCTCGAGATAGGTGAGGAAGATTTTGCGGTGGTGCAAATTTCGTCGCGGCAACGCGAGGACACCTTGCGTCAAGAGTTGTCGGCATTGAAATCACAGATTCCCAAAGCGCTCCCCGAACAACAATTGATTCTGGCAAAACAATGCGGCGACCTGCAACGCGCCATGGAAGCCGAACGCCGCAGCAGAATGCGGGCTTAGAAATGCTTGCTAAGGTTTTGTGAATTCAATCTGGCGCGGTTTGCACCTGGCACACACGTTCTTGACCACGCTGCCTTTCCCGCACGTTGGCGAGATCAAAGACGGCGAGTTTGCCAACGCCAGTGGTTACTATCCTGCTGTGGGTTGGACGCTCGGTCTGCTGCTGGCTTTGACTGTCTGGCTCACCTCGAGCCTGCCGACTGGCATTGCCGCTGCCCTCCAGCTCGCGCTGTGGCTGGCTTTAACGGGCATGTTGCACTTCGATGGACTTGTTGACGCTTCAGATGCCGTGCTCGCCACCAAGACCCCCTTGGAGCGCTTGAAGATACTTTCGGATGTTCACATTGGCGCTTTTGGGCTTGCTGCAGGTGTGATGCAACTTTTAACCAAATGGAGTGCTTTGAGTGCTCAACCCAACCTGCTCGCCATCATCACCACACCCGTCCTGGCTCGAGCCGCGCTCTTAATCCCAATGAACCTCTTCCCCGCCGCTCGAGCCGAAAGCCTTGGTGCACGTGCCAGAGAGGGCAACTGGCAAGTCGGACTGCTGATTGCCGTTCCCGCAATTTTGCTCAACCCGAAAGGCGCAACCGTTGCGATTATCACGGCACTGGTCGTCTCGGGTTTTGCCGCCCGAAAACTTGGCGGCGGCATCGGCGGAGACGTGTACGGCAGCGTGGTCGAACTTTGCGAAACCACCATCTTGATTTCGGCGTTTGTATGAGTCTTGTCTTCATTACGGGCGGCGCACGCTCAGGCAAAAGTACGTTCGCGCTCAATCTCGCTCGAGCCACGCTTGAACCTGTAACTTTCATTGCCACCGCACAAGCAAGTGACACCGAAATGACCGAACGTATTCACAAACATCAACTCGAGCGACCCCGAGAATGGACGACCATTGAAGCCCCGATTGATGTCAAGACCGCGCTCGAGCACACTCAAACTCGAGTCGTGATTCTGGACTGTCTCAGTTTGCTGGTTTCAAATTTGATGCTCGAGAATCGTTCCGAACCCGAAATTCTCGAACGAATTCAAACCATGATCGAGATTGCCCATACTCGAGATCTAAAATTGATTGTGGTCAGCAACGAAGTCGGCTCTGGAATTGTACCAGAATATCCACTCGGGCGGCTTTTTCGAGATGTACTTGGACGGACAAACCAAATGGTTGCGGCTGCCTCGAGTGAAGCGTATTTGCTGGTGGCGGGATTGTCATTGCGGCTGAAATGATTGGAAGCTCGAGGATGTTAAGAAAAAACATTTGACCTTTCCACCCTCATCCCCAACCCTTCTCCCGCCTGCGGGAGAAGGGGGTTTTGGTGCTTTTTCGAGAAATCGACGTTCTGGTTCTTAAAATTATTTGTAAATTGAATTATTTAAAATTTAGATTATTTTTCGGCAAAGACAGTCTCGAGGTGCGTGGTGTCATTCAAACCCGTCAACGTCCAGGCAAACTGACCGTTCGGCATTTCCCAACGCTCGAGTTTGGTGACGGAGGCGTGAAGCACTTGAAAACGCCACCAACGAGGACCTGCAAAGGTGGTCGTCTCGAGCAATTTTGGAACGAGTGTGTGAACCACACCGCCGTGCGTGAAAGCCAGAACCTCACCCGATTCGGGCAGACCCTCGAGCCACTCAAATGCTCGGGTTTGAAGATCAAAATACGATTCACCGCCCTCAATTTTGGTGTGCATCGGATCGGCAAGCCATGTTCTGAAACCAGGATGTGCTTGAACCTCTTGGTTGGTTTTGCCTTCGATTTCACCAAAATGGATTTCACGCAATCGAGGCTCGAGGGAGGGTTCAAATCCTGCCAGGGTCGCGGTTTCGATGGCGCGGGAAAGGTCAGAACTGAACACGAGATCGTAATTGACACCACTCAATTTGGTTTTTAGGGATTTGGCTTGAACGCGCCCAGCCTCACCCAACGGCACATCGCTCCAACCCTGCCAGCGTCCCTCGAGATTCCAGTCGGTCACGGCGTGGCGCACAAAAGTCAAACGCAGGGGCAGGTCGTTGTTCACGCCCCATTGTATCCCGACAAGCGACTGGTAAGCTTCTTTTATGAACGAACTCGAGCAACTTCAGCAGCTTGTTGAGGGCATCACACCGACAGATCAAAGCGCTCGAGACAGGGCGAAAATACGGCAAGCGCAACTGACCAAACCGCCTGGTTCACTGGGCAGGCTCGAGGATTTAAGCGTTTGGCTGGCAGGCATTTACGGCACAGAAAAACCTACGATTGCTGGCAAAGCCGTGATCGTCTGCGCTGGCGATCACGGCGTCACGAAAGAGGGCATCAGCGCCTACCCCAGCGAGGTCACACCCGCAATGGTGCAAAATTTCCTGGCTGGTGGCGCGGCGGTCAGTGCCATCGCTCGAGCCGTGAATGCCAAGGTTTTGGTGCTCGATGTTGGTGTGAACGCTGACCTGGCAGACCACAACGATTTGATTCAAGCCAAAGTCAGACGCGGCACGGGCAACATTGCCAGAGAACCCGCCATGACCAGGCTCGAGACGGCACAAGCGATTCTGGCAGGGACGAACGCTGCGAGAATTGCAATTGAAGCGGGCGCAAATTTGCTGGCGGCGGGAGACATGGGCATTGGAAACACCACGCCCAGCGCGGCATTGACCGCGTGGTTGACGGGCAAAGACGTGATTGAAGTCACGGGGCGCGGCACAGGCATTGACGTGGTGACATTCTCGAGGAAAATTTCTATCATCGAACTGGTGCTTGACAATGCCAGAGAGGCAGGACTCGAACCAGACGACGCCCTGGCGGCACTCGAGGTCATGGGTGGACTCGAGATTGCCGCGATGGTCGGCGTGATGCTGCAAGGCGCGAGCGCCAAAATCCCTGTGATTGTGGACGGTTTTATCGCTGGGGCTGCCGCGTTGGTGGCGTGTGGAATCTCGAGCACGGTGCAAGAATATTTGAGCGCATCGCATGTTTCACAAGAACCAGGACACCGCATTCAACTGACGCATTTAAAACTCGAGCCTCTGTTTGATTACGGCTTGCGGTTGGGCGAAGGCACGGGGGCGCTCTTAGCCATGCCTGTGCTCGAGGCGGCAGCCAGAGCGTTGACCGAGATGGCGACCTTTGCCGAAGCGAGCGTACCGAATAAAAGGTAAAACGGTTGTGCTGTCTACCCTCATCCCCGACCCTTCTTGCCCTTAAAGCAGCACCTTCGGGCTTGGGCGCTTCTCCCAACATCAGGAGAAGGGAGCTTACGTTTTCTACACGTGTGGCTTGATGTTTTTGAATTTCCTTCTCCCCTTGGGGAGAAGGTGGCGCGTAGCGCCGGATGAGGGCTTCAGGCGAGGTAAAGTTCGTTTTCCGAGGAGAGGCTCGAGTTTCTGGATTGAGGTTGCAGTCAATGGACGCGTCTCATTGCTACGCATATTGCACATACTCGAGGTTGAAGGTTCCGTCATTGTACAAGTCCACGACTGCATAACCTGGTTTGGTTTCCTGATAATTGCCGCGCCACCAATTGCCGCAGACTGCGCCGTTGCAGGCGTAAGTCACGCCGTTGTAAACCGCGCTGTCTTGCAAATGAATATGTCCACTGAGGCACAAGCGCACGTTGGGATGCGCCGCGAAAAGGGTTTTCAAGCGCCTTGCGTCAATGTGCATCCAAGCGCCTGGGACAACCCAATTGCCCGTGGTTTCGTTGTCGCCGTCCATGTACGGCGCAACCGCCAGAATCGGAATGTGCGACATGACCAGTACCGGACGGGCTGCTGGTGTGGTTATCAGGTCATGCTCGAGCCATTTGAACTGTGCTTCATCAAATTTTGCCGTGTAACCGTGTGAGTCTTGGGTTGCCAGGTTGGTCGAGTCAAGCACGACGAAATGCCAGTTGCCCGCGTCAAACGAATAGTATGGTGTCTTCAGTTTGTACTCCTGCAACGCCCAGGCTTTGCCGTGCAACGGGTCGTCTTTGCTGCCAGGTCCAGTCCAGCAATCGTGATTGCCAATGGCGTGACGAATCGGGGTGTGTAAATGCTTGGCGAGTGCCTGCTGAAACGCCTCCCATTGGGCTTTGACATCGCCCTTGTTTGTGCGCAATGCGTCCATGATCGCATCACCGCCCTGCAAGATCAGATCGGGTTTGCGGTTGAGATTTTGGGCGTGCTCGAGCGCCTGAATAAACCCAGCCTGGGCGTTCACCGACATTGCCCCGTCTGGCATCACGTGCATGTCGGTCAGGTGCGCAATCCGAAAATCGGGTGCTCGAGGTTCAGACTTTAAATCCTTGGCAAGAGCAGGTTCGGAAAGGTTGAAATTCGAGCCTAACACGCTGCCAGAGGCGAGGATGCCGACCTGAGCCATAAAATTGCGGCGATTGAGCATGGTCGTAGTCTAGCCGATGGACAGCTCAAACTTGGTAGACTCAAAACATGTTCAAAGGAATTATTCCGCCCGTGCCAACGCCTTTCAAAGCAAACGGTGATCTGGACACGGACAGCCTGCAAAAACTGATTGCGCAACTCGAGCCTCACGTGGACGGTTTTTTGATCCTTGGCTCGAACGGCGAGGTGCCGTACCTCGAGGAATCTGAGCGCTTGAGGGTGCTCGAGGCGGCACGTGAAGCCATTCCGAGAGGCAAACCCATGATCGTTGGCGCTGGGGCAGAAAGTACCCGCATGACCATCGAACGTGCTCGGGTTGCCGCACAGGTCGGAGGCGACGCCGCGCTGGTCATTGCGCCGTTTTACAACAAAGGCTCGATGACCCCGAGCACGCTCGAGACGCACTTTAAAGCTGTGGCAGACGCCTCGAGCCTGCCCGTTTACGTCTACAACATTCCACAAGTCACAGGCATTGCGCACTCACCAGCCTGGATGGGCAAAATTGCGGCGCACCCGAACGTGCAGGGTATCAAAGACTCGAGCGGCGACATCATGAACTTAACCGAAATCTTACGCTTGGTTCCCGCCAGCTTTAACACCTTGACTGGCAACGCGCCAACGTTGTTGCCAGCGCTTTCGGTTGGCGCTCAGGGCGCGATTCTCGCCGCCGCCAACGTGATTCCCAAAGCCTTCGCTGCACTCTTAAAAGCCTTCAACGCTGGAAATTTAACGGCAGCGCTCGAGATTCAACGGCGCAGCAACGAAATGTCTTACGCCGTCACCCGCGATTGCGGCGTGCCAGGTTTAAAAGCCGTCATGCGTCTTTTGGGGCTGCACGCGGGATACCCTCGAGCGCCACTCTTGGACGTGAGCGCCGACACCACCAAAAAACTCGAGGCGTTGTTGCTCGAGATTCCTGATTTCACCTGAACCGTTTGATGTCATCATCAAAGACCCTCAAAATGCCATTCATGTACTGGATTTCGTTGTTGCTGGTATTTCTGGGTGCCTGTGCGCCACTCAATCAATCCAAATCTGAAGCTGGAAATTGGCTTTCGGTGCTATCACACGCCACAGACCTGCAAAACGTCACCAAACTCGAGAATTTCCGTTACGGAAGTTTTTTGCGGCAAGTGCTGGACGTGTACGTTCCCAAAAAACCTGCCAGGGGAATCTTGGTTTTTGGTTACGGCGGCGGTTTTAGAGATGGCAACAAAGACGAGTATGGTTTTGCGGGCGAGGCGTTCGCCAGCCTCGGCTTTGTGACCGTGATTTACGACTACCGTTTAAACCCAGATTTCACCTTTCCAACGTATCTCGAGGATGCGGCGCTGGTCGTGCGTTGGGCGGTGGATTACTCAAGGCGTTTTGGAGTAAATCCCAAAAACTTGGTGGTTGCGGGTCATTCGGCGGGCGCGTACCTCACCGCCATGCTTGCCACGGACAAACGTTATCTCGAGCGGGTGGGTTTAAAACCGAGCGACATCAAATTGGCGTTGTGTTTGTCTGGCGGTTACGACTTTTACGACGCCAGCCGACAAGAGCACAGCGGCTTCTTGTCAGATGACCTACGCGACGTGTTTGGCAACCCAAGCACCTACCCCCAGACGCAACCGATTCGGTTTATTGACGGTGATGAACCCGCATTTTTGATTGTTCACGGGGCGCAAGATCAGATTCTGCCCGTGGTTCAAGCCAGAAGTTTTGTGAAAAAATTGCAAGACGCTCATGAACCCGTCAAATACCTCGAGTACGAAAACCTCGACCATGCGCAGACCATCACCACGGTGGCGCAACCCTTACGGTTTCTCTCGAGCGTGTATGCCGACCTCAAAACCGAACTGGAGAAGCACTTTTAAAACAAAAACCGCACCAGAACGGTGCGGTTGTCGTGGTGGGTGGTCCCGGACTCGAACCGGGGACCTTCACGTTATCAGCGGGATGCTCTAACCAACTGAGCTAACCACCCACAAAAGCGAACGAGATGGTATCACGCACTTTCAGGCTCGTCAAGGGTTCTTGAACCGCAAAAAGGCGCGTGTCTGTCGATTTCAAATGTTGAAAATGCCTTGTGAAGCACTCAAACCTCAAGGAAATTTGCTCGAAGTACCTCCAAAACAGCCAATTCAGACTCGAGCAACCCTGGATTTTGATTGAACTGGATTTTCAAAGGTTGGTATTGTGTTTTATGACCAACAGCCTCGAATCTCGAATCGGTGAAGTAAGCCAGAAACGTGTGCTTCGGCTCGAGCCTGTAAATGGCGGCGGGTATTCATTGGCATTGCGGCTTCGGGCTTTTTTTGAGGACGGCACGACGGCGTTTGTCAAAGTCGCCACCAGCCCTGACTTGGCGCGGTTTTTGCGCACCGAGCATCACGTGTACTCGAGCCTGTCCTCGCAGGTGTTCATGCCAGAATTTTTGGGTTGGAATGATGACGGGGAGTCTCCGCTTTTGATGCTCGAGGATTTGGGGTCTGCTTTTTGCGTCCCACCGTGGACAACAGCCCGAATTGATGCGGTTTTGTCAGCGCTCAAGGTGATTCACCGCACCAAACCTCCGGCAAATATTGGGGTGCTCGAGACGCCTGAAACCAGGGATCATTTGAACGGTTGGAAGGATGTGGCGCATGACCCAGATTCTTTTCTTGGCGCTGGGTTTTGTTCAAAAGATTGGTTGGATCAAGCCCTGTCAGCATTGCTCGAGGCAGAAACAAAGATTGAATTGACTGGAACAGATTTTGTTCATCTTGACGTGCGTTCGGACAACATTGGCTTTTTCCCTGAGGCTCGAGCGGTGTTGGTGGATTGGAATTGGGTTCGGGTGGGAAATGGCGAAATTGATCTCGCATTCTGGTTGCCGAGCCTTCAAGCCGAGGGTGGTCCAAAACCTGAAACGTTGTTGCCCAACGCCGCACCGTGGGCTGCCAGCGTGTCTGGTTTTTTTGCCTCGAGCGTTGGCTTGCCCGCACCGGCTGCCGCGCCAAAAGTTCGTATTGTTCAACGCCAACAACTTGGCACAGCCCTCCCTTGGGCGGCTCGAGCGCTCGGTTTGCCAATGCCTGACGGTGATGCGCCAGAGTTGATTCTGGTTTGAGGCTCAAGTCTGAATTTCAAAGCCTGGTATCGTGTTTCATGCCCAACCCCATCGGCAGCATCCTCGAGTCTCAAAACGTCGTCATTCTGGACGGGGCGCTCGCCACCGAACTCGAGCGGCGCGGTTGTGACCTGAACGACCCGCTCTGGTCGGCGCGAATCTTGCTCGAGACGCCAGGGTTGATTCGGCAAGTTCATGCCGATTATTTTGCGGCGGGTGCAGATTGTGCGATCAGCGCAAGTTATCAGGCGACCTTTGAAGGTTTTGCACGGCGTGGTCTGAATGCAGGTCAAGCCGCAGACTTGATGCGGCTTTCCGTGAAACTTGCACTCGAGGCTCGAGATGCGTTCTGGCGTGTGCCTGAAAACCGTGCTGGGCGGGTTAAACCGTTCGTCGCAGCGTCCGTTGGTCCTTACGGCGCGTTTCTGGCGGACGGTTCGGAATACCGTGGAGATTACGGTCTGACGGAATCTCAGTTGATGGCGTTCCACCGCCCACGAATGGCGGTCTTGGCGGCTTCTGGCGCAGACATTTTGGCGTGCGAAACCATTCCCAGCTTGCTCGAGGCAACCGCAATGGCGAGATTACTCGAGGAATTCCCTGGCACGAATGCCTGGATCAGTTTTAGCGCCAAGGACGGCGTTCATGTCAACAACGGCGAAACTTTTGCCGAATGTGTGCAGGCGCTCGAGAATTTCGGGCAAGTGATTGCGGTGGGCATCAATTGTACCGCGCCGCAATTCATTCCCGATTTGCTTCGGTCTGCTCGAGGTTTGACTCAAAAACCGCTGGTGGTCTACCCAAACTCTGGTGAAACCTACAACGCGACCCTCAAACGCTGGAGCGGCGAGGAAACCTGTCAAAGTTTCGCTACCGACGCTCGAGTTTGGTTTGAGGCTGGGGCAAAGCTGATTGGCGGCTGTTGCCGCACCAATCCAGAGCATATTCGGGCTTTGAAGCTCGAGATTCCCCTGATACAAACATCACAACACCTCGAGCGGTAGACTGGTTTTGAACATCAACCAGCTCGAGACGGGCTGTCACTTTTGGAGGCTTCATGAAATACGACGTGTTTGTGATCGGTGCGGGACCTGGCGGTTATCACGCGGCAATTCGGGCGGCGCAACTGGGTTTGAAGGTGGCAATTGCCGAAAAAGAATTCTGGGGCGGCGTGTGTTTGAACGTCGGCTGCATTCCGACCAAGGCTTTGCTGCACGTTGGGCAAGAGATTTACAACGCCAAACACGGCAAAGATTTTGGTCTCAACATCCTCGAGATGAACCTGGATTTGAAAGCCGTCAACAAATACCGTGAGGGCATCGTCAAAAAACTGACGGGCGGCGTCTCGAGTTTGCTGAAAGGCAATAATGTCACCATGTTCGAGGGTGAGGCGAAACTGACGGGCAAGAACTCGGCAACCGTCAAAACCAAAGACGGCGACACGACGCTCGAGTTTGCAAACTGCATTGTGGCGACGGGCGGCGGGATAAACCACCTGAAAACCTTTCCTGTGGACGGCTACGACATTGTGGACAGCACCAGCGGTCTGGTGATTCCCGAAACTGTGCCTGCCAGGGTCTTGTGCATTGGTGGCGGCGTGATCGGCGTGGAATTTGCCACGATTTACAACCGCCTGGGCAGCGACGTGACCGTGATTGAACCCCTGCCCAGCATTATCGCTGGTGCGGATGCCGAAATTGTTGGCATTGCCGCCAAAAGCTACAAAAAGCAGGGCATCAAAATATCGGTTCGGACGGGCGCAAACGGTTTTGAAAAGAAAAACGATGGCTTGCATGTCGAACTCGAGAATCTGGAAACCAGAGAAAAACGTGTTGAAATTTTTGACCGCGTGATCAGCGCCGTGGGTCGTCACGCCAAAGGCAAAGGTTTGGGACTCGAGGAAATTGGGGTCAAGTTGACCGAGCGCGGCGAGGTGGATGTCAACCCGCAGACGCTCGAGACGAACGTTCCAGGGATTTACGCGATTGGTGATGTGGTCCATGGTATCTGGTTGGCGCACAAAGCCATGAAGGACGGCTTGGTGGCAGCCGAACGCTGCGCTGGCACCAGGTCTGTCAACGATGCCGTGGCAGTGCCTGGCGTGGTCTACACCAGCCCAGAGATTGCCTGGGTTGGACCGACGCAAACCGAACTGGAGGCGAAAGGTTTCAACCTCAAAATAGGTAAATTCCCGCTTGCGGCACTGGGTCGCGCCCTGACGCTGGGTTCAACCGAAGGCACGATCAAAATGATTGCTGATGCCGAAACCGATTTGGTGCTGGCGGTACATATTGTTGGACCAAATGCCAGCGACATCATTGGCGAGGCGTGTCTGGCGCTCGAGATGGCAGCCACAGTCACCGACATTGCCTTGACGATTCACCCGCACCCAACGCTTGCCGAATTGATGGGCGAGGTGGCGGAGGCGACGCACAAGCACAGCATTCATATGATTAACAAGTAACCAATAGCAATTCAATTGGCGAATCCAGAATGGATTCGCTTTTTTGTGGCTCGGGTGTTGCAAGTATTTGATCGCTACAGAATCAGAGTTCTAACTTTCAAGTTCCAAACTCGAGCTGCATTTTCATCCAGCCACTCGAGTTGAAAAAGTTTGCGGCGGCGCTGCCTGGCGGTACGATTTTATCGCAAGCCGCACGAATTTCCTCGGGCAAATTCATCTCGAGGACGGGTAGCAGATGCTCGAGTTGCACCACATTTTTGGGTCCAATGATTGGCGCGGTGATGCCTGGTTGGTCTTTGACCCAAAGTAACGCGAGATGGGCGGGGTCATACCCAGAATCCCTGGCGAGTTTTACAAATTGGTTCGCCACCCGCACGGCGTCGGGCGTGACACGATCTGCATAAATGCCGCCACGTTGCGCGGCTCGAGAATCCTCTGGGCGCGTGTTCTCATTTTCGTAGCGCCCCGCCAGCATTCCCATCGCCATTGGTGACCACGGTAGCAATGCCAAGTCATAGCTTTGCGCCAACGGCACAAGTTCGTTCTCGATGCGACGATCAAGCAAATTGTACGGCGGTTGTTCACTCGCAAAACGCACGAACCCTTTCGCTTTTGAAGTCAAAATCCCCTCGAGAATCTTCCAGGCGGGCGCGGTGCTGCAACCGATGTAACGCACCATGCCGCGCCGCACCAGGTCCGTCAGGGCAGACAGGGTTTCCTCGAGCGGCAGGCTAAAATCCATGCGGTGCAATTGGTACAAGTCGATGTGATCGGTGCGAAGGCGCTTTAAACTGTCCTCGCAAGCCTTTAAAACATGCTGTCGGCTGTTGCCACGGTCATTCGCGCCCGTGCCAGTCGGATAATGCACTTTGGTCGCAATGAACGCCTGATCGCGGCGTTTTGAACGTTCGAGCGTCTGACCAATGATGCGCTCCGACTCGCCAGCTCGGTAAGAGTTGCTGGTGTCAATCAAATTGATGCCGGCATCCAGCGCCCGCTCGAGCATGGCGGCGCTCTCGGTTTCCAGGGTTGGATTGAGAAAATTGTCGGTTCCCAAAGCCAGTGGGGAGACGAAAGCGCCGGTGCGTCCAAAAGGTCGGTATTGCATGGCTGTATTCTGGCAGGAAAAGCTTTGTTGGTGTTGAAACCCGAGAATTCGAGCCGGCGACCTGGCTTGACACATATTGAAAATTCTGAGGGTTTTCGCTGTTCGATTGTGACTCTGACTACAGAATCTGCGGCTGGGTGAGCAATACTTCTGTTTACACAATTAAAACCCCATAGCGCTCAAGTTGTCAGCCCTTCAAGCCCTTAATTGTGATGAAAGGAGCAGACCATGAACCAAAACATCGCCCTGTCAGCCGCCCATCCAGTGCAATGCCGTTGGGTTCCAGGCACACTCGACAAAGTTCGGGTCAGCGACCCCGAGATTCATCAGGACATGATTCTCGAGCTTCGTGACTTCTTGGAACTTGCAAGTCGCGATGCGGTCAATGCCCTGCACATGAAAGGCTTGGCGCAACTCGAGTGTGATCAAAAGCAGTGGAGTGTCTTGTCGGCGCTGGCGGTTTCACCGTGGAATGATTCGTCGGCGTATCTTTAAAACCCGGGTCGTTTAAAATCCTTGGAAGTCAAAATAATTCGTTTATTGAATTGTTTACCCTCCCAAGGATTTTAACAGTGTCTCGAGGTACAACCACAAGCCTAAAGCACAATGTCGCTTAAGGCTTGAATCGGAATCAACGTCAATGCCTCCTCGCCCACCACGGGTTGATCGGTGCTGGCGATGGTGTCCGCCTTGCGAACCAATTTGCCAAAATCCAAACCCGTGCGTTTCTCAATTTGTGATATTGCCACGCGCCAATGCGAGACATTGACGCTCGAGCTTGGTTGCGGCGTGCCGAGCGATTTTCGTTCCTCGGACAAGAGCGCCAATTGATCGACCACCATGCCGACCGCCTTGAGTACACTCTCGCCCTTCCAGACCACGATCTTCCAGAACGACGACGGAATTTGCACATCGTCCGCCCAGAGGTCGATGGTGTCATCAAAAATCGGTCCCTGAAAGACGCACAGATGCTTGTTGGGATTGCTGGTTTTCAGCACGCCCTGCTCGAGCACGTACTGTTCGACGCCCTGCCAGTATTTGGTGGTTTGGTTAAACCGAAAATGTTGCGGCGAGCAATTGGTGAAATGAAAGGTGTCCGCGTTGGCTCGAGCGGCGGTCTGGTTGTCGCCCCAGGTTGGGTCAGAGCGCCGCGTCAAATGCCCACGGTCAAAATAGGTTGACCATGCCGAATAAAAGGTTTGATCCAAGAAATAACTGCCACTGATGCGGACATCCTTAAACCACGTTTCACCCTCCGCGTTTGAGACTTGCCCCGTTTTGCGATCCACCGACAAATAGGTTTCACCGTCAATGTTGGTGGCGGTAAACAGTGCGATGCGTTTGGACTTGTTCAGCTTCAAACTGAAATGCTCGTATTTTAATTCGCCCGCCTCGAAGTCGGCTTCTTGCACCCGCAACGGCGCAATCTGCGAGACGTCTGTGACCACAGGCAGCGGCACGGGAAAGCCGTCAATAAAATTTGGGCTATAACCCCTGCGGTTTGAATAATCCTGGTCAACTTTTAAAACTTCCGCCCCTCGAGTCAAGGTTTTGGCTGGCGCTTCAAGGCTTGCAGCCACGCTCGAGGGGTTTGTAGGCAACGACACCGCACTGCCACCAAGTCGTACCGTGATTTCCAAAGGAATCGTCATCTTGAATTCGCTCGAGTCTGCCATGGGAACCCCCTGTGAATCTGGAACCTGAAAAGCTTCAGGTTTTGAAATTTTCGGTGGTGAAAGTTTTTTGGTTTCACCCGCAATCGAAGTGACCCTGGCGGCACCCGCCGCCTCGAGTACCTCGCGCAACAATGCTTGCTGATTGGCAGGCAAACCCGCCAGTCTGGATTGCAAATCCTTGTAAATCGCACTGATTCGCACCCCCTCGTTGACATTGATGGTCACCGGAATTTGCTGACCCTTGTCGTCCTGATGCTCGAGAAACGGTTGCGCCCAGTGGTGCAACGCCACCAACTCCCAATCGTCGTTAAACACCGGCGAACCCGAAGAACCCTCCTCGGTGTCAGTCTCGTACAGCAGTGTGCGGTCTGTGCGATACACCAAATTGTTGTTGCGCAGTGCAATCATTTTCAGCCAACCTTTCGGATGCTGAACGATGTTGACGTTCATGCCGATCACGTGCTTGTCGGGACGATCCGACAAGGCGCAAAAACCAAACTCTGAAAGCGGCACAACGCCAGAATTCAAACGTCCCACCGCCACCAGCGCGTAATCCAATTGATCTGGCAGCGAAAACACCGCGAACTTTTCAGGCTCGAGCAAAAACGTGGTTGTTGGCAATGCCGTGCCATCATTGCCCAATTCCCGATCAAAGGTAATCTGCGCCCCTCGAGCCTCATTGATGTCGCCAATGACATGACAATTGGTCAAAAACAAGTTTGGGCTGACCAAAAAACCGCTGCCCAATTTGGATTCGTTAGGCGTGTTGACCTCGACATACGCCACCGCCCGACGCACGTTGGCACCCATCGGCAAAAACCGAATCGGTTGCAAATCAACCGTGTCACCGACAATCGCCTCTGCCCCAGGCGGTGCGACACCCTGGGTGCGTTTTTCCAGGTACGCCGCAGACCGTACCTTGTCGGGTTCGGCATCGCGCCAACGTTTTTGCCCAATTAAAGTTCGGACGCGGTCACGCTCGGGTTGACTGGACTGGATCAGCTCGAGGATCGACTGGCTGTCATTTGGGTTCATGGTTCACCTCTGGAATGAAAGCGTGGTTGAAATGCTGAACTATTGCATGAAGATGTGAAAAGACTTTGATTGAAGCTACTCGAGATTGGTCATGAAGTGTTCAGAGGAATCTCGAGTAATTTGGAGGATTTAAGGTGTTGCGATCAAGGCGGAAGCGACATTCAATAAACCCGCTCCGCAAGAATCTTCGGCTACAACTTGATTGCATCCTGAGGGGTTGGCGGTACCCTTCAAGATTTTCTTAACTTGAGTAGGTGATAAGCTCGGGTTTTTACTGAACATCAAGGCTGCCGTACCCGAAACATACGGCGCAGCGTAAGAAGTCCCGCCGCTCGAGTTCACATAAGCGCTTTCGGTTCTCGAGTAGGTGCGAACGTCCACGCCTGGGGCGACCATATCAACGCTTTTATGTCCTGTGGCAAAATCGGCATAATTCATGTTTGGATCAATCGCGCCAATGGACATTAAATTCACCAAATTGACGCTGGGGTCGTTGGAAAAAGCGGCTGGAAAAACGGGCAAATTAAACCGGTAATCACTTGGGTCAAATTCTCGAGTGTTGCCAGCCGAAGCCACCACCAGCGCTTTCTCGAGGTTGGCATCACGAATTGCGCCTTCCAAAATGGGCGAGTTGATAAAACTTCCTAAGCTGACATTGAGCACTTTTGCTTGCACCGATTTCGATACGGCAAAACACACGCCCATGACCACACTTGCATCGGTGCAATGCCCATCGGCACGGCAAACTTTAACAGGAGAAATGCTCGAGTTTGGGGCGACGCCAACGGGTAAACCATTTGCGCTCGAGCCACCAATGATTCCAGCGACACCTGTGCCGTGACCTTCAGGAACAAGGGCGAAGTCGTCATTGGTTGCAAGTGATGGTGATTCTGGGTAAACAAAATTTGCACCCAAGATCATTTTTAACGCACGAATTCTTGTTACACCCGTATCCAAAACTGCAACTGATACGCCTTTACCTTGATATTTTTGTTTTAGTGCTTTGACAACCTCGAGTGCCCAAATGTTTAGGGTATCTGTACTATCGGTTTGAGCAGGTAATCCAAAACCATGTGGCGCCACTCCATAAGGTGCATCATTACCCAAAATGGTAATACCTAGCTGGTCAAGAACTGCAATAGTGTCTGTAACATTACCCGCTTGATTCAATCGGAATCGTAACAGTATTTTTCCGCAGACCTGCGAATTCGTGCTGTTTGGATCGCTGGCTCGAGCAGGAATTGGAATGCTGTTAACCAAAGTGACATTGGCTTTTTTGGTAAGTTGTGCCAGTTTTTTATTGTCAAACAAACTTTTGGCATTTTTTGCATTTCCTGCGATGTTGTAAATTGCCAGAACTTCATTTGCAGAATAATCTACGTTTGGCGTTAAAGTTTTGAACGATTCAAGCTGCTGCCAGACCAAACGCGGTCTTTTATCTGTTTGCGCCTGGCTGTTCACCACAGCAACCAAACTCGAGATACTTAATACCAAACCAGCCATAAGCCAACGCTGAAACACTGTTTTCATGCCTTCACCACTTTCTTCGGATTAAAACCGAAACTTAAATTTTTAATTGTTCGAGAAGTTGAGTCGCTTGCACACGCCAATGTTCGTCATGTGTTAAATGGGCAAAATCAAGCAAGAGCCTTGCTTCTTCAAAAAGATCATTCGTTTGTCGAATTTCAATATGCGCTTCCAGGAAAGCTTTATTCACAGTAAGAAGCCCTGCTCGGGTTATAGGTGTATTTGAGATTTTTACAGCTTGGAGAGCTTGCTCGAGATTGCTTTCTAAACGCGCTGTTTTTGACAAGGCAATCGCTTCACGTTCAAGAATATGTGCGTTTTGGGCAACATCTTTTGCAAAAGAGAAAGCTTGTTTTGCCTTGGTAAAATCTTGTTGTAATACTGCAATATCACCATGAAACAGGTGAAAATCAATCAATAATAGATCGTTTTTGACTTGCTCTAAAAGATCAAAACCCACTTCAATATTAGATTGTGCTTCTTGCAATAGACCAAGCCGAATTTCAACCTCAACTAAGTTATTTCTAAACATTGCTAACGCAGGCTTGCTTTGTGCTACTCGTGGAGATTTTAAAGCCAATTGATACGCCTCTCGAGCTTCGCGGAATTTTCCTTGATTGAAACGAACTATTCCAAGATTATTGTAAACAGCATGTGCAATGACATCTTCACCAATTGGCTGTACAATTTGCAATGCTTTTTCAAAATACCTTTCAGCATCAGATAATTGACCAAATTTCCAAGAGAGCAATCCCAGATTGGCATGTGCACCAGCTATGTTCGTCAATCCTCCCAACCGTTCTCGAACAGTTAAGGTTTCTTCAAATACTTCTCGAGCCTCAGGCTTAACCTGATCTGTCAACACCAATCCCAAGTTCTGCAGCGTATCCCCAACCTTTTCCAAATCCCCCAACGCCCTTCTAATCTCGAGCGCTTCCCGCAAGTACCGTTCTGCGTTTGGTAAATCCTGCTCGAGCCATTTGGCAAGTCCCAAATTGTGCAGGGTGTTGCCGCGCTCAACCAGCACTTCGATTGAATCTTGTCCCTCGAGCAACGCCAGCGCTTGGTTCGCCAGTTCTGCGGTGGCTTGCGCGTCTCGAAAGTATGTTCCGAGCAGGTTCGCTCGAGCGTTTAACAGGCTGGCGCGGGTGATGGTGTCTAAACCACTCACCAGCAGGTCGGCACGGTCTAGGTCTTGGCTGGCTTCGTCCAGGCGCATCAGGCGTTCAAAAACCCGAGCGCGGCGGGTGAGAGTGCGAATGCGGGTGGTGGGGGTTGTGGCGCGTTCCAGGGCGCGGTCGAACCAAAGAGTGCCTGCGAGCATGTCGCCGCGCAGGGATTGGCTTGTACCCGCTTTGGCGAAGGTTTCAATAATGTCTGCCATTTGCGAAGGCTCGAGGGTGATCGTGCCACCTTGCAGGGCGTTCCAGTAATGTTGGGCGGCAAGTTCTGGGGTGTCGTGTCGTGCTCGAGCGGCGCGAAGCTGGAGGACTTGCTGGCGTTCAGGCGTCAGGTGCGTTTTGGCAACGCCGAGGGTCAGGTCGTGGTTGAAGTGAATGCTGGTGTCGCCGCGCCTCAACACTCGAGCGTTGCGTAAAATGCTCAGTCCTTCAACCACCGCTTCGTAACCCAGTTCGGTCACGGTTTTGATCTCGAGCAATGTCGAGCCTTCGCCCAAGACCGCGCACGCCTCGAGCACGAGTTGCGCGGAAATGTTTTGGTTGACGGTATTCAAACGGTATTGAATCAATTCTTGAACGTTGGGCGGAATTTGTGCCGCGTCGGGTTTGACGTAATCCGCCTCGAGCATCTCGAGCAGGTACAACGGGTTGCCGCCCGATTGTTGTTTCAGCCAGCCGGTGTCCGTGTCGGATTGTCCAAGGCGTGTGGCAAGTTCTTGAATGGCAAGTTCGTTTAAGGGTGGCAACTCGAGGCTGATGCCAGCGTGTTCGCGTTGCAGTAATTCTGGCAGTCTGGAAAGCTCGAGGTCTGGGTTGTTTTCGGTGTCGCGTTGGGTGACGATCAGCAACAATCCGCGTGGCGGTGGTTTGCGTAAAAGCTCGAGCACCAGTCCGAAGCTGGCGGGGTCAATCCATTGCAGGTCGTCGAGAAAAAGCAGCGTTGGGCGGATTTCGTCACTCAGTAGCCAACGAATGCCGAGCAACAACAGACGTTCGTCTTCGCTGGGCGCGTCGCCGGTCACGTCCAGAAGGTCGGGAACAAACCGTGCTATCGCGGCGCGAAGCTCCGACGGCATTGCCTCGAGATCGTGGCGTCTGGCGCGAACGAGTTGACGCACGACCATGTCGAAGGTTCGCCAGGCTGGAGTGTGGCGTTCGCTGAAACCCTCACTGTGAAGGTAGGCACGTTTTTGTGGGTCGAGTTGCGCGATCCAGTGCCGCGCCAGTTCGGTTTTGCCCGCGCCTGGTTCACCGATCAGACGCACCCCCCAAACCCGCCCCTCGAGTGAGTTGGGCAGCGCGGCATTCAGTTGCTCAAAGGTGTTGTCGCGTCCCAGAAATGGCACGGGTTTCTCCTGGTGATGGTTGGCAAAAAGTTCATTCAGCAAGCCTCGAGCGGCGGCAATTTCATTGGCGTTCGCCATTGCCAGTGCCGCTTGAATATCAGAATTCGGGCGACCCCCGAGTTCGTGTAGGCACTCGAGCAGTTCGCGGTGGGCGGCTCTGGCGCGTTCGGGCTGGTCGGTGGCGGTCAAGACCAGCATTTGGTACAAGAGCATTTGTTCTTGCGGGTCGCCAATTTCGGGTTTGGAACTCTCGAGAAAGGGGAGGGCTGCCAGCCAGTTTTGGGCGTTCAGGTGATGCAGCGCGAGGCGCACACCGAGATCGCGGCGGAGTTGCTGCAATTCTTGGCGTTTGGCTTCCAACCAATTTTGAAACCCGAGGTCGAATTTGGAATCCCAGGCTGGTTCTGGAAAGCCCAGAAATTCCTGACTCAACGCGTTCCAAACCTCGAGCCAAGCTTGTGGATTCTCGGATTGCCCAAGCTCGAGTTGTGCTTGCCAGTCGCTCAAAAATTGGCTGCCGATTTGCAGGGTGCGGGTTTTCTCGTCGCTTAAAAATGGATCGAAACCCAGCACATCGCGGATTTGATTCAGCGCCGTCGAGAGGCTGCCCAGGGCGTTGCTTTTCCCCGCCCAGAGCATTTGCGCCAAGCCGTCTCGGGTCGGAATTTTGGTGCCCAGGTCGGAAAGCAATGCCAGCAAGACCACAGGTTTGCGTCCAAGCTCGAGCGGTTGCCCCTCGAGTAAGACTTGTGGTCTGCCCAGCCAGCGAAATTCCAAACGTGTCACAATTTACAATACAGCAAAGTGAGAGAATTCCTGCTCGAGTCTCGAAATTCGCGTCATAGAGCTTAAACATCAACCTTCACCCCTTGGATTCTTAAATTAACCCCCCAGTCTCAAAACAGTCTCAAAACGACGGTTCAAATCTCTGGGCAAGGGTTCAAATCAACCCGAGACAAGCTGTGCTGAATGATGCGAATTGATTTTGAGGGCATTTTGAGACCGCCCGCCTAAGCTAAACAAGCTTCAAATCCATCAAAGGCATGTTGCTTTGCACCCGCAAAGGATGCCGAACAGGAGTGTCATGAGGAAAATCAATTACATGAAACGCGCCGCCAAACGTTTTCTTTTCGGGACAAGCTTCCGCATCCCCGTCGAGGTGGTCGAGGCGGGCGTCAAAACGCTGACCGAATGGGTGGATATTCTGGCGGAAGAACGTGAGTTTGACCGCCTGATGCACCTCGAGTCTCAGGCTCGCAGGGCTGCCAGGGCGCGGCAATACATTCCCACCCGCAACCCGAGCTTTGCAAGCGACTGAACAATCACGCCTCTCGAGCCTGAAGTCATGCGATACTGCTGGCATCTCGAGAGGAGTGACAATGAAAGTCAGCTCTATGAAAGTCAGCAAGGTTGAGGTCTTCACGGTTGGCTCGGAGTGGCGCAACCTGACCATTGTGCAAGTTCACACCGATGAGGGACTGACGGGTTTGGGCGAGTCGAGAATTCCAAACCATGCCAGTACGCTCGAGGCGTACATCAACGACGCGGCGAGTCGGCATCTGGTCGGGCGCGACCCGTTCGAGATTGAGGCGTTGGTCTTGCGAATGCGGCGCGACGATTTTTCGCGCCCCGGCGAGATCATGATGAGCGGGATTGCCTGCCTCGAGATTGCCTGCTGGGACATTGTGGGCAAGGCGCTCGGGCAGCCGATTTACAAGCTTTTGGGCGGTGCGGTGCGCGACAAGATCAAAGCCTATGCCAACGGCTGGTACCGCGTCGAACGCACGCCCGAAGAGTTCCATGCCGCCGCCAAAAAAGTGATCGAAAAAGGGTACAGTTCACTCAAGCTCGACCCATTTGGACCAGGCTATTTTGAACTCGAGCGCCAAGAATTTTTAAAATCGGTGGCACTGGTCGAGGCGGTGCGCGCTGCGATTGGTGCGGACGCGGAAATTTTGCTCGAGATGCACGGACGGTTTTCCCCAGCCCAAGCCATCAAGATCGCTCGAGCCTGCGAACCGTTCGGTTTGGGTTGGGTCGAAGAACCTGTGCCGTTCGATAACCTGAAAGCCTTAAAAAAAGCCAGCGACGGAATGCAAGGATTGACGGTTGCCACGGGCGAACGGATTCACGCCCGCAACGAATTCCGCGAACTGTTCGAGCTGCAAGCCGCCGATGTGATTCAGTTTGACATCACGCACATTGGCGGGATTCTGGAGGCGAAAAAACTTGCCGCCCAAGCCGAAAGTTATTACGTGACAGTTGCGCCGCACAATGTCGGCGGGCAGATCAGCACGGCGGCGGCATTGCACCTGGCGGCGTGTACCACCAACCACCGCATTCAAGAATACTTCAACGATTTTGCAGACCCCTGGGTCAAACAGACCGCGAAAGGTTTGCCCGAAGTCGTGAACGGTTATTTTGACCTGCCAACCGCGCCAGGTTTGGGACTCGAGCTGGACATGGACGTGATTCGGGCGCATCCCAAGCAGAACACGCATTTTAATTTGTTTTCCGAGGGTTGGGAAAAACGCAACAACACTTGAATGCTCTGGGTAAACATTTCCCAAGCTCGAGTCGTGCCGTTCACCAAACAGGTGATCGTTTTGTGCAAGAACGATCTTGTCAACCAAGGCGGCTTAGAATCAATTTGTGACAATACGTTCCGAACTTTCACTGGCAGGACTGCCCAAAAATGCCCGCAATGCCATTCTGGTCGAACCGCTCTGGGCGGTCTTTGGCGTGGTGATCATGTATTACGCCCCGCTTTACATGACCAGCATTGGAATCCGTAGCGCCCAGGTGGGTTGGATCGGATCGATCATGCTGGCGTTCTCTTTTGTCTTTCAAACCCTGGCTGCCCCGATCACCAACCGCATGGGACGCAAACGCACCAGTTTGATCTGGGATTTGATTTCATGGACGCTGCCAATGCTGATCTGGACGTTCTCACAGAGTTTTCTGGCGTTTGCCGTCGCCGCCATTCTCAACTCGAGCGTCCGAATTGTCAGCGTCTCCTGGAGCTTGCTGGTGATCGAGGATGTTGAACCCAGTGATCGCTCGAGGGTTTTTGCCATTTTAAATTTGATCGGTGCCGCGTGCGGATTAATGACCCCAGTGGTTGGCTTGTTGATTGGCAAATACGGTGTCGAAGCCACCTTGCGTGTCTATTATTTTCTGGGCGCAATCAGCATGACCGTCATGTTCTTTTTGCGCAACGCCTTGACAGACGAGACCCAAAACGGTCTGCTTGCCATGCGTGAGCATCAGGGTCTGCACCCCTGGGAAAGCCTGTTAAAAAACCTGCAAAGTTTAAATGCCTTAAAAAACACCAAAGGTTTGTTGTGGCTGATCGGTTTTTACGTCCTGACTTTTTTTATCGAACAAATGAACCTGTTTCAAATCTTGTACTTCAGCCAAACCCTGCGTTTTGGTGCGCTCGCCGTGTCGCTCGTGCCGGTGTCTGTCGCCGCCATGACCGCCATCATGTACGGTTTTGTTTTACGGCGACTCTCGAGCATTCCGGTCGACCGTACCCTGGTGTTGACCTGTGCGCTCGGCTTGATCGGGGCAATGCTGATGGTCTTGATTCCAGCCGGAAACCTGGTGATTTTGTTGCTGGTTGTGAGCGTTTTGGCGGGCGGAACGTTTTTAACCAGAACCTACCGCGACACGGTGCTTTTCAGTCACCTGCCAAGCAGCGGCACCGCCGATTTATTCTCGGCGGTGCAAGTTTTGACCATGCTGTTTTCGATTCCGGCATCGGCAATTGCGGGAGCGATTTTTAGCGTACAGCCCATGATGTTGTTTGTCTTGATTGCCATTTTGAATTTGATTTTGCTGGCGCTGGCGTACATGATTTCAAAGCTTCAAGCCAAGCCGGTTGAGCTGTAAAATTCGGCTCTGCTAGACTTTGAACAACATGCGCCCACTCGAGCAAGTTGCAAGACGCCTCAAAGGCTTGATTATCAAACGTCCGGGCGTGGCACTTGGCTTGTGGGGCGAGGCTGGAATCGGCAAAACCCATTTCGCAACGCAGCTTCTTCGGGACTCGCAATACAAAAATATCAGCCTGCACGCCACCACTTCACTTTTCAATCTGGCTCGAGCCTTGCCAAAACCCAAAACGCTACCAATCTGGACGACAAGAATTCTCGAGAAACTAGAGTTGGGCGAAGCTTTAAGCACCGCACCACCAGCACTTTTGGTGCGGTGCTTTCAGGAATTGCGCCATTTGTGTTGTACTTTGAGGATGTTCACGAAGCCAGCTTCGAGCAGCTCGAGTGGATTATCGCGCTGGCAAAAATGGTGACACGATTAAAAGGCGTGGCGTTGATTGTCACCAGCCGCAACGAACCGCGTGGAACTTCTTTGGGTGGCGCACTCATGCTGGTTGGCATTGGCTTCTCGAGGCGACGCAAATTCGGTTTGGGTTTGCTGGCACTAGGATTGACGGTCACACTGGTTGCTTGCCCAGGAGATACGCCTGCGCCCGAGAGACGAACGTACAAGCTGAGTTTGACCGCCATCGGCATTCAAAAAGCTGGCTCGGGTGCGACAGTCTCAGGCTTGCCGCTTTCGGGCGCGATCATCAGTGTTGAAAAATAGTTTTTAAATCCAAAATGAAATTCAAGTTTTAAACCCGAAGCTCGAGTGTCCCCAAATCAATAACGGCGTTTGTTGCACACAAAAAATCCAAACCCAGTATACCTTGCGGTTCAAAGCCATAGTCCATCCAGCCAACTTCGATCTGAAAATTCGTCACCGACAATTCTCCAACCCGAACTTGTTTAAGTTGTTTTGAAAAGACAAATTCTGTCCCACCAACTCCTCGAATGCGGTGCATTTCGTCCTCAAGGTTATATGTGATTCCAATGCGTTGCAATTGCTCGGTTTGAAAAATTGTTCCAGCCGACCCAGTATCAACCAGAACAAAATCAAGAATTAATTCTTGTTGGTTGTTTTCAATGACCACTGTTGTAAGCAACAAACCTTGCTCGAGCCTTAACTTCACGCGGCACTCCGAATACCAAGCCAAACCCGTTCTTTCACGATTAATTCTGGTTTGCTGCTGTGCGCCACATACAATTCTCGGGTCGGGTTCGCCTGATGCAATTCTCGGTAGGCTTTCAAAGCATCAAGCGAGGTTTCAAAAACGTTTAGTACCGCCAAATCCTCGAGAATGCGGTACTCATTTTGGCTGTGTGCCTTAAACGCTTCGAGCAACAACCAAGTGTTGGGGTGTACACGCCGAACTTCAGTGTAGGTCATGACAAGAGTATACGCGCTTTGAGGGCATGTTCAGGACTTCGAGCCAATCCGATAAAGCAACGGCGCTGCCTTGAACATGATTTAATACATCACTTCAAGGGGGCATCAATGGAAAGTTCTTTGAATCTCGAGCAAACATTGCGGCGGCTCGAGCATCGTCTTGCCGAATTGGCGGCGTGGAAAGACCAGACTTCAATCGTGTTGACGGCTGGGCAATTTCGCGCTCAGAACGCAAAAAAAACCAGCACCATCGAGGTTGGCGATGCTTGGCACTCGCGCGATTTTCCGGTTTTTCTCGGGTTTGAAATTCGAGTGCCCAAAGCTTGGGCGGGCAAGCCAGTCAATGTGCGTTTGAAAATTGGTGGTGAGGGAAAATTGAGTGTCAACGGACGGCTGGTTGGCGGCTTGAATCCGTTTCACACTGAGCATCGGGTTCTCGAGAAAGCACGGGCAGGCGAGGTTTTGCATTTTGAAATCCAAGCCGTTCCCAAAGGTTTGTTCGGTTCGCCCAATTTTGAACCGCGCATCGAAGAGGCAAAACTGATTCTGCCCGACCTCGAGCTTCGCGGGTTTCTTGAGGACTTGAGTGCGGCGCATGACGCGGCAAAAAACCTGCTCAAAATTGGGCGCAGCGACATTGCGGGTTTGATTGCCGATGCACTCGAGAAAGCATTCTTGCACCTCGGGTTGCCGCGTTCACCCTCAGAAAATTATCTGGCGCGAATCGTTCAGGAACCCCGAGCGGCGAGCACCATCGCCTCGATCTGGGACGAGTGGCATTTTGATGCCGCACCCCTCGAGTTGCCTGACGCTTTCCGCAAATCCATTCCTGCAAGGCGCAAGGCGTTTGCGGCGGCAATCAATGCAATCAAACGGCGTTATCCGCCTGAAGGACAACTTTTTGTGTCGGGTCATGCGCACATCGATCTGGCGTGGCTCTGGACGTTTGAAGAAACCAGACGAAAGCTGCGGCGAACCTTTGGCACGATGCTGTCGCTCATGGATCGTTACCCGAATTTTCACTTCAATCAATCCAGCGCTCAAGCCTACGCCTTTGTCGAACAGGACGATCCCGAACTCTTCAAGCGCGTTCAAGCCAGGGTGCTCGAGGGACGCTGGGACTTGGTGGGCGGCATGTGGGTCGAACCCGACGGAAATTTGCTTTCGGGCGAATCGTGGGTGCGCCAACTGCTCTATGGTCAGCGTTATTTTCGCTCAAAGTTCAATCAGACCATCAAGGTCTGCTGGTTGCCAGACACGTTCGGTTACACTGCCAACCTGCCGCAAATCTTGCGCCAGGGCGGAATCGATTCGTTTTTCACGACCAAACTGAATTGGAACGAAACCAATCCGTTTCCGCATGACTTGTACCACTGGGAAGGCATCGACGGATCAAAGGTCATTGCCCACAGTTTCTTCAATCCTGGCGAGGGCTACAACGGCAACATTGCGGCGCTTGATCTGCTGGGAACCTGGAAAAACTTTAAAGGCAAACGCCAGTTTGACACGTCCCTGCTCAGTTTCGGTTGGGGCGATGGTGGCGGCGGTCCAACCGAAGAGATGCTCGAGCGCTTTGAACGCCTGAAAGATTTTCCTGGTCTGCCCAAACTCGAGACTGGACGGGTGCAAGAACTCTACAAACGTGTCGAAAAAGAGCTTGAGGCTGGACTTACCTTGCCTGTCTGGGTTGGTGAGCAATACCTCGAGCTTCACCGTGGCACGTACACCACCCAAGCCAAGACCAAGTGGTTTCATCGGCGGCTCGAGCATACGCTGGTGGAGGCTGAGAGCGCCTGCACGCTGGCTTGGAAGTTGCTTGGGCTTCCGTACCCCCAAACTGATTTCTACGGGGCTTGGACGAGCCTCCTGCGTCACCAGTTTCATGATGTTCTCCCAGGCTCGAGCGTGCGTGCGGTTTACGATGCGGCGCACACCGAACTTGGGGCAAGTTTAGAACACGTCAACACCTTGCGCGATCAAGCCCTGAAGTTCTTGAGTCAAAACGTCCAACTCGAGCAAGCCAAGGCGCTGGCAAAAGTTGTGGTTTGGAATTTGAGTCTTTCTGAGCGCCCATTGCGTTTGACCATGCCCAGACCAACCCAAAAAGAATTTCACCTTCAAACATCCGACGGACTCGAGGTTGCCTATCAAGAACTCGAGAATCAAATTTTGGTCAGTGACTCAAGTTTGAGTGTTCCGAGCATGGGTTATCTGGCATTGGCGGTGATGGCAGGAAAACCTCAAGCTGTTAAATCCAAACTCAAAGCCAGCGCCACCACGCTCGAGAACGAATTTTTGCGCGTCAAGATTGCCAGCGATGGCACGCTGCAATCGGTGTTTGATAAAACCGCCGCTCGAGAAATCCTGGCGGGGCGCGGCAATCAAATCTGGGCTTACACCGACATTCCGCGAGAATGGGACGCCTGGGAAATCGACGCTAAGTACGCGCAGGACGGCATCGAATTGCTGGCAACCAGCAAACCCACACTCGAACTGAACGGCACGCTCGAGGCTTGTATTCTGGTTGAACGGCGTTTTGAAAATGCGGTGATTGAACAACGCTATCGCCTGCGTTCAGGTTCAAAACGGCTGGATATCGAAACGCACATTCGTTGGCAGGGAAGGCGCACCTTGCTTCGCGCACTTTTCCCGCTCGAGATTCGATCATTTGATGCTTGGTACGAGACGGCTTTTGGCGCGATTGCCCGCCCAACGCACCGCAACACGTCCTGGGATGCGGCACGGTTTGAGGTCAACGCGCACCGTTGGGCGGATTTGTCCGAGGCAGGCTACGGCGTGAGCCTGCTGAACGACGGCAAGTACGGTCACAGCACGCACAACAACGTCATGGGCTTGACCCTGCTGCGCTCGCCCGTTTTTCCAGACCCACTCGCCGAGGAGGGGACACATCAATTCACGTATTCCATCTACCCGCACCAAGGCGATTGGCGCGGCAATACGATTCTCGAGGCGCACGATTTGAACGCGCCGTTGCAAGCTTGTACCGTGCCAGCTTCAAGTGGCAACTGGAACTCGAGCATGGGTTTTATCAACATTCAGGGCACTGGTTTGCGCCTCTCGAGCCTGAAAAAAGCCGAGGACAGCGACGAGATCGTGCTGCGATTTTACGAGGCGATTGGTGGGCGAGGAACGGCAAGACTCGAGACTGAACTGGGCATCAAAAAAGTTTTGAACATCAACTTTCTCGAGGATCGGCTTGCAAGCCCGAGCGCGACAGGATTTGAGCTGAATTTCACACCGTTTTCGGTCACAAGTCTCAAGTTAAGTTGAAATTCATCTCGCACCAAACACTTGCATCTCAAGCACCCGACCTCGAGACGAGCGACTTGCCATGTAGACAAAAGCCGCCGCGATTTCGGCAGGATCAATCCAGGTGTTTGGGTTTGCGTCTGGCATGTCGCGGCGATTGGCGGGCGTGTCCACCGCGCCCATCGGGTAAATCATACCAGCTTTGGCGCTCGAGCCTTTCAGTTCCGCATCGAGCGATTTTAAGTACAGCGCGACCGCGCCTTTGGCTGCCGTGTACAGCGCCGCTCCAGCCCCAGCACCCCGAGCCACCTGCGCGGCTGAAATTCCGCCAATAAAACCGTCTTGTTTTAAAACCTCCGGCAGAACGGCACTCACCGCAAACACCAGCGTCTTGACGTTGACATCGAACATGCGCGTGAAATCATCGGGTTTAAACTCGAGAATTTTGCCTGTGCTGAAACCGCCAACCGTGTGAATCAGTCCGTCAATTCGTCCGTAATGCGCCAGGGTTGCCGCAACCATCGCTTGTACCCCCTCGAGCGAGGTTAGGTCAACACCCACCGCCAAGCCAGCGCCCAACTGATCTCGGGCGCGTTCGGCGTTGCCAAGACGGTCTGCCAATGCCAACTGCGCCCCCGCAGCATGAAACGCCGCGTTGATGGCGCTCGAGATTGCCCCGCCAGCGCCAGTGATGATAAAAACTTTGCCCTCGAGTGTCATGCGCTATCTTGGCGCTAAAACATGAGTTAAGCTCGAGATTTTAATGTTGTGCGGTCCTGGGTCAAGGGTAATTTGACGGACAGCAAGCATTTAGAGCGCTACTTTAACACTGCCAAAAAAAGCAGTACAGGACATGTCATTTGCTTTGTACAAACAACCCCGTCAAACACCACCATGCTAAACTCGAGGTCAGGTTTTGGACTTGGGAAGCGACCATGCCCGTGAGCGGTTTCGCCCATGAGGTGCGTCTTGAAACCAAGAAGGTGCGTTTTATGGTCAAGACAACACATGGGAACAACGAACTCCAGCACATCTCGAGACGCTTAACTGGACTTTGCATGAAACGTCCAGGATTGTCGTTTGGCATCTGGGGCGAACCTGGGATTGGTAAAACCCATACTGTACTGGCTTTGTTGCGCGGTGCACCTTGCCAGACCCGAACTGTTCACGCCACCCAAGCTTTAGAGAAAATTCTTTTGCAATTGCCGCGCCCGAAGAAACCAACCTTGTGGCTCGAGAGAACGCTGGAACGCATTGGCAAAGGCGAGACGCTCGAGACTGGAATGCTGAATCAAGCGCTGGTTGCGCTTCTGGCGGCGAATGCACCAATTGTTTTACATGTCCAAGATTTGCACGAAGCCAGCCCAGAGCGGTTTGAGTTCTTCAAGCAACTTACCATTGCCGTTGGTCGGACTCGAGGTGTGGGTTTGATGGTCACCAGTCGCGCTCAACCACCCGAAAGTTTTGAAACGATCAAACTTGCGCCGCTTAACCGTGAAGAATCTGATGTATTGCTCGAGGCTGAAGTCGGCGCGAAATTACCCTCTGAAGCATTGGCATGGTTGTTTGAACGTGCCGCCGGAAATCCGCTTTTCACCCTCGAGTTTTTTCGGCTTCTGGCGCGCCAGGGTTCACTCTGGAATGACGGGCAACGGTGGCGTTTTCGGACACCGACAGGCGACACCATGCCCGTCACAGTTGAGGCTTTGATTGAACAGGTGTTGCATGAAACCGCCAACACGTCAGCGCTCGAGAATGCGATTGGCGCAAAAGCCATGCTCGGACTTGAAGCGAGTGAACAGTTGTGGGCTGAGGTTGCGGGTTTGACACTCGAGAGTTTGATTGTGGTCAAACAAGAACTCGAGCTTCGGGGCGTGATTTCAGATGCCGAGTTTGTGCATCCGTTGTTTCGGGAAGTGGTGCTTGCCCAAATGCCACGCAATCAGCGTCAAGGGTTTGCAAGGCGGGCGCTCGAGGTTTTAAAAGATGACCCTCGAGTTGCAGCACAATTTGTCAAAGACGCGGGACTCGAGAATGATGAAGCGCTCGGTTGGTTTGAGAGGGCATCGCAAGCTGCCAGCGATGCAGGAGGTCAAATTCAAGCTGCCCTTTTGAAAGCCAAATCAGTTGAATACGCCAGTGGGGCACAAAAGGGCAGACTGGCACTTGAGGCGGCTCGAGTGTTACGCCAAGTCAATCTGGTCAAGAGCCTCGAGTTGGCCACAATCGCGGCTGATCTCCTGCCTGACAATATTCAAGCCATTGATTTGCTGGCTAAACTCTTTGCCATTGGGCGGCAAGCTTCGGAGGTTGAACGCACGCTGGAACGTTTACCTGCCGAACAGCGGAGTGGTGATGTCTGGCTCTTTCGACTGCTTCGATTAAAAACCATGATGCGCGATTTTGCTGGCATTCTTGAACTCTGGAAGGCACACCCAGAATTGCATTCACGGCTCAGCCCAGATGCGGCTGGCGATATTGCTTTCGCTTTGGCGCAGAACAATTGCAATGAGGAAGCGTACAATATCGCTTCTAAGGCTCTAAAAAATGGGCAGGTGAGTCCCAATGATCGCTCGAGTCTTTTGAACGTACTGGCGATTCTTCGTGCTTTTCAGGGCAATTTCGCCGAGGCTGAGGTTTTTTTTGGTCAAGCCGTCCAAATCCTAAAGCAGATCGGTACTTTACAACAAATTGCGGGGGCGTTGACCAATCATGCCTCTGCCCTTCGTTGCTTGGGTCGTTACCGCGAGATGATGGCTGAATATCAGGAGGCTGTTCAACTTTACAGCGAACTTGGAGATGGGCAAGGCGCTGCCCGAAACCAGTCTTTGGTTGGAGGACAGTTGATTGAGTTGGGCGAGTATGAACAAGCCGAAGAATTGCTGCAAACCAGTTTAAAACAATTAAAACAGGGTGCGATGGATGATTTTCTCATCCAGTGCGAGGGAAGTTTGAGTGGTCTTTATCGGCAGTGGGGACTGCCCCAAAGTGCAATTCTGTCTCTGAAACATGCACAGGCGGCACTTCGTTACGCCAGAACCAT
Source organism: Deinococcales bacterium (assembly GCA_025352125.1). Classification (GTDB taxonomy): domain Bacteria; phylum Deinococcota; class Deinococci; order Deinococcales; family JAAFIG01; genus JANXTZ01. Next base: position 90,701 of record JANXTZ010000034.1, on the reverse strand, counting down.
CGGCGCACCCAGTCGTATCGCTGAAGCTTTATCCTACATGGCAGCAGCCGAAATTTTCGCTGGCGATGCAAGAAAGGGTCTCGAGTTGGCGCAAGAAGAACTGGGTATCGCGCTCAACATTCAACAACCCGAGGCAATATACGGGGCGCAAATGGCTCGAGGTACGGCTCTTTTTGCACTGCGGCAATCAGATGCAGCACTTGAAGCCTTTAATGATGCCGAACAACAGGCCATCAGGATGGGGCTTCCTCTCGAGATACGAAAGGCGAGCCTTGAAATCGCTTGTATCACCAGAAATATTGACGCCGCAAAATCACTTGTTGCCTGGTTCGAGGAACGCGGTCTGATGAACGGTGTCAACATTGCCCTTCGCTACTTCCCAGAACTCAGTGCCAATTCTAATCAAACGCCCAGCACCTCAAACGCTGAATCCATGCTATATCTCGAGGTTCTTGGTTCAATGCAAGCCACACTTGAAGCTCAGACCACGCCCGTCCGTGGTCGCAAACGCCAAGAGCTGCTGGCATTGCTGCTCGAGGCGCGAATCTCAGGACGCAGTGAAGTCTCCAAACTCGAGTTGATTGATAAACTGTATCCAGACAGCGACGAAATTCAAGCCAACGCGGGTCTTCGTGATGTGATTTACCAAATCCGCTCGAGCCTCGCTGAAAGCACCCTGACCACCACCACGAATGGTTATGCGCTTGGAAATTTGAAAACGGACGTTGAAAGCTTCCTCGAGACTGGCAACACCAAACTTTGGCGCGGCATTTACTTGGAAGGTTTGACGCTCGAGACTTCGGACACCGTGCGCGAAAGTCTTTATCTGGCACTCCGAACCCGAGCCGAGGCGTTGCTCGAGACTGATCCCGTGGAAGTGATTCGGGTCGGGCGGTTGCTCTGCGAGGCTGACCCCTACGATCTGGAGGCGCTGCGTTTAACGGTGCTGGGTTTGCGCTCCCAGCAGAATCACCGCAGCCTCTCGAGATTTTACGATGCCGCCCGAACACGTTTCCTCGAGATTGGTGAAATGCTGCCAGATCGTTGGCAAGATTTTCTGACCCCAATCGGCACAAGCGCCAGATGTTAAAATATTGATTGAACTTCCAATAGCCTGAATTTGCCACCGGAGCTGCGCCGTGAAGCAGCAAATTTTTGTGCGTTGAAAAGAGGTTTGAATGTTCACTTCAACCAACAACGACAGTTTCGCAGACATGGCTTTCCTCGCCAGAGCCTATCAGGTCTCCAAAATGATCCAAGTTGCCGTAGCGCTCGAGTTGGCAGATCGGGTTGCCGATGGCTCGCAATCCATATCAAACCTCGCGCTTGAGGCGAACGCAAAGCCTTCAATGCTGCTTCGTTTGTGTCGCGCATTGGCGGCGTTTGGTATTTTTACCCTGGATGATGATGGGAATCTCAGCCAAACGGCTCGTTCGGAAACCCTGCGCAAAGATGTCAAACCAAGCCTCTATCACGCGGCAATGTACTGGACATCGCCTCACCAATGGGCATCGTGGGCAAACCTCGAGCACGCCGTTCGGACTGGAGGGTCAGCGTTTGATGCGGTGTTTGGAACCTCAAAATTTGAGTACTTAAAAACAAATCCAGAAGAGGCTGAATTGTTTGATCTGTTCATGCAGAACAGCCCCGATGATCGCCACGCGGCGGTGGTTGCGGCGTATGACTTTTCAAAAGTCGGTCTTGTGGTTGACATCGGCGGCGGTAACGGTGCGCTGCTGTCCACGATTCTTGAAGTCAACCCGCAAACCCGAGGCTTGCTGTTCGATCAAGAAAATGTGGTCGAGGCTGCCCACCAAGCGCTCAAAGATTTTGCGGGACGCTTGCAGGTGCAGGCTGGAAGTTTCTTTGAAAGCATTCCTGTCGGCGGTGATGTGTACACCATGTCCCAAATTTTGCACGACTGGGATGACGAGCATTGCCTCAAGATTCTGGCGAACACCCGCGCCGCAATGGGCTTTGATAAACGGCTGCTGGTAATTGAACGACTGCTCGAGCCAGAAGCAGGGCAGACCAATCCGATGATTTACCTGGCAGACATCAACATGATGGTCAATTTGCACGGGCGCGAACGTACCTTGTCCGAATTCACGCAACTCTTCACGGCTTGTGGATTCGGCACACCGCAGATCACGCACACCAGATCGCCGTTCTGCATTCTCGAGACGATCAGCATCTGACTTTGGTCTAGATTCTGATTTTAAAAACCGCACCTCGAGAAATTTACCCTCGAGATTGGTGAAGTGCTGCCAATTCGTCGGCAAGGTTTTCTGACCCCAATCGGCGCAAGTGCTCAAATTTCCGACTTCCATCTGACCGAGCCTGCTTTAAGGTCTGGACAAAGGAGGCGTGAATCTTGTGGAAGATTCGGGGGATTTCTGGGAACGGCGGCGACACGCGGCAACACTGCGTTACCGCCTGTGTCCAAGTTGCTTTCGGGCAGTACCTGCTAGCTCGAGCGAACGCTACTGCATCAACGACGGCACGTGGTTGCTCGAGTTTTGCCCACTGTGCAACAGCGGCATTGCCAACCCGTATGCGCGTTACTGCGCGACGTGTGGATTGGAATTTGCGACGCTCGAGCAACCGAGCAGGGCATCAGAAGCTCGAGTTTAGGAGGTCGTATGAACAGATTTGTTTTATGGAAAAGCTTGATTTTCGCACCATTGTTGGCTGCAACGCTGGTCGCCTGTCCATCAAAAGTGACTGGGATTGAAGCCAGCGCCACCCCGAGCACCGTTGCCTCGGCTGGCACCTCGAGTTTGACGGCGACAGTCAGTGGGACTGGCTCGTTCGATGGAAACGTCAACTGGAGCATTCTTTCTGGTGGCGGCAGCATCTCGAACGGTACTGGCAACACGGTCACGTACACAGCCCCAACCGTGACCATCAACACAGGGGTTCAAATCAAGGCGGTGGCAACGGGTGACTCGAGTATTTCCAAGACCCTTCAACTCACCGTGCAAGCCGCCCCGCCACCACCTGGTCTGAGCATTACCAGCTTCACTGTCACGCCATCAAGTTTGAACGCCCCTGGCGATGTGACGCTCGAGTGGAATGTGACGGGTGCGACCAGCCTCGAGCTTGATGGTGTTGGGGTCACACCGCTCGCTAAAGGCAGCAAGAAGGTTAACGTCAGCAAAACCAGCAGTTTTATTTTAAAAGCCAGCAATGCAAGTGGTTCGACCAGCAAAACACTCGATGTGACCGTGAACGTTGGCAGCTTACAACCTGGCGTGTGGGATACGAGCAATTGGAACGAAGCCACATGGCAGTAACCCGAGGCAATCCGAATTCGAGACTTGAGGAGAAGATCATGAAAACGAACGGTATGAAATGGTTTTTCGTCGGTGCGTTCACGGTTGCCGCCAGCCTTTCGGCATTGGCAGTGGTCAACATTCCCAACACCTTCAGCGCAGGCACACCAATTAAAGCGAGCGACGTGAATGACAATTTCTCGAGCTTGAAAGCCGCCATTGACGCCCTTCCGACCAGCGGTCTGAGCTTGCCCAGCGCACTTGAGGGTACAAACCCAACGGCAGGAGATGCGCTCTTCAAGGTTTCGACCAAGAATGTCGGCACGGCAATCTGGGGCATATCGAACGACCCGACAAATGCGGCTGTGGGCGTACAGGGCGATACCGTCTCGAGCGGTGGCTACGGCGTGTACGGCGTGTCACGCCTCGAGACGGGAAGCGGTACGGGCGTTTACGGACAGGCGGGATCATCAAATGGAATCGGTGTTTTTGGCTACAACGCCGCCTTGAATGGCAATGCTTACGGTGTGGTCGGCAAGACCAAACTCGGTAAGGCAGGCGTGTTCGGTCAGAGCGACAGTTCATCCGGCAGTGGCGTTGAAGGTCATGCGGACGGTGCGCTCGCAGCCGGTGTGTACGGTATTAACCCAAATGGCTCTGGTGTCTGGGGAAGCGCCACGGGCGGCAGTGGTATCGGTGTGTATGGCAACGGTGGCAATTACGGCGGGTATTTTGAATCCGACACAGGGTCGGGCTTACGAATCAAGACAAATACTGTTGGGCATACCCTGATTTATGCGCTGGGACCTGGAGATAACAACTCCGAATTCTTGGTGGACGACCAAGGCAACGGAAATTTTAGGGGCAAACTGAGCGCCAATGGCGGTGTGACCGCTCCCTCGATAGAAGCCAAGGCAACCGACTCTGCCGCCATGAGCGCAAGCAACAACAGCGCGAGTTGCACCATCTGCTCGAGTCAGGCTGGCACAGGGAATATTTTTCTGGGCTTTGGTCGAAACTCAAATTTACCAAAATTTTGGGTCGATACGGACGGCAACGTCAACTCGGTTGCCCAGTACTACGGTCACGGTTTTAACAACACCTCTGACCGCAACGCCAAAAAGAATTTCTCGAGCGTGAACAGCTCAAGCATTCTCGAGAAAATCGCGCACTTACCCATCTCAAGTTGGAATTACAAAACCGATGCGAACAACTTGCGGCACATTGGTCCAATGGCTCAAGATTTCCATGCGGCTTTTGGCTTAAATGGCACTGACGACAAGCACATCTCGAGCATTGACGAACAGGGTGTGGCATTAGCAGCAATTCAAGGTCTGAACCTAAAACTCGAGCGAGAAAACGCAGCCCTCAGAGCACAATTTAAATCACTCGAGGCGCGACTTTTAAAGCTCGAGCGCAAATAAATCCTGACGGTTCTCCCGATAAAACTCGACGGTCAAGCAAAACTCGAGTTTCATCATCCCTTTAAGCCTGGATTTGAGGAGTGAATCATGGAACGCAAACACTTGACTCAAGAATCGCACAACCTTTGGATTGTTCCATGACTATCATGAAACATCGTCAACATTTGAAGTACGCTCAACGCGCCCGCAAGCGCTTTTGCAAAGGCACGTGCTTTGTCGCGCCCGTGGATTTGGTCTTGACTGGAAAACGCACGCTCGAGGAATGGGCAGCGATCTTGAGCGAAGAACGTGAACTCGAGCGACACAATCAGATGTTAAATCAAACCCACCGTACTTTTGGTAACAAACCCCAGATTTGATTCCCTCATACAAACCTCGAGATACCCGTGTGATTCTCTCTCAAGGTTCGTGACTTCCCCTCACTCAGACAGCCTGAACACGGGCAGGCTCGAGATTACACTTTGGCATCAACCGAGAAAGGAACACTTATGCTCAGCAACATCAACCGCCGCGATGCGCTCAAACTTTTGGCTGGAACCGCCCTTGGTCTGACCTCGAGCCAGAACGCTGGTCTCGCCCAGATTGCCCGCCTTGGCAGGCTAATGGCAGCACCCGTTTTTGCCAAATATCCCGAATCGTTTGTCAACGTTAAAGTCCCCGCCGACAAGCCGCACACCACCGCTTACGCCGGCGAAACGCCGCAGGAGAGCACCTTGCTGCTCCGCACCCAAACGCGGCGGGCGTTTCATTACCATCAGGGCAAACTCGAGGTGGCGTACATTTGGCAGGGCGTGGGGGAGACGCTGGTCGGCAATGACCGCTTTGCGATTACTCCAGGTCAGGGTTGGGTCTTCGAGCCGCGCACCTCGCACGGTTTCGAGGGCAAGTTCGACATCATGGCGGTTTTCACGCCGCAATTTCAAGCCGATGCGGTGAACATTGCCCAGGGCACTGGTCCGATGGAGGGACGCGCCGTGCCGTTCACCTTTCAAGCGCCCAGCTTGGAGGCTGGCTTGCCCTTTGCGGCGAAGCTCTTGGTTGAAGTTCCCGCCGCGACGGTCACGGCGTTAAGGGTTGATGCCCTTCAACCCTGGCATTACCACGTCAGCAAGGACGAAATGCTGATGGTGGTGGCTGGGAGTGGTTACATTCAAGCCGAAACCGCCCGCAAAAAGGTCGAGCCTGGGAGCATCGCCATGATTCCAGCAGGGGCATTGCACAAAATTCAGGGCAAACTCGAGTTGATTTCGGTCATGACTCCAGCGCAAGCTGGTGATGTCAGGTTCGTTTAAGGTGTTCCGTCGCCAGATTTTGCAAGCTCGAGAATCAATGGAGGTTTTTAAATGAATCAGTCCTGGATCAAAGCCCTCGTTTTTCCGCTCCTCGCCGCCGCGCTTGTTGCCTGTCCACCCACTGTCACCGACAAGATCACAGGCATTGACGCCAGCGCCACACCCGCCACCATCGCCTCCGCCGCCACCTCGAGCTTGACGGCAACAGTCAGCGGCACTGGAACTTTCAACACAGCCGTCAGTTGGAGCATCGTCTCTGGGGGTGGCAGCTTGTCTGCCAACACTGGCGGCAGCGTGACGTACACCGCGCCCACCGTCACCGCAACCATCCCAGTTCAGATTAGGGCGACGGCGGTGGGTGACTCGAGCTTGTCCAAGACGGTTCAGGTGACGGTGAACACTTCAGCAGCAACTGGTACGTTAACGTTGACTATCGGCGCACCGTTCGGCGACACCGCGTTTGTCCCGAATGTCAGTGTCAGCGGGGTTGCCGCACCAATCACTAGCCTTGGGGAACAGAGCCTGACCGTGCCAGTCGGCGACATCACAGTGACCGTCAATAATGTCACGAAGGCGGGCGCGTTCGTGGATGGTGTGTTCTCAGGGTACATTTTTAGTGCGGGCAATCCAACATCCAAAACGGTCAGTATTGCCCAAGGTGCAGTGACCAAACTGACGGTGTTTTATGACTCTGGTGGCTTCAGTGGAACGCTCTGGTTAACCAAAAGCGGTTCAAAATTCTACGGCATCAGCGATACCGCGCTGGCGGGCGCTTCGGGTTCCATCACGCCAGGCTCGAGCCTCGGTGCGGGAACGAATTACGATGACATCGCTTTTGACAAGAGCGGTAATTTGTGGATTACCGACGGCGGAGCGAACGTCGTTCAGGAGTGGGACAAAAATCAGGCTTCCACGCCGCTTCAGACCATCACCTCAAACAGCAACGGTTCGATAGGTGGTCCGGTGGGGCTTGCTTTTGATGCCCAGGGCAACCTGTGGGTGTCAAACTATTTCAAACACACCCTCGTCAGGTACAACAAATCCAACATTGATAACAAAACTGGCACAAATGCGCTCGATCCAGACGCAACCATTGATAAGGTCGGTCTGGCGGGGTATCAGCAGATCGCTTTTGATGTGGCTGGCAATCTGTGGGCAGTGGATTACAGAATCGGCAGCGGTTCACCCGACTTCCTGTACAAGTTTGACGCTGCAAAGTTGACCGCCAACCCAGCCCCAAGTGTCACTGCCACCTTACAAGTAGATTTTTCTTCCGGCATCACGTTTGACGGTGCGGGCAAATTGTGGATCACTGACAATGGCGGCGTCAAAAAGTACGACCCGCCAACCGCCGATGGCAAACCAACTCCGCTACTGACCCTGAACCGCTCGAGTCCTTATTTTCAGAAAGCGAGTGCGACCGCGTTTGACAAACTTGGCAACCTGTGGGTTCATGACAACGATGGCATTTTCGAGTTCACCGCCGCGCAAATTACCACGCCCAAAACGACGCTCGAGCTTGCCCCAGATCAAAAACTTCTTTTTGGTGCGATCAACAATTACACCTTGCGCTTCTATCCGATTCCAGCCAACTTGCCACTGTATCACTAAACCAGCAAGTCAATCCATCGACTCGGCTCGAGTTGAAATAATCTGAATGCCTGAACTTCTCAATATTATTTGGGAATGGCGCAACAACTCGGCTGGATACCGCCCAACACAGTCTTTATTGCACGAATGTTGCTGGCGCTCAGGCGCGAACGACAAAGCACAAAAATCTGAAGCTGATACCAAGTTTGGGCTGATCGACTCGAGTTGATGCAGGCAGCGAAGAGGCTCGAGGGAAATGGTAATCCCTCGAGCCAATAAAATGATGACCGACCTGAAGAATTGCAAAGCTCGAGAAACCCGATGACCCGCATTTGACACTTTTATGATTACGCTTGCAACATAAATCTGATTGCGGTATAATATAGAACAAATACAGTCAAGGCAGTGAAAGGGGCATCATGGGCAAGGTCAGGGTCTTGGTCGGAACGCGCAAGGGCGCGTTTATCCTAAATAGCGACGAAAAACGCGAGCACTGGCAGGTCGAGGGACCGCACTTTCCAGGCTGGGAGGTCTACCACCTCAAAGGCTCACCCGCCAATCCAGACCGCATTTACGTCTCGCAGAGCACGGGCTGGTTCGGGCAACTCATTCAGCGCTCCGACGATGCCGGAAAAACTTGGACCGCCGTGAGCAACGAATTCAAGTACGATGGCGTTCCAGGCACGCACCAGTGGTACGACGGCACGCCCCACCCCTGGGATTTCAAACGCGTCTGGCATCTCGAGCCTTCACTGACCGATCCTGACACGGTGTACGCCGGAATCGAAGATGCCGCATTGTTCAAATCCACCGATGCTGGCGCGAGTTGGACCGAGCTTTCAGGTTTGCGCGAGCACACCACAGGTTCAACCTGGGCACCTGGGGCTGGCGGCTTGTGTCTGCACACGATCCTGCTCGACCCGACCGACCACAACCGTATTTACACGGCAATCTCGGCGGCTGGTGCGTTTCGCAGCGACGACGCGGGGAAAACCTGGAAACCGATCAACAAAGGCTTGGTGTCTGGGCATATCCCCGACCCCGATGCCGAAGTCGGACATTGCGTTCACCGCTTGGCAATGCACCCAAGTCAACCCAACGTTTTGTTCATGCAAAAACACTGGGATGTCATGCGCAGCGACAATGCTGGTGACACCTGGCACGAGGTCAGCGGCAACTTGCCCACCGATTTTGGTTTTGTGGTTGACGTTCACGCGCACGAGCCAAACACGGTTTTTGTCGTGCCGATCAAAAGTGATTCTGAGCACTTCCCAATCGACGGGCAACTTCGGGTTTACCGTAGCAAAACTGGCGGCAACGACTGGGAGGCACTGACCAACGGCTTGCCGCAAAAAGATTGTTACGTCAACGTGCTGCGTGACGCCATGTGCGTCGATTCGCTCGAGTCTTGCGGCGTGTACTTTGGCACGACCGGCGGACAGGTTTATGTCTCCGCAAACGGCGGCGACAGTTGGCAAGCCATCGTCCACGACCTGCCAGCCGTGCTTTCAGTCGAAGTTCAAACACTTTCATGATTCGGGTCGCGCTGCCGTACCACTTGCAAACCCTGGCAATGGTCGGCAAAGAGGTGTCGCTCGAGGTTGCGGGTCAGGTCACGCAACGCTCGGTCTTGAATGCGCTCGAGGCAGCGTACCCGATGTTGCGCGGCACCATCCGCGACCACAGTACCCAGTTGCGCCGTCCGTTCCTGCGGTTTTTCGCCCTCGAGCAAGACCTCAGTTTTGACTCGCCCGACGATCCACTGCCAACAGAGGTTGCTCGAGGGTTTGAGCCTTTGCTGGTGGTCGGCGCGATTGTTGGTGGGTAAAATACTTTTGGAGTAAATGATGGAATACAACAATATTGAACATTTCAACCCCTCACTCGACCTGGTGATCGAACAGGTGGTTGACGTTCCAGCCGAAATCATTTGGAAAGCTTGGACGCAACCAGAACACGTTAAAAAATGGTTCTGCCCCAAACCCTGGTACGTCGCCGAATGCGAAATTGAACTCAAACCAGGCGGACGCAATTACAATTTGATGCGCGGACCAAACGGCGAGGAACACCCCAATCACGGCACTTACCTCGAGGTGATCGAAAACCGTAAATTGATTTTCACCGACGTGCTTGACGCTGGCTTCAGACCAAGGGCGCATCCCATGTTCATGTTTACGGGCGTGATCTTGCTCGAGCCTGTGACTGGCGGCACGAGATATACAGCAATGGCACGACATGGCACGCTCGAGGCAGCCAAAAAACATGCCGAGATGGGCTTTCACGTTGGCTGGGGCATTGCGCTGGATCAATTGGTGGCGTGCGCTCAAGCTGGTGAATTCAACTGAACACCAACCCACTGCTCGAGGCGCTGCTGGATTCCTGGGATCGTAACAACACGATCATGATCGGGCTGCTTCGCGCCATCCCAGAAAACGGTTTAAGTGCCAAAGCAAGCTCGAACAGCCCAAGTGTTGGGGCAATGTTCTCGCACGTTTGTTATTTGCGGCTGGCTCTGATTTGCGAATCTGACCCAGAATTTGGGACGCAACATCCCGAAATTGTGCCCAACGACGATGATGAATGGCTCGAGGAACACGACTTGAAACGCATCACAGAAAAACTCAATCACAGTGCTCGAGTGTTGCGCAATGCCCTCAAACGTTGGGTTGAGACAGGTCAGAGCATCAAAGCTGGAAGCCCTGGTTACGAGCACCCGATTTTGTTGTTGCAGCACATGATCTGGCACGAGGGCTATCACGTCGGACAGATCAAACTCGCCCTGAAATTGACTGGACGCCCAATGACCGATCAAGAAGCTGGAACAGTCACCTGGAGCGTCTGGTGGCGACACAACGAATGAGCACCACATCACTCGAGACTGTAAATCTGTCATCACTCAAACTGGCAACACCCGTTGGAGGAAACCATGTCCAAACAACCCGAATTCAAAAAATATTTACCCTAAGACGATTGGTTTGCCAAGCAACCAGCCAGCTCGAGCGTGATTGAACTGACCTTTGAAGAAGTCGAAACGATTTTAGGCAATCCATTGCCAAACTCAGCCACCAAGTTGGCAACCTGGTGGACGAATGTTCAACCCAATATTCAGAGCCACCGCAGGACATGGCTCAACCACAGTTGGATTGTCTCCGAATTTGACCAAACTGCCAGGTGGGTTAAATTTGTTCGATTGACACCTCTAGAAATCCCATCAAAACCAGAATGAATCTTGATTTGTTCGCTTGACCCGTTGTTTTTTGTCGCCCCTGACAACGCTCAAAGCCGATGTAGAATCGATTTTTCACAACCTTCAGTTCATTGAAATCTTTTGAGTTCTGAGCACATCTCGAGTACACTGACTTCATGCTTCGGGAAGCGCCCGTCAAAACCGCCACGACTTTTGCCGAGTTCCTCGAGTTTGAACAACAAAGTCAGGAACGCCACGAGTTTGTGGATGGTAACTTATTTGTTATGGCGGGCGGAACAACACGACACAGCGTACTGACATTGCTACTCATTTCAATGTTAATGCAGCAAGCCCTCAAACGTGGGTTTTTAATCTGTCATGACGTTATCCTTCAAACACCGTCAGGGCGCGGTTATTACCCAGATGCTTACTTTGTTACGCAAGACGTTTCGCAAAGCGCACGCTTTCAAGAACAACCCATCATCATTATTGAAGTCCTTTCAGACAGTACCGAAGCCATAGATCGCGGTGAAAAATGGCAAGCGTACCAGCAAATTGCCAGCCTCGAGCAATACGTCTTGTTGTCGCAAAATGATGCTGTTGCCGAAGTTTTTTTTAGGGATGGTCGTGATTGGCGTTACAAAAAACTCGAGGCTGATGAAAAACTGGTGTTTTCAACACTCGAGTTTGAAATTGTACTCTCGAACTTGTACGCGCAACTGCCAGCGTTCGAATCAGATCGTTAAACTCGAGTTTCGGGCATTTTGAGTTTGATGATTCTGGCTTTGGTCTCGAGCGCATCAAAAAACCATAATTTGCCGTACAGCGTCTCGAGTCCGAGCAATTGCTTTAAAGCCTGACTTGCCATGATCGAACCCACCACGCCCAAGAGCGGACCGTGAACGCCCAGCGTGTCGCAATCGTCGGGTTGGTCTGGTGGCTCTGGGAAGGCATCGCGCAAGCTGAGGTTATGGTCAAACACACTTGCCATGCCCTCCCAGCGCACCGCTCCGCCCCAAACGCAGGTTGTCCGTAGGGCAACGCTGGTGTCCGAAATCAAGTACCGCACTTTGATGTTGTCCGTGCCGTCAACGATCAAGTTATAACCAGCCAAGGTTTGTTTGGCATTTGCATCCTCGAGTTTGCCGTGTGCTTCCAGTTTAATGTTTGGGTTGACCAGTGCAAGATGCTCAATCGCCACCTCGAGTTTGGAGCGTCCGACATCGGGCGTGGTGTACAAGGTTTGGCGTTGAAGGTTGTGAATCTCGAGCTGGTCGTATTCGCACAGTCCAATCCGTCCCACGCCAGCCGCGACCAAATACTGTGCGACGGGCGAACCCAAACCGCCCAGCCCAACAATCAGTACGCTCGAGTTGGACAGTTTTTCTTGTCCCTCCAAACCAATTTCGGGCAGGATAATTTGTCTGGCGTAACGCCGAATTTCGGTGCGTTCCATATCAAAGAGTTTAGCTCGAGTTCGAGGTAAAATAACGGCATGAACGTTGCGGCTCAAAGCATTGACGAGTACATTGCCAGCTTTCCAGGAAATATCCAAGCGGTTCTTCAAGAAATTCGGACCACCGTTCAAAAAGCTGCACCCGACGCCACTGAAAAAATCAGTTACGCAATGCCCACTTTTGTACTTGAGGGAAATCTGGTTCATTTCCCGGCGTTCAAGAATCACATTGGCTTTTACCCAACACTGTCAGGCACGAGTCAGTTTCAGCAAGAAATCTCAAAGTACAAACATGCCAAGGGTTCAATTCAGTTTCCGATCAGTCAAGCCATGCCGTTTGAATTGATTGCGCAGATTGTCAAATTCAGGGTTGAAGAAAATTTGGCGAAAGCGGCTCAAAAATCAAAGTAACACAAGCGTTTTAATGATTTAACTCGAGACAAAATTGCATGGATTTCATGCACCCAAAAAGCTTTTTGTCTGGTAAAAGTTAACCCCTCTGGGGTAAAATCATTCTTGTGAATGATGGCGTGCCCGAATTTCCTGAACTTAGGCTCTATCTTGGTTTTGAAACGATGTCGACGCGTTTTGTTGTCACGGCTGGTTATTCACTTTTGCTCTTGGGATTAGTGATTTGGTTGGTTTTTCTGATCCTTAAAACTCAGGTATCTGACCAATGGGGCTTTGAACTGTTTTTGGGTTTGCTGGTGATCGTCTGTTGGTATTTTGTGGTGCGCAAAGTGATACGAGGCTTTTGGAAACACGATAATTATCTTCAACTTAGCCAAAACGGTCTAAAATGTGTGAACTTTGGCATCGGTACCTTCTGGGCTTGGAACGAAATCAATGGATTTTCAGAAATCCGTGCCCGTCAGCATCTCGTGGGGATTTGGGTGCATCTTAAAGGATCAAAAGTGCAAGTGCCCCCTTCCTTTCGACTGCCACCACCCACACAACTGGAACCCTATGTTGTTGAAGGACAAGCTGATTCGAGGTTGAGGCATGTATTGAATCAATGGCTCGAGCACTACGGTGCGCCAGAATTGGAATTTTTGAAAACCCACGATCAAAACGCCCAATGGTTTCGCCTTGGTGATCGGATCAATCAATTGTTTGGTATCCCAAGCAATGATGGTGATAAATTTAATGGGTAATTTTGCTGGGTTGTTTTTGAGATTTCATAGTGACTTGCTGCAAAAGTAAAAACCCAAACGCTTTTTGTAAACACTTCCCTGTAAACTGATCTCGTGCTGACCATCCGCGAATTTGAGTTTCAAGACTGGGATTACGAGCGCCTCGCCTGGCTCGAGAATGCCCTGTTCGGTTCTCAGATCAATCCAGAAGAGTTAAGAACCCGTGACCAGCACCGCGACCCAAGTCTGGGGTTTGTGCGCCTGGTTGCCCTGGATGCCAACCAGAACATGGTCGGGGTCATCGAAGCCACCCAGCGCCCCGCACCCTGGTTCTCGAGGGGCGAGGTGCGTCTGGCGGTGCGTCAGGACATGCGGCGGCGCGGCATTGGCGGGGTCTTGCTCGGAGAACTCGAGACACTGCTGCGCGAACGCGGCGGTGACACGGTCGTGCTCTACACCAGCCAAAGCGACGCTGGCATCAACCAATTCTTGGTGCATCACGGCTATGCCGAATCGTTTCGCGGCTATCAGCAGTGGCTGCCACTGCACGGTTTTGACCCAGAACGATTCGACCCAAACTGGACTCGACTCCTAGAGCACGGCATTCATCTGCGTTCCCTGGCGCAACTGCGCGACGGTTGGGACACCGCCCAGAAATTTTACGATCTTAACATCACCCTCGAGCGTGACGCCCCCCGAGCCGATGAGCATTTCATCCCGACCAGTTTCGAGGAATTCAGCGCCAACCAGTACGACAGCCCCTCGAGCTTCCCCGATGGCGTGACTTTTGCGGTCAAGGACGATGATTTGATTGGCTTGAACATTCTCGCCCGCGACAGCCACGCCAATGTACTTCACAACGGTTTAACCGGCGTGCGCCGCGAATTTCGTGGACTTGGTTTGGCGCTGGCGTTAAAACTCGAGGGCATCCGCGTCGCGTTGGCGCACGGCAGTGAGGGGATCACCAGCTACAACGCCAGCACCAACACCGCCATTTTGAAGTTGAATGAAAAACTTGGGTTTCAGCGCAGCCCTGCGACCCTCGAGTGGCGCAAAAATCTGTAAGGGTGGGCGCAGCAAGCTTCTTGACCATAAAATGCACCTTCTTGATTCCAAGATGCACCTAACGGGCGGAATCGCTCACGGGCATGGTCGCAGCGCCCCTACTTCCCAGAATTCCCACCTCGGGTTGAACGCCCGCGAAAACCACTCGAGGCTCGAGTTTGATTGGGTTGTAATTTTTTGGCTTGGTTTGGACTGGTGATGCTTTTGGCTTGAACCGTTTCGCGTTTGATGGGGGCACGGTGTTCGTTTGCCCCGCGTTTTGGTGCGGGTTGCTGCACTTCTTTGGGAATGGTTTGGGTATAATCAAAACCTTCAACTTTGGCTTTGGGTATTTTCGCGGAAATTGCCTTTTCGATGTCGCGTAAATCTGATTCTTCTTCTGGAGAAACGAACGTCAACGCCTCACCGGTGCGTTCTGCCCTGGCGGTGCGTCCGACACGGTGAATGTAATCTTCTGGCACGTTGGGCACATCAAAGTTAATCACATGCTCGAGGGCGGCAATGTCGATTCCCCTGGCGGCAATGTCGGTGGCGACCAGCACGCGGTACTTGCCAGATTTAAAACCTGCCAGCGCCTCGGTGCGTTGCCCCTGCGAGCGATCACCGTGAATGCGTTCGGCGTTGACACCGTGTCCGACCAGAAATTTTGCCAATCTATTCGCACGGTGTTTGGTGCGGGTAAAGACGATCACGCTGCCGATTTCCTCGAGCAGTTTTAACAGCAAGCCTGATTTCAAATCTTGCGGCACAGGGTAGACCCATTGCGTGATGCCGCTGGCGGGCATGGCTTGGCGCTCAACATTGATGGTCACGGGTTTGTTGAGTAAATCTTTTGCCAGTTGCGAAATCTGGGTTGGCATGGTTGCCGAAAAAAACAGGGTTTGATCTGGTTTGGGAATGTGCTTTAACACGCGTTTGATGTCGGGCAAAAATCCCATGTCGAGCATCCGGTCTGCCTCGTCAAACACCAGCACTTCCAGATGCTCGAGTTTGGCGTAACGGTTTTTGAAGTGATCCAGCAAGCGCCCTGGGGTGGCAACAATAATTTCAGTGCCGTTTTCAAATGCCCTGGTTTGGGCTTGCATCGAAACCCCGCCAAAAATTGCGGTGCTGCGAATGCCCGTGTGCTTGCCGAGTTGCTCGAATTGCGTTTGGACTTGCGCCGCAAGTTCTCGGGTTGGCACGAGCACCAATGCCCTGGTGACGCGTCTGGGCAGGTGCAAGATACGTTGCAACACAGGCAGCACAAAGGCGGCAGTCTTGCCGCTGCCGGTCATGGCGCACGCCAGCAAATCCCGACCATCGAGCGCGGCGGGAATGGCTTTCTCCTGAATATCTGTGGGGGTGGTGTAGCCGCTGTCAATGATGGCTCGCATTAGTGATGAATCAAGTTTGAACTGCATAAATGTCATATAGCCTTATACCGCGACAACCCAATTCAAGGCGGGTTTCGGGTTTGATGACGAGGGGGAAACCTGAGCACACTCAGGACGGACAGCCGCCCTGATGCAGCCCGCAACGTGGGCGCGATCTCGAGCCAACGAAGGTCAAGCCTACAACAAATCGAGGCTGGCGTCTGGAAAGAGTGCCTGAAACAGTCACGGCTCGAGCAATCAAGCTGTGAGTCACTTGGGTTCAGGAAAATTCTCGAGCAGCTCAATCACAACCCCGAGAGCGGCGCGGCTGTCCATGTAGGTGTACATGCCACTTCGATCACCGTAATAGCCTTGTTGCGTTACTTCAATGCCGTGCTGGGCAAAGTGAGCCACAGCTTTCTGGGTGTTTTCAACTTTAAACGCAATGTGGTGTGTGCCGTCACCAAAAGCCTTCAAATCGTTGCGCCAAACGCTGGGAATCTGGTCGGGTTGTATCAACTCGAGTTGCACCTGACCAAAATCAAAAAAGGCAAGTTTGGCTGTGGCTTCGGTTGGTTCACCCTTAAAGGTGGCTTGGGTGATTTTGTAACCAGGGGTTTCTTGCGCGTTGAGCGTGGGCAAACCCAAGACCTCTTGATACCGCTTCGCCATTGCTGCAATGTCGTTACAGACAATCCCGACTTGAAGCACCACATTCGTGCCGATGCCTTTTTCGCTCGAGAACGCTGGTGCCGAGGCTCGAGGTGTGTCGTTGTAATGCTCGAGCAATTCGATGGTCACACCAAGGTCGTTGTCGGTGTCAAGGTAGGCGTACATGCCCGTGCGTCCCGTAAACAAACCTTGCTGGGTGATTTGATAGTCTCTGTCGGCAAAAAACGCGGCGGCGGGTGCAATGCGCGGCACATTGAAGGCGATATGGTGAATGCCAGAACCGTATTGTCTGAGGTAATCCATCCAAACGCTGCCCTCTTCAAGCGGTTGCAGCAACTCAAAGGCAACGTTGCCCATCATGAAGCTGACGATTCTGGCTCGAGCGTTCATGGGTTGCCCAAAATACCGTGCTTGCGTGTGCTCAAACCCGTGGGTGGTTTGAATTTCGCTCGGCACGTCAAAGCCAAGAATCGTGCGGTAATTCTCGCTGTACCGCGCCAGGTCATCGACGATCACGCAAATTTGAAAAATGCTTTTGTCTGGAATGCTCGAGTCTGGCATGTTCGCTCCGATCTTAAGGCTGATAGCCAAAGAGGTCTCTGTCGTCGGGAATGGTTTGAATCACATGGTCACTGAGGGCGCTAAGTTCGGCAAAGACACGGTCTGGAATCTCGAGCGTCAAGGCTTTTTGATTCTCGAGCACCTGTTGTTTGTTCTTGCTGCCAACCAAAACCGATGAAACGCTGGCTTGGTGCAACAACCAGCGCAGTGCCAGATGCGAGAGCGTTAAGTTTTCCGAGGCGGCAAGTTGTTTGAACGCTTCCACGCCCTCAAAAACCTGCGCCCAGGCGTCAGGTTTAAACAGCCGAATTCCCCAGCGTTGATCGTTTGGAGCAAACTCGAGTTCTCTGGGGTATCTGCCCGACAAAATTCCGTGCGCCAGGGCGCTGTAGGCGATGACGGCGATGTCGTGCTTGGCACAGTACGGCAGGATGTCGTGTTCGTTAAAGCGCCATAACAGGTTGTAACCCATTTGGCAGGCGTCAATCTGCCCGACCTGGCGCAGTTGCTCCATCTGCGAAATCGAAAAATTACTGACCCCAACAAAGCGAATTTTACCCTGCTGCCGCGCCGTCTCGAGTCCGGTCATCCACGGGCGCATGTCCTTGCCGGTTCTGGACCAGTGCAGGTAATACAGGTCAATCACATCGGTTTGCAGGCGCTCGAGGCTGGCATCAATGGCTGCCATGATTGCCTGGCTGCTGGTGTCGTCCAGATTGGCTTTGGATGCCAGAAAAATTTGGTCGCGTTTGTCAGCCACAAACCGACCCAGCAGGCGTTCGGAATAACCGTCGCCGTAACCCGTGGCGGTGTCAAAATGCCGAATTCCCAGCGCAAACGCGGTTTCCCATGCCGCCAAAATTTCCGTTTCACCCTCAAAATTCGCGTGATTCAGACCGTAAAACGAACCGCCCATGCCCAGCGGCGACAGCTCGAGTTTGGCTTTGAGGTTGGACATGGTTTCCTAAATTGACGGGTCGCCGTAAGTGTAGGAGACAAACGCCACAAACTTGCCCTCAGGACTCCAGGACGGAACATTTAACGTGCCCTGCCCGCCGTACAAGTATGCCAGCACTCGGACGTTGCCGCTCGAGATTTCCTGCTCACAGATGGTCACCCGCTCGTTGTGCGGGTGGCTGGCGGCTGGGACGCTGGGCGGATACGAGACATACAGCATTCGCCTGCCGTCGGGAGAGGGGTGCGCGAACCAATCGTTGCCCTCACCAAAACTGACTTGTTCCTGGTCGCTGCCGTCTGGTTTCATGCGCCAGATTTTCATCTTCCCAGTGCGGGTTGAATTAAAATAAATAAATGTGCCGTCTGGACTGAACTCTGGACCGTCATCGAGTCCCTGCGAGGCGGTCAAGCGGGTTTCTGTGCCGCCGCTCGAGGGAATGGCGTAAATATCGTAACTGCCGTCGCGTTCGGCGCAGTAGACCAGCGTCTTCCCGTCGGGCGACCAACCGTGCCAGTACGACGGGGCTTGATCCGTCACCTTGACGGGTTCGCCGCCGTCAATATCAATCAGGTAAATTTGCGATCCCGCTTTGCGCCCTGCCTGTTGGGTATGGCTCGAGAGGGCAAGTTGAGTCCCGTCAAACGAGATGCCGTGATCGTTGTTGTTGGCAACCACGCCGCCAGTGTTCAGCAATTCAGGCGTTCTCGAGTCGAGCGGGAATTTGTAAATTTTGCCCTCCTGATTGAATAGCAAATACTTGCCATCCCGAGACCAATTTGGGGCTTCAAAATGCGCCTCGCTCGAGTAAATGATGCTACGGTGTCCAGTCTCCACCTCGAGCAACTCGAGACGGCTCGGGGAGGGGTGTTGGTTGCCGTCCACGCCAGACGCGGCGGGAACATCAAGACGAAAATTCTTGAAAACGGCGGTCTCGGCAACATCAATCTCGTGCGAGCAGACGAACAAACCCGCGTAAACCTCACCTGAGGTTTCAAGCTGAATCCGTCCAGTTTCAATCATAGCCTCACCAAATTTTGCCGCCCGCATGATGATCTGATTTCCAGCCCGCTCGAGTTGCACCACGTCGGCGGCATTAAACGCAGCTTTGACCTCGAGCGTCTCAGTGCCTTTCGCTGGTCGGTATTGCAACGAAGTTAAGCCGTCGCCGTGCACCACCGCATTGGCATGAACCGCATCACCCATTAGGTTCTGCCTGAACATGATGCCCCACTTGCGATGCAAATTCTTGCCCTGTCCCAAAAACGCAGCCTGAACCGTCATCATAAAATCGCTCGAGATTTTTAAAGCCGCAAATTGAAATTCATCCTCGAGCGCCCAAACGTTGTTGCCGCTGCCCGTGATGGTGTACGTCTGGGTTTGCGCATCATAGATTGTGCTGCCAGGAATGCGCTGCGTTCCCACATCGATCACAACATCAAAAGCTCCTGGTTTGGTGTTTGCCATGTTGTTCTCCTGTGACACAAACCACGTTCAAAATAATTCTTAATTTGCAATGGTCAGGACTGATGCAGATGGTCTTTTCTGTACATTCAAAAACAGTTATTTTGTTCGGTTTCTCTTTTTCAGACAAAAAATGAATCATTGCCTTACCCCCATCCCGACCCTTCTCCCGCTTGCGGGAGAAGGTGGCAGCGAAGCTGACGGATGAGGGTGGCACAGGGCTGCGCCCAGACAAAAAGCATGGCTTGAATGATTAAGTCGGTATCAATGGCGAGGTACGTGCCACTCGAGTTTTAAACTATATCTCGAGCTTACTTTTTAAACACCTCGTCAAACTTCCCTTGGGCTTGCGAGATGAACTGATCGGCGGTCATCTCTGGCGTGTTCCAGAAGGCATCTGCCAAGTCTGCAAAAGCGCCCGACCAATCTTGATCCATGGTGATGTTTTTAACTGGGTGTCCAAAGCCTGGTTTCTTCAGGGCGGCAAGCACCAGTTTGGCGTGCTTGTCAATGCCTTTGGTGGCATCCAGTCGAACTGGGGTGCTGCCTTTGATCACGCTGAAGTTCTCGGTGATGCTCTTGGTGAGCATGATTTTAAACAGGGCTTCGATGGAGTTCTTTTTGGTTTCGTTGGCTGGCTTCAAAAAGGTTTCTTCGTCCACGGTCACCTGCACGCCAGCCGCACCAGGCACGAGCATGGTGTCAAAGTCCACGCCGAGCTTCTTCTTGGCTGCCAGAAATTCGCCTTTCATCCAGTCGCCGTGCAGTTGCATCAGGGCATCGCCGCGCATGACCAGGGCGGTGGTGTCGTTCCAGTTGCGGTTGGCGCTGCCCGGGTCGGCTTCTTTTTGAATTCTGCGGAAGTAGGCCAGCGCCTGGCGCATGTCCTTGGAATCAATCGAGGCTCGTTTGGGGTTCAGTCCGCAAATGTCATCGTACAGGCTGCCCGAGACCTCAACCATCATTGAGCCGAGCAGGTACTCGAGTTGCCACTTTTGTGCCCCTATCGCCAACGGGATGATGCCGGCTTTTCTGATCTTGGCAAAGTCACCGAACATGGCGTCCATGCTCTTCCAGGATTTGGGATTGACGCCCGCTTTTTTCGCGGCGGCAACATTCCAGAACACGGTGCCGACAATATGAATTGCCAATGGCGCACTGAGTATCTTGCCGTCCACCGTCATCGCGTCCTTGACGGCTGGCGGGATGTACTTGTCGATTTTGAGCGAGTTGTAATAGGCAGTGAAATCGTTCAGCAAACCCTGTTTGAAGAGTTCGCGCCGCAAGCCGGCGTTGCTTTCAATGAACACATCGGGTGGGTTGCCGCCGGTCAACATGTTGATCAGCGGAATGCTTGCGCCGGTGTCGTGGGCAATGGTGATGTCCGTCCATTTACCTCCTTGGGCTTGAAAGGCGTTGCGCACGACGTTGAGCGCTCCAATCTCGGCGTCTGAAGACCAGTTGTTGAACACCACCAGTTCGCCGAGCGGTTTTTGCTGGGCGAAGCTCGAGGCGACAACTGCTGTTGCCGCCACCAAAACTGTACCGAGTATCACGACTTTTTTCATACCATCCTCCTTATGACTTTTTCAATCCGACACAGGTCGGAGGTCACCAAAATTTAGAGCCGAAGCGAGCTGGCTTCGTCAAAGACCGAGACTTTTGAGAGGTCAATCTCGAGTTTCAATTCCTCGTCGGTCTGCACGCCTGCAAGGTCTGAAGGGTTGAGGCTGGCAACGATGTCGCTCTTGCCAAGCTGGCAGTAGCACAGCACGTTCGCCCCCAGGGGTTCGACAATGTTGAGCAGGGTCGAGTAAGATTTCGCGTCCGAGGTGGCACGGTGAAACAATTCTGGACGCACGCCCAAAATGACGCGCTGTCCGTTTTGGGGTTTAGTCAAAAACGGGTAACTCGAGATGTCAAACCGAATCCCATCGTGGCTGATGACGTTGATGCCTGACTCGAAGGAAATTGTGCCGTAAATAAAATTCATGGCGGGCGAACCAATAAACCGCGCCACAAAAACGTTGGCGGGGCGCTCGTACAGTTCGTCTGGGGTCGAAATTTGCGAGAACCTGCCCGCGTCCATGACCGCGATGCGGGTTGCCAGTGTCATGGCTTCGACCTGATCGTGGGTCACGTAAATGAAGGTGCTCTTGATTTTTTTGTGAAGTTTTTTCAGCTCAATGCGCATTTCGGTGCGCAGTTTGGCGTCCAGATTCGAGAGCGGCTCGTCAAACAGACAGACCGCCGCGTCACGCACCAGGGCGCGTCCGATGGCGGCGCGTTGGCGTTGCCCGCCCGAGAGGGTGGCTGGTTTGCGGTCCAGCAGCTCGGAAATTTGCAAGAGTTCGGCGGTTTCTTTGACTTTCTGGTCGATAAATTCTTTGCTTTTCCGCTTCATGCGCAAGTTAAACGCCATGTTGCCGTACACCGTTTTGGTCGGATACAGCGCGTAAGACTGAAAGACCATGGCAATACCGCGCTCGGAAGGATCGCTGTTGGTCACATCCTTGCCGTCAATTTCGACCCTGCCGCCCTCGACATCGAGCAGCCCCGCGATGCAATTTAACAGCGTCGATTTGCCGCAACCCGAGGGACCCAACAACACCAGAAACTCGCCCGAATCAATCTCGAGGCTCAGGTCTTTGAGGATATGGGTATTCCCCTGATAAACCTTGTCCAGATGCTTGACTGCAACTTGCGCCATTCGTGCTCCTTAGTTCTGATGTGGTGATCTGTCTGCCTTAATTTGGTCAGTAAAATTCTCGTCTGGCGAATGATTTAAAACTCGAGATACCCACCAATTTGACCTGGACGCGCCAGTAGGGGGGTGCGCCTCGCGCACCGTCAATCACTGCTGTTTTAAAGGTCAAGAGGCAATCCTGCCCGAAGCGCGAATAGCCCGTGAGGTGCTGTCTTATAAGCAAGAAGGTGCATGTTTAGGATCAAGAGGCGCACCCCACTGTTTTTCTCAAGCGTCCAAAGCTCGAGATTCTTAACCTTTCAAAGCCCCTGCGGTGATGCCACGGATGAAGAGTTTTCCAGAGATGAAATAAATTACCAATGGCGGAATTGCGGTCAGCAATGCCGCCGCCATGTACACGTTGTAAACCCGCACGCCCGTCTGGGTTTGGGTGATGTTGTTCAGATTCACCGTCATCGGGAACGCCTGAACGTTGCCGAAGGTCAGCCCGACCAAAAAATCGTTCCAGATGCCCGTGATTTGCATGATTGCCACCACGATCATGATGTTTGGTGAAAGTGGCAAGACCACATGAAAAAACGTGCCCAGAAAACGCCCGCCATCAATCCGCGCGGCTTTGATGAGGTCGGTGGGAATCGAGGAAAAAAAGTTTTTGAAGATCATGGTCAAAATCGGCAATGCCAGAATGGTGTGCACCACCGAAACGCCAAACGAGGTGCTGTAAATCTTTAAAAACACTGTGATCTTGATGAGCGGGTACATGATGATTGGAAACGGAATAAAAGCGCAAACCAGCAAGAGTGAGAGCAGCAAATTGCCAACCTTGACATTCCAGCACGCCAGGGCATAACCGCAAATCGAGGAGATCGAAACCGACATTGCCAGACTCGGCAACAAAATAAACACCGAATTCCAGAACCCTGACTTCAAACCCGTGTTGGTGAAACCGCTGGCGGCTTTGTTCCAGGCGGTGTCCCAGGCATCAAAGCTCGGGGCGACTGGCAGGGCAAAAATATGTCCCAAACGAATCTCGTCCATCGACTTGAGCGAGGTCACGATCATGACGTAGAGCGGCACGGCAAACAGCAAGGCAAAAAACACCAGCACCACAAACGCTGCGCCTCTCGAGATGGGATTCTTGGGCGGTATCTTGTTGGGAAAAGCGATCAAGCTTTGAATCTGGGGCGCAATCCGCATCTCAGGATTCCCGCTTTCTTAAAGCATAATTGATGACGCCGATCAGCACAAAAAACGCGGCGACGATCAAGAGCAGCACCGTCGAACCCGCCGCGCCCAGCGCGATAAACCGCCGATTGGTGTACATGTCCACGATGTAATAGGAGGGCATGATCGAATGTCCTCCAGGTCCGCCGTTGGTCATGGCAACGATGATGTCGTATGCCTTGACCGCCCCGATGGAGAGCAGCACAAAACTGGTGATGAACGTGAATTTCATCATCGGGATGATCACCTCGAGGTACATTCTCAGTTTTGAGATGCCGTCGATGCGGCTCGCCTGCCAGACTTCGGTGTCGATGCCTTTTAAACCCGCCGAGCACAACACCATGTAAAAACCGGTGCTCTGCCAGACGGATGCCAGAATAATGGCGTACATGACTTTGTTCTTGTCACCGACCCAGTTGAAAACAAAATCCTTGAAGCCAAGGTCACGAAAGAATTGTTGCAAACCCAAGCTCGGGTTGAACAACCATTGCCAGACCAAACCCGTAATAATCAGCGAGACCGCCATCGGGTACAGGTAAATGGTTCGGAACGCACCCTCGCCCGCCGAATTGTTGTCGAGCAGCACCGACAAAACAAAACCCAAAACCAGGCTGCCAAGACTGCCCAGGGCAAACAATGCCAGATTCTCGAGCGACATGTACCAAAGGTTGTCGTTGAACAACCGAGCGTACTGACGCAAGCCAACGAAGGTCATGTCGGGGAATATTTTGCTGGCGGTGAACGACATCACCACCGACCAGATGGTGGAGCCAAAATAGAAAAAAAGCGCGATCAGCAAAACTGGCACGACCGCCAAGGTGGCGGCGTGTTTGTGAACAAAGCTTTGCTGCCCGGTTGATTGCGCAGGCAAATTCGCCCTAACCATACAGATTGACCCCGAATGAATGTGTCGTGGCAGCGTCTTGAACCATTCTTGTCTTCACAGATTCCCCCAGACATGCCTGGAATCGTCATTCCCCAGCGCTGAACGCTCGAGAAAACCTTGGATCGTTATTTAGTAAATTGCTTGAAAAAAGCCTAACTCAGGCTGGGTCTGATGTCAAGTTTTTGGAGATCAGAAAATACTGCATTGCCTGGTTTATGCAATCCCAAAAGCACTTTTTTGAGGTATCTCGAGCAAATCTGACTTCAAGATGCGTGGGTAAAACAAAACCTGCAAGACCGCAAGTCAATGCCATGTTTATACTGAAAAAATATTGTCTTATATGGGTAAATCACGTGTTGAATTTACTCGAGTACCGCAAAGTGCTCTGGATTTAGTTACTATTTACTAAATTCAAAGTCATGGTACTGCCGCGCACGACCAATTCGGTTTCCACCACGACCTCGGTCAGGTTGCGCGACAGCAGCAACTCGAGACCGGTGCGTCCCAGCATTTCTTTGTCCACCCGCACGGTGGTCAAGGATGGAATGGCGTGGGCGGCGGCATAAATGTCGTCAAAACCAACGATGGCAATGTCTTCGGGGACGCGCAGCCCCGCATCGAGACAGATTTGGATTGCCCAGAGTGCCGACTCGTCATTGGGAATAAAAAAGGCTTCGGGGCGCGGTTTTGAACTTAGCAAGCGGTGCACGGCGGCTTGGGTTCCGGCGCGGGTGTAGGGTGTTTCAGGGGCAACCTCGAGCGTTGGATCGGTCAAAATCCCCGCCTCGAAAAGTGTGTGCCTGAAGCTGAACAGCCGTTTTTTGATCGGATACTGGCTGGTGTCACCAATAAAGGCGATTCGTTTGTAACCTTGCCCAATCAAGTGCCGAACGGCTTGGTCAGCGCCGCCCGAGTTGTCAATGTTGACGCTGGGAATGCCCTCGACCCAGTGATCGACCAGCACAAACGGCAAACCCAGCGCAGCAATCCGCTCGAGCAGGCGGGGTTCAATGTGCCCCACGCACAACAAACCATCGGCTTCGTGACGGCGCACAATTTCGTTCACGCGTTCGCCAGGACGGAGTGAAATGTAGGACAGTGCAATTTCCTCGTCGTGGCAAGCATCTTCGACCCCGTGCAAGATCGGGGCATAGAACGGATTGATGGTCAAATTCGGCAACCTTGAGGTTAAAAACCCCACGCGCTTGAGCTTGTTCGAGCGCAGGTTGAGCGCGTTGTAACCAAGTTCGGAGGCACAACGCAAGATCAGTTGGCGCGTCTGTTCGGTCAGCCCACCCTGGTTTTTGAGTGCCCTCGAGACAGTCCCAGGCGAAACCCCCGCAAGATCGGCAATGTCACGCATGGTGACCAAGTTGGTTTCAACAGTTCGCATGTCCGGAAAGTCTACAAGTCTTTTCATGCAGTTGGCAATCCATTTACTAAATTGAATCAAACTGTCCCGTTCAGAGTGTCAAGTCAGACCCGCACCACCCTATACGCCAGCCATCCAGACAGGTACAATTGGAGGGGTTAACGTTCCATGAGGGGGGCGTTCACACTCTCACACAGCCCGAGCCTTCACCATCTCGAGTTGTCCTGAAGTGTTTTTGGAGGTTGGGTATGAAGAACGGCATAAAACTCGGTTTGGCGGCGCTCGCACTGGTCGGCACAGGTCTGGTCACCAGCAGTGCGCAAAATGCCAAGATCAAAGCAGCCTTTATCTACATTGGACCCGTCGGCGATTACGGTTGGACGTATGCCCACGAACAAGCCAGGCTCGAGATGCAAAAAGCCGTTCCTGGCGTTGAAAGCATCACGGTCGAATCTGTGCCCGAAGGTCAGGCGGGACCGTTTTTGGATAAGGTTGTCAAAGATGGCGCGAAAGTGGTCTTCACCACCAGCTTCGGTTACATGGACGGCACGCTTGAAGCCGCCAAAAAATACCCTGACGTGATTTTCGCGCACGCCTCGGGTTACAAACGCAACCCCAACATGGCAACTTACATGGCAGATTTTTATCAGGTCTATTACCTGAACGGCATGATGGCAGGCGCACTGACCAAATCGGGCAAACTTGGTTATGTCGGCGCGTTTCCAGTCTCCGAGGTCAAACGTCACATCAACGCCTTTGCGATGGGCGCTCGAGCTGTGAATCCCAAAGCAACCGTGAATGTGCGCTGGATCAACGCCTGGTTTAACCCTGCCGCCGCCAAGGAAGCCGCCGAGGCTTTAATCTCTGAGGGTGTTGACGCGATGGCATTCACCGAGGACACCCCGACCGTGGTGCAGACCGCCGACA
The DNA here is from genome assembly GCA_025352125.1 of Deinococcales bacterium. Taxonomy (GTDB): domain Bacteria; phylum Deinococcota; class Deinococci; order Deinococcales; family JAAFIG01; genus JANXTZ01. The sequence continues at coordinate 64,156 of JANXTZ010000034.1, read as the reverse complement.
AAAAAGGCGTGCTGTCGTTCGGGCATTACACCCCAATGGGTCAATTTGGTCCCAAAACCGTGGTTTCCGGTCAGATTGTGGACTGGTCAAAAATTTACATCGACTTCATGAAGAACGTGGTTGCTGGCAAGTACACCAGCAAGAACTTGCAAGATGTCGATTACTGGTGGTTGCTCTCCAAGAAAGCCGTCAAAGTCGGTTATGACGATAAAAACGTTGTCAACCCACTTTTCGTCGATGCCTTGAAAGCCAAGATGGTCGGCAAGGTCAGTGTCTACAACCTGATCATGACGCGCCTTGCCCAAATGAGCAAAGCCAAACCAAACTTTGATCCCTACACCGGTCCAATCAAAGACCGCAAAGGCGTGGTTCGGGTCGCAGCCGGCAAAACCCTCAATCCAGGCGAGTTGACCAGCCTCGAGTGGGCTGCCCCTGGCGTGGTTGGACAGTGGGAAAACGAACCCAAATAAGTTTTCAAACCTCGAGCGGAGCACCCAATTTTAGGGTGCTCTTTTTTGTGGCTTCGGGAAACCAAGTTGGCTTTACAAGCTTTACGCTTTATCTTGCGTTAGACTAAAAACCTATGAGTTTGATACATAAAGTTGGCATCGTTGGTTGCGGTAACATCAGCGGCATCTACCTGAAAAACCTGCCCAGCTTCGAGAACCTCATTGTCAGCGCCGTCGCGGATTTGGACTTGAACCGCGCCAAAACCAAAGCCGAAGAATTTGGTGTGGCATTGGCTCTGAGCGTCGAGGAGATGCTGGCGTCCGATGTCGATGTGATCGTGAACCTGACGATTCCGGCGGCGCACGGCGATATTGGTCTGGCTGCACTGGGCGCTGGCAAGCATGTTTACAACGAGAAACCGCTCTCGATTGAACTCGAGGACGCCCGAAAAATGCTCGAGCTGGCAGCATCCAAAAACTTGCGCGTCGGTTGTGCGCCCGATACCTTCTTGGGCGCGGGTTTGCAGACCGCTCGAGCGGTGCTGGACGCTGGCACGATTGGGCAGGCGGTTGGTGCTCACGCCATGATGGTGTCTAGAGGTCCTGAAGCCTGGCATCCAGACCCCGAGTTTTTCTTCAAACGCGGCGCGGGACCCCTGTTTGACATGGGACCCTATTACATCACGGCACTGGTGCATTTGTTCGGCGCGGTGAAACGCGTGACCGCCAACGCCAGAATCACCCATGCGACCCGCACGGTCGGCAGCGGACCAAAAAAAGGACAGCAGATCACCGTTGAAACCCCCACGCACATTGCGGGCGTGCTCGAGTTTGGCGCGGGAATGCTGGCAACTTTGACCATGAGTTTTGATGCCATGCAGGGCAGTGCGCCGAACATCGAAATCATGGGGTCGCAGGGCGCGTTGCTGGTCAACGACCCGAACAATTTCACGGGCGTCCTACAAACCCGCGACACCAAATACGATTGGCATGACGTGCCGATCACGCGCCCGTACTCTGAAAACACCAGGGGCTTGGGCGTCGCCGACATGATGAAAGCTTTTGGCGAATCTCGAGCACACCGCGCCAGCGGCGAACTGGCATTTCACGCGCTCGAGGTCATGCACGGCGTCCTGACTGCCGCCCAGGAATCCCGTTTTGTTGACATCCTATCCAAACCCGCCCAACCCGCCCCACTTGGGGAAAATGAAATTTTTTGAGGTGAAATCATGAAGATTGGAATGCAAATTTACGGACTGCGCAACGAACTCGAGCACGATTTTGAAGGCACACTCGCCAAAGTTGCCGCGATGGGCGTGACGGGCATCGAACTGTTCGGGGCGCACAAAAGCGCCAGCGACACCAAAGCCATTCTAACGCGTCTGAACTTAACACCCGTCGCCGCCCACGTGACTTTTGACACCCTCGAAGCCGACCTTGACGGGCAGATTGCTCGAGCCAAAGAAATTGGGGTGGGCATTCTCGTGTGTGCCTGGTCAAAAGCAAACGATCACCAAACCTGGGAGCAGATCGCAGACGCCCTCGAGCGTCACGCCCAAGCCTGCAACGCCCAGGGACTCCAGTACGCCTATCACAACCACGATCACGAACTGACCGAAACCGTGAACGGCATTCCCGCGCTCGATGTCATCGCCAGCCGAGCACCCAGCGTCAAGCTCGAGCTTGACACGGCATGGTTGCACGCGGGCGGGGTCAAACCCAGCATTTACCTCGAGAAATACGCAGACCGCACGATTCTGGTGCACATCAAAGATTTGCGCAAAACCGCCACGGGCTGGGACACCGTCGAACTCGGGCAGGGCGAAGTTGACCTGGCAGACACCATTGCCGCCGCCAAAAAAACCAGCAGTCACTGGTTGCTGCTCGAGCAAGACAACAGCCCGACGCCGCTCGAGTCGCACGGGCGCAACGCGGTTTGGTTGAAAGCGAATTCTTAAACGGTATCTCGAGAAAGCTTTTTGCGGTCAAACACGGGAAGCGGTTGCTCTGCCCACCCTCATCCCAACCTTCTTGACCCCAAACGTGCACCTGACGGGCGGGGTCGCTTTCTCCCGCTTGCGGGAGAAGGGGGTTTTATTTTTACACGTGTGGCTTGAAGCTTTTGTCCTTCACCCACTTGTGGGAGAAGCGACCATACATCAACGGAACAGTTCGCCACATCTCCACCGAACACGGTACACTCGAGAAGTCCCAGCAAGCGTTTCATCGGTGCAAACGGCTTTACGTTTTCAACTCGAGGTGGTTTTCAGGGGAGCAGTGCATGGCGTTTCTCGAGTTTGTCGATGTGATCAAAGAATACGGCGCGGTGCGGGTTTTGCACGGCGTGAATTTGGCGATTGAACATGGCGAAGTCCATGCGTTGATCGGCGAGAACGGCGCGGGCAAGAGCACGCTGATGAAAATTTTGGCGGGATTCGTCGCACCGACCTCGGGCGAGGTCAAACTCGAGTCGCGGCGTTTGCAATTCTCGAGCAACACGGACGCCGAACGGGCGGGCATTGTGCTGATCCATCAAGAATTTAATTTGATCGAGGATTTGAGCATTGCGCAAAATATTTTCCTTGGACGTGAACTGAAACGGGGTGTACTGCTCAATACCCAGCACATGAACCTCGAGGCGGCAAAGGCTTTGGCGCGGGTGGGTTTGCAACTCGATCCGCGCACGCTGGTCAGAGATTTGATCGTGCCCCACAAGCAGATGCTCGAGATTGCCAAGGCGCTCTCACGGGATGCCAAGATTTTGGTGATGGACGAACCGACCGCCACATTGACGCCCGTTGAAACCGATGTGCTGTTTGAAATCATTGCGGGTTTGAAAGCCTCGGGCGTGACGGTGGTTTACATTTCGCACAAACTCGATGAGGTCAAACGCATCTCAGATCGGGTCAGCGTCCTGCGAGACGGACATCTGATCACCACCCGAGAAACCGCCTCCACCACTCAGCATGAGATGGCAAGTTTGATGGTCGGGCGCGACCTTGAAGACATGTATCCAGCCAAATCCATCCCGTCACGCAAAGCGTCCGATGTGGTGCTCGAGTTGCAACATTTCAGCGTTCCAGGTTGGGCGCAAGACATCGGTTTTGGCTTGTATCGCGGCGAGATTCTGGGATTTGGCGGTCTGGTCGGCGCGGGACGAACCGAACTGTTTGAAGCCCTCTTGGGTTTGCGTCCACGCTCGAGCGGCACGGTGTTGCGACACGGCAGACCAATTCAAATTCATAATCCTCGAGATGCTGCCAAGGCGGGGCTGGTGTACCTGAGCGAAGACCGCAAGGGCAAGGGTTTGCTGGTCGATTTTTTGCTGTTTCAAAACTTGACCCTCTCCAACTTATCAAGCTATGCCAAACCATTGCTGAATCAAAACGCCGAACAACGCGCCCTCGAGAAAGCGCGAGACGAATACGGCATTCGCACGGGAAACCTCGCGGTGGCTGCCAAAATGCTATCGGGCGGCAACCAACAAAAGTTATCACTTGCCAAAATCATGCAACTCGAGCCAGAGGTTGTGATCTTGGACGAACCGACCAGGGGCGTGGATGTCGGTGCGAAACGCGAAATTTATTTTTTGATGTCTGCGCTTGCCGCTGCGGGCAAGAGTGTGATCGTGATCTCGAGCGAGCTGCCAGAACTGCTGGGCGTGTCGCACCGTTTGATCGTCATGCGTCAGGGGCAGATTGCGGGCGTGCTCGAGGCGGAGCATTTGAACGAACAGGAAGTGATTCAGTACGCCACGGGTTTAAAATCAAATTTGGGTCAGCACAATCCAGTCAACGCCTGAACCTCGAGTTGGGAGTCCACGATGTCACAACCCAAAATCACGCCAAGCACCAATTTGACCAAACCCAAGCTCGACCTCTCGAGTTACGGTCCGTTCATTGGACTGATCTTGCTGTGCGTGATTGGCGCAATTCTCAACCGCGATTTTGCCAGTTGGGGCAATATTTCAAACGTATTGACCCGCACCTCTCTGGTGGGCATTATTGCGATAGGCGCGACGTTTATTATTATTTCTGGCGGCATTGACCTCAGCGTCGGCTCGTTGATCGCCTTGCAGGCTGGCGTGATGATTCTGGTCTTGAACGCCGTCTTTGGCACTCTGGGCGCAAGTTTTGCCACGATTCTGATTGGAATTGTCACTGCTTTGGCGGTGGGATTTGTGGCTGGGTTGCTACACGGATTTTTGATCACCAAAGGTCGCATCGAAGCCTTCATCGTCACGCTCGGCACCGCCGCGATTTACCGCGCCGTGCTGACCCAACTGGCGCAGGGCGGCACGATCACGTTCACCGACCCCAAACTCTCGAGCCTGTTTGAACCGCTCTATTACGGCACGCCCCTCGGGATTCCGGTGCCGATTCTGGTGTTTTTGGCAATGGCTTTGATTGCGGGATTGCTGTTAAACCAAACCACCTTCGGGCGCTACGTCCAAGCCATCGGCAGCAACGAACAAGTCTCGAGGTACGCCGCCATCAACGTCGATGCCGTGAAAATCTGGGCGTTCGTGTTTCAGGCGCTGTGCGTTTCGATTGCCACGATCTTGTACGTGCCGCGATTGGGCAGCGCCAGCAACGGCACGGGTTTGGGTTGGGAACTCGAGGCGATAGCGGCGGTCATTATTGGCGGCACGGCATTGAAGGGCGGTTCGGGCAAAATTTTTGGCACGGTGGTTGGATCAATATTGCTCGCCACCATCGGCAACGTCTTGAACATCACCAGCCTCATCAGTGAGTACCTGAATCCAGCGGTGCAGGGCGTGGTGGTGATCGTGGTCGCGTTTTTGCAGCGCAATCGAAAATAAATTTCTGGTTTATACTCGAGGTCCACACGTCAATCAAAAGGAGGTTTCTCGAGAAGCAGAACGTCGGCAATCGGTTATTAACTTTGAGGAGGAAGAACATGAAAAAAATTCTTTTGGCATTCGGCGCGGCTGCGGTGATAAGTGCCCTGGCATTTGGTCAGGACACGATGAAAAAATCAATCATCGGCGTGGCAATCCCAAGCGCAGATCACGGTTGGACGGGCGGCGTGGTGTACTTTGCCAACAGGACCAAAGCCGACATTGAAAAAATGTATCCAGGCACCACCGTCATTGTGAAAACCGCCAAAGACGCCGCCGAGCAAGCCAACCAGGTGCAAGATTTGTTCACGGTCAACAAAATTGACACGCTGGTGATCTTGCCTTACGAATCCGCGCCGCTGACCACGCCGATCAAGAACATTCATGACAAGGGCGTGTTTGTGACCGTGGTGGATCGCGGTTTGACCGACGAGAGTGCCCAAGATGCCTATGTGGCAGGTGACAACCCGGGCATGGGCACGGTCAGCGCCGAGTACATGGGCAAAAAAATGAATGGTGTTGGCAATATTGTGGTACTGCGCGGCATTGCCACCGTGATCGACAACCAGCGCGTCGATTCGTTTGAAGCCGTGATGAAATCCAAGTACCCCAAGATCAAGATTCTGGACAAGAAATACGCCAACTGGAACCGCGACGACGGCTTTAAAGTCATGCAGGATTTCCTGACGCGCTTCAAGAAAATTGATGCCGTCTGGGCGCAGGACGACGACATCGCCGTGGGTGTCTTGAAGGCGATGGATCAAGCCAAACGCAAGGACATCAAATTTGTGCTGGGCGGCGCGGGCAGCAAAGAATTCATCAAAAAAGTCATGGACGGCGACCCACTGATTACCGCCGACGTGACCTACTCGCCGAGCATGATTCGTGATGCCATGAATTTGACCGCCAAAGCCCGAGTCACGGGCAGCAAAATGCCCGTAAAGACCATCATCCCATCGGTGCTGGTGACCAAAGCCAATGCCAAGGATTATTACTTCCCTGACAGCCCGTTTTAAACTCGAGCTGGAATTTTGGGTCGATGGTTGATATTCCATCGCAAAAAGGGACGGGACATATCTCGTCCCTCTTTGCATTCTTAAACAAACATGCAGTCTCGAGCGTAAGATCACAGGATGCGAACCGTAAATGTTGAACCACTCGACCAAGCCAGTTTCCTGCCGTTCGGGTTGATTGCCAACCAGATCAACCCGAACACCGAAAAAATTGGGGCTGACCCCATCGAGTTTTACCGCGACATGGCGCAACTCGACCTGGGCACAGCCAGCAAAGCCTCGTTTTCGACCTGCCGTGTCGAACAACGCGAGTTTGTCATTGACGTGACCGAATACCACTCGAGCACGGGTGAAGCCGTCCTGCCCCTCGATGCCGACGTGCTGATTCATGTCGCACCCGCCACCCCAAACGGTCTGCTGCCACTTGAGAGATTCCGCGTCTTTCGGATTCCAAAAGGGACGTTGGTGATCTTGCGACCTGGCGTTTGGCATCACGCGCCGTTCTCGGTGCACGGCGTGGCAAACGTCTTGATCGTGCTGCCCGAGCGCACCTATGCCAACGATTGCACGGTAGTTGAATTGCCAGTTTCAGATCAGATTCGGATTGTGATTTAACCCTCGAGCTTCACTTCAAACCCCGCCCCAGTTTTAAGCTCTACCTCTTCCAAACTTATCCCTGGCGCAAGTTCCACAAGCTCGAGTCCGCCTGCTGTCACGTCCAAAACGCACAAATCCGTGATGATTCGGTTGACCACCGCCTGACCCGTTAATGGCAAATCGCAAGCCCTTAAAATCTTGTGAACATCGTTTTTTGCCACGTGTTCCATCAAGACCACCACGCGTTGCACGCCCGCCACCAAGTCCATCGCACCGCCCATGCCTTTGACCATTTTGCCTGGGATCATCCAGTTTGCCAGATCACCGTTTTGTGATACTTGCATTGCGCCCAGAATGGCAAGGTTGATATGCCTGCCGCGAATCATGGCGAAACTATCGCTGCTCGAGAAGTAACTCGCGCCCGGGAGTGCGGTGACGGTTTGTTTGCCCGCGTTGATCAAGTCGGCATCAACCTCAGACTCGAGGGGAAACGGTCCAATGCCGAGCAAACCATTTTCGGATTGCAAAATCACGTCCATGCCTTCGGGAATAAAGTTGGCGACCAGTGTCGGCAGTCCAATGCCCAAATTCACGTAGTAACCGTCTTGCAATTCCTGGGCGGCTCGAGCCGCCATCTGATCGTGGGTCCAAGCCATCATGCCACCTCGAGTGCCGTGCGAACGGTGCGTTTTTCAATGCGTTTTTCGGGATTGGCATTCAACACCACGCGCTGCACAAAAACGCCTGGAGTGTGAATATTATCAGGCTCGAGTTCGCCCACCTCGACAATTTCTTCGACTTCCGCAACTGTGATTTTGCCGCACATGGCGATCATGGGGTTAAAGTTTCGTGCGGTTTTGCGGTAAACCAAATTGCCAAGACGGTCTGCCTTCCAGGCTTTCACCAGTGCCACATCGGCTTTGATGCCGCGCTCGAGAATAAAAGTTTCACCGTCAAAATCTTGGTGTTGCTTGCCGTCAGCGACCACCGTGCCAACCCCCGTTTTGGTGTAAAACCCTGGAATGCCAGCGCCGCCAGCCCGCAACCTTTCGGCGAGCGTACCTTGTGGGACAAACTCGAGTTCGAGTTCTCCAGCCAAGAACTGGCGTTCAAATTCTTTGTTTTCGCCAACATAACTCGAGATCATTTTTTTGATTTGTCGACGCTCGAGCAGCAGTCCCAAGCCCCAACCGTCCACACCAGCGTTGTTGCTGGCAACGGTCAATTTTTGCACACCAGAGTCGCGCAACGCGAGGATCAAGGCTTCTGGAATCCCGCACAGTCCAAAACCACCCACGGCGAGCAGTTGATGGTCTTTAACAATATCGGTCAACGCGGCGTTGGCGTCTTGATAGAGCTTGTTCATGGTTTGCTTGTGTCTCCTGTGATGGCTCGAGTTTTAAAAGTTCGAGTTTGTAAAAGTTCGAGGATGCGCATGGGATTTTTTTGAGAATCAGTGAATGAATTTTTTCGTGGAGACCGGCGGCTTGCAAATTGTTGATCCAGCGTTCTGGGTGAACGGTGCAAAATCTGTACCGAACAGCATTTTATGCTTGAGCTGAGTGTTTGCGTATTCTAGCAGTTGAGGCAGGGCAACCGCAAAGTCAGCCATCCCCTCGACACCCACGAGACATACGCCATAACCTCGCAGACATCATTTGCATTGCGGTGCTGGCGTGATCTGCAATGCCAATACCTTCCCAGAAATTCATCATGACGCTGACACCAAACAAAACTGGCTCAGAACCTTCCTCGAATTTCTTGACCATAAAACACATCTTTTTAATGCCAAGACGCACCTTCTTGGTTTCAAAACGCACCCAACGGGCGAAACCACTCACGGTCTACATCGCTTACAGGCTTGGGTCGCTTTGACACATCAATTTCGTAATAACCGAAGCCTCACTTGCCATTCAATTAATCTCTATAAGACACAGACAGCACACGAAACCCCTCTCGGTGTATTTCAAGCTCGAGAGGGGTTCTTTTGTGCACCGTACCAGACGGTGTTTCTTGTGGTGGCCCGTGCTGGATTCGAACCAGCGACCCACTGATTAAAAGGACGTTGTGTGGCACGCTGTTTTATATCATTTCGCACTATTTCATGCTGTTTGATGTCGCCTATTGAATACCTTGATCTCAATTCGTACCGCGTGATCTCGCCTCGTCTCGAGTTGGTAGCTTCAGGGTAGCGTCAGCACCATTGCTGATCTTGCTAATCTGATTCATGCCAGAGAATTCTTATGCACAACTCAAACGACAACTTCAAGATCATGCTCGCCACCAATTCCTTGATGCTGTAAGTCAGGTCTGCCCAGAGTGTCCACTTGAGCTTCAAAAACTACTCGAACTTTTTCAACCTGAAGACTTTCAACCCATACATGACACTTGGGAAACCTTTTCGCTACGTTGTTCGAGTGAACTTAAGGCAGGTCTAAAAACATGGGCTGAAAAATTCTATTTTGTCGAAGCAGAATGGATTTATGAATGGGCATTGCACACACTCCAATACTGGAAGCGCAATCAACAGGCTCGAAAAAAGTTACGATGGAAGCACCTACGTTCCGCAGAATGGAATGCGGATACTGAAAAGTTAACACTGCAATTACCATCAGTTTCGTTTAGTTTCGAGCACATTGATGGTTTGATTGGAGAGAAATCACATCAAGCCAAAGCACGTATCAAACGGGCTTTTGATGGATTTCTTGTTAAGGAATTGAAAACGGTTCGTAAGCTGTTGATTGAGACTTATGGACAAAAGGGTAACCATCAGAAGTTTCGTTTAGGCGCAAAGTGTTTTGCTTTACATCAAATGTGCGGACTTGGAGCATCGAGAACAGTCACTCGACTCAAAGAAGATGGCGATGATCTTTTTCGGACAGACAATCGAAAAAAGTCAAAGTCTGATCAAATTCAAGAAAATCAAAAGTACATTCAAAAAGGTGTTCGAGAATTCGCTAAAATATTAGGCTTAACTCCTCGAATATTGAAACCAGGTCGCCGAAAAATAAGTCGTTAAAAACAGTATTAAAATAGGGTACATAAAATGCCCAACTCGAGTTGGCTTTTAAAGATTGGTTTTTGTCATTAACCTCGTCGCAGGAGGTGAAATCAAATGCCAGAAAGTCTTACATGTAGCGTCAAGGATGCCGCCAAAGCTCTTGGGGCAGGAGTCGGTTCGACGTATGAATTAATCCGAAGTAAGAAGCTTCGCTCAGTTCGGGTTGGAAAACGAATACTTGTACCAAAGAGCGCCTTGCTCGAGTTCATTAATACCGTCACAAACGAACAAAACAGCTAATGAGTTTGCGTATCATAAAAGCGATGCTCGGCTCTACAAGTATCTGGCTCGAGTATTTGACAGAGTCACATCGACTATGGTGCGGTGAATGACTGACGTTGTTGCTACGTTCAGCAACAACGTCTAATAAATCTCCATGTTTTTAACTGGAAAGGAAAACACTATGCTAACAGACATAGAAATCAAGGGCATGAACCCAGAAACAATCGCCCAACTCATCGACATTGACTACTTTGAACAAAATCCTCGAGTTATATTCTACGAAAGACCATACATCCTTGGAGAGATGGGACGGGCTGGCGCATTGACTTATGATGCACTCTTGTATTTTGAGCGTTACACGGTCATTGTCGTGAAATTGCCCTCTGGAAAATTTCATCGTGCCTTTTTACGTCCCGAGCGACGTTACGATGACATTGCTACCGCGACCATGTTTGCTCTCGAAGCAGCAGAGTTTGAGCACACCGAGTTAAACAACCTCAATCAGTAAACATACAAGACCTAGAGCCAGTATCCACCTCAAGAATCTGGCGTAGTCTAAAACTTCTATTCTGGCAACGATTTTCCACTTGCCTCGAGCGACGACGATATTCCACGTGTGTTGTGTGGTGCGTTGTTGTCTCGAGGCTGCCTTGGAGGAAATATGGTTAAAGAAATCAAAAGAACCTTGCTCGAGCCAAATCTTACCTGTTCTGAAGCTGCTCGAGAGACGGGCATCACTGAGCGTCAACTCATCCGCGCCGTCAAAAGCGGCAAACTCCAAGCCCTCAACATCGGCAAGGTGGTTTTGCGGAGCGATTTGGAAGCATTTAAACGCGATTACCTACCCAGTCGCAGGGGTGGCAACGTGCGTCGGGGGGGTCGTCTTGAGCGGTAATACTTTCCCAGCTTCGATGCTCGAGGCTGCCCTGTGGTACGCGGCACGGGGCTTTCCCGTCTTTCCGCTTCATACCGTGCTTAACGGACATTGCTCTTGTTCTAAACCCAACTGTAAGGCGGCAGGGAAGCACCCTCGGACATCTCGAGGATTCAAGGATGCCACGATTGATTCCGAGATCATCCAAGCTTGGTGGCAACAACAGCCCGACTCCAACATTGGGCTTTGTACGGGCAACGGTTTGGCGGTGTTGGACATTGACCCGCGCCATCAAGGCGATGCTACCCTTGCCGCTTTAATTGAAGAATTTGGTCAACTCCCAACCACGCCCCAAGCACAGACTGGCGGCAATGGTTCGCACTACTTTTTCCGTGTTCCAATGGGGTTGCAAGGCGGCAACGGTTTGCTTGAAGGCATCGATTTGAAAGCCGAAGGTGGTTACGTCGTGGCAGCCCCAAGTGTTCACATCTCCGGTGGTGTCTACACCTGGCTTGAAGGTTTGAACCTCGAGCAGCAAGCCTTAGCGGACGTGCCAAATTGGTTGTTGGAGGCACTGAAGACAAAGCAATCCAGCAAACCCAAAACACCTCAAACAGAGGAACGGATCATTGAAGGCTCGAGAAATGCGAGCCTGACTTCGATTGCGGGAACGTTGTGGCGACGCGATTTGAACTGCACGACACTCGAGAATGCCCTGCTTGTCATCAACCGCAATCAGTGCGTTCCGCCCCTTGAAGACGCTGAAGTGCGAAGAATCGCTCAAAGCGTGAGCAGTTACACACCATCGGCTCAGTGGTTTGCAATGACGGACATCGGCAATGCCGAACGGTTTGTGGATCATCACGGGCATGATGTGTATTACGTGACCGAGCTTGGCTGGTTTGTTTGGGATGGGATTCGTTGGGTGAATGACAGCACGGGCACAGTCCAACGGTTTGCCAAAATTACGGTTCGTCGAATCTACCAAGATGCAGCAGCGCTTGCTGAGATGGCATCGAACGAAGCCGAAGGTGAAGCTCGAAAATCCAAGGCTGAGATTGCCAAAAAGCTCTTGGCTTGGGCACGAAATTCTGAAGGCGATTCACGAATGCGTGCCTTGCTAAACCGTGCCAGATACGAAGCCGATGTTGTCGCCAGCGCCAAAGATTTTGACCGTGACGATTGGTTGTTCAACGTTCGGAACGGCACAATCAACTTGAGAACGGGCAAACTCGAGCCGCATTCACGCGCCAATCAAATCACCAAGCTTGCCGATGTTCACTTTGACCCTTCCGCAAGCTGTCCAACCTGGGACGCGTTCCTCGATAAGATCATGCGCTACAAGCCTGATCTGTTACGGTTTATTCGTCAAATGGTGGGGTATGCCCTGACGGGTGAAACTCGAGAACAGTGTTTGTTCATGCTCTACGGTACGGGTGCGAACGGCAAGAGCACTTTCATTGAAGTGATTAACGCCATGATGGGGGATTACGCCCGTCAAGCCGATTTCACAACCTTTGCGGTGCGGAGTGGTGAAAGCCCACGCAATGATGTGGCGAGGCTGGCGGGTGCTCGGTTTGTGGCGGCGACTGAAACCGAAAGCGGTCAAAGGCTGTCTGAGGTGGTCGTAAAGCAGTTGACGGGTGGGGATACGGTGACTGCCCGTTTTCTTCACAAGGAATTCTTCGAGTTCAAGCCCACCTTCAAAGTGATCGTTGCCACCAACCACAAGCCAACCATTCGCAACACCGATGAGGGCATTTGGCGACGCATCAGGCTTGTGCCGTTCACAGTGACCATCCCTGTAGCAGACCGTGACCAGAAGCTCAAAGAAAAGCTTCTTCAAGAGTTGCCTGGAATTCTCGCTTGGGCGGTTCGTGGGTGCTTGGATTGGCAAGCGCATGGATTGATCGTGCCGAGTTCTGTGTCTCAAGCCACCTCGAGTTACCGCACAGAGATGGACGTGATTGCCGCATTTATTGAGGATGCCTGTGTCCAAGACAAGGAGGCTCGAGTGAATCCAAGCGATCTGTACAACACCTATCGGATGTGGTGCAGCGTGAATGGTGAACGCGAATTGGCACAACGCAAATTCAGCCAAGAAATCGAGTCTCGAGGGTTTGAGCGGGTCAAATCCAATGGTCATCGTTTGATTCGTGGGCTTTCCATCCGCTACCAAGCGTGAGGGGCGTTTCGAGCCAGCATCCGCCCCTGACAAAAAGCCTGTTAAGCACACACATTTATCCTGTCAGGGGCGCAAGAGTCTTCAAATAAGCTATTTCCCCCTTAAAAGTACTCTTTGCTTACTGAACACAGGTTTCACTCGCCCCTCTCGCCCCTGATCTCCAAAAGCCGACGTGAACCACACACAAAAGCCACAGGGTCGGATCGGATTTACTCGGGGCGTTAGGGGTGATTTCAACGCAAACGCCGCCAAGAGATGGCCTTCGAGGCAAACTCTTTCAGAAGGAGGGGGGTCACCGTGTCCAACCCAAACGCCAAACCACTCCAAGCGCGTCTTACCCGCAAAGCCAACAGCAAACCCAAGAACCTCCAAGACGTGGCTCAAAAACTCTGGCGAGCACTCGAGACGGCGGAAGCCCTGCTCGAGGAAGACAGCCCCGAATTGCGTTTGAAAGCCGTTCACGCCGTCACGCAATCCGCTGCCGCCTACGCTCGGGTCTACGAGGTCGGTGAGCTTGAGGCGAGGCTCGAGGCACTCGAAGCCCTGCGCGGTGAACGGTGAGCCGATTACAGCGCATCAAAGCCATCGAGGATCAAGTTCGGCTTGAATATCTGGACGCTTGGGCAAGCCTTCGTCAGACCGCCATGCGTCAAGTGCGGGACGCGATCCCGCCAGAGCGCCGCAAAGCCGTCGGGCTTGCCACCAAGTCCGTGTTGAACGCCTCGTTTCAAGACGGTGATTTTGACGGGCAAGCCGCGTTGTGGCTCAATGCTCAGGGCGGTGATGCCCTGCCGTGGCTCGAGTTCATCGAACGCGCCGCGCAACTCATGCCCGTGCGTGACCGAGTTCAAGCTCGAGTCTGTCATCCCTCGCAACTGCCAACACCACCAGACGAACACCCTACAGCGCTGCAAGCCTGTCTCGAGGTCTTGCAAAGCCGTTCACCGACCACTTGGGCGTATGCCGTGTACTGGATGTACGCCATGCTCTTTGCTCGAGCCGTGAGTCAAATGCAGGCAACCCTCGAGTTCAAACCTCTAAACACCCCTTGAACCTTCAAGGCTGGTAGAAGTCCAGCCTCAGTGAGTCTCGAGCCGTTCCGAAGTCTGGAACGCTCTTCAAACCATCTCATGCTTGTGCGGGTGCTTTGGCACTTTGGCACAGGGCAATCCATTTCGAGAAAGAATCAAAGGTCTGATGATGAAGAAACGCAGCAATGGCGAAGGATCAATCCGCAAGAAGCAAAACGGGCGTTGGGTCGCCACGCTCACCCTGGGTCACGACCAGAACGGCAAGCAAAAACGCTGGTCGTTCAGTGGCAAAAGCCAAACCGAAGTTCGCGTCGCGCTCGAGAAAGCCAAAGCCGACCAGGGCAAGGGCGTGCTGGTGGAAGGCGCGTCCATCACGCTCGCCGCGTACTTTGTGCAGTACCTCGAGTACAAGAAAGGACAAGTGCGCTACAACTCGCATAAAAGCCTCGAGTACCACAGTCGGGTTCACATCCTGCCACGCTTGGGGAAACTTCCGCTCGGGAAGTTGACGGCGCTCAACGTGCAGGGCTTCGTCACGGCGCTAACCCAGGCGGGACACAGCCATCATGTGGTCGGTGGTTCATTGCGGGTCTTGAAGATGGCACTCCGTCAAGCCCTGCGTTGGGAGTTGTTGGGACGCAACCCTGCGGACAATGTCAAACCGCCCAAGGTGGAACGCCAAGAGATGAAGGTCTGGACGCAACAACAAGCCCTGCAATTCTTGCGCTTTGCCGAAACGCACCGCCTGTACGCCGTCTTCTTCTTGGCACTGGTCACGGGAATGCGAAAGGGTGAATTGCTGGGCTTGCGCTGGGAGGACATCGACTTCTCGAGTCGCACCTTGACGATACGGAACAACTTGGTCTGCATTGACAACAAACCAACCTTGCAAGCCCCCAAGACCCATGCCAGCCGTCGCACCATCGCCCTGAACGATGATGCCATCGCGGTGCTCGAGCAACACCGTTCAAACCAGTCCCTCGAGCGACACCATGCCGCCGAGGTCTGGACGGAATCGGGGATGGTGTTCACCTCGGAGATTGGTTCGATCCTCGATCCGAGCAACCTCTCAGGGTTCTTCAAGCGTTTGATCAAAGCCTCGAATGTGCCTGACATTCGCTTTCACGATTTGCGGCATACGAGCGCGAGTTTGTTGTTCTTGAATGGGATTTCTGCCAAGTTGGTGTCTGACCGTTTGGGACACAGCAATGTCGGCTTCACGCTTCAGACGTACACGCACCTTTACCAAGAGCAACGTCGGGAAGCCGCGTTACCACTGAACGTCTTGCTGGGGAGTGCCGCACCTCGAACTGTGGGAGTGCCGAACTGACAGGGATGGAACAGCAAGGGCTGATTTTGAACAACTCACCGCCGTTTGACTTGGCGGGTCTGGCGCTCAGACTCGAGGGCTTGCAGTTCAGACGGTTCAGGTTCAGCCGTGAACGCCGCGACGGTGGTGTGCAGCAGGAGGGCAAGTTTTCGCAGGGTCAACACCGACGGGTTGAAGCCCTTCTTGGGTGGGGTGTGCGCCTCGTACTCTTGGTAACTCCGCAGGTCGATCTCGAGCAAGTCTGCGATGTCTGCTTGTCGTAATTTCAGGGTGTTTCGGGCGTGACGGATTCGCGCCCGAAGCACCGCGAGGAAGACGAGATCAGATTCTGGCACGTCTCATCGTGCCGAGCGAGACGTACAAATATGTACGAGGTGATAACCTCGTAAGAAGGAATCAAGACCACCCACAAGGAGAATTTATGATTGGCGCACTTATTGGACTCATCGGTTTTGTAACGATTCTCGGCGCACTCGGCATGTTTCTGATGTCGTTGAACCAGAAGCTTCTCAAGCGTTACCCTGCCACGCGCAAGCAAGCGGGATGGATGGCATTGACTGGACTGGTGGCGTTCATCGCGGGGGTAGCCTTCACCGCGAACAACCCGATTCCACCAGAACCCGCTCGAGCCTCCAGTGCCACGGTGGCTCAGGGTCAAGTGAAACCGACGTTAACAGCACCCAAGGCAACGCAACAGCAAAGACCCTCAACACCCGCCCCGACAGCCGTTAAACCACCACCTAAACCACAAGCCAGCGATCTGAGCCAAACCGTCGCCCAATATGTGGCAGGAGCTAACGACCAGACGGGGGACAAGCTGCGCTTCGAGAACGGCACGGTGGACGGGGTGACGTGGATGCCAGCGCCTCGAGTTTTCCAAGCACCCGAAATGCACGTCTACCGCGTTGTTGGGCAGAGCGCGACGGCTTGGAGTTTGCAATTGTTCGGCTCGAAACGGGGACTGTCGGAATTGGTGGGGACAAGCTCACTGCGCTTCGTTGGCGCTCGAGGGTTACAGCGTGTTCTGCGGGTTGAAGACGGGATTTTCAAGGGCTGCATTGTCACCGTGCTCGAGCGGACGGGGGAAACTCGAGTTTCGACGATGGGATATTTACGGGTGCGAGAAGGAGAATTTGCTGATTGGGTCATCACTCAGACAAAATGATTGTACAAACAGGTGTATTCTGAAGTTGTCCGATTCTAGGCAGTCTGTTTACCTGCGGTATTAATATGTGATACTTATTTAGGAAAATATGCCTGAACAATTAAACACTATTGAATTGTTTGCTGGAGCTGGAGGGTTAGCTCAAGGACTCGAGCGCACAGGACGTTTTTCAACTTTAGGTTTATATGACACGTCAAAAGCTGCTCAGAAGTCTTATCTGGGATTTCAGCCCGATGCAAACTATTTGCTTCGGGACGTAGCTACACTAACAGGGGAAGATGTTCGAGAAGACATCAGCCGAAAAACTCTGCACGGTATTATTGGTGGTCCACCTTGTCAAGGATTCAGCCCTGCGGGAAAGCGTGACGAAAAGGCTGAAATCAACCAATTGGTAAATGCTTATAGCCGATTGGTACTCGAGCTATTGCCACCATTTCTAGTTCTTGAGAATGTTCCGCAGTTGCAATTTCATGAACTCTTCGAGCCACTGATATTACAACTGTCTCAGTTTTATAATATTACTTATGGGATTTTGAATGCTGCACGATATGGTACGCCCCAAACTCGTCATCGAATCATTTTGATTGCTTATCATAGAAATCTCAACCTGATACCAACATTGCCAGTTCCTACACACGGAAAATTGAACCAAATGCTTTTCGATTATCATCTTGATAATCTTAGGAAACGGGTAAAGCTTACTGCCAAGACAGCAGAATCTATATTTGGTGCTGACCCTGTAGTACAACAGTTTGTGAATGCCCAATTCGCAGAAGTGGATTCTGAAATTGCTAAAAATCTAATGCCGTTAGTCACTGTTGGTGATGCAATTAGTGATTTACCCAACTCAGTTTCACCTGATGGATATAGTTTATATTCAACTAGAGCTGCAAACGATTATCAACGCTCGTTGCGAACAAACTCGAAATATCTTTCAAACACAATTGCCCGCAAACATCAGTCAAATCTCTTGAAGCTAATAAATAATATAGAAGAGGGTGGTATCCCATCTATCAGTAATGGTGGATTATCCAAAGAATATTATTCGCAAGCATATGGTCGTTTACATCGTGCTGGACTTGCTCGAACACTAACAACATACTTTCAAAATGCTGGCAGTGGGCGATTCATTCACTATTCACAACCTCGTACCTTAACAATTCGAGAAGCTGCTCGACTTCAAGGATTCCCAGACAACTACGTATTTCAGGGAAATTTAGGAGAGCAAATGTGTCTTATTGGGAATGCAGTCCCATTACCGCTTGCTTCAGCCATTGGTCGCCATATCTATACTGAGCTTAACGAACATTTGGATTAACGTTCATCGTTGTCTACATCGTGATTGTTTGTTAATGCACGTGTCGCTGACATCCATCGTAAAATATACTGCCTAAGATTCGCAGGTCTTACATCCACATCATTTGGATTGATTTTGCTATGTCGCCTGTCAGCAAGGCGTTTTACAACCATTGATTTGAATTCGGATTCAAGTTTTTTACCCACATGTTTGGCATATTCATGAGCTTGGTAAACCACAAAATTCACCACTTTAGCAAGGTTCAATCCTGTCATGAAGTTGTGATCTTTGTCTGTTGAAAAACCGCATACAAGTAAGGCTGTTAGCAATTCCTCAACTGTCTGGCGAATGTGGGTTTTGGCAGGTTCAAGATCGGGTTCTTCATCTCGAAGCTGCTCTCGCAAAGAACAAAGAAATTCATACCGTGGGATTTTCGGGGCAGGTTTGCCAGCCGTATGTCCAACGTAGAAAGATGCGTAATCTCCATTCTCGAGCATATATACATAGGGGTCGTTTTCAAGATCATCTTCAGGAATCATTGTGAGCCAATCGAGTTGTCCCTTTTTAGATTCGTAAGCGTCTAGCGAACGGCGGCGGCGCTCTCTAATAACATCTACCCAAGACTCTGTTGGTTTTAATTCTTGGTCGTATAAATCGGTTAGAGAGGCGAATTGACGTAAAACAATACAAGAAGCCCAGTAGCCTGACTGAGTATGTCGGTAAGACTGATTTTGCCCTGCCTCCTCAAGAGATGCAAGTACCAGTGTCATAGCATCAACGTCAGAAATAAAATTAGAGTATGAATCATCCCAAGCCGCATCGATTGCTTGTCCATCTAATTCTTTTGATCCTATACAGATATACCAACTAATAATCCGAGAGAAAAGACGAATCTGTGTTGATTTTACCGCACCAGCATAGATGCGAGGCTTCTTTGAACCTTTTATGCTTGCCAGAATTGACTGACTACGCATGATTCCCTCACGTGCAATTTCTCCGTAAGGATTAACCATTCTGTAATGATTGAAGCCACGTTCTTGTGGAGTAATTGTACCGTCTCGAATATGAACTCGAGGAGCAATAATTTGCTCACCTGTTGCAACATCACGCGCTCTTCCGTTGAGAATGTCGTCATCCACACGCATTTGGACAACATCACTTGCAGCTCGAGTCATGTGCTCATACTCTGATTCCGTAAGCATTGGAAACATAAATGGTGCAAGTACCATCCCCTTATACGCAGGGTCATCCATTGTTTCTCGAGTTAAAGGAGCAGAGTATAAAAATTTCTTTGTACCCCTGCTTCTCTCGAGCATTTCAGAGGAGCGAACATAGACAACAGAGTTATTAAATGTGACAGCGTAAGAATCATCTTCTACCCAGTGGCTACCTGTACGGATATTTAGTGTTCCAGCATGAAAACTTCCATCACTACCAGAAATCACCATTTCTTTTTTTGCTATTGCATGTTTACCAGATTCAATTGTCACAAATGTAAAAAAGGTTTCTTCTTTGGTTGCCCCAAACACGCGCCGCTCAAGTGCGTGCCGCAATCGAGATTTATCATAATCAATTGTTCGAGTTTCTTTAAGACCTTGAGAGCCTAACCAATCTGCCACATAAACAGCTTTTTGAGGAATACTAAGGTTGTAGTAAAGAATCGCTCGCAAGCGCTGACACTGGTTTTGAATACGCTTTTCTATAAATTCAATTCCAGATCTATCTTGGTCTTTCTCGAGTTCTTCAAATAACTCAAGATCTTTTTCTAAAAGTCGAATCTGGTGAAGAATAAAATGGAAAAATACGTCAATAGCGGGCTTATTTGCTAGAGATTGACCGACTTTACGGATTACTGTGTCACGATGACGAAAGAAATATTCTTGTGCTTCTATGGCTTTAGCCATGATTCGAGTGTTGTCAGCAAATGGCACCATTTCAAAAACATCATCTAAAGTAATGCGATTAGCTGAATGTAGTTGTTCAGGCAGATAATATCGGCGAACACTTACATCTTCTCTTTGCTCAATTTTACCTGCAATTACAAGGCGTTCTAAAGTTTTATAGTAGGCAGGACGCGAAACCTCATCACCTAGGGCTTCTTTGCCCATCTCATAGACCTCATTGGCAGTTGCGCCCTCCAATTTCTCACGCAGAAAGCTAATGATCGCAACTTCGCGGGTATGTGCATCGGGTTTACCAACAGCATCACTCCGCATTTTTATCACCCTGAACCAAATTGATTGGGTGTTTTCCGCTCCAACCTTTTTGTTTAAAATCTGCAAAAATGTCGGGGGTCTTGCCACCGTGAATTGTGTGACGTTTGCGAATGTTAATCACTGCGGCATGACGAATCGTTTCAAAAGCTCCAGTGACAATTGCAGTACCTTGGGGCAGTTTGGGCAGACTTTTGATAAGCGATTCAGAAGCATCAGAGAAAACGCCTCTCAATGCGTCTAACTGATCAGGTTCAATTGAATGCAAGAATCTTGTAAGCAAACGTTTCAAGATTGATCTGTCAACGTCTTGAGGTGATTGAGTTGTGAGGATCAATCCAATCTTATAGTGCCGTCCAATACGTGCAATTTCACGTAAGACTTGTGTTGTGACAGATTTATCATCGTTAGGTGCAACAAGGTGAAATTCATCAATTGAAAAGGCTACGAACATGTTTGTTTTGGTTCGAGACAACCTTTGTAAATCTCGAGCAATTGACGCTACAATAAGTCTCAAATCTGACACCAGCAGTCCACGACAGTCAATATTAATTATTGCCCCAGGTTTTATGTGCTGTTCCCAGTTGAAAGGATTTCCAATGTAAGCAATCCTTTCAAGGCTCTGAGCACGCTGCGTAGCAGGTCGCAGCGTACCAGCCTTGTCCATATCTAAACTTGGAGCGACTTCTGTAATTTTTGCAACAAGATCAGCAATCCCGAAATGCTGCCCTTTAGTTGCACGTTCTTTCAGCAATACTCCGTGTGCATATTCAATCAACGTAACGTAATTCGTACCTTTATTGAGTCCAGGTATTGCATCAGTAACATCTTCAGGAGTGAGAGAGCTTAGAGGAAGTGTAAATCCATCTTTTCCAGGAATTAAGTTTACGCCGCCAAGCTGGTTTGTCGCTTCAATCATTTCGCCATTGACATCAATGTTAATTTGTGGAATCCCAAGCATATGCAGCTCTTCAGCAAGAACTCCTCGAGTATAAGACTTTCCTGAACCGATGCCACCACCGATGAAAATGTGCCGCTGTATCGCGCTTTTTGTAATTACAGCTTTAATGTGATCAAAACCTCGTAAAGTGCCAACTTCAAGTCCCTCGTCAGGATTAGGTTCTAATCCAAGCGATCCAATAATCGCATTTTCTTCAGCAATATAAACAGAATTCCCAGCACGAGGTAACATTGTGACCTCGCTGATCTTGATAATATTTCCAGCATCGTCAAGTTCTACTTGCTCCATCGGTTCAATTTCAAGTGCGCGGTAGATAACAGTGCTGTCGCCTTCAATGGCGTAAATGGTTTTGAATGGTAAAACTTCGCTAATCAAAGAGCTTTGTGCATCTTCATGTGGATTATTTTCCCACGCATCGACAACTCGAGCCAGAACCCGAGTATTGCGTCCAGCATCTACGGATACCCAAGAGCCAGGAGATAAACTCTCGATTGAATGCTTGAGACGAACGTGCATTACTGAAAAACTAGGTGACTGTTTTGTTGAGACGCTGATAATCCTTCCAATTACGTTGGGAGCATCAACGGCGGTGTCTGTGAAGTCGGGACCTGAATCTGAATCGGCTGTCTGGCTTGTCATATTCATGATGTTCACCTTTTGTAACCTTTCTTGGTTATTGGTTACAGTTTAGCCAGAAGCAGAATATAGTATGTAATCGAAATCACACTCCATCTGCCAGACAATTGATTGCTGGTAGCGTCAGCGTAGCCGCAGTCTGGGTTTTCAGGCAATAAAACGAAGAGACGCGGATTCCGAATCTGCGTCTCTCACGTCTCTTCTTGTGGTGGCCCGTGCTGGATTCGAACCAGCGACCCACTGATTAAAAGTCAGCTGCTCTACCGACTGAGCTAACAGGCCAGTTGCTCACCCTTCTCGGGCAGCGCTCGAGATTATATGTGCTCGAGTCTGTCGTGTCAATCGGGCGTGTTCTGGTCTGGCTCGAGTCTTTCATTTTAGGGTTGCAGGGTGGGTGCTTTCGGTTCGGGTTTGGATGGTCGCGGGTTGGGTGTGACGGTGTTGGATTGGGCGGCAGTGACGCTTGCACTGCGGTTGCCACGCATTTCGGAATCTTTTTGAATCATGGTCAGTTGATTCTCGAGTTTCAGGCTTTTGCGGGCATTTTGCAGCCAGGTGTTGGTGGTGGTTTGGCGTTTGTAAGCCAGGGTTTTTTGCATGACCTGGGTTTTGATGGTGTCGTAACTGGGTATTTTGGGGTATTGAATGTTTTGCACGTAAAACACGATGTTTTTGCCGTCTATCGTGGTGGTTGGTGTAACAAAACCGTTTTTGACCTTGCTCAGTTTTTGATCAAAGATTGCCTTTTTGAGATTTGGCTTGAGTTGCTTGGTGTTGCCTTGCGTAAAGTTGTTTGGATGGTTTTGGCTGTACTTGCTGGCAATGCTTTCGATGGGGCGTCCACTGCGAATCAGTTCGTTGCGAAAGGCAGTGGCGGTGCCAGAAGTCTTGAAAGTAAAACCTTTAAAACTGGCAACGCCCAGAGTCTGAAAGTGAGTTGAATTGATTTGATAGTAACGTTTTGCTTGCGCCTCTGTGACACTCAGGTTTTGTAATTTGTAACTTGTGACCGCCTCGAGCAAGTCTTGTCCTTGCCCAATGAATGGCTGATCGCTTTTTTTGGCGTATTCCAGAGCGGCGCATTGGTTGATCAGTTGCTCGAGGATGGTGGTTTTTAATTTTTGAATCTCAAATGTCAGGTTTTGACTGTTGCTTTGCAGGCTGGCAAATCTGGGGTCGTTATACACGGCTTGATTTAAGCTCCAGAGGTCAATTTCGTTGCTGCCTATTTTGGCAACGGTGGGGTTGTACACTTCCAAACTCGAGCTTTCTGGGGTGTGAAGCTTGGCGTTTGATAAGAGTTTGCGGTTCCAGTGCTCAAAGGCGGCATTTGTTTTGATGGTTCTGGCATCATTTTCGACTTTGTTTTTGATTTGTTCAAATGCCGCAGGTTTGCCGTTGCTGGCGTATCGGTTTTTGAAGAGGTTGTAATAGAAGCTGAGTTCCAATGCGCTCAGGGTGACTTGATCTTTGATTTGTGCGATTCGGCGATTCTGACGCAGTTGTTGGCGCAGTTGCCGACGGTAACTTTCGACGCTGAAATCGGCGGCTTCGATGTTTTGCTTGAACTCGGCAAAATCCCAGTTGTTTAGTTTCATCAGGTCGTTGATGTCGTGATCCACTTCGCTGCTGCTGACTTCGATGTTGGCAGCGTCACTTTGAATGGCTTGGGTTTTGACCACGTTTGCCAGTGCCAGGTTATCGCGGTCTGTTTTAAAGAACCCCTTGGCGGGCAGTGCGGCGGCTGGATTTTCGATTTGGGCGCGGCGATATTCGCTCTCAAACACTGGCAGTTCATTGACAAACAAAACCACAGGGTCTGGACGGTTGGCGATTTGCGCCAATGCCAAGCCACCAATCAGAACAAGACCGAGTGCTTGGATGATGCCAGCAATTCGCATAACGATCATTTTATCTGTTCAGATGAGAACAAAAACCGATTTCCCCTGAGGTTTAAGGGAAAATTTTTCCAATCCATTGTTTGGGATCGGTGGCTTCGCCTCGGACGCGCATTTCAAAGTGCAGGTGTGGTCCGGTGACAAAGCCTGTCGCGCCGACCAAGCCGATGATTTCACCTCGAACCACTTTTTGCCCGATGCTCACGTTTATTCTGGATTGATGAAAGTACAGACTGACAATGCCCGCGCCGTGGTCGATGCCGGTCAGACCGCCACGAATCGCGTAAAATCCTGCAATCACCACCGTGCCGTCGTTGGCGGCGCGAATCGGGTCACCAATTTTGCCCGCGTAATCTTCGCCGTAATGGTATTTCACGTCGCCGCCGCGTTCGTAACGCCGTGCTTGCCCAAACGGGCTGATGTGGGCGCTGTTTATTGGTTGCACCCAGGGTTTAAAGAAGGCTCGAGCGGTCAATTCGCTCTGTTTGTAGGCAGGGTTTAAAACCGCCAGTTCGCGTTCGCGGTTGGTGTCGTTGGCGGTGGAGAGCACCTGTTGGCTGACAAAAACATTTTGAATGCCCTGCGGGTCGCGTAGCAGCTTGAGGCTCGAGGTGATGGCTTCGACGCCAATGTTGGTTTCCAGATTGACGGTTTTGGCTGGCTCGCCGAGCAATTCGCGTCCAACGCCGACCCAGTCGTTGCCATCGGGGGTCATGACCAGCTCTTCAAACGTGCCGTCGGGGCGTTGCGGACCCCAGGTGACAATCGGTGCGCCGCCTTTCGCGCCGATCACCCGCACGGTCACAGGGTCGCCCGGAATGGCTCTTAAACGGTGAATGACTTTGGCGCTCGTTTGACCCTGAAAACTTGCCTCTCGGGTTCCTGGAGTGATGCTGGGGGCTGGTGTGCTGCTGGTGACGGTGGGAATGCTCAACACCTGCCCTATTTTGACGCTGGTGCTTTGAAGGTTGTTGATGCGCTCGAGTTCACTGACGGTGGTGTGAAAGTTTCTGGCAATGCTGTAAAGGGTATCGCCCGCCTTGACGGTGTAGCTGAAGGCAAAACTTGTGGCAAGAAAGAACACTGTAAAAAGTGCCAGGGCAGGAAGAATCAAACGACGCATTGGTTTTAGATTACCCTCTTGTGAACATAAAAACGTGAAAAAAGCTGTTTGGGAATCTCGAGCCATCCCTTTTAACCCACAGGTTCGAGCGCCATCGGGTACGAACCGAGCACCTTGACAAAACTGGCTTTTTGCAGCACACCCACCAAGGCTTGAGCGATGCGGGTTTCTCGAGCGTCACCTTCGATGTCAATGTAAATCAGGTAACTCCAGGCGCGGTCGCGGCGCGGTCTGGACTCAATTTTGGTCAGATTCAAACCCTTCAATTGGTTGAGCGTCTCGAGCAAGAAGCCTGGCGTGTGACGCACGGCAAAGACCAGGCTGGTTTTGTAGGGCACGTTTTGCGGTTTTATCTCGTGCCTGGAGAGCACCAGAAAACGGGTGTAGTTAAAATCTTCGTCCTCGATACCCGCCGCCAGCACACTTAACCCGTACAGTTCGCCCGCGCGTTTGCTGGCAATCACCGCTTCATCGGTTGCGCCGCGCTCGAGCAGTTCCTTGGCTGCGCCTGCCGTGTCAAAAGCGGCTATTGGGGTCAGGTGATGTTTTGCCACAAAACCATCGCTCTGCGCCAGCGCCTGAGGGTGCGAGTGAACGCGTTTGACCTGCTCGAGTTTGACCCCTGGCAGCGCCAGCAGGTGGTGGTTGACGCGCACAATGATCTCGCCAATGATGTGCAAATCCGTTTCGGGCAGCAAGTCCATCGCCTGGTAAACCGTTCCCGCCA
Source organism: Deinococcales bacterium (assembly GCA_025352125.1). GTDB lineage: Bacteria > Deinococcota > Deinococci > Deinococcales > JAAFIG01 > JANXTZ01. Next base: position 38,513 of record JANXTZ010000034.1, on the reverse strand, counting down.
AGGAATTTTCGACCGGAATCACACCCAGGTCAGTCTCGCCAATTCGCACCGCCTCGAGCACCTCGTGAAAGGTCGTGTAACCCTTGGGTGCGGCGTTCAAACTGCTGGCGTTTGCGGCAATCTCGCCGTAAGCCCCTGGGACGCCCTGAAACGCAACGGTGACACTTTTGGGTTTGACGCTGGAGCTTGCGGTCTTGGCTCGAGTAGCTGATGCTGTAGCTCGAGGAGCTGATGCTGTAGCTCGAGGAGCTGATGGTGTGGCTCGAGTGTTGGTTTTGGGTTTTTGAGTTGCGGCTTTTTTCGTGGTCATGGACTCAGGCTATCGGTTTATGGGGTTGCAGGGCAAGTGAATGGTATCTCGAGGCAGGAACTCGGGTGCATCTGCTTGACGAATGGTGCATACCCTGGTATTCTTTACAAGTCAGCGCCGAGAGAGGCGCATTTTTTATGGCTCAAAATCTGAACTTCCAAGATAGAATCAGGTCATGATGCTCGCCCCTCGAGTCAAAATCTGTGGTTTAACCCGAGTCGAGGACGCGCTGGCGGCTGAGGATGCTGGGGCGGATGCGCTTGGTCTGAATTTTGTGCCGAACACCAAACGGTTTATCAGCCTGGCTCGAGCGCAAGACATCAGCCGTGCTTTGAGTCCTTTCATGGCTCGGGTTGGCGTGTTCCGCAATGCAAGCTTCGAGACGATTCTCGAGACGGTTGAACAGGTGGGTCTAAACGCAGTGCAACTGAACGGTCAGGAGTCTGATGGTTTCGCCGCGCGGGTGGCGAAAGTACGCCCTGTCATTCGGGCGATCAGTTTTAATCCAGACCTAAAGCTGCCAGAACACGAGACGTTGTTGATTGATGGGGCTGATCCTGGGTCTGGGGAAGCTTTTGATTGGGCAGCACTCGAGATTCTCAACCTTGCGGGCAGACGTTGGTTGTTGGCGGGTGGTTTGAATCCAGACAATGTGGCGGCGGCGGTGCGGCAACTTCAACCTTGGGGCGTCGATGTCTCGAGCGGTGTGGAAGCCTCGGCTGGCATCAAAAACCCTCGATTGGTCAGGGCATTTATTGAAAATGCCAAAATGGCGCTCAAGACGCAATCTTAGAAGTTATCCACAAGTTATCCACAGGTTTGGTCAGGGTGTGGATAACTCAAAATCGGTGGTTTTGTCTACAACAAAAAACTGATTTTCACAGTCTAGGACAGTTTAAATTTTGAATTGGCACCCAAGGCTGGCGCTTGTCAATCCCTCAAATCTTGAATGGGGGTGTGGATAACTTGACCAAAATCAAATGGGCAAGCACACAGCATTTTGTGGGAAATAAGCCAATTGAAGACAGGAAAACACAAGCTCGAGTAGACTACAACCATGACTCAAAATCTTGAAACGTTCAAAAACCTGTTGGCAGAAATCAGTGATTTGTCAGGCATCGCCAGCGTGCTGAGCTGGGACAAGGAAACCCAGATGCCGCGCGGTGGCATCGAAACCCGAGCGGTGCAAGGTGCGACGCTGGCACGCATCATCCACCAAAAAGGCACGGCGTCAGCGTTGAAAGAATTGCTGACCCAACTCGAGCCAGAGTTTGCAGCTCAAGAATCGTTTGAGGGTGCGCTGGTGCGTCAGGTCAGGCGCGATTTTGACCGCAAGAGCAAACTGCCCACGGAATTTGTCGCCGAATTTTCGCAAGCCCGCGCCCGCTCGAGCAATGCCTGGCAGGAAGCCAGAGGCAAAAACGATTTCAAAACCTTCTTGCCGCACCTCGAGAAGATGTTTGAGATGGCTGCCAAAGCCGCGAACCATTACGACAGTTCGGTGCATCCGTTTGACGCGCTCTTGTTCGATTATGACCCTGGTCTCAAAACCGAAGACATTCGCGGAATTTTTGCCGACCTGCGTTCGGAAACCGTGCCACTGGTCAAAGCCATTGCCGCCAAGGGCGAAACAGTCGATTACAGCATCCTCAAACGTCATTTTGACATCGACAAGCAAAAAGCCTTCGCCCTCGAGGTGTCTCAGGCTTTTGGCTACGACCTCAACCGAGGACGGCTGGACCCGACCGCGCACCCGTTCGCCATCAATTTTTCTCGGGACGACGTGCGCATGACCACGCGTTACGACCCCAATTACCTGCCGATGGCAATGTTCGGCACATTTCACGAGGCTGGACATGCCATGTACGAGCAAAACACGGGTGAACACCTGCGCCGCACACCACTGGCTCGAGGTTGCTGGAGCACCGTTCACGAAAGCCAGTCGCGGCTTTGGGAAAATCTGGTCGGACGTTCCCGCGCCTTCTGGCAGCACTGGTTTCCCAAGTTGCAAACTTATTTTCCTGAAAGTTTGCACGACGTGGACGCCCAAATGATGTACAAACTGGTCAACCGCGTACAACCCAGCCTGATTCGCGTCGAAGCCGACGAGATCACCTACAACCTGCACATCATGTTGCGCTTTGAACTCGAGCTGGCGGTCTTTGAAGGGAACCTCAAAGTCAGTGATTTACCTGAAGCCTGGAATGCCAAAATGCAGGATTACCTCGGCATCACGCCACCTGACGACGCGAGGGGCGTGATGCAAGACGTTCACTGGTCAGAGGCACTGTTCGCGTACTTCCCGACCTACAGCCTGGGCAACATTTTAAGTGTGCAATTGCTCGAGACTGCCAGAGAAAATCTGGGCGATTTAAACGGCATGTTCGCGGCGGGAGAGTACGCGCCCCTTTTGGGTTGGCTGCGTGAACACGTTCACCAGCACGGCAAAACGTATTTGCCACCAGATTTGATCGCTCGAGCCACAGGGAAACCGTTGACCGCAAAACCGTATCTGGCGTATTTGGAAAATAAATTCAGTGACTTGTACGGACTTTGAAAACCCCAGCCATACAAGTCCTGTATGGACGACACATGCCCCGTCCATACAGGATTAAACTGCATATCGAGAATTTGCTCCTTGTGAATCCTCACTGTGACACGGTAAGCTCGCTGTCTTGACCATATGCTGCACCTCACGGGCATGGTCGCTCGAGATTTTTTGCGCTCAAGAAAAATCGCTTGGCGCAGTTTTGAAAGGACCATTCATGCAACCCACAAACCCACTGAAATCACTCAAAGAAGGCACCCTCATGGCGATGGCGACCGACATGAACAGTGCCCAAGCCGTCGCCACCGCGCTGATTCCGCGTTTTGGTCTGGAGATCACGGTGGACGGCGATCAACTGCAAGTCAACGTTGCCGAACTGAACACGGGTCACGACATTCGCATGGCGCGGGAAGTCGCGGCTGCCGTGCAGGAGGCGATGCGTCAGTTGGTCATTAAAATTGATGATTTCATCGAGAAGAACCCAAGTGCCACCACGGGCGGCACGACCAACACCACCGTCTTGCCAAGCTAGAGCAAAATACTTTTGAAAGCTCGAGCCATGATGCTCGAGCTTTTTTTGTTGTCTGGAATTGTGTTCCTCAATTTTTCTTGCTCCATGATGCGATTTAAAACACTCGAATTTCATGCTTCAAATTCTGCAATGTAATTGAGTGCACAACACTCAAGTTTATTGTGTGCTTTAATTCATCTTAAGAAAAGGGCGCGTCACCAAACCGCCCAACCAAAAAGGAGATAATCATGATGTACCGTCAAATGAACAGCCGCGCAGTCAACCCCTGGAAACTCATGGACGAGGTACTCTCGAACCTCGAGAACACCCAAACCCCACGCAAAACCGCCAACACAACTGGCGTCGATGTGCTCGAGGCAGCCGATCACCTGTTGGTGCGTGTCAACCTGCCAGGTGTGAAGCCCGAAAACCTTGACCTGAACCTCGAGAAAAGCATTTTGACCTTAAGTGCCAAAATGGAGACCGAGGCACTGCCTGAGGGTGTGAAATACTTGTGGCGCGAACGTGCCCAAGGCGAAGTCAAACGGCAAATCAACCTGCCTGAACGCCTCTCGCACGAGGGTATCGAAGCCAAACTCGAGGATGGTGTCTTGACCGTCAAACTGATGAAATCCGCCGAGTCCACGCCCAAGAAAATCACTGTCGCCAGCGCTGCGAGCGTCAACGCTTAAACCCAATTTTCTTCCTGTTCCAAAGTTTTCCCGACTTTCCCCTGAGTCGGGAAAACTTTTTGCCGTACACTCGAGTCATGCTTTTAAGTGTCATCGTTCCCACCCACAACCGCATGAACCTGCTCGAGAGATGCCTTGCAGCGCTCGAGCTTCAAACCTGGCGCGAGTTCGAGGTGATCGTTGCCGTCGATGGCAGCACGGACGGCACGTTGGCATTGCTCGAGGCGGTCGGGCACCGCCAGCCTTTTGCCCTGACCGTACTTTCGCAAGCCCAATCAGGACGTTCCGCCGCCCGCAACGCCGCCATCAAAGCCGCAACGGGCGAGATTTTGCTGCTCTGCGACGATGATTTGCAACTCGAGCCTGAAACCCTGGCAAGGCACCACGCGTTTCATGAGGTCTTCAAGAACAGGGTTGCGATAGCCGCCGTGCGCTTCCCAGACGGCGTGACCCGCTTTCCAACGCGCCCAGGTTGGATGAATTTTTCGGGTTGCAATGCCAGCCTGCCCAGAACTGCCGCGCTCGAGGTGGGCTTGTTCGATGAGAGCCTCGGCGGGTACGGCGGCGAAGACCTCGAGTTTGGGTTGAGGCTCGAGCGGCACGGACTCAAATTTAAGGCTTTGAGCGACGCGAGCGCGTATCACGACGGAACTCGAGTGCCAAATCCTGAAAAAGCCTACTCGGCAGGACGGCAGGCGGTACAGATTGCCCACAGGTACGGAACGGGCGTGGCATGGCAACTGGGGGTTCACGAAACACTCCTGACTGCCAAGCGGGCGCTGTTAAACCCAATTGGTGATGCCATTTTGGGCAAAGACTCCAATTACGTTTTTGAACGCGCTTACCTCAAGGGTGCTCGAGATGCCTGGAGCGACCTCGCCCGTTAGCGATTCCGCCCGAAGGTGCGTTTTGAGGTCAAGACAAGGAACTCTAGGGTTCGACTACACCCTGACTTCATGCCCGTCCGATAGCGTAAATCAAATCTCAGGTTTTAAGAGGAGTTTAATGTGATTGCCAACAAGCCATTGATTGATGAATCTGAAAACAATCCTGCACTGTCCAATGTGATCGAGAAAAACATTCGCACCATGATTGGCTTGCGGGTCAAAACCGCCCAAGAGCGCAAGCTGCAAGACCGTATTGCGGATGGCATCACCGATTTTGCTGGAAATTTAAAATTTGTTTACATTCATGTCATCTGGTTTGGCGCTTGGATTTTGCTGAACACAGGAAAGTTAAGCATTAAAGTTTTCGACCCGTTTCCTTACGGGTTGTTAACCATGATCGTCTCGCTCGAGGCAATTTTCTTGTCAACGTTCGTGATGATTTCGCAAAACCGCATGAGTGACGATGCCGAACGCCGCGCCAACTTGCATTTGCACATTGGTTTGTTGACCGAGCACGAGACCACCAGGATTTTACAGATGCTCGACGCGATTCAGGACAAAATGGGCATTGAAAATGATTCTGACAGCGAACTTGCCGATCTCGAGATGGAAACCAAACCCGAAGATGTGCTTGCCGAGATTGAACGTTTGCAAAAACACACCGCTCAAAAGCGGAATAAGTTTTAAAGGACGTGCAAATTCATCATCATGACAAAATGCGAGATGCTGCCCGCAATCACAAAACCGTGCCAGATTTCGTGCGCACCGATCAAACCCATTTTCGGTCTTCTGGAGGCGTAAAATGGCACGCCGAAGGTGTACATCAGACCGCCGATCACCATGGCGATAATGGCGGTCATCGGAAACCTACCTAAAAACTGCGGCAGCAACACCACGCCAAACCAGCCCATGAGCACGTAAAACGTGACCGACAACCACTCGGGTGGCAAGGTCAAACTTTTGATCAGCACGCCAACCAGTGACAGCGACCAAATGGCAATCAACACAATGTCGCGCCAGGGTTGCTCGAGTCCAGTCCAGACGATTGGGGTGTACGTTCCCGCAATCATCACGTAAATCGCGGCATGGTCAAAACGCCGCAAGCCCTCCTCGAGTTTGGCTGTACCCTTGACGCCGTGATGCAAGGCACTCGCCAGGTACACCAGCATCATGCTCGAGCCGAAGACCAAAAATGCCCAGTGCAAACCTGTTTTCCAAGCCAGGATCAGGGTGAAGATGGACGCCATCAAAAACCCTGCCCCATGGGTCAGGGCGTTGATCGGTTCGCGTAAAGATTGAAAGAATCGTGCCACAGCTGTCAGTCTAGTGCGTTTTCATGAGCATTCTTGAGGCTCTGGTTTTGTACTCAGCCTGCCTGGTTGTCGTGCTCGAGCTTTCGCGCTACCATAACCCTATGTCTGATCTGGTCACAGAAAATCATGGTAATGAGCCGTACTCGTATTACCCAATGGGTGAATACGTCGTGCGTGCTCCTGGCGTGTGTGGTGGCAGACCCACGTTCAAACACACCCGCATCGAAATTACAGGGGCTTTGGCGCGGCTCGCAAACGGTGAAACGCTCGAGGCTGTGGTTTCGGGTTACGCAGGGCGTGTGACGCGTGAGGCAGTGCTTGAAGCCAGCCAGATCATGGCTCGAGAATTCGCCATTTGCTGAAGTTACAAGCCGCGTGATTGTGCCTGATTTATTACGTCAGGTGCTCAACCATTCAAGATTCAGCACCAAAGCCTTGCGAATGGGTTGCGTGGTTCGGGTCTCGGTGAGCACTTTCTCGTATTACACTTCAAGTTTGCGAACACCTCAAACCCTTTAAAATCATGTTCTCACGCTCAAACATCGGGAAGGCGAAACCAACCCGAGTTTGAAACGTTACGCCAGTTGCTCTCGTATCTGACTTGAGTTGCTATTCTTGCGCTCGAGAATCGGTAGAATCCCAAGGCAAGACCATTCATCTCGAGTTTTGAAAATGACCCAATGAACACCTGCGCGTACTGCCTTGCCCCTGTGCCATCTCACGCCGTCAGTTGCGGGTCGTGTGGAATGCCTGTCGCGGCTGGGCTGCATTTGAAGGCTGGAACGGTTGTTGGCGCTGGGCGTTATCGTCTGGATGCCACCATTGGACGCGGTGGGTTTGGGCTGACCTACAGGGGTTTTGACCGCCACCAAAACCGCGTGGTCGCCATCAAAGAATTGTTTTTGGACGGCTCAATACGCCGTGAAACCAGGGTGATTCCGCCCGCCAGCCTCAAACCCACTGACTTTGATGCCGCTCGAGTTTCGTTTCTCAATGAGGCTCGCACGATGGCACGGTTCTCGCACTCGAGCATTGTTGGCGTGCTGGACACGTTTGAAGAGAACAACACGGCGTACATGGTCATGGAATTTGTTGAGGGCGAAAGCCTGGGTGATCGGTTGACACGCAGCAAAACCCTCGAGCCTGCCGAGGTTGAACGAATTGGCATTGCCGTGAGCGAAGGTTTAGCCGTGGTTCACAGCGCCAATTTGCTACACCGCGACATCAAACCCGACAACATTTTGCTGCGCAACGACGGACGCGTGATCCTGATTGACTTCGGTTCGGCACGCGATTTCAGCCTTGGGCAGCAAGTTCAACACACGCGCCTGGTCACGCCAGGTTATGCCCCCCTCGAGCAATACCAGAGCCAGGGGCGTTTTGGACCGTACACAGACGTTTACGCGCTCGGGGCGACCTTGTACCACGCCCTGACGGGGGTTCTGCCAGCCTCGAGTTTGGACCGTGCGGCACTCAGTGTCAGCAAAGGCAACAAAGCCACGCTCGAGTCACCCAGAGTCTTGCAACCCCAAATGTCAGTCGCACTCGAGAAAGCGATTTTGTGGGCGCTCGAGATTCGGGTCGATGCGCGACCTCAGACGGCGCTGGCGTTTCAGGAAGCCTTGAGGGGTGGGAACAAACCCCGCAAGGTTGCTCAAAAACCTGTGACGGTCAGTGTGCCGCTCAGTACACCCAATTTGGATTTGGCAAAACAAAAACTCATCTTGCTCGAGGATGGTTTAAAACCAGTCTCAAACGTTTGGATTTGTCCGTCATGTCGCACAGGACAGATGCTCGAGGTGAAACCGTCTGACAACTGCCCCGTCTGTCAAAAACCTGGCATGAAATTTCCCGATGCCGCGCCAGAACCGTGCTGCCCCGATTGCGCCCAAGTCAGTTTGGAGGTGGTGGTCGGCACGAATTCCTCGAGAGGCAATTTTTATCAACAACTGGGTTTAAAAATAGTCGAAATTGCGCCCGCCAAAAACCTGCATTGCCCAGCCTGCGAAAAGGGCGAGTTAAAACCGCCCAAGCTGGTCGGCAGTTTGATCTGCCCAGCCTGCCGAGGTCGGACACTCGAGAATCGCGTGCCAAACCGCCGACTCTGCCCGCATTGCCGCACTGGCAACCTGGAGGCGTTCAAAACCGATCAGGCGTGCTGCCCCAATTGCAAGGTTGGGCGCATCACGCAAACCAGCAAACGCAAATTTGTGTTCATACTCGAGCACCGCGCCAATTGCGACCACTGCGACGCGACCTGGGACACCCAACACCCGCACTGGAAATTGCTCAGTGCCACGGGTGAACTGGCAAATCAGATTGGCTCGAGTTACACACCCGAGATTTGGGAAGAGATGTCGGGACGAGAACGCAGTGGCATGGTCTGCAACCATTGCCACAGCGAATTTGACCAGCAAAACGACGGACGTTTGAAGTTTGCACATTCTCTCGAGAAACCCCCGCTTTTGCAAAAAACCATGACCGCGCTCGAGTGGGCGAAACTGGCGCACCGCACCGCGCCGCACCGTGGCACGCAACACTGCCAGGATTGCAGCTCGGAATTTGACCTGGACGCCGGCAAGATGACGCTGCTCAGCAGCCCGTTGCTGCGCGACCAGATCGGTCAAACCCATCCGCTCGAGGCTTGGAAACGATTGGCGTCGGGCAAACGCAGCATCCAGGACGGCGTGCTGTGCGAAAACTGCAACGCCGAATGGGATTGGGTCGGCACCGCCAACCCTGGCGAACGACTGCTGAAACTGATTCATGTCGGACGCAGCCAAAGCAAACTGCCGATTGGTTTAACGGTTGGCAGCGATTACAGCACCTTCAAAAAGGCGGGCAAGAACACTGGTTTAGAGGGACTGGTCTGCAAAAACTGTGCCTCGGAATGGGACGAAACCGCGCCCAAAGTTTTTACACAAACCCGCGTGCGAGGCGCGAAACTGCTGGCAGCCACGCCGAGCATGGGCATTGAACGTCTGCTTGCGTTGGGGCAATCGAGGGCGATGGGACGCAAAACCGCCACCGTGCCAGGTCCAACGTGCAGCAGTTGCGCCTCGGAATGGGTGGTGCAAGGACAAACCTGGGATTCAGGCTCGAGTGGTCAAATGCCGTGGTCGGCGCAGAATCAAACCTGGGAACTCGTCTCGAGCGTCAAACCCTCATTGGTCGGAATGCAGCTTCCAAGTGAGGCTTGGGGCTATCTGGCGGCGGGCAAACAACACGCCAACGCGGGCGTGAAATGCAACACCTGCGCCACCGAGCTGGATTTGAAAAACTCGAGTTACAGCCTTGGCAACATGACCCGAAGCAAAGACGATTGGATGCGTTTTGCGATTGGGAAACCACTGGCGGCTGATGTCACGCAACTCAAACTCGAGGCTGAAAACGCATTCTTAAAAGCCGTCGAAAACGCCGAATGGCAGCAAACCAACACGGGTTTCCCAAGGATTTTGGGCACGAATGAACGAATGCTATTCATGCTTGAGGGTCAACTGGGCAAGAAAGAGGGTTCGGAATACATCCCAGGCAATTTTGGACGGGTCTGGTTCACCAACCAACGAATCATTTTTGAAGGCGGCAGCTTGCAAAAAGACATTGAAGTTTTGATTGACAAACTTGATCAAATGAACGTCGCTGCCCGAAGCATTCAGACCCCAGGCAGCCAACCAGAAACCCTCTACCGAATCTGGACCGAACGCAACGACCGCAAACGTCCAATCATTTTATTTTGTCGCGGTTTAAACGTCTCACTGACCAGCGGCACAGCCAAACTCGAGTTGCAAATTCGTCCCAACCAACTCGAGAAACTCTTGTCGCACCTGAAATCGAACAGCGTCAACCCTTGAGAAACTTTCCCGTGGTAGATTGCAGCCATGATTTCAATTGACTTGACAGGCAAAGTGGCATTGATCGCAGGCGTACAAAATGAGTACAGCCTTGGCTGGGCAGCCGGTAAAAAACTTTTAGAGGCTGGTGCGACCTGTATCTTCTCGTTTCAAGGCGAACGCAACCTGCCCGCGCTCGAGAAACTGACCGCCGCCTACAAAGACCAGATTGCCTTCCTGGAAGTCTGCGATGTCAGCAAAGACGAAGACCTGCTGCGCTTGTTTGAGCGCATCAAAACCGTTTGCGGCAAACTCGATTACCTCATGCACGCCATCGCCTTCACCCCAAGGGCTAGCCAGGAAAATCCGTTCGTGCAGACCACGCGCAGCGACTGGCAGATCGCGCTCGACATCAGCGCCTACAGCCTGGTGGCACTGACCCAACACGCCGCCCCCTTAATGGCTGAAGGCTCGAGCATCGTCTGTCTGTCGTATTACGCCGCCGAAAAAGTTGTGGCGAAATACAACGTCATGGGCGTTGCCAAAAGCGCCCTCGAAGCCAGCGCCCGTTACCTGGCTTACGACCTGGGACTGAGGGGCATTCGGGTCAACGTCGTCTCGCCAGGACCGATGCGCACCGTTGCCGCCAAAAGTATTCCAGGCTTTTCATTGATGTTTGAAAAAGCCGCCAAGGTCGCCGCGATGGGACGCAACGCCAGCTTCGAAGAGGTCGGGAACACGTGTTTGTACCTGTTCAGTCCACTCTCGAGCGGCACGACGGGCGAAACGATTTACGTTGATGCGGGTTACAGCATTATGGGCATGGCGATGGACAGTTAGTAGCAATTGGCGAAAAGCAAAGGTGGCTCGAGAATCCTAAATCTCGAGCCACCTTTTTGATCTTGCTTGCGTTTTAGATTTTAAAATCTGCGCCCAGGGATACGGTGAACGCACTCGCCGCGCCACTGCCGCCGAAGTACAAGCGACCAGCCAAGTTAATGCCCAACGGTCCAAAAACGGTGTATCTCGCGCCACCGCCGAGGTAAACGCTGGTGCTGCCCGTCCCAAAATCGAACAAGCTGCCTGCGGTCAGGCGCTCGAGTCCGGCTTCGGCACGAAAGCTGATGGGCAAGAATGGCAGGGGAATGTCGCGCAGCACAGCGCCGACACGGAAAAACGATTGGTTGTCGCCGCGCAGGGCGAACGGCGTGACTTCGAGACCAATGGTTCCCAGCCCGAGCGGCAGGTTGTAACCCGCGCCAACGTGCAGGCTGGCGTAAATGCCCGCGCCGCCAGAGAAAGGCAGTTCGGCGTTGACACCGCCCCAAATGCTTTGCGCTCCAGCGACGGGAAACAGGGCAATGATGAGCATTGGAATCAATCTTTTGAGCAGTTGTTGTAATTTCATAAGAACCTCCTTGAGAAGTATCACAGTGCACTATGACATTCAAAACTCGAAAACGGGTGATAAATTCCGCTTCACAATGAACGCCAAAGCTCGAGAAGCGCTTCCAACTGCGAGTTCGGCTGTTGTGTTCAGCGTCAATCCAGTGCAAATTGAGCTTATGACTGTTCGGGCTTTGATGGATGTGATCGTGGTCGGTGCTGGACTGGCGGGTTTGGCGGCGGCTCGAGAGTTGCAGAACGCGGGCTTTGGCGTGCTGATGCTCGAGAAATCCCGTGGTGTCGGTGGGCGCTGCACCACCAAACGCCTTGGTGTTGGCGATTTGACGGCGCGGGTCGATCATGGTGCGCAATTTTTCACGGCTCGCGGTGAACGATTGCAAAAACTGATCATCCAACTCGAGTATTCGGGCGTGGTTCAAGCCTGGACTCGGGGCTTTCCCAAATTGACTGCAAGGGGTCTGGAGACTCGAGCGGCGGGTCATGCGCGTTACGTGTGCACGGAGGGCATGAACGCCCTGGCAAAAGCCTTTGTGGAGGATGCTGAAGGTTTGCCGCTCGAGGTTGTAACAAATGCCCTGGTCGGCGCGGTGTTCCCTAGCCATCTGGGTTGGAGTGCGGTGCTCGAGAATGGCGAGATTTACCAAGCCCGCAGCCTGATCGTGAATGCGCCCTCCCCGCAAGCCCTGGCGCTGACCCGCTCGAGTTTGCAGCCACAAACCCTTCAGGCGCTCGAAGCCGTGCAATTCAATCCGTGCTGGGCGCTCATGATCGCACTCGAGGCAATCCCCGAGATTGACTGGCAGGGACTCGAGATTGAACATGAGATGCTGGAATGGGCGGCGCTCGACTCGAGCAAACGAACTGTCGGCAGCCCGCCAACACTGGTGCTTCATGCCACGCCCGCCTGGAGTCAAGCCCACCTCGAGCAAAGTCCAGAAACCGTGGCGGCACTGATGCTCGAGGTGGCGCAAGAATTGTTGGGAGACTGGGTTAAACCGATTGTAATGCTGGCGCACCGTTGGCGTTACGCCAAACCCAGCATCACCCACCCAGAACCGTTCCTGGCACAAGACAACCTGATGTTCTGCGGCGACTGGTGTACCAGCAACCACAGCCGCATCGAAGCCGCCATCGAGAGCGGTTGGAGTGCCGCCAAAGACCTGCAGCAAAAGCTTGGAACGCCACTGCAAGCAAATCCTCATCTTGTGCCTTAACCTGTAAGCATGAGCCTCGAGCGAAACTGGCTGAATGTGATTGCCCGTCAAAGTCAAAAAAGCCTGCTGCGCCTTCGTCGCGCCCCGCTCGACCTCATCAACACTGTGGCGTCAAGCAAAAATTTTAAGCTCTTTAAAAACCTCGAATATGGCGCACTCGAGCGGCAAAAACTCGATTTGTACATTCCCAGACGTGTCCCTCGAGCGCCACTGGTGATTTTTGTTCACGGCGGGTACTGGCACGGCGGCAGCAAAGACGAGTACGCGTTTCTGGCAGAAGCCCTGAATTTAGAAGGGTTTGCCGTGGCAACCGTCAACTACCGCCTCGCGCCTGGGGCAACGTTTCCAACCTGGATTCGAGACGTTGGACTCGCGCTTCGTTGGTTGCGCCGTCACGCCGACCAGTACCATTTTGAAGCCGAAAAAGTGAGTTTGATTGGTCACTCGAGCGGCGCTCACATCACCAGTTTGTTGGCACTCGATGCACGGCATCTCGAGGGTGTTGGTTTGACTCGAGATGTCCTGAATGCGGTAGTTTGCCTGTCAGGACCTTACGATTTTTTTGATTTCATTTTGACCGATGCCAAAACCCAAGCCGCCTTTGGCGACCCCCTGCACTGGTCGGACACCCAACCCGTGCGCTTTGCCGACGGTACAAACCCGCCCATGCTGTTGATGCACGGCGAAAAAGACACGCTGGTCAATCCACTCAACACGCCAGCACTCGAGAAAGCCCTGATTGCCGTGGGCGGCGATGTCAAAGCCGTGATGTTTGAAAAACTCGATCACTTCACGATGCTTGGCGCGTTCTCCAAGATTGGACGCTGGCTCGAGCCTGGGGTGTTGCCGACGGTGACGGGATTTTTACGAGAAAGCTCGAAAATGTTAGGCGAAAGTCGTTCGTGACCTAAACCTTCGTCATGGCTAGGTTTTGGGAAGTACAATGCCAACCATGACGATGCAGCAAGCACAAACCTTGCGAGGGGCAATTCCAAATCTTGACCACACCAGGGGTTTAGAAATTGCTGAACTGGATACGATTTACGTTGTTCGTCCAGAAGTTCAAGACAAACTCGAGGAACTGACCATTCAACTCGAGTTGCAATACCCTTGCAAAATTTTATTGACAGGGCATCGCGGTGTCGGAAAAAGCAGCGCATTGACGTACCTCAGTAAACAATTGCAAACCAGTTCCAAACTCTGGGTGGTTCACTTTTCGATTCTGGATGACCTTGACCTTAATGATTTGGACTATGTAGATATCATGGTTTTGATGGTCGCAAAAATTCTCGAGCAATGCCGAGACCAAGGACTTGACCTTGGAACTGCCATTCAAAAACGCCTAGATGTTTGGAGCAGCGATATTGAGATTGTTCGAGAAAATAAAGAATCGTCACAAATTGCAGTAGAAGCAAAAACTGAAGTTTCTGTTGGCACACCAGGCTGGTTAAGTTCGTCTGTAAAAGCGTTTCTTTCCGTCAGTGGACGCATTGGCAAGGAATCTGAAACCCGTAAAACCATACGGCAAGAGGTTACGCCCAAGTATTCTGAACTGCTTGGCATCATTGACGATTTACAGCAAGCCATTTATAAAACTATAAATCGCCAATTGGTCTGTTTAATAGATGGGTGTGATAAAGCCTCTGTTGAAGCCTCTGAAAAACTGTTTTACAAAAACGGACACTACCTCAGTATTCCGGAATGCTCCATCGTGTACACCTTCCCTGTGGCATTACAGCACAGCAAGGAGTACAACCAAATTCTGCCTTACTTTACCGAAGCTATTCCAATTCCAAATTTCAAAACGCAGTCCCGAAAAACTCCTGACCCAGCAGAACAGCAACGTCTTCGGAACGGTATTGCTTTGTTAAAAGAAGTTATCACAAAACGGGTTAACCCAAATCTTTTAACCCAACCCGCACTCGAGAAAATTGTAATCTCGAGCGGTGGTATTTCGCGGCTTGCGATTAAACTCACGCAAATGGCTGCCCTAAAAGCGTTGGTTGCCAAAACAGACAAAATTGAAGAACACCACGTTGATGCCGCCGTCAACGAAGAACGCAAGGTTTACCAACGAATGCTGACCGTAAAACAACTGGATTTACTGCGAAAAGCTCGAGATGAACAACGCATTGACCCTGACTCAGAATCGGGGTATCTCGATTTACTACACAACTTGAGTTTAATTGAGTACGACAACGGAAGAGTTTGGTATGCCGTCCATCCAATTGCTGCCCCACTGCTTTAAGGTGCATTAACCTTCATGACGCAAACCCTTGAACCCATTCAATCCGAAGACGTTGAACGTCTCGAGTTGCTGATTTCTTTAAGTCAGCACAGCGTTTTGGTGTTTTGCTTGTACCGCAGTCCTGAAGACATACGAAACGTTCAAAACTTGCTCAAGAAACGTTTGAATATTCCCATCGAATACCAGATTTTGAATGGCAAACAATTGAATCCAATTCGTTTGGTTCGTGATTTACCCGATCAACCACGTCAAGTCATTTTTGCGGTTTATGAAGGTAATTTAGACGATGAACTGACTACCTGTGCAAAGTATGCCAACATTCAACGCGACGCACTTTCGCTTGTCGAACACCCACTTGTCATGTGGTTTCGAGAAGAAGCCTTCACAAGATTTATCCGTCAAGCCCCAGACTTTTGGTCGTGGCACAGTGCAGTGCTCGAGTTTCAAAGTCCAAGCCCACCAAACATTCGGGAAGCCGTGATCGAACTTGAGGCTCGAGAACCCGAATTGAGTGCTGTTGAACGTGAAAAGATTGTTGCCCAAATTGAAAGTTATGAAGAGCTTTTGAGAGCATATACGAATCCAACGGATGAAGATTTGCCTTATTTGGGGCGTGCTTATGGTCGTTTTGGTGTTTTACTTGGTCAAATTGGTGAATACAAAAAAGCACTTGAATATAGTAAAAAAGCCGTCAATATATTTCGTAAACTTGTGCTGGAAAACCCTGATGCTTTTCTTGCAAACCTTGCAGGATCACTTAATAATCTTGGAAATAGATATGGTAGTTTAAACAAGCTCGAAGATGCACTAAAAGTAAGTCAGGAATCAACTCAAATTCGTCGGAAACAAGTGGAAAGCCAGCCAGCTTTATATCTTGCAGACCTTGCAAGGTCACTCAACAATCTTGGAAACAGATATAGCAGCTTAGGAAAGCTCGAAGATGCACTAAAGGTTAGTGAAGAGTCAGTCCAAATCCGTCGTAAATTATCTGAGATGCAACAAGATGAAAATCTTGCAGACCTTTCAAGTTCACTTAATAATCTTAGTATTAGGTATAGTAGTTTTAAAAGATTTGAAGAAGCATTAAAAGTTAGTGAAGAATCAACTGAAATCCGTCGAAAACTTGTTGAAATTCAGCCAGATTTATATCTGGCTGAATTTGCAGGATCACTTAATAATCTTGGAAATCGATACAGCAGCTTAGGAAAGCTCGAAGATGCGCTAAAAGCCAGTGAGGAAGCCAATAAAATTTATCAAAAATTGGCAGAAATTCAACCAAATGCGTATCTTCCAGACCTTGCGATGTTACTCAATAACCTTGGAATCAGGTATGGCACTTTAAAAAGATTTGAAGATGCGCTAAAAGCCAGTGAGGAAGCCAATAGAATTTATCAAAAATTGGCAGAAATTCAACCAAATGCGTATCTTCCAAACCTTTCAGGTTCACTCAACAATATTGGAATCAGTTATCTTAGTTTAGGAAAGCTCGATGATGCACAAAAAGCTTTGATTGAAAGTCTAATTATTATTAAACCCTTTTTTAGAGCCTGCCCGACTGCGTATTCTCAAGACATAACAGAACGAATCCAAACTTATTTTCTTCTCCTTCAAAAACTCGAGCAACAACCCGACCCCGAACTCTTACGCGGGTTTGAACCCATTCTCGAGACGCTCAACATCAAAATATAAACTATTCGTAAGCCCCGTCATGGTCTGGATACAAATCCAAAAGTCGCAAAATTTCACCGTCACGGAACGCAACAGCCCGCATTTTCTTGGTCGTGCGTAAACTGTAAAGCCGTCCGCCGTTTGGTCCAGTGCGGCTTTGAATGGCTTCCCAGCGTAAACCTTTGTCGCGGTACACTTCCAACCACTCGAGTTTGATTATTTTCTCGAGGGTTTTTAGAACCGCTAATTTCTCGTCTTTCTCGAGCGCAAACCAGGTACGTTGAAAAACGGGGTTGTTCAAATCAAGTTGAACAGTCATTTTATGATCTCGAGCGTTTTCGAGAAGTTTTGGGTAACTCCAGGCTTGCAGTCAGCGCTTTTAAATCACTGGCTTGGGCTGGGTTTTGTTCCGCCCAGGAAATTGCTTCTGAAAGTCGTGATTTGTACGGTTCGGTGTGCAAAATAAATTCGGATTCTGGAATCACCAAGGCGGTTTTGACAATCCAAACGCCAGGGTTAAGTTCTTCGATGGTTACGGTTTTTCCAGCGTTGTGCTTGCCGAAGCTGATTTGACCGCTCGAGCCAATGGTTTTGGTTTCGATCATGGGTGCATGATAGCATGAACGCATGAAAGTTAAAATGTAAAGAACCGCCAGTTTTGAGGCTGGCGGTTTCTGTTTTATCTCGAGATTTTCTTACAAACCTAAAGTCTTTTTGGTTAACTCCACAATCTGATCCATCGTATCAGCCACAGGCACATTCGCTTTCGCCATCGCCTCGAGTTTGCTCTCGGCTGTGCCCACATTGCCCATAATCAAAGCGCCCGCGTGACCCATGCGTTTGCCTTTTGGTGCGGTGCGTCCCGAAATAAACGCAATCACGGGTTTCTTCATGTGCTTAGAAATCCATTCGGCTGCCATCTCTTCGTCCGCGCCACCAATTTCACCGATCATGACCACGGCATCGGTGTCTGGGTCTTCGTTGAACATTGGTAACAGATCAATAAAGGTCGTGCCAATGATCGGGTCGCCACCAATGCCAACCACGGTGCTGCATCCAATGCCTGCGGCGGCAAGCATTGCGCTGGCTTCGTAGGTCAGTGTTCCCGACCTCGAGATCATGCCGACGCGCCCGGCTTTGAAGGTGCTGGCTGGCATGATGCCGAGCTTGCATTCGCCTGGGGTAATTAAACCTGGGCAGTTGCCACCAATCAGCCGCACACCTGGCAAGGATTTGATTTCTTTGACCACGCGCATCATGTCGAGCACGGGCATCCCTTCGGCAATGTTGATAATCAACGGAACGCCAGCGTGTGCCGCCTCGAGCGTCGCATCTGGCGCGGCGGCTGGAGGCACAAAAATAATGCTCGCGTCAATTTCGTGCTTGGCTCGAGCCTCGGTCACAGAGTTGTACACGGGAATGCCCTGCACCACCTGTCCGCCCTTGCCTGGGGTGCTGCCCGCCACAATTTTCGTGCCGTACTCGAGCATTTTTTCGGTGTGAAACGCCCCCTCGCGTCCGGTAATGCCTTGCACGAGAACCCTGGTTTCTTTGTTCACGAGGATGCTCATGCTTTGCCTCCTGCTGCGTTGACTTCATTGACCAGCGAAGTCGCGGCTTGCATCATGGTTGGGTAAATGTTAATTGGTTTGCCCTCAAGCAACACGTGGGCTTCCTCGACGGCTGTTCCCGCGACGCGCATGGCGACGGGTTTGGTCAGAATGCCCTCCTCGAGACAACGGATGACGCCCTTCGCAACCTCGTCGGCGCGGGTGATGCCGCCAAAAATGTTAATCAATACGCCCTTCACGTCTGGGTCTTTGAGCACCAACTTGACGGCGTTGTAGACAATATCGGCTTTTGCACCGCCGCCAATGTCCAAGAAATTTGCGGCTTTGCCACCGACTCGAGCGACCACGTCAAGGCTGGTCATGACCAACCCCGCGCCGTTGCCGATCACGCCGATGTAACCGTCGAGTTTCACGTAAGCGAAACCGAACGCGCTGGCTTCGACCTCGAGCGGATGTTCAGCCTCGAGTTCGCGGTACGCCATGAGTTCTGGATGACGGCTGAGGGCATTGTCGTCGAGGTCAATTTTGGCATCGGCGGCGATAATATCGCCTGCGGTTGTGACCACGAGCGGGTTGATCTCAGCCAATGAAGCATCCACACCAACGCAAGTGTTCCACAAGCCAACCATCATGCTGGCAATCTTGTTGATGTTCCCCTCGAGTCCCGCTTTCAAAGCGACCTCTCGAGCTTCAAACGGACGCAAACCCCTGATGGGGTCAATCGCAAAGCGCGTGATGGCATCGGGGTTGTTCGCGGCGACCTCTTCGATGTCCACGCCACCCTCTTTGGAAACCATCAGCGTGTAAGATTGTACGTTGCGATCCACGATCAAGCCACAGTAATACTCTTTGGCAATGTCCACGGCTTCGGCAACAAGCACCTTCTTGACCGTCAAACCTTTGATGTCCATGCCCAGAATGTCCGAGGCGCGATCAAAAGCCTCATTCGCGTCTTTGGCGAGTTTCACGCCGCCCGCCTTGCCGCGTCCACCGACATGAACCTGGGCTTTGATAACCGTCATCTTGCCGACGCTGACCGCAATTGCTTTCGCCTCTTCGGGCGTGAACGCGACCTTGCCAGCCGGCACAGGCACGCCAAAACGCGCCAGCAATTCTTTCGCTTGATACTCGTGAAGTTTCACGTATCCTCCTTACGCTCGAGCATCCCTCGAACGACCTTGCTGCCAGGGTTAAACCCGAGCACAAACTTTCAAAGTATACGCTCGAGATACGGTTCGTGCGAATTGTGCCTAAAGGGGTGACAGAAGTTTAGAGACCGCCTGTAAAGCTTGGAGTGAAAGGTGCGGGTAACTCTCGAGAATTTGGGATTCTGACCAGCCTTGCTCTAGCAACCCAAGTAAGAAATTGACCGCCAGCCTTGTGCCGCGTATTACAGGCTTGCCATTTAGAATTTCGGGATTGCTGGTAATCCAGTCGTTCATGGGTTTAGTATAGTATCAAGATTCGGGAATACAGGGAACGTATCATTTCTTTAAGTAAACACACCTTAAAACCTGTTTCGCTGAGAGGATATTCTATGCACGAAGTACAAATTCCGATCACATTTGAAATTGCCCGTAAGCAAGCAAATGATGTCGCTGCATACGAGTTAAGGGATTTTGCACCTGTTGATTGCACAGATTTTCTGAGCGACTGCCATTTAGAAGCGGAAGGCTGTTGGTATTTTTTCCAAATGGATGGATTAGAAATTCCTCCAGAGCGGTGGTTTTTGCATGGACTTGCTTTTGCAATTTCAAAATCTGGAGAGACACGCCTTGTCTCTGACCACAGAGCTAACGATCAAAAGATGAAAGATTATCTCAAATTGCTTTCTTTGCATTTGTTAGGAAAAGAAGTTGAATCTCGAGATGCTTACGCAGTTTTTAGCAAAAAATACCACTCTGAACAACGAAGTCACGACGCGATGGCGGATTTGCAAGCAGAGAACGAAGTTCTTGGTTTGCAATAAGAACTCAAAAATCCTGTAGACCCGAACCAGCGTATGTCGCTAAACTCCTCTCATGGGTGGCAAGCGCAAATCACAACTTAAAACCACATCTCGAGCAGCGTCAAGTAGCAAAAAACCCAAAGCTCGAGTGCCAGATTTGATCTGCCCGTGTTGTGGGGAATCTCGAGCGGTAAGTGAGAAGGTTGCACCGCTCAGGATTGAATTGCTGATGCGGGCGCACGTTCCTGTCTGGTCAAATCTCGAGCTGGGTTGGAGCGTCACGGCGGCGCGGAACAAATGGTTGAGTTGGGCGTGTGATGCGTGTTTCAAAGCGGGTTGGGCGCTCGAGGCGAAACCGTGGTTGCAATCTTACGGCTACAACTCGGTGCAATTTGCGTATCTGGATGAAACCAAAACCTGTTCAGATTGCGGGAACGAATTTGTTTTTGCCGCCACCGAGCAAGCGTTTTGGTACGAGACACTCGGGTTTCTGATTTATTCCAAACCCAAACATTGTGTCCAATGCCGTCATGAACGCCGTGCGGTCAAACAAGCGAATCTCGAGATTAGCGAGGTGCTGGGTTCGTTTGAAGGGAGCATTCCAGAGTTGCTGCAACTGGCTGACTTGTACGAAAAAATGGGCAATCTTCCCAAAGCCCTCGAGTTTGTGCGGCGTGCGAAAAATAAATCTCGAGACGAAATTGAAAAACAGGTCTTGCTCGAGCGGATTGCGCTATTTGAGCTTGATTTCATTTCGTCTAAACCTTAAACGCGGTAGGCTCAGAGCCATGAACGTCATCACCTCACGACCTTTAACGCTCGAGTTGTACGGTTCGCCTGGAACGCTGCCCGAAGTCGCGGCGGACGCGGCACAGGTTATTGCTAACCCTTGGAAACCGCACAAGTTCGCTGCCAGTGTCGAGGTTGCTCGAGGTTTTGTGCGGGTGCGGAACGCCTCGTGGGAATTGGCGTGTGAACTTGCGGCGCGTCTGAGCACGGTGCATGATCTGTGCTTGGCGTTTTTGTCGGTGACGGTCAAATCCTGGTCGGATGTTCCGCTGGCGCTCGGGAAATTACCGTTCAAAGATTTGCTCGAGCCTGGTTGTACGCTCAAAATTCGGGCGGAGGCGGCGAATGGGGTTTTGCCTCATGCGGGGCGCTTGCAAGAAATTGCCGAAGAATTTTTCAGCGTTCGTGGTTATGACATTTTGCCCGAAGATGAGGCTCGAGACAGCCAATTCACCCGCATCGAACTCGAGACTGGCGCGGATCGCTTGCGGGTTCGGGTCAGTTTGGGGTCAGATGCGCTGCACAAACGCGGTTGGCGGGCTTTGACGGGAACACCCGCCACATTGCGCGAAGATTTGGCAAGTGCGGTCTTGAAACGCCTTGTAGCCTTCGAGCCTCGAGCATTGGAAGCCTCGAGTGTGGTCGTGCCGTTTGCGGGCAGTGGCACGTTGGGCGTTGAGGCGTGGCATTCATTGTTCGGTTTACCGCCCAGCATTTGGAACTCCACCCGAGCCGATGCCGAACCTCAGATTCCCCGAGCAGTGTCAGATTCAGCGCCTCGCTTCGCTCGAGCTTGGAGGTATTTAACCCAACCCACAGAAGCCGCCCAAAAATGGTGGGACAAACGCATTTTCCGTGCTGCCACCGAAGCCAGACTCCCAGAACTCACCTTCATCGAAAACAACCGCAGGCAATTTCATGAACTCGAGCAAAATCTTGAAAATGTGACCGAAATGCTCGAGAATTTCGGGTTGCAACTGCCCAAAATCTCGGCACTGTTAAAAGACATTTTTCAAGTTTCAAACAGCGAAATTTTCAAACCAGGGGCAATCACGCTCATGCCACTTCACCCGCCGTATGGTTTGCGGCTCTCGCCAGAAACCGATGTTGAAAAACTGTTCACCGATTTGGGTTTAAAAGTTCGGGAATGGGCGCTTGAGGCTCGAGAATCTGGCGGCGCGTTGATCGGTTGTTGCCTCTGCCCGTCCGATGTTTTGTGGCGCGTTTTTCGCAATGGTTTAGGTGATCTCGAGTTTGATACCAGTCACGTGACCCAAGGCGGTCTGGACGTGCGGGTTTGCAATTTCAGCAGCCTCGAGCAAGTGGGGTAATTGGACATGGTTTTCTCGAGCGGCATTTTCTTGTTTGTTTTCCTGCCTGTTTTTTTGAGCTTGTATTACCTGATTCCATTCAAGTTTCGATCATTCTTGATTTTGCTGGGCAGTTACGCGTTTTACGCCTGGTGGCGCATCGATTTTCTGGTTTTGCTGGCTGGCATTACGGTTGTGGCTTACGGTTTCGCGCTTCAAATCGAGAAAATCCAGGATGCTCGAGCCAAATTTAGGTTATTAAGTTTGGCGGTCAGTCTGAATTTGTTGGCGCTGGCGTATTTTAAATACGCCAATTTTGGGGTTGCATCGTTCAATTCAATCCTCGAGAAACTTGGTGTTCAAGCACTTTCCTGGACGCCCGTAATCTTGCCGATTGGCTTGTCGTTCTTTATTTTTCATGCCATCTCGTACCTTGTGGACATTTACCGCCAGGAGGCTCGCCCAACCCAGAACATCATCGATTTCGCGGCGTTTATCGCCTTGTTCCCGCACCTGATCGCGGGTCCAGTCTTGCGTTATCACCTGCTGGCAGAACAATTTCGTGCTCGAGTTCATTCCTGGGATCGGTTCTCAAAGGGCGCGACACGGTTCATGCTGGGTTTCACGAAAAAAGTGTTGCTGGCAGACACGATTGCCCCGCTCGCCGATGCGGTATTCTTGCTCGGTCATCCGACTTTTTCGGATGCCTGGTTGGGCGCTCTGGCGTACACCATGCAGATTTTCTTTGATTTCTCGGGGTATTCGGACATGGCGATTGGACTGGCGCTCATGATGGGTTTTGAATTTCCTGAAAACTTCTGGCATCCTTACGCCAGCCGTTCGATCACCGAATTCTGGCGGCGCTGGCACATCAGTTTGTCCAGTTGGTTGCGCGAGTATTTGTACTTTCCGCTCGGTGGCAACCGTCACGGCACGGCGCGAACGTATTTTAATTTGACCACCACCATGGTTTTGGGTGGCTTGTGGCACGGCGCAAATTGGACGTTTGTCGTTTGGGGCGCTTGGCACGGCGGCATTCTGGCACTCGAGAGAGCGCTGAAAGGTCGTCGAGCGCCGCTCAGTTCGTGGTTGACCATTCCGGGCACAATGATTTTGGTGGTCATCGGTTGGGTATTTTTCCGCAGCGAAAACATGGTGGCGGCAACTCGAGTTTTGGCGGGTATGACGGGCTTCAACGGGTTTGGCGTTTCCGATTCGCTGGCATTTCAAATCACAGGACTCGAGGTCACGGCTTTGGTTGCCGCCTTCGCGGCGACGTATGCGGGTGCCTGGTGGGCTTCTCGAGCGGAAAATACTCGGGTCACTTGGGGCTTGTGGTTGATACCAATTTTGTTCGTCATCAGTCTCTCGAGGATGTTGTCGCAGAGTTTCTCGCCGTTTTTGTACTTTCAATTTTGAGGTTTTTCATGATGCAATCTCGGGTTTTTACTTTGAACGCGGTTGTGCTGATGCTCACGGTCATTGGCGGTTTGGTCTTGACCGTTGCAAGTGGCGGATGGACGGAAAATCACGGCGACAAAACCATTCTGAACGGCGCTCGAGCAAAAGCGTTGGAAACCGATCTCGAGAAGGCGTTTCCGCTTCGTCAAGCCGCAATCAACCTTTGGGGTTCGCTCGAGTTTTCACTTTTCAAAAATGGACGCAAGGGCGTGCTGGTCGGCAGTGATGGTTGGTTTTACTCGAGCGAAGAGTTCGAGCGACCCAAAAATTTTGATGTTGAAATTGCGGCAAAAATCGATTACATCACCCAAGTCAAAGCGAAGCTTGGAAATGCGGGCATCAAACTGGCGGTGGTGCTGATTCCAGCCAAAGCTCGAGTCTACCCAGGGCATCTGGGACGGTACGTGCGCCCGAAATACTGGGATGATGTCTACCAGAAATTCTTGACTGGTTTGCAAGCCAAGGGTGTGATCGCGCCAAATATTCTGAACGCCATGAAAACAAAAGATTCAATGTTTTTGAAAACCGACACGCACTGGACGCCGCAGGGTGCTCGAGTGGCGGCGCAGTCCGTGGCTGAGGCGGTCAAACCTCTTCTCGAGTTGCAGACCAAAGCCTTCAGCGAACAACCTGGCAAGACGGTACAGCATGAGGGTGATTTGCTGAAATTTATTCCACTCGCCAGTTTTTCGTCAAAACCCGCATCAGACCAACTCGAGACACCGATTGTTGAAGGTGGTGAAAGTGCTGGCGCGGGATTGTTCGGGGACACACAAATCGAGGTGGCACTGGTCGGCACGAGTTACAGCGCCAACCCGAAATTCAATTTTGATGGCGCTTTGAAACTCGAGTTTCAAAGCGATGTGCTGAACTTGGCGCTCGAGGGCAAAGGTCCGATCACGCCGATGCGAGGGTTTTTGAAAAGCCTGCCTGAAAATCTGAAATTGGTTGTCTGGGAAATTCCAGAACGCTTCTTGCCCGTGGCGTATCCAGAACAAAAGTGAACGCTCGGGGCTAATATTGACTCATGACCTTCAAAATTGAACCGTACCGTACCGAGTTTTTGCCCGATCTTTACCGCATTTGCCTGCTGACCGGCGACAACGGTCATGATGGCACGCACCTGTACACCGACCCAAAAATGGTCGGCGATTTTTTCGCCGCGCCTTACCCCATCCTCGAGCCTGATTTGACGTTCGTGCTGACCGACGAAATGGGTGCTTGCGGGTATGTGCTCGGCACCCGAGACTCCAAGACTTTTGAAACCTTCATGAACACGGTCTGGTTGCCACCACTGCGTTCACAATACCTGCCGACAGCCTCGAGTTTGCCGACCGAAACCTGGTTGCTCGAGTTGATTCAAAAGGGGTATCACGTTGATGAAAACACCCAATTGTACCCCGCGCACTTGCACATTGATTTGCTGCCAAGGGCGCAGGGGCACGGCATGGGGCGCAAGATCATGACCGTGTTCTTAGACCGCTTGCGCGAACTGGGGGTTGAGGGCGTGCATCTTGGGGTCAGCAAAAGAAACCTGAACGCTGTGGCGTTTTACGGGCATCTGGGTTTCCAAAAACTCGAGGAGCACGTGTTTTCTTTTTTGTACGCAATGCGCTTGAGGTAAAATTTACTGCTCGAGTTCGGTGCGTGCCCTGGTCCAATCCGAGACTTTGGAAATCTCGAGCAATTCCTCCCTCGAGAGCACCAAATCCACCGCGCCCATCGAATCCTCGAGTTGTGTGGTGTTGTTTGCGCCGATGATCGGCGCAGTCATGAAGGGTTGCGCCATCATCCAGGCGAGGCAGACGCGGGTGGCGCTGCTGCCACGGCGTGCCGCAATCTCGAGTAATTTTTCGACGGTGTCAAGGTTCTGGTCGTTCATGCGGCTCGCGCCGATACCACTGGCGCGAACGCTGTCGGGCAGGGGTTGCCCGCGCCTGTACTTGCCCGTGAAAAATCCGGCGGCGAGAGGGCTGTACGGAATCACGCCAATGCCGTACTCGAGCGCCACACGAGCCAGTTCGCGCTCGAAATTGGCGCGGACGGGTTGCGCCAAATTGTACTCGGGTTGGATGCTGACAAATTTTTCAAAACCGTGTTTGTCCGACGCCCAGAGTGCCTGCATCAAACGCCAGGCGCTAAAATTCGAGCAGCCGATGTAGCGCACGTAACCCTTGCGCACCAGGTCGGTCAGTGCCGAAAGTGTTTCCTCAATTGGCGTGCTCGAGTCCACCCAATGCACCTGGTAGAGGTCGATGTGATCGACTTGCAAGCGTTTTAGACTGTCCTCGCAGGCACGTAAAATCCATTTTCTCGAGAGTCCCTCGCGCTGATGGATGCTGCCGCGTCCATCGCTGCCATTCACGCCCATTGGACCACGAACTTTGGTGGCGACGATCAACTGATCGCGGTTGTGACGCGCTTTCATCCAGCGCCCGATGATCTCCTCGCTGACGCCGCCAGGGTTGTTGCTTGCCCAGAACGAGTAAATGTCGGCGGTGTCAATAAAATTTCCGCCATGTGCCACGTAGGCATCCATGATGGTTTGGCTCATGGCTTCGTCGCTCGTCCAACCAAACTGCATGGTGCCAAGCGCGATGGGAGAGACTCTCAAGCCAGAACGTCCAAGTGTGCGGTATTGGGTCATGACAAAATTCTACTCCCTGATGTCATAAAAAATATCACTCTGGACGTTCTCGAGCACCATGAATTGCTGTGAGCACTTCAAGGTGCTCTGGTTGAATCAAATAAACAATGGTGTAAGGGGCAACATTAATTCCCGAATGTTTGGATCATTGTATTTCACAACAATTCTGCCTAAAAATGCGAAGTCTCCAAGCCCATCGGCTCGAGAAACGAGTTTATCAATGATTTTGCGTGCGTAAAATTCAGAACTTTTTGCCACAAATGCGTAAATCGCATCAAGCTGCTCTGTCGCTTCTTGCATCCAAATAACCTTCACGGATTTGGAATTTGCAACCGAACACGAATTTCTTCACTGGTTTTGGTACGTCCGGCACGACTGTCCTCGAGTCCACGTTGGATGGATTCGTGGATGTATATTTAGCGCATCAAATCTTCCCAAGTGCTGTCCTCGGAAAGCGCTTCGACCAACATTTTGGCTTGTTCTTTGACGCTCATGAAAGTAGTTTAGAACTTTTGTGGCTGCTGTCAACTGCTCGAGTTGCACACAAAACCTGAATTAAAGCAAATGAGTCCTATAATTCATTCATGTCCTCGCCCGTTCTGGCAACCAATTGTTCGTGCCGCCGCTCCGACCCAATTCGGTGTCGTGTCCAAGGTTGCTCGAGCACCTGAACCAGGGCTTGACCCGAAAATTGACGTTGGTTTGTGCACCTGCCGGTTTTGGCAAGACCAGCTTGCTCAGCGAATGGTTTGCGACGTGTCCGTATCCGAGTGCCTGGTTGTCCTTGGATGCTCGAGATGGCGAGCTACATTGTTTTTTCAGGTACTTGATTGCCGCGCTGCAATCGATCAAAGCAAATCTCGGGGCGAGCGTGTTGGGCATGTTGCAGTCCCCGAATCCACCAGCATCAGAATCCATCTTGACGCTGCTGATCAACGAAATTTCAAGCCTCGAGTCTGAGCTTGTGCTGGTGCTCGACGATTACCATTTGATTGCCACCAAACCCATCGATGGGGCGCTGTCGTTTTTGCTCGAGCATCTGCCGGTCAACATGCACTTGGTGGTCGTCACCCGAGAGGAACCGTCCGTGCCTTTGGCGCGGTTTCGGGCGCGTGGTCAACTGACCGAATTGCGTCAAGTGGATTTACGCTTCACGCTTTGTGAAACCAGAGGTTTTCTCAATCAAGTCAATCATCTCGGGCTTTCAGAACCAAACATCGCGGCGCTCGAGGCTCAAACCGAGGGTTGGATCGCGGGTTTGCAACTGGCTGCGATTTCGTTGCAAGGGCATGATGACGCGACCAGTTTTATTGGGTCGTTCACGGGCAGCAACCGTTTTGTTCAAGATTATCTGCTCGAGGAGGTCTTGCGCCAGCAACCGCAGAACGTCCAATCTTTTTTGCGTTGCACCTCGGTTCTCGAGCGGTTCAGTGCCCCCGTTGTGCGAGGCGGTGATGCAAAACACCTCAGGTCAAAGAACGTTGGAATACCTCGAGCAAGCCAATCTTTTCATTGTGCCGCTCGACGCGCAAAGGCGTTGGTATCGGTATCATCATCTGTTTGCCGATTTGCTGCGCCAGCGTCTTCAACAAGCCGAAGACTCCGCCAAATACCATGTTCGCGCCAGCCAATGGTTTGAAGCCAGCGGTCTGGAGATCGAGGCTTTTCATCACGCCACCCTCGCCAACGACATTGCGCGTGTGCTCCGTCTGATCGAGGGCGCGGGTATGCCCTTGTACTTTCGCGGCGTCACAACGCCCGTACTCGGGTGGTTGCGGGCGCAATCCAGCACCGTCTTGAATGCTTATCCGAGCTTGTGGCTCAGTTTTGCCTGGTCGGTCATGATGTCTGGCAAACCAAGTCTGGTCGAAGCCAAGTTGCAAGCCGCCGAGGCGGTGTTGCTCGAGGTGAATCCAGAAACCACAGACCTGCTGGGACAAATTGCGGCACTCCGGTCTTTGCTGGCTGCCGCCAAAAATGACACGGCATCGATTGTTCCACTGGCAACTAACGCCCTCGAGCTGCTGCACCCGAGCAACCTCAGTGTCCGCACCAGCGTCAACCTGACCTTGGGCGTTGCATACCGCTCGCAAGGTGATTTTTTCGCCGCCAGTCAAGCGTTTACCGAGGTTATCTCCACGGGAGTATCCTCTGAGAACCTGATGTTCTCCGTGGCGGCTTCGGTGGCGCTGGGCGGTATTCAAGAATCTGAGAATCAACTTCATTTGGCGCTGCAAACCTACCAGCAGGGCTTGACCATGATTGGCGACCCGAACCATTTGGTCGGTTGCGAGATTCAGCTTGGGCTGGCTCGAATTTTTTACGCCTGGAACGACCTCGAGACTGCCGAACTGCATTTGCGGCAAGCGGGCAAACTGGCGGTTCAATTGGAATGCGCTGTTGTGCTGGCGGCAGAACTTCTGGAGGCGCAGATGCTGCTGGCTCGAGATGACCTTGATGGTGCGAGAATGCTTTTGAATCAAGCCATTCAGACCGCACTTTAGTACGTCAAGGAAATTGGCAGCCTGTGGCAGTATTTGGGCAGCAAGACCCCAACGGTTAAAAACCCGTTTGTTGCGGCTGTAATACCTGCGTTTTAAAAGTGAGGATACATGACGAAGACTGAAAAAAGTAACTCGAGGTTTATCCCTGTCGCGCTGATTGCCCTCAGCGCCATTCCATTTCTTGGAGGCATCGTGCGCCTGATTGGGTTGATTGGCGGCGCTGCCATCACACCGGAAAATGCACGGTTTGTCGCCGTGCCATTGCCTGTGGTGCTGCACATTATTGCGGCGACCACGTTCAGCATTCTGGGCGCTTTTCAATTTGCCCCAGAATTTCGCCGCTCGAGACTCGGTTGGCATCGCTTGGCTGGACGGGTCTTGGTGGTTTGTGGCTTGGTGACGGCGGTCACTGGTTTGTGGATGGCGCAGTTTTATCCGTTCACCCAATTCTTGCAAAACACACTTCTGTATGCCTTGCGGCTTGTGTTTGGCAGTGCCATGATCGTGTCACTGGTGCTTGGCACACTGGCAATCTTGCGCCGCGATGTGGTTCAACACGGCGCTTGGATGATGCGCGGTTATGCCATTGCTCAGGGCGCAGGCACGCAAGCGCTGGTCACCTTGCTCTGGATGGCATTCTTTGGTACGCCGAGTGCCATGAACAGATCGCTCTTGATGGGTGCGGGTTGGGTGATTAACCTTTTGGTTGTTGAATGGGTCTTGAGGCGCTCGAGCCGTCCAAGAAACCTGTTCGCCACCGTCTAAATCTCGAGATACCCAAAATACGAAGTTTACAATGAAAGCAATCGTCTACGAAAAATACGGTTCACCGGATGTGCTGCAATTGCAGGAAATGGCAACACCCGTGCCTCGAGACAATCAAGTTCTGGTCAAAGTAAAGGCGACATCGCTTAATGCGCCAGATTGGCGACTTTTACGGGCTGACCCGTTTCTGGCTCGGCTCAATTCTGGACTGTTCAAACCCAAATATCCGATTCTTGGTTTCGACATTGCAGGGACAGTCCAAGCGGTGGGTAAAAACGTGACCCAATTTAAAATTGGTGATGCCGTTTTCGGCAACCTGTTCGAGACGGGTTATGGCGGTCGTGCCGATTTCAATGTTCCAAGCATTCGGCAAGTTGATGCTCTTATAATGCCATTGCTGCGCGTACTGGGGGTCGTTCAGCACAATGCTCGGGTACTGAATGAAGTTCGGCTGTGCCCATTGGATATCCGAGCGGACCTGCAACTGCTGGACCAGCTCGAGGGTCGCGTTTTCAGCAGCGCCCAGGTGAAATTGGCTCGGTACACGCCTGCGCCAGGCACACCGAGCGCTTGCACCTGGGTCGGCGTCGCACCGCTCAAGCCCAGATGTTCAAGCCCAGATGTTCAAGCCCAGATGCTCAAGCCCAGATGCTCGAGCGCCGATTGTCTGCAAACGCCAGAAGTGAACTTGACCAGCACCTCGCCAGGTACGAACGTCGCCCGTTCAGGCAAGCGGTTGACCCCGCCAGCGGTTCCCACCTGGATCGGCAGACCGCTCAACCCAGCCCCCAAGCTGACGGTGCCACTCAAATCTTTAACCGCGCTTGAATTCGGACCTGACAGGCAACTGATCAGCCCTGCGCGAAGCGCCGCCAGCAACATTGCAACGCGGTTGATTTTTGTCACAACCACTCTCCCCTAAAGCCAAAGACCTGAGTATTCCCTCGAGAAGCACGAGCACGCACACTCCTTGGGTTCTCGCGGCGCAACTCGAGATCGAAGCCGCAACGCGCAGTTCAATAGGCGGTCAAGACCAGCGCGAGGTTGTCCGCAAGACCAAAGTTGTACTGTGGTGAAACCGTTGAACGCAGCAGCCTGAGTGCAATAAAGACGCTTCGGGTTTGTTTGGGAACCTCACCGGCGTCTGCGCGGCGCACGAACCCAGTCTTGTCACCCCGATCCTGGGCAGTCACCCCCTTGAGTTCTACGGTTTTCAGTGCCTTGCCGCCCGAGTCCAGGAAGAAGGCAGAGAGCAATCCGGTGTCGTTGAGGGAACCCAGACTGCCGAAATACCCGCTCAGGTCGAAGGTCACGCCTCCCGCATCCACGGCGGCATTCCAGTCGGCGCTCAGGGTGATGGCTTGACGGGCGCTGGTGATGCTGCTGTCCGGAACATGCGTGATCGAGTTGCTGATGTCCGCTCCCCCCACGAAGAACTGTTTGCCCCCGTTCGGCGGGGCGTCGGTCAGGCTGATGTTGCTCGTGCCGTATTTTGACACCGTGAAGCGCAGGACTGTGGAAAAGGGGGCGGGCCAGCCAGGAATGTCATTCAGGTACTCTCCGCCGCTGCTGGCTGGTCCGGCTTCGGCATCGCCGTTCACGATCAGGTTTTCGCTGACACGCTTGGGGATCAGCACGTTGACCTTGAGCGCGGTGCTGGTGGCGCTGTTGCCGGCGCGGTCGGTGGCTTTGGCGCTGAAAGTGTGCTCGCGGTTGTCGGTGGACGACAGGGGAAGGCTCAGCCCGAATGGACTCGAGCTGGACTCGCCCACCTTTTGAGTTCCATCAAAAAACTCGACCCGGGCGATGCCTCGGGTGTCGCTCGCGTCGGCGTTCAGCTCGAGGTTGCCCGCCGAAGTCAAGGTGGTGACGGCACTGCTCAGGTTGACGGTCGGCGCGGTGCGGTCCACGAAGACGGTGCGGGCTTCGCCCTGAATGGTCTTGCCGCCCTTGGTCGCCCGCACGCCCAGGCTGTAACCGCCCTCACTTAGGGCACTCGTGTCCCAGGCATAAGCATAGGGGGCGGTGAGGATGGCGAGCGAGGTGCCGTTGCGCAGCAGTTCGAGGCTCTCGGGC
The DNA here is from genome assembly GCA_025352125.1 of Deinococcales bacterium. Lineage (GTDB taxonomy): Bacteria > Deinococcota > Deinococci > Deinococcales > JAAFIG01 > JANXTZ01. The sequence goes on along the minus strand of JANXTZ010000034.1, from coordinate 6,814 downwards.
GTGCCACCGGTGACGTTCGCCTGGACGGTCAGGCTGCCATTTGTGTACGCTGTACCAGAGGGACTCGAGAGACTCACGCTGAGGTCTGAGCCGCCGCCACTCGAGCTTGGACAGCCACTGAGGGTCAGGACCAGCGTCGAGCAGATGAGCAGGATGGTTTGCGGTTTCATGGTTGACTCCTTAAAAATTATGGTTTGAAGGGTTTAGTTGACGCAGGCGTTGCAGACAATCTTGACGCTCACCGTCTTGCTGCCGATGCTTTGACCGTCGGCGCTCAGGACGCTCATGCGTAGGGTGTAGCCGCTCCCAGTCAGACCGCTCCTCAGATCGACGCTCAGGCTCGAGCCGCGCCCGATCTCGCCGGGGGTACCGTCGAGCGTCCAGACCAGACGGTTGTCTGGCACGGGGCTGCCATCGGAGTAGCTTGCGTAGCCGACCAGCGGCACCACGACGGGTACGAACTGTTCGTGGTTGAACTGCTGGTTGTTCGTTGGCGAGACGATCACAATCTCACCGGGAATACGGGTCGGGTCGATCACGTTGACACTGACCGTGGCGGTGGTCTGTGCCCCGTAGTCATTGCGGGCCATGAACGAGAGGGTGCGCGTGCCGGGTGTGGTGAAGTTGAGGCTGATTTGGGTTCCCTCACCGACCTTGGCACCATTCATGATCCAGGTCAGTTGATCGCCGGTCAGGTGTCCGTCGGGCAGCGCGTGAGGGTCGAAAGCCTCGCCTTTAAAGTTGAACGCGGACCCCTTCAACAGTGTCGTGCCCGTGACTGGGGTCACGATTCGTGCGCTGGGCTTTTCGGTTGGGTCGGGAACCAGCCGAAACGAGACATGCTTGACATCCTGAAGCACCCCGCCCTGGCGTAGGTTGAACTCGAGTCGAGCCGTGGTGGGCGCACCGACCGTTCCAACCAGATCGGCGAGGTTGCCCCAGTCGAGGTCAATGCGTTGGAAGCTCTGGGCGCCGATTTTGGGATTGAGGAATTTTTGGGAACGTGACGTCCCACCGACGAACAGCCGAGCCTCGAGTTCGTAATCGAGCGTGAGGTTGGTGATGTTGACGAGGTTGAAAACGGTCTCGAGTTTGCTCGAGCGGTAGATGGACTTCAGAAACTCGTTGTCACTCGGCAGGTTGCCGCCAGAGGGGAAACGGTTGTCCAGTTTGGCCGCATCACTGAAGAAGTAGCCGTTGGAGAATTGACCGTCCCACATCCACCTGGAAATGATGTGATCGCTGGAGTTGCGGAAGATGATGGTGTCGTTCATCGCCTCGAGTATCGTCCCCTTGTCGAAATAACCGCCGGGAAGCAGTTCAATCGAGCCGCGCCGTTCGGCTTCGGGCTTGGGATCACTGTAGGACACGAAGGTGACCAGGTCAGAGTTCTTACTGATGGCTTTGTCAACGCAGCCCTTGCTCGGGTCGTTGGGGTCTTTGAGCGGACAGTTGGCCTCGTGGAATTCTTTCCAAGTCAGTGATGGATGGCTGCCGCGCCAGCGGTCGTTGGCGTTGTTGACGAACACGCCATCGTTGGCTGCATCTGTCAAGCCGGTCAGAACGAAGGCGTGGTGTTGGCGGTCGGACGTGGTAAAGACAGGAGTATTTCCTCGAAAGGCATTACTGGCGGTGATCGTTGAGACGTAAGACTTGAAGGCATCAAAAGCTCCCGCATAACGTTCCTCGGACTTGTCCGAGGGGACGAGTTCGGCGTCCCACTTCAGCAACGAGTACGAATTCTTGGGCAAGCCCATGCCCTTGATGATCTCCCAGGGCCACGAACCCTCGGTGGACTTCTGGCGTATCAGGCTGGCCAGCCCGTAATTGCTGACGAAGCCACCTGGAAACTTGGTGTTGCCCGAGATCGCCGCGTGGGGTTTGTAAAAGTTCAGCGCCATTGCCAGCGCAGTCGGATCGCACCAGGGATAGAGCGCCTGCCAGTAAAACGGCACTTGCAAGGATGATCCCACGGTTCCGTCGCTGGTGGGAGGCTTGGTGATGATGTTCGCTGCATACTCGCCCGCCCGCAGCACCGCATAGGTTACCCGACTTAGAACAGACCGAGTGGAATGGGAAAGGTTCGCGGGAGTCGCCCCAATTGGCATGGCAGCGTGAACCAACATGAGGGGGTCCTCAGTGCTGGAGCTGCCCTCGGGGCGCGTCTCGAGCACCACCAGGCTGCCCTCGCCCGTCACGTCCACCGACAGCTCGAGGCTGGCTGGCATCTTCAATTCCGCTCCGCCGAGGTCGAGCGCCACCGTCGTTCCGGCGGGTCGCAGCGGGTTCTCGGCGGGTTCGCTGGGCTTGCCCTTGGAGATCAAGGTGACGGTGGCGTCCTGACTGAGCGCCCCCGGCGGAATCGTCAATTTCGCCCCTCCAGCCTCGAGCACGCCACCGGTCGCGGCAGTCATTTGGGTGGCACTGCCGCCCGGTCCAGGGTTGGGTGCGCCGCCGCAGGCAACGAGCGCCACCAGCATCAAGATCAATTCAAATCGTTTCATCTCATGTTCCTCCAGTGTGGGTTTTGGATCAAATTTGAACGGTGGATGGCGAATTTAAAGCGGTGTCCTCATTTCGATTTGTCCTCGCCACGAATCGGCGAGAACGAACTCGAAACCGCAAACGGCGCAATACCGTGCGTACGGGCTGGAAATCGGCGTCTTGCACATTGGACACTGCTCGAGCATCTGGCTCCCATCGTTGATGCAGTAGCGTTCGTTCGTGCTGGTCGGCACGGCGCGAAAGCAACGCACGCACAGGCGGAAGCGAACTGGACTTGGGTCCTCCCCATCGGTCTCAATGCCTGACATGTTTCTCGAACCCCCTCTCGACCTCAAGTTAAGGGCGGGGCGATTCGATCAGAAGCACAGAATCAGTTGGTTTTGCCGTTTTACCCCTCTAGGAACTCGGTCCAGCGTTCTGGCAAGGCTTCGCCGATCTCGAACAGGACGCTCCGAGCGCGAGCATAGGTGCTTTTCAGGCTCTTGTGATTGTCACTGCCCCGCAAAGCCCGCAGGGTCAGGCGCAGGCTCTCGAGGTCATAGGGGTCAGCACTGGACAACAGCCGTCCAAGCCGAGCGGTCTCAACAGGATCGGTTTCAAGCAAGGTTTCGGCGCGTTGGCGCAGCGCGAGGTGCAGTGCCTCGCGCACGGTTTCATCGCCGCCAAGTTCAAAACCCTCCAGGTAAGGACCGCGCCAGAGTCGGGTGTCGCCAGTTTCGAGAAAGACCTCTGCATCAGAGCTGATTCGACCCAGCGCGTAGCCGTCCTCGGAGGAGAGGATCGTGTTGGCACCCAGCGATTCGCGCAGGTGAAAGACCAGGCTGGCGAGCGCCGTGCTTGCCTGAGATTCGCTCGAGTTGGGGTAAAGCCTGTCGAACAGATCGAGCCTGGGGACTTCGTTGCGACCCCCAATGCGAGCCTCGAGCAGGAGCGCCATGAGTTCCTTGCGTTTGCCGCCGCGCACCGCCTCTGGTGTTCCGGCGGTCAGCATTTGCATGTTGCCAAGCACCTGAAGTTGGCTGCCGGCTCGGGTTTCGATTGCGGTTTCAGCGCTGGCAAGTTCGGGAAACAATCGCAAACCGTACAGGCGGGCACTGCGCATACCGCGCTCTTGAAACCATTCCAGCCGACCTCGAGCCGATTGGCTGTCGTTTCGCAAGCGGTCCAGATCAAACCCAGCCAAGTTCATCTGCACCACGCGTCCGATCTGCCCGAATCCCGCGACGGTTCTCTCGAGCAAGCCGAGCGCCCGAGTGCGATCACCGAGTTTGATCTGGGCTTTGCCCTCGAGCCAGGTCGGAAACCAGCGCCCGAAAAATTGTTGTTCCGTGACCTGAACCGCCCGCGCCTCGAGCGCCAATTCGAGCGCCCGACTCGGGCTGCCGTATTCGAGTTCGACGAATCCCGCGTAGGCGCACGCAGCCGCCAGGTAAGTGGGAACCCCCATGACGGCGGCATACTCGAGCGAGAGCCGAGCGTATTTTTGTGCCAGCAAGCCGCTCGAGGGACGATCCCGCCACGCCAGATACAATTCGGTCAGGGCGTTCACGGTGTCGCACAAATAATCGCTGACGGGATGGTGAACCTGGTACTCGAACGCGTCGAGCAGGAACTCCTCGGCGAGCGCATGGTCGCCAAACTCGCCGTGCAGCTCGCCCAGAAAACCGCGATTCATCATTTCGTTCGGCGTGCGCCCAATCGCCTGTGACAGGCGCACCGATTCCTCGAGATCGGTTTGGGCAGACCGGTAATCGCCCAGGTGCATCTGGTACATCGCATGGTCGCTGAGGATCACGTCACGCCCCGGCAGTCCGTGAGCAGCCAGCAACTCGAGCACAGAATCGGTCAACTCGAGTGCTTGTCTGTAGCGATTGGATTGATTGTAGGCGTTGGTCTTGCGGTTCATGATCCGCGCCCGCTGCCACGGACTGAGGTCTGAGCGGAGCAACACCAAATCGGCGAGCCGAATCGCATCATCGCAGTGGTCCAAAGTTTTGAGCGACTGAATCACGTGAACGACCGCATCTGGACTGAGGTCGCTGCTCGAGCCGAACTCTTGCTTCCAGCAATCGATGATGCCGCGCACGTCACCGATCACCACCATCATTTGAAAACGCGCCACCAAGCCCTCGTCCGACGTCCGAACCTGTTCGGGCAACGCCTCGAACAAGGCTCTGGCCTCATCGGGCTGGTGTGGTGCCAGAAACGTCACGAACTCGAGCGTGATTGCCGGATCGCTGCTGCCTTTGAGTGCCAGTCGGTAGAATTTCTGGGCTTGGCGCAGATCGCTGGACGTCAGTTCACGGGCTGCTTCGAGCGCCAGCCGAGTGCGTTCGTTGCCGCCGGCGAACTCGACCGCCGCCGCCAACCAGCGCCCTGGCGTATTTGAGGCTTCGGCAACCCGCGTCAGCCATTCGAGCGACTTTGCAGGTCCGAGTTGCGCATCGAGGATGAAACCGCCCGCGATGTTGAGCGGCAAGACCTCAAGTGCTCGATTGGCGAACGATTCGCGCTCAATGATGCTCAATCCATTGACCGAAACCTCCCGAAACAATGGATGAACAAAGCCGGATTCGTTCAACACGCCCCGCGCCCACAAGTTTCGTTCCGCACGTTCCAACTGCCCCGCCTCGAGGCTGGCAATGTGTGCCCAGATTTCAGCCTCGAGTTTCAGATTTGGGGCGAGGCTCTCGAGGTACGCCCGCGCTTTGAGTGCCATTCGGGTTTCGACGCTGTTGCCCGCCTCGGCGATGACCCGTTCGATGGTCGCCTCGACCGTGATTGGAATGACCGAGCGATCCGGCACGCGCCAGCGCCAGCGCCGAGAGTCATTCCAGACAAAACCGTGACGGGACAGAAAACGAAAGAACTCGAGCGTGAACAGTGGATTCCCACGGGCGTGCTCGAAAATCCAAGCACATGCCTCGGCGGGCAGGGCACCGCCCGCCTCAACCTCGAGTGCGGCGTCAGAGGCAAACCTGTCCAACGGCTCGAGCTTGAACGCCTCGAAGCCGTTCGGTGGCGGGACTCGACTGGTGGCGATCAAGCCAACCCCGCGCGTTCGAGTGACCGCGAGGGCAAGTTGGGTCCAAACCTCCATCTGCTCCGGTCCCGCCTCGTGTAAATCCTCGACGTGTAAGATCAGCGGTGCGTTCGCGCTCAACAATCCGGCAAGCGTTTGAACCAACTCCCCAGCCTCGAGCGCATCACCCTGGTGTACACGTTTTGCGGCACGCTCGAGCCAGATTGACGCTCGCTTTGGTTTCGGTATGACACCGACCACCCCGTCCATGGGTTGGGTAGAGCGAACGCTTACGAAGTTGATCGGCGTCTCGCCCAGCAATGCCAGTGTGATGTGGGTCTTGCCGATTCCAGCCTCGCCCCACAAAGCAACCGCCAGTCCAGGGCGTCGGACGGCAAGCCCGACGAGCCGTCGTGTGAGCTGCCCCACAGTCTCGTTCATGTAAAACATTTTACATGAACGCCGCATCGTTCAGATCGACTCCACTCAGAGTTCGCGTCAGCAATCTTTTGGAAACCGAATCGGCACGCGAGGAGCGGGATGGCTAAATTCTGGGATTTTAAATCACCTGCCCAACAGAATTTGATCTCGAGCGGGTGGACATTGGCGAATCGGACACTCCCAAGGCAGAATCAAACCATGTGCGGCAGTTGCGGCTTAACCCTTGAGCGCAATGCCTACCGCGACGTGTACGGCTTGGAAGTCATCCCCGATTTGCCAAGCCGCACGATTTAAGGTTCAGCCCTTGTCACAGGCAGCGGTGGCTCGAGAGACATGGGCAGGTGATGTATGTTCTCGAGACGACTGTTGCGTAAAAATAGATTTTTGCAATCATAAATCATGGTATGACACCAACCATGAGCATCCAAAAAACCATCACCGCGATCTTGTCCCTGGTTGCCCTGGGCGTTCTGATCTCCGCCACCGAAACCAAACCCGAATACCCCAACGCCATTTGGAAACAAACCAACCCGGAAGCATTGGGCTGGTCCAGAACAGGACTTCAATTCGCGGATGACCTTGCCAGAACCATGGGAACATCCGCCTACCTGATCATTCACAAAGGGCAAATCGTCCACGAATATGGTGATGTCACCACCCCCACGAACCTTCATTCCATCCGCAAAAGCATTCTGAGCATCCTGATGGGCATCTATCACGACCAAGGGACCGTGAAACTCGAGAAAACCATGTCCGAATTGAATATTGACGACATTGGTGGTCTGAGCGACACTGAAAAACAGGCAACGGTCGAACAACTCCTCCAAGCCCGTTCGGGCATCTATC